>DASXPN010000092.1:0-2592 GCA_036493595.1 Acidimicrobiales bacterium | reverse complement strand
TGGGCGTAGGCGCGGGGGCGTGGGCGTAGGCAGGGGGCGGGGGCGTAGGCGCGGGGGCGGGGGCGTAGGCGCGGGGGCGGGGGCGGCGGAGGGGCGCGGGGGAGGGGCGCTGGCGCGGGCGCGGGCGCGGGCGCGGGCGGGCGGCGGGCGGTTGGTCTACGGCCAGTAGCGGTCGCGGACGAGGCGGCGGTAGATCTTGCCGGTCTCGAAGCGCGGAAGGTCGTCGACGAAGTCGACGGTGCGCGGGCACTTGAAGTGGGCGAGACGACCACGGGTGAACTCGATGAGGTCGGTGGCGAGGGCGTCACCGGCCTCGAACCCGTCACGCAGCTCGACGACGGCCTTCACCGATTCACCCCAGTCGTCGTCGGGCACTCCGACGCAGGCGACATCGGCGACGGCGGGATGCTCGAGCAGCACGGCGTCGATCTCGGCGGGATACACGTTCACGCCGCCGCTGATGATGAGCTCGGCAGTGCGACCGCTGAGGAAGAGGTAGCCGTCCTCGTCCATCCAACCCATGTCGCCCAGTGTGAAGAAGTCGCCGTCATAGGTGTTCGCTGTCTTCGCCGCGTCGCGGTGGTACTCGAACGGGTCCTCACGCGAGCGACGCAACCACACCGTGCCGACGGTGCCGGGCTCGACGTCGTTGCCGTCCGCGTCGCGCACGACAACCTGCTGTCCCGCGCCCGCCTTGCCGACGGTGCCGGGCCGCTCGAGCCATTCCTTGGACGTGACGTAGGTTCCGCCGCCCTCGGTGGCGGCGTAGTACTCCTCGATGATCGGTCCGAGCCACTCGATCATCTGCTGCTTCACCGCGACGGGACACGGTGCGGCGCCGTGCAACACCAGTCGGAGCGACGACAGGTCGTGACGCTGCTTGATGTCGTTGGGCAGCGCAAGCAGACGGTGGAACATCGTCGGTACGAGATGGGTGTGCGAGATGCGGTGCTGCTCGACAAGTTGCAGCGTCGCCTCGGGAGTCCACCCGTCCATGAGCACGACGCCGACACCGGCGGCGAGCGGGACGGTGAGCGTGATGCTCAGTGGAGCGGCGTGGTACAGCGGGCCGGTGCACAACGAACGGTGGGTGTCGCCATTGAGCACGCCGGCGCGCGCATAGACGCGGTACAACGCCGGCGGCTTGTCGATGGCGCGGCGCACACCTTTCGGACGCCCGGTCGTACCCGACGTGTAGAGCATCGTCGTACCGGGACGAGGATCGTCGATGTCGTCGCCCGACTCGGCGTCGAGCGCGCTGTCGAACGAATCGAAGCCATCGATGGTGCCGCCCACCGCGAGCCGCACCACGTCGGGCCCGATACCGGCGCCGACACGTGCCAACGCGTCGGCGAAGCGCACGTCACCGATGAGTACCGCCGCCTCGCTGTCGTCGACGATGTAAGTGATCTCGTCCGCCGTCAGGTGCCAGTTGATGGCGGTGAGCCGCAGTCCGCCGCGCAACACCGCCTCGTACACCTCGGCGAACTCGGGACGGTTGGAGCACACGAGCGCGATGGTCGAGCCCCGCTCGACCCCTCGGCGATGCAGCGCTCGCACGAGTTGATTGGCGTGCGCGTTGAGCTCGGCGAAGGTGCGGTTGCCGGCCTCGGAGACGATCGCGAGCCGGTCGGGGGCCTCCGCCGCGTGTACGGCGGTGGCCATGCCTCGGTCGATGAGCTCGTCGCGACCGAGCGGCGGCTGCGGCGAGACTGCAGAGTTCGACGTCGAAGACGGCGAAGTCGAAGAGCTCGTCATCGGCTCAGTCGACATGATCAGTGTCGCCGCAGCAAGTAGTTCGCTTGTGTGTCGCGCGGACCGGAGCGGCGGCGCTCGACGCTCAGCGGCGAGGTGTCGACACCGGCGGCATCAGCTCGTGCGCGCAACGCGCCGACCGTGCAGTCCGGCCGCTCGTGCGCGGAGAACGGATCGAAGCGGAAGTGGCGCATCGCGTTGAGATGGGTGATGGCGTCGACTTCCGGGTCGGGGACGCCACCAGGCACCTGGTCGAGCGACTTCATCACGAACTCGGGCGACGTCGGCCATGTCGAGTCGGAGTGCGGGTAGTCGGCTTCCCAACAGATGCGGTCGATGCCGACGCGGTCACGAACGACGAGGCCGACGGGGTCGTCGATGAAGCAGGTGACGATCCGTTCGCGGAACACCTCGCTCGGAAGTTGCGTGCCGTAGTCCTGTCCCGTCCACGCGTGATGCCGGGTGTAGATCCAGTCGAGCCGCTCGAGCAGGTAGGGGATCCAGCCGATGCCGCCCTCGCTCAGCGAGATGCGGAGGTCGGGGAACTTGCGCAGCACCGGCGACCACATCAGGTCGGCCGCGCACTGCACGATGTTGACGGGCTGCAACGTGATCAGCACGTCGATCGGCGCGTCCTGCGCGGTGACCACGAGCGACGACGACGATCCGATGTGCAAGCAGACGATGGTGCCTTCGTCGGAACACGTCTGCCAGAACGGGTCCCAATGGTCGGAGTGCATGCTCGGCATCTTCAGCTTCTCGGGGTTCTCCGAGAACGAGACGGCATGGCAGCCCTTGGCCGCCATCCGCCGCACCTCGTCCGCCATCGCCTGCGGA
>DASXPN010000091.1:0-33643 GCA_036493595.1 Acidimicrobiales bacterium | reverse complement strand
CGCCGGCGGCCGACGCGCCGCGACTGACCCGCCGCGACCGGCAGCTTCGACCGGCGTTCGACGCCACCTAGGGTGAGCGCGACGACAGATCTCACGAAGGGGACGGCAGATGCCGGAGGTGCACGAGGTAGGGGAGCTCGGTTCGAGCGTGGACGGGGTGTGGAAGCTCGTGGGTGACTTCGGCGGCATGGTCAGCTCGATGGGCATCCCGGTCGAGCTCGAGGGCGAAGGGATCGGCCAGACGCGGACGATCTCGATGGGCGCGGTGCCGACGGTCGAACGCCTCGAAGCGCTCGACGACGATGGCAAGCGGCTTCAGTACTCCATGGTCGCCAGCGCGCTGCCGGTGGCCAACTACCTCTCGACGATTCAACTGTCACCGGCCGGCGAGGGGCGCACGAAGGTCGATTGGTCGAGCACGTTCGATGTCACCGGTGAGCTCAGCGAAGAAGAAGGCGTCAGGATCGTCAGCGGCATCTACAAGGGCGGGATCGCGGCGATGCAGGCGCGCTTCGGCGCGTGAACGCGAGGACGTGCCTCGAAGCTCGCCGGCGCGTGACTGAGGACACAGCCGCATAGGTCGATATCCACGCGAGAATCGCGGGAATGTCATCGAGCGCGGTGGATGCGCCGGGCCAGCCCGAGGTTCGAATCACGACGGGCTCCGGTTCGATCAATGTGATCGCGGAGGCCCGCGCCGACGTCGTCGCCGAGGGCCGGGTCGACGTCCAGCGCGCCGCCGACGGCGCTGTCGAGGTGGTCCCACAGAAGGGGTCGCGGTCGATGACCGTGCGCTGCCCCGAGGGATCTTCGGTCACGGTTGGCACCCGCTCGGGTTCGTTGCAGCTCGAGGGCCGGTTCGGTGCGGTGCGGGCCACAACGCTGAGCGGGTCTATAGCCGTCGACACGGCACAGTCGGTCGATGCTCGCGCCATGTCGGGCAAGATCACGATCGGTGCGTGCTCCGGGGCGTGCCGCCTCAAGACGAAGAGCGGTTCGATCCGCCTGAAGTCCGCGGGTTCGGCCGAGGTCCACATCGGGTCGGGATCCGTCAACCTCGATCACGTCGAGGGCAGCGTCGTGGCGCGGGCCGTCAGCGGGTCGGTAACGGTCGATGCCGGCGCGGCAGGACCAGTCCTCGTCGAGACGATGTCCGGGTCGATAACCGTCACGCTGCCGCCGAACTGCCGGCCGAACGTACGCGCCAAGAGCATGTCGAGCCGGCCGCGTGTCGAATGCGAGAGCGGTGACGACTGCGACGTCAAGGTGCGGACGATGTCGGGCGGGATCTCGGTCCGATGCCGGTGACATCGCAGGACACCGTCGCGGTCTCGGACGTCCTCACCGGAGCGGTCGCCTTCACCGACATCTGCGGCTTCACCGAGTTCACCGCGGTGCGCGGCGACGCCGATGCGCTCCAACTGCTCGCCGCGCAAGAGCGACTCGTGCGCCACTGTTTGCCGCCGGGTGCGCGCGTGGTCAAGGAGTTGGGCGACGGTCTCATGCTGTGGTTCCCCGACGCCGAGGCGGCGCTGCTGTCGACGCTGGCGTTGCAGGACGAATTCGAGGTCGAGTCGTCAACCACCGAGCTGCCGTTGTGGGTTCGTATCGGCTTGCACTGGGGCACGCCCGCCCGCCGCGGTGAGGATCTCATCGGCCACGACGTGAACATCGCCTCGCGCGTCGTCGATGTAGCCGGGCCGACCGAAGTCGTCGTCACCGACCAGCTGCTGTCACAGGTCAGCGCGCTCGACGTGCTCGTCGGCATCGACGTCGAAGAGTTGGGCCCCGTCGTGATGAAGGGTTTGCCTGACCCGGTTCGGTTGTTCCGCGTGGCGCGGGCCTGGCTGCCGACCTGAGGCGGCTCGGGCCGCAACGATCGTCGAGCGCGAACAGTCAGCCCGGTAGGACGTGCCCCGCGGCGTCACCCACGCGGTCGACGGCGTGCTCCGCGGCGCGCCGGGCGCGCCACGAGACCGACGGCCGACCTTCGGTGTCGACGGCGGCGAGCAGCAATCCGCCCAACATCGCCGCGTTCTTGAAGAACTGGATTCGCTGCGACGCCCGTTTCCGCTCGTCGGTCTCCTCCCAGAACCGGTGACCGGCCAAGGTCGTCGGCACGAGTGAACCGGCCAAGGCGAGGCTGGCCACCCGCGGCAGCCGCCCCATGGCGAGCAACACCCCGGCGCCGACCTGCACGGCACCGTTGATCTTCACGAGCGTCTCGGGATCGTCGGGGAGCCCGAGCGGTTCGGCCAGCTGAGGGCCGACGGTGCTGGCCATATCGGCCTTGGGCTCGGGGTGGCGGAGTGCGTCGATGCCGCCGAGCACGAAGATGCCGGCAAGCATCGGCCGCGCCAGTTTGCGGCTCACGGTCATGTCCGGCTCGTACCCACTCCCCGCCAACGGCAATCGCGGATCCGTGGCCGGTGAGTCACGTCACGAGGGCATCGGGCGGCAGCGGGTTGTCACTCTGCGCGAACGCACTCGGGAACAGATCGTCGATCTGCTGTTGCTCGACCTGCACGCTGAGTAGCGCGCGATGGCGGGCTTCGATACCGCCGATGCTCATCATCGACGAGCGAAGGTCCGGACGCGTCGACGCGCCACCCGCGTACACGTAGGTCTGCGCGGTTGCGTCTTCGAGCGTGAAGAAGAGGTGGACGAGATCGTCCTGTGTCTTCGCGGCAGCCAGCGCCGGTTGGACGATCTGCTTCTCCATCACGTCATTCGGCGCGGTGATGGCGGCGCTGCCTCCAGTCGTGATGATGCCGTTGAGCGCGGCGAGATGTTGCGTGTGGTGCTGCGCGAACAGCGTGCCCAACGCGACCAGGGACGAACTCGTGACCAGTGGCGACGTGGTGAGCTTCTGGTAGGCGTCGATGAGCATCGCCTCGAGCGATGCGGCCGTCTTGGTCAGCGCGATGTCCGTCGGACCGGCGCCATTGACGAGTGTGGTCGGTGTCGTGGTCGGAGGCTGGCCCTGCTGGTGACCGCTGTCGTCGCTCGTGCACGCGCCGAGCACCACCGCGCCGAACAGGGCGGCCCCGCCGCACTGCAGGAAGCGTCTGCGCTCCATCAACGCTCCATCAACCCACCGGGAACACGGCGGGATCGAAGCCACGCCGGGTGTCCGTCCCATCGCCGACGGATGCGTTCTCGAACGGTCCGGTGATGAACAGTCCGGCTGCGGGCAGGTCTGTCATCGACCCGAGCACCGCGGCGTGCTCGCTCTCGACCGGCAGTGTGGTGACGGCGCGCTGGTACACGTCGGGCGTCACCAGCGTCCCGAGGGCGTACGTGTAGGTCTCGGCCATCTCGTTCTCGAGGCCGATCAGGAAGGCGAGCGCGCTGACCTGGTCGGTCACGGCCTGCAGCGTCGCACCGGTCGCGAACAGCAGCGCACTGTTCGGCTTGCCCGTGGCCTTGCTGGCGGCGAGCGCGGCGTACGCCGTCGCATGGTCTTGATGATGATCACGAAAGCGCGACGCGACCGCCACGTTGTCGGCCGTGAGCTTCGCGATGGTCTGGTTGTAGAGCGACACGAGCCCGAGCTCGATCGATTCCGCGAAGGCGGCGAAGTCGGTGTCGGCCGGTGCCGCGGCCGGCGGCGATTGCGAGCCGGCCAGGACCGAGAGCAGAGAGCGGCGCGGCATCAGAAGTCGAGCGACGACAACTCGGGGATCCAGCCCGACGCGCGGCGGCACGCGTCACGCCATCGCTCGCGGTCCGTCGTCGCGGCCGGTTCGACGACGCGTGCCGGCTGCCACGTGCTCATGACGGCTTCGTCCGACGGCCATGTGCCGAGCGCGAGCCCGGCGAGGAAGCCCGCACCGCGCGTCGTGGCCTCGAGCTCGGGGGAGATCTCCACTGCACGCTGGCTGGCATCGGCGAGTGACTGCACGAACGTCGTGTTGGCGCACATTCCGCCGTCGACGCGGACGCTCGGCAACTGCATCCCGCTGTCGGTCTCCGCCGCTTCGATCAGGTCCGCACCGCGGTGCGCGACGCCTTCGAGCACCGCCCGCACAACATGCGAGCGCTCCGTGCCGCGCGTGATACCGAGCAACGTGCCTCGCGCGCCGTAGTCCCACGCGGGGGTGCCGAGACCGAGAAGAGCCGGCACGTACATCACGCCTTCGGTGTCCTTGCACTGCGACGCGACCTCGTCGGACGCGGCGGACGACTCGATGATCCCGAGGTCGTCGCGCAACCACTCCACGTTCGTGCCCGCGGACAGCATGATCGCCTCGATGCCCCACGTCGCCACGCCCTCGCGCCGCCACGTGACGATGGGGAACGTGCCCCCGTCACCCCGCGTCTCGAATGCAGGGCGCGCCGAGCCGAGCACGAGGTCGAGCATCCCGCCGGTGCCGAAGGTGATCTTCGCCATCCCGGGGGCGAGGCAGCCCTGCCCGACGAGGGACGCCTGTTGATCGCCGGCCATCCCCGCGATCGGCGGTGCGCCGTCGAGCGCGCTCGCTTCGCCGATGACACCCGACGAGTCAACGACCTGCGGCATCACGGAAGCGGGGATGCGTAACAAGTCGAGCGTTGATTCACTCCAGCCGCCGCCATCGCCGCGCATCAGCGCGGTGACCGCGGCATTGCTCAGGTCGGTGACGTGCAACCGACCCTCGGACAGCGTCCACGCGATCCACGTGTCGACGGTGCCGAAACACAGGTCGCGGGAGCGATCGGGGTCGGCCTCGTCGAGCAGATAGGCGAGCTTGGTAGCGGACGCGTTCGGCGCGACGCGCAGGCCCTGCTCGCGCACCACCAGGCACGTGCCAACCGTGCGAAGGTCCTGCCAGCCGAGGCCGGGACCGACGGGTTCGCCGGTGGCGCGGTCCCACACGATGGTCGACGCGCGCTGGTTGGTGATGCCGACACCGTCGACCGGGCCGCCCGCCGCGAGTGCCGCCTGCGCGCATTCGAGTGCGGCGCTGGCCATCTCCGCGGCGTCGAACTCGACCAAGCCCGGTGCAGGAGTCGAGGGCAGAAGCGGGCGAGCGTGCACGTGCTCGACGGACGCGTCAGGACGGACGATGGCGGCGCGCAGGCTGCTCGTACCGACATCGACGACAAGGATGCTCACGGCCGAACGCTCATGCCATCACCCTGCAACCCGCGCGTTGCGGCGTTCGGCGATGAAGCCGCCCACCACTCCGATCGATGCCATCAGCAAGAGGTTGAACACGTAGACGGCGGGCGAGCGCACGTCCGTCCCGTCGATCAGCTTCACGACGACGGTGATCGTCTGCGCGATTGCGTACGCGACGGCGGCAGCAAGCGCACCATGGGTCAGCGGTGCGTCGGGGCGTTTGGATCCGGCCACGAACCCGCCGAGGAGCATGGCCACGATGATGACCACGTAGAACACGAACACGCCGTTGCCCGAGTCGTCGCTGACGACGATGGCGCTGATGACACCAGCCGGTACGGCGAGCACGAGTGCCGCGATTGCTCCGGCGACGACAGCGCGCCAGTCGATGTCTACGGAGCTCATGGCCAACCCACCGGACCGAACGGGCTCGGGAGGCCGAGCTTGCCGGGATTCAGGATGCCGTTCGGATCGAGCGCCTGTTTGAGCGCGACGAGCGTGTCGAAGCCGGAACCGAGTGCGTCGCGCACGAATCGTGCACGGTTCACGCCGATGCCGTGGTGATGGCTCAGCGCGCCGCCCGTTTCGAGCACGGCGCGCTGGCCCGCGTCCCACACGTCGCGGTAGTAGCGGTCCTTGTCCGGGGCCTCGACCTTGCCGGCGAAGGTGAAGTACAGGCAGCCACCGTCGACGTAGCTGTGCGACTGGTGCGCGGATGCGGCGAGTGTGCCGGGTACTCCTTGCAGCGCGGCGACGGCCGCGTCGTAGATCCGAGGCAACGCGGTCCACGAGCCGGCCACTTCCATCGTGTCGACCACGAAGCCGCGGCTGATCAGCGCTTCCAACGCGCTGACGTCGTTGCGATGCTCCATCCACTGATCGACGAGCGCGTCGTCCATGGGTTGCGCGCCGAGCGCCTTGGCCTCCTCGGCCAGCACTTGCATCACGGCATCGACGAGGGCGGGATCGCCTTCGTCGCGAGCCAGCACCAGATGAGCCTCGCCCGTCTTGTAGCCGCGATCGGCTTCGGTTGCGTCGTAGAGCCGCAGCACCGCCGGTGTTGCCCCTCGCTGCACGACCCGCCGCAGCAGCTCGAGCCCGTCGACGAAGTTGGTCAACGCCCACGCGCTCTTCACCTCATACGGCGGCGCGTGGTGAAGACGCAGGCGGGCTCCGGTGATGATGCCGAGCGTGCCCTCGCATCCGACGAACACCTGGTTCAAGTCGGGACCGACGGCTTGGCGAGGCGCACCGCCGGTCGTGATGCGGTTGCCGTCGGCCCGCACGACGTCGAGGCCGATGACCATGTCCTCGATCTTGCCGTAGCGATTCGAGTACTGGCCCGCGCTCCGGCAGGCGAGCCATCCGCCGACGGTCGAGAGGTCGATCGACTGCGGACAATGACCGAGCGTCATGTCGTACGACGACCGCAGGGTGTCCTCGAGCGGTGTGCCGAAGGTGCCGGCGCGTACGTCGAGCACGAGCGAGTGCTCGTCGACGTCGACGATGCCCGACAGGTCCGTGAGATCGAGGACGATGCCGCCGTGTACTGGCACCGACGCGCCGCACACGCCGCTTCGTCCCGCCGCGGCCGTGACCGGCACACGCGCTTCGTTCGCGATGCGGACCACGTCGCCGACCTCACCGTCATCGGAGGGGCGGGCGACGACCGACGCCAGGCCGGCCACTTCGTTGTCGAGCGCCCACGTCATCGCCAGTGGCCACCAGTCGCGACTCGCCTCGGCGAGGGACGCGGGATCGGTCGTGACGTTCGCGCACGCATCCGTGAGCCGGCGGACGACGTCGTCGTCGACATCCACCCTCGTTGCCGTGAGCCGCGCCGTCACGCCCGCGCCACCCGCGAGCGCGATGGGGGGCGTCGGCGCACCCGGCGGGGGTTGCAACGTCACGGCCGGTCAACCTACTGGGATCGCGTCACGTGCCGAGCGAAGCCTCGAGCGCGGTCTCCGGCAGTTGCGGGACAGTGCGCTCGTGCTCGATCAATGCTCGGTAGGTCGAGACCTGCGCGGCGCGTTCGGCTTCGTCCCAACCGAGCTCGGCGGCGAGCAAGCCGGCGACGTCGGGAGCGGCTGCGGCCGACTGCTCCCGTGCCAGCAAGCGGGCCCGCGTCCGACGCGACAGCACATCGTCGACCGATCGCGCCATCTCGTGGCGGGCGGCGTAGACGGCCTCGGCCCGCAGGTAGGGGAGCCCGGGCACCAGCGGGTCGGCGAGCCGGGGGTCGTCGTCGGTGAGGGCAAGTACGACGGGGGCCTCGTCGCCGTAACGATCCAGCAGGTGCGACATCACCGATGCGTTCGCGCTCGACGCGGCCGACGTGGTCGAGGACTGCAATGTCTCGTACCCGTCGGACCCGCGTAGGTGTAGCCGCCGCGTCCTCGATCGGCGCGACGCGTGTTTGGCCGCGTCACCGAGGGTGTGCATCACTTCGTCAACGGTGTCGGCCGCCATCTCGCGATACGTCGTCAGCTTGCCGCCGGTGATCGTCACCAGCCCGCTCGCCGAACGCGCCACTTGATGGCGGCGTGACAGGTCCGCGGTACGTCCCGATGCTGCGCTCTTGACCAGGGGGCGCAGCCCTGCCCACGTACCCAGCACGTCGGATTCGGTGAGCTTCGTCGTCACCGACCCGTTGATGGCGCGCAGCAGGTACTCGACGTCGGCGCGATCGCACTGCGGATCCTCGAGGCTGCCGTCGTAGTCGGTGTCGGTGGTGCCGATGTACGTGAACTGCGGCTCGCGATCGAAGTCGGCCCACGGCACCACGAAGGCGGAGCGCTTGTCCTTGGGGACCGGTGCCACGACCGCGATGGTGTTGCGCACCTTCGACCACGGAACCGTGATGTGGATGCCTTTGGCCGGACGCAGCGAGTTCGGATGCACGCCTTCGTCGAGGGCGCGCACGTCGTCCGCCCACACACCCGTCGCGTTGACGACGCTCGCAGCGCGGATGTCGAACGACTCGCCGCCGGCCTCGACGGTGGCGCCGGCGACGCGTCCGTCGCTGCCTTGCTTGATCAGCTCGACGACGCGGCAACCGTTGGCGACTACCGCGTCGAAGTCGAGCGCCGCGGTGCGAGCAATCGTGAGCGTGAGTCGGGCGTCGTCGGCGCGGGCGTCGTAATAGAGGTACGCGCCCGCGAGGCGGTCGGCTGGCAGCGTCGGCATGTACTCGAGCGCCTGCGCCGGCTTGAGTCGCTTGTGCAGCTTGCCGATGCGGGCGCCGCCGGTGACGTCGTACATCCACATGGCGCTGCCGAGTGCCCGCGCCACCTTTGGGTTGATGAGCCCGTCCTTCGAGAAGATCGGGATGAGGAAGGGCAGGACCTTCACCAGGTGCGGGGCATTGCGGCGCAACCGCTGGCGCTCCGCGAGGGCTTCGTACACGAGCCGGACGTCGCCATTCTGCAAGTACCGCAAGCCGCCATGGACCATCTTCGAGGATTTCGAGGACGTGCCGGAGGCGAAGTCATCGCGCTCGACCAGCGCCGTGCGCAAGCCACGGGACGAGGCATCCAGCGCCACCCCCGCTCCCGTGATGCCACCCCCGATCACCAAGACGTCGAAGCGCTCAGCGGCCAGACGGCGCAGAGCCGTGGCCCGATCGAACGGTCCGGTCATCGGCGTCACGCTACCGGTCGTCACGAACCGCGCCCGGATGACTGCACTGGTTTCCAACTAACAATGGTTGTGAACAAGCAACGGAGGTCGATATGGTGCCGACCGTGCGTTCACCAACCGAGTTGACCGACCTGTTCAGGGCCCGCGGTCTCAAGGTCACGCCACAACGGCAGGCGATCTTCCGCATCCTCCACGATGCGCAGACGCACCCGACGGCGGAGTCCGTCCATGCCACGGTCATCGAGGACATGCCTACGGTGTCACTGCGCACCGTGTATCAGACGCTCAACGACTTGGCAGACATGGGTGAACTGCTCCAACTCGATGTGGGTACCGGCTCGGCTCGCTTCGACCCGAACCTCGAGAACCACCATCACCTGGTGTGCGAAGGGTGCGGTCGCATCGTCGACGTCTATACGGACACGTCGACGCTGCGCGTGGCGCCGCGCCAGCGCCAGGGGTTCGACATCACGACGACCGAGGTCGTGTTCCGCGGCCGATGCCCCGAGTGCCGGTCAACCATCCCGCAACAAGGAGACAACGATGCCTGAGCTCAAGGGCTCGAAGACGCACGAGAACCTGAAGGAGGCATTCGCCGGCGAGAGCCAGGCGAACCGCCGCTACCTCTACTTCGCGCAGAAGGCGGACGTCGAGGGTTACCCCGACGTGGCCGCGCTGTTCCGCTCGGTCGCCGAGGGTGAGACCGGCCACGCCTTCGGGCACTTCGACTTCCTCGCCGAAGTGGGCGACCCCGTCACCGACGTGCAGGTCGGCGCCACCGAGGACAACTTGAAGTCCGCCATCGAGGGCGAGACCTACGAGTACACCGAGATGTATCCGGGCTTCGCGAAGACGGCACGCGACGAAGGCTTCGACGAGGTCGCCGAGTGGCTCGAGACGCTCGCCCGCGCCGAGAAGAGTCATGCCGGTCGCTTCAGTCAGGGCCTCGAATCGCTTTCGTAACGGGCTTGCGCTTCGGATCACGGGAAATGGAGTGCTTCGAATGACGACCACGTACGACCCGCTCGATCCTCGGTACGGGCAGGAGGCCGATGTTCGCGAAGAGCTGACTCGGGTCTACGACCTGTGCCACGGGTGCAGGCTGTGCTTCAAGTTCTGCGACGCGTTCCCGTCGCTGTTCGCCATGATCGACCGGCACGACGACCAGGACGCGGCACGGCTGACCGCGGCCGAGCAGGACGTCGTCGACCTTTGCTTCAACTGCAAGCTCTGTTACGTCAACTGCCCGTACCTGCCGGGACAGCACGAGTGGGAGATCGACTTCCCCCGCCTCATGCTGCGGGCGAAGGACATGCAGCACCATCAACGCGGCGGGCCGTCCGCCCTCAAGGCGCTCGCGACCGATCAGTTCCTCGGCCGCACCGACTTCATGGGCAAGCTCGCCACGAAGACCGCAGGGCTCGTGAACGCCGCGACCGGCTCACCCGGCTCGCTCGCCCGCAAGGTCATGGAGAAGACGGTCGGCATCGCCAGCGAACGGGTGCTGGCGCCCTACGCCAAGGAGCGGTTCTCGACTTGGTTCAAGCGCCGGGCCCGGCTGCGGTTCGAGAGGCGGCAAGGTCGGGTCGCGCTGTTCTCCACTTGCCTCGTGGAGTACCAGCACCCCGCGATCGGCAAGGACCTCGTCAAGGTCTACGAGCGCAATGGGATCGAGTGCTCCTTGCCGGAAGGACAAGTCTGCTGCGGAGCGCCCTGGCTGCATGCCGGCGATGTCGACAGCTTCCGCCGCCAAGCCGAGAAGAACATCGAGGTGCTCGCGGCCGCGGTGCGCGCGGGCAACGACATCGTCGTTCCGCAACCGACCTGCAGCTACGTGCTCAAGCAGGACTACAAGGACTACGTCCCCGGTGAGGACGCCGATCTCGTGGCGGCCAACTCGTATGACGCCGCCGAGTACCTGATGAAGGTCCACAAGGGCGAGGCCACGAGCCTCGACACCGACTTCCCCGGCACGGTCCCCGACGCGGTCACTTACCACGCGCCGTGTCATCTGCGGGCACAGAAAATCGGGTTGCGCAGCCGCGACCTCCTGAAGCTGACGGGTACCAAGGTCACCGTCGTGGCCGAGTGCTCCGGCATCGATGGCACGTGGGGTTATCGAGCGGACAACTACGAGTCCGCACGCGGCGTCGCCAAGAAGATGGCGGCCGCCATCGAGAAGGCCGGCAACGACACGGTCGCGGGTGACTGCGCGCTGGCCAACACCGGCATCGTGCAGGAGACGGGCAAGGCGCCCGTCCATCCGATCCAGCTGATGGCCCGCGCGTACGGGATTCAAGAAGAACCGTCATGAGCCGCAAACTTCTCCTCGACGACATCAGCGACGTACGGGCATACGAGCGCGAGCGCGCAGGATTCCGGGCGGAGGTGATCGCGACGAAGCAGCAACGGCGCGTGGCGATCGGCCCGTTCGTGACGGTGCTGTTCGAGAACCGCGACACGATTCGGTTCCAAGTGCAGGAGATGGCGCGCGCGGAGAAGATCACGACGGACGCGGCGATCCAAGCCGAGCTCGACGTCTACAACCCGTTGATCCCCGAGCCGGGGTCGCTGGCCGCGACGCTCTTCATCGAGTTGACGTCGAAGGACGAGTTGACCGAGTGGCTGCCGAAGCTCGTCGGTATCGAGCACGCGGTCGAGCTCCGACTCGGTGACGCGTCAACTGGTGATCACGTCGAAACCATCGCGGCGCGGCCAGATTCCGCGCACCAGAAACAGCTGACTCGTGAGACAGTTACGGCGTCGGTTCACTACATCCACTTCGACCTCACGGCCGAACAGGCTCAGCATTTTGCGTCCGGTTCGGTCTCGGTCGGCATCAACCACCCGAATTACACGTACATCTCTCAACTGGACGAAGCCAGTAAGAACGCTCTGCTCGCCGACCTTCATTGCTGAAGCGCGTCAGCCTCTCCGACGTTGCTCCAACCGGGAGCTTGGTGCACACTGGCCCCCGTTTCACTACGAACCGAAGCAGCACGGTCACCGAAGGAGCCGGACGACCAATGGACGCAGCCGCGAAGCAGCACGAACGCGAGCATCTGGTAGCGGAGCTATTTGGCGGTGATCCCGCGACCGAAGTGCTCGCCGGGCGCCTACTCCGCACGAGAGAAGTCGCACTTCTTTTTCAAGTTTCTGAACGAGCCGTCACCGACTGGGCGAGGAAGGGCCGCCTCCCGTCGGTGCGTACACCAGGAGGGCACCGCCGTTATCCCGCCGACCTGGTGCACCAGTTGCTGATCCAGACGGGCCGGGTCATGCCCGACCGGTCTGCCGGCCAGCCCTCGTAGCCGCCGTGGCCATTCGCCGGGTCGGTCGCAGCGTCGATCGCCGGGTCAGTCGCCCGGTCAGTCGCCGGGCGGGCTGACCTGCGAGAACGCCTGGACTTTGCGGCGAGGCCCTCTCTATGCTCGATTCTCCGCTGCCGAGGGGTTGGTCCTTCGGTGGTGCGTCCCTGTACCTCGATGTCCTTTGAGGGAGTGATTTTCCCCTGATGAACCTCTTGTGGCGACAGCAGGCTGCCTGCCGCGGCCTCGATCCCGAGATCTTCTATCCCGTGTCGGATGAGGAAGCCGAGGTCGCAAAGACCGTGTGCTTCGACTGTTCGGTGCGAGAGGCGTGCCTCGAGCACGCCTTGGGGTCGCGCGAACGTGACGGAGTCTGGGGCGGCTGCACCGAGAAGGAGCGCCGCCGCATCGTCCGCCAGCGCCGCCGCACGGCGTAGGGCCGGCCGATCCGGCCCGGGCGGCCATGACCTCATCACCCCCGGGGCCGTCCGCGCCCGTGCCGAGCCTCGAGCAGTTGGGGGGATGGCCGGCAGTTCTCGGTCCGCTCACCACCGCGCACGACATCAGTGCTGACCTCGCGGCGGCGGCGATGGCCGAGATCCTGTCGGGCAACGCCGGCCCCGCGCAGATCGCAGGTTTCATCGTCGCGCTGCGAATGAAGGGCGAGACCGTCGAGGAGATGGTCGGGCTGTTGACCGCCATGCGGGCCGCGGCGGAGTCGGTGCCGCTGGCCGACGTGAGTGGTGTCGTCGACACGTGTGGTACGGGTGGCGATCGCAGCCAGTCGATCAACGTCTCCACCATCGCCGCCTTCGTCGTGGCCGGCGCCGGAGTGAGGGTGTGCAAGCACGGCAATCGTGCGGCGTCCTCGGCGTGTGGCAGCGCCGACCTGCTCGAGGCGCTCGGCGTCGCCATCGACCTCGAACCCGAGCGCGTCGCAGGATGCGTCGACGAAGCGCGCATCGGGTTCTGCTTCGCGCCGCGCTTCCATCCGGCGATGCGCAACGCGATCCCGACCCGGCGCGAGCTCGGCGTGCCCACGGTGTTCAACTTCCTCGGCCCGCTCGCCAACCCGGCCCGCGTACGCCGGCAGGTGCTCGGCGTCAGCGACGCCCGGATGGCGGACAAGATGGCCGGCGTGCTCGGACAGCTCGGGTCCGAGCGGGCGCTGATCGTGTACGGACATGACGGGCTCGACGAGCTCACGACCACGACGACGTCATCGGTGGTCGAGCTCGACGAGCAAGGTGAGGTCATCCGCTACGACGTCGACCCCGCCGCATGCGGCCTTCGTTTGGTGTCGCCTGGCGACCTGCGCGGCGGTGATGCGACGGTCAATGCGAAAGCGGCGCGCGCCGTGCTCGAGGGCGAGCCGGGTGCGCATCGCGACATCGTCGTGCTCAACGCTGCCGCGGGACTTCTCGCCGGCGGTCTCGCTTCCGATCTGCACGACGGCCTGAGCCTCGCCGCCGCCGCCATCGACGACGGCCGTGCCCAACAGACCCTCGACGACCTCGTCGCCGTCTCCAACCGCTGAACCGAACGTGGATGTTGGTTCACCGTGGCCCCTAGAGGGCCACCGTGACCCGGAGATCCGGAGCGGAGGGTCAGTCAGGTGCCGAGGTCGAACATGGCCTCGATGTCATGGCGGCTGTAGGCGCGGAACGCGATCGAAGTCCGCGTGTGGCGGATGCCCGGCAATGACGCGATGTGCTTCGTGACGACGTCGGCCAGTGCCTCGTGCTCGCGAACGCGCACGATGGCGATGAGGTCTTCGTCGCCGGTCACCGAATAGACCTCGGCGACGCCGTCGATGTCGGCCAGCTCCGCCGCGAGGTCGGCGACCCGCGCCGGTTCAGCCGTGATGAGGACGAATGCAGCGATCACCGCTTCGTGTCTAGTGCGGACCGAGCCCCGCTTGCCGCTCGACGGTCGACAGCTCTTGGCGGGCCTGGTCGAGCGCGTCGAGGCGTTCTCGCAGTTCGGTGAGGGAGTCGACGGCGCCGGTGCCCAACATCGGCCGTCCCATCGCCGAGGCGGAGGTGGCAAGGCGGACGGTGAGATGTTCGAGCTCGACGATCTCCTTCGTGAGCTCCTTGCGGGCATCGCGCTCTGATCGCCAGACGCGGCTCAACGCGACGAGGTTGACCTCGAGCCGCAGAGCTTCGTCCTCGATCTGGTCGGCGACGGACGCAGCCGCCGGGCTCCCGTTGCTGGCGCTGATGCGGGCCGACGACGCGGCCCGACGAAGGCGACGGTGCAGTCGGGCCGGCTCTGTCGTGGACAGGACCCACCCGGTCGGTGCCGGGCTCGGGGTCGATGGGCGCACACGCAGGTAGCGCTTCATCCTCCAGCGGATCCACAGCGCGCCGGCGACGCACAGCGTGAACGAGAACACGCTGACGATCACCAGTGCCACCAGCACGTCGTGCACGGGCACACGCTACCGAGCCGGGACGAGCGGCGGAACCGCGGGAACCGTCGACGCGAGCAGGCCGTCACATCGTACGAGCCGAACCCGCCCGGCGTTGGCGTCGAGCCAGGACGCGACGCACGCCAGCTCGTCGGCCAGGTCGATCGGGATCCAGCCGGCGGGGGCGCCGGGCGCGGTGCTGGTGTACTCGGTGCCCGCGTCACCGGCGGATGCAGAGGGTGCGGAGGGTGCGGCAGTGCCGAGCGGGAGCTCTCCCTCCGACCAGGCGCGCGTGAGTCGTCCGCCATCGAGCTCGACCCAGCCGGCGTCGCCGAGATCGAGCTCGACGCGACCGCTGCCGCGCAGTTGGTCGAGTCGCCGCTGCCGGTTCAGTGCGCCGGACAACGCGGCGGCGCGGTCGCGCATGTCGGCCGCCTCCTCGTATCGTTCCGTGTAGGCGAGGTCGTGCATGCGGTCACGCAACGGCGCGAGCAGCAACTCGGGCTCACTCGTCAACCCGCGTACGACGCGGTTGGTCACCGCGCGGTACTCCTCGCACGTGACCGCGCCGGCACACGGACACAGCGACGCGCCGAGTTGCGCGGGTGCGCACGGTGCGTCGCGGGTGATGCGGCCCTGCCGCAATGACACGGTGCACCGGCGCAAGGGAACGACGGTCTCGATGGCCTCGACGACCAGTCGCGCGACACGCGACGACGACAGTGGACCGAGGTAGAGGCCGCCGTCGGCCTTGGGCGCGCGCACGACGGCGAGGCGGGGAAATGGCTCCGCGGTGAGCTTTACGTACACGTACTGCTTCCAGCGCGTGCCGCGGCGGTTGTACCGGGGAAGCAGTCGTGCGATGAGGCGCGCCTCGAGCACGCCCGCTTCGAGCGTCGAACGGCACACCGTGTGGTCGACCGATTGCATCTCACGCAGCATCGGACCGATCTTGCGGCGATCGTCGGACGAGAAGTACGAGCGAACGCGGGCCCGCAGGTTGGCGGCCTTGCCGACGTACAGGGCGCGTCCGCCGCGGTCTCGGAAGATGTACACGCCGGGTGAACGCGGCAGCGTCGTGGTGTGGCGCAACTTCGCGGCTTGCGGATGGCGACCGATCGCCGGCAAGTCGATGAGATCGTCGAGCCCCAACACGCCGTACGCGGCGGCGCGCTCGAGCAGCGTGTGCAGCAGGTCACCCGTGGCCAGCGCGTCGTCGAGCGCGCGGTGCGTCGGTCGATGGGATAGCCGGAACCGCGACGCAAGCGTGTCGAGCTTGCAATCGGGCACCTCTTCGCGCACGAGTCGCCGCGCCAGCGCGCAGGTGTCGATGATCGAATGGTCGAGGCGCGGCTGGTTCGCCCGCAGCAGTGCGGCATCGAGGAACGCGACATCGAAGCGAACGTTGTGTCCGACGATCACCGCGTCGCCGATGAACTCGAGCAGCGTGGGGAGCACGGACTCGACCCGCGGCGCCGGCATCACCATCGCTTCGGTGATGCCGGTGAGCACGGTGATCGAGCGAGGAATCGAGCAACCCGGTGACACGAGCGTCTGGAATGTGCCGAGACACTCGCCGGCTCGCAACTTCACCGCACCGATCTCCGTGATGAAGCAGTCGGCCGGCGAGCCGCCTGTCGTCTCGAGGTCGATCACGCAGAACGTGACTTGATGCAGCGGCATCCCGAGATCGTCGAGCGATTGCTGACCGACGATCGGTGTGCGAGGCATCTCGTCAGTGTGACCGAACAGATGTTCGACGATCAAGTTGTTCGCACCTGCGCAGCTAGTGTCGCCGGGCGTGGCCCGCTACCGCTGCACGGCATGCGGCAACCTCACCCGGTTCGACGTGGTGTCGACGCGGCAGACCCGCGCCTTCCATCACTACAGCATCGGGGGTGAGCTCTCGATCGAGGACGAGCAAGTGCTCAACGAATCGATCGACGAGGTTTCGTGTCGTTGGTGTGGCAGTGGCGCGTCGGTCGAGCTACTGGCGGAGGATGCGACTGCATGAGGTGCCTGGCGTGGCAACACGATCGTCGGTGACCTCGACGTCGGCGACACCGGCGCCGACGACACTGTTGCGGCCGGTTCTCGAAGCCGCGCTCCAAATCGCCCGCGCCGGTGAGGCGGCGGATCCCGTCGTGCCTGCACCCGCGGCGTTGCGTCGCTACCTCAACTTCGCTCGCCTTCCCGCCCCCGCGCTCGACATCGCCCGTCGCGTCGTCGAGGACGACGACGAGTTCCGCCAGCACGTCGCCGCCAAGCTGAACGAACAGGACGTCGGCGAAGCCGGATGGCTGTGGCTGACGCGGCCTGACGGATGGAAGGAACGTTTCGAGGAGCTGCGCAAGCAGCATCAACAACTCGAGCACGCCGCCCATGACGAGAAGGTCGAACGCGATTCGCAGCGTCGCCTGGCTGGGGCTGAGGATCGCGCTCGCCGCGCGGAGGTCGCGCTCAACGCACGAGCGCGTGAAGTCGAAGAGGCGCGCGCCGCGCTGGTCGAGGAGCGCAACCTCCGGCGGCAAGCCGAAGGCGAGTTCACCGAGGTCAACTCGACCATCGAAGAGTTGCGATCGCAGCGCAATGCGGCCGTGCGGCAGTTGAAGGACATCGAAGCCGAGCTCGCGCAACGCACCGCGGACCTGCGCCATGCGCGCCACGAGATCCGCATGCGCGAGGCCGAGCTCGAACAAGCCACGCAGGCACGCGTGGCCGCGCAGCAGGCGTTGGTGGCCGCGCACCGAGCGGCCGTGACGCCCAACCCGGGGTCGAGCGCAGGGGCAGGTGGTTCCGGCTCGGCCAGCGCGCCGGCGGCGACGCCGCCAGCGACCGCACCGGCGGCAACCGCATCGGCCGCACAGGCACAGACGAACACCGAGCTGATCGTGGCGCGAGCGGAGTTGGCGCACGTCGTTGCCGAGGCGGCCGCCGGCGCCGAGCGACTGTCGACCTCACTGTCCGCGGCGGCCCAGCTGTTGGCGGCAACCGAGCAGCCGAACACGCCCGTCGAGGCGCGCGCGGCGGCGCCTCCGGCTCAACGCTCGGGCCCTCGGCGCACTCCGTTGCGGCTACCCCCCGGCATCGCCGACGACAGCCTCGACGCGGCCGAGCATCTGCTTCGCGCTCCGGGCGCACTGTTGCTGGTCGACGGTTACAACGTGTCCCACGCGCTGTGGTGGGACCTCCCGATTGCGGGCCAGCGCGATCGGCTCGTCAGCGCGCTCGCGGAGCTGCACGCGCGCACCGGCGCGGAGATCGAAGTCGTCTTCGACGGGGCCGAGATCGAACGCAGCGCGCAGAGCGGCCCCCGACCGGCAGTTCGTGTGCGCTTCTCGCCGCCGGGTGTCGAGGCGGACGACGTCATCATCGACCTCGTCGGCGCCATCGCCGTCTCGCGTCCTGTCATCGTCGCGTCGAGCGATCGCCGCGTGCGGGACGGCGTGCGCCGCAACGGCGCCAATGTCCTCGGCGCGCGGCAATTAGCCGGAGCACTGCGCCGTTGACGGCGACGTCCGATCTCACCGAGGACGTGCTGCTCGACGATCTCGATGAGCTCGACGACGACGCGTATCAGATCGGTCGACGCCGGCGGCGTTGGCGCGTGGCCGCGGTCGTCGGCGTGCTCCTTGTCTTCGTGCTGACGCGCGCGGCAGCCGGCTATGTCGCCGATCATCCACCTCCGTTCGGCTCGAACACCGCCGACGGAACGGGCGACGTCAACTTGTACGACTACTACACGTTTCAGATGCGCCATGAAGGATCGAGCGCGTACGCCGACCTTCACATCGAGTACCCGCCCGGCGCGATACCCGTGATCATGATTCCCCGCTACGTGCGGATCATCTCGTACCGCACCGAGTTCATCATGCTCATGATCGGATTCGACGCGGTCGGGCTGTGGGGACTCGCTCGCATCGCCCGTCGCGGCGGCACGTGGTGGGGGTTCTGGGCGTGGATGCTGCTCGTGCCGTTGTTGGGCGTCGTGTCGTACACGCGCTTCGACATGATCGTCGCCGTCGCGCTCGTGTGGGCCATCGACTGCGCCCTCGCGGGACGATGGCGACTGGTCGGCGCGTTGCTCGGCGTCGGCGCGGCGGTGAAGCTCGTTCCCTTCGCGCTCGTGCCGTTGGTGTTCTTCGCCGTGCCTCGTGGCCGACGCCGTGGTTACGCGCTGTCCGTCCTCGCGGTGATCGCGGTGGCGCTGGCCCCGTTCGCGCTCGAGCTCGGCGCGCTGTGGACCAGCGTCATCGACTACCACGCCGAGCGCGGTGTGCAGGCGGAGAGTCTGTGGGGCGCGGGACTGCTCGCCGCTCGCTGGGTCTGGAACTACCCGGTCACTGTCGTCGCCTCGCATCGCGCGTACGACGCGTCGGCGGACGTGGCGCCGTTGTTGAAGACGATCTCGAACGGGCTGTGCATCGGGGCACTGGCATGCACGACGTACCTCGCGTCGCGCAATCGCCGGGGGGACGTCGCTCGCCTGTCGTTGTTGCTCTTCGGCAGTCTCACCGTGCTCGTCGGGCTCGGCAGCGTGTACTCACCGCAGTACCTGTTGTGGATCATCGCGTTGGGCAGCGCGGCATTCGCCCTGAACCCGCGCGCCGCCGCTCCTGCGATGGGCGCGCTGTTCGTCACGGTGACGCTGGCGCACCTCGAGTTCCCCGGGTGGTTCTGGGACCTCTTGTTCTTCGACAAGGGCGGCGCGCTCCTCGATCTCGTCGTGCGCGACATCTTCACCGTGACCGTCGGCCTGCTGGCCATCTGGGCCTGGTATCGGTCCGGCCGCCGCTCCCACATGGCGGAGTCGTCCTCGACCGCCGCGACTGACCCCGTCACCTCAGTCCCCGCACCCACCCCTGCCACCATCGTGCAGTGACTCGCGGGGCACGCCGGGGTCACTGTCACACGTCTTGCGCATGATGCGGGCATGGATGCAGGAGAGCGGCGAGATTCCCCGGAGCCGGTCGTGTGGCGGATCGACTGCGACGATTGTGCGATGGCCGGTACCGACACGTGTGCGGACTGTGTCGTGACCTTCCTGTGCACGCGAGACGAGGGCGGTGCGGCGGTCGTCGACGTGGCCGAAGTGCGTGCGCTGCGGCTGCTGCACTCGGGTGGTCTGGCGCCGGCGCTGCGGCACCGAAGACGCACTGGCTAGGGGCGGTAAAGGGCAAATGACCGGTCTGGAGGTGGCGAATGTTACTGTCCGTCAGTTCTCCGCAGGGCCTTCCGTTTCGCTCCAGGGTCGCCGAGCGTGCAAAAGCTGCACTTGGTGGGTTTCACCACCGACCATCGAGGATTGATCTTCAGCGTGCGTCGCGGCGCGAAATCGGGCAGCTACGTCGTGCCCGTCGACGAGCCGTTGTGCGCCATCGTCGACGAGCTCCGCCGGGAGATCGAGGCGCTCGACCCGGTCGCGTCCGTCGCCGGGTCGGACGGGCGAGGGTCCCGCTCCGCAAGCGCGCTGTCCGTCCGGGACGTGCAGTCGAGGCTTCGGCGGGGGGTGCCGGTCGCGGAGATCGCGCGCGCGGCCGGGGTCGACCCGGCGTGGGTGACACGTTTCGCGGCGCCGGTGCTGGCCGAGCAGGCGCAGGCGATCCGGCTGGCGAGGTCGATGCGCTTCCACAAGCCGCGGCTCGGTCCCTCGGCGGCGCTGCTCGGAGCGTCCGTCTACCGCAACCTTGCCGATCGAGGCGCGAACGAGCCGCACCACGAGCTCGACGAGAAGTGGAGCGCCCGGCAGTTGCGTGAAGGTGTGTGGCTGGTGACGTTCCGGCACGCATGGCGCGGGCGCGAGCACGAGGCCGTGTGGGAGCTCGACGAGGCGCTCGGCGTCGTCAAGGCGTCGAGTCGTCTCGCCGCTGATCTCGCGTTCCGTCCCGGGGTCCCAGGCGAGCCGATACCCGAGGCGAGGCCGGTGCGGCCACAGGAGGCGAAGGTCGAGCCGCCGCCACCGCCGAGCGCGGTGTCGTCGAGGCGGGTGGCCGCGGCGCGGCGGGCGGCGACGGCGCGCATGCGGGCCGAAGCCGACAAGGCGACCGAGCGGGATGCTGCGCGGGTGCGGACGACAACGTCGACTTCGGCTTCCGCTTCGGCTTCCGCCTCGGCTTCGACTTCGGCTCCCGCCGGCGGACCCAAGGACCAGACCGTCGATCAGCCGGATCCGCCGGCGCGCTTCTTGCAGCCCGAGCTTCGGTTCGAGCGAGAGGTCGACTCTGGTTCGAACGGGCACGGCAACCCTCAACCTGCACTCGAGGTCGAGATCGAACCGTCGAGGCCGACGCGAGTCGAGCCGGACGTACGAGCCCAACCCTCGACGAAGCGACGCCGGCCACTGCGAGCGGCTCGCACTCAGCCCACGACCGAACCGAAACCCGCGCCCGAGCTCGAACTCGACTTGCGGGATGCGAACAACCGCGATGCGGGCGACGGCCCTGCCAAACCCAAGGCCACGGTCAAACCCGAACCCACGGCCAAACCCAAAGCCAGGGCCAACGGTGTGGTGGTCAACGCCGACCTCGCCCGCCCCGCCGGCGACGCGGCAGGACGCCGGTCGCGCCCGCTGCGCGGTAAGTAGACGACGTGCCCGTCGACGTCGACGCTGCTGCGCTGAAGCAACTCGGTCGGGATGCCGGACTCGATGCCGTTGGCATCGCGCCCGCCGCGCCGTTCCTCGGCACCCGGACGCATCTCTACGAGCGCCGTGACGCGGGGCTGCACGGCGGGATGCAGTTCACGTATCGCAACCCGGATCGCTCGACCGACCCGGCGCGTGCACTCGACGGCGCGCGGTCGATCGTCGTCGGCGCGCGGGCGTATCCATCCTCGCCATCGTCGAGACAGCGACCCGACCGAACGCACCATCAGCCGCGCGGTCGCGTCGCTGCGTATGCCCGCGCCGATCACTACGCACGACTCACCGCCAGCCTCGACGCGATGGCAGACGCACTGCGCGCCAACGGATGGCGCACGCGGTTGCTCGTGGACGACAACGCGCTCGTTGATCGCGAAGCGGCATACCGCGCCGGTCTCGGTTGGTACGGCAAGAACAGCAACCTGCTGTTGCCCGGCCGCGGCAGTTGGTTCGTGTTGGGCTCGGTCATTACCGACGCCGCGCTGGCGACGGATGACGCGCCGATGGATGACGGGTGCGGCATGTGCCGTCGTTGCATCGCGGGATGTCCGACCGAGGCGATCGTCGCGCCGGGCATGGTCGACGCCCGCCGCTGCCTGGCGTGGCTGTTGCAGATGCGCGGCGCCTTTCCTCGCGAGTATCGAGTGGCGCTCGGCGACCGCATCTACGGATGCGACGACTGCCAGGAGGTGTGCCCGCAGAACGAGACGGACGGCCGGAAAGTCGTCATGGGTGAGCCGTCGGTTTCCATCGACGCGATGCTGACCGACGATGACGACACGCTCCTGGCGCGTCATGGGCGCTGGTACATCGCGGATCGCGACCCTCGACATCTCCGGCGCAACGCGCTGATCGTGCTCGGCAACACCGGTGACGGCCACGACTCGCGCACCGTCCAACTGCTCGGGCGCTACCTCGATCATCCTGACCCGATGTTGCGCGCCCAAGCGGCCTGGACCGCTCGCCGGCTCGGCCGCGACGATCTGCTCGGGCCGCGCGCCGGCGATCCGGCGATCGCGTCCGAACTCGCCGAGCCCGCACCGCCGCCGAGATGAAGCACCTCCTCGTCACGAACGACTTTCCGCCGAAGGTCGGCGGCATCCAGTCGTACCTGTGGGAGTTGTGGCGACGCCTTCCGGCGAGCGATGTTGCAGTGCTCACGACGCCCTACCGCGGCGCGCGCGAGTGGGACGCGTCACAACCGTTCCGCGTCGTGCGCACGCGCGAACCGGTGTTGCTGCCGATCCCGTCATTGGCGCGCCGGATCGACGCGCTGGCCGACGAGACCCGCGCGCAGCTGGTGCTCCTCGATCCCGCGCTGCCGCTCGCGCTGCTCGGGCCCCACCTGCGCCATCGCTACGGTCTCGTCCTCCATGGCGCGGAGGTCACCGTGCCGGGGCGGCTTCCGCTGTCCCACGGGTTGCTGCGACACGTGCTGCGCGGTGCCGACCTCGTCGTATCGGCCGGTGGGTACGCGCTCGCCGAAGCGACCCGCGCCGCGGGGCGCGCGTTACCTGCGGTCGACATCCCGCCCGGTGTCGACACCGACCGCTTCCGTCCTCTCACCGATGCGGAACGCAAGGACGCCCGCCAGAAGTTCGGGTTGCCCGTCGACGGTGATCTGGTCATCGGCGTCAGCCGCCTCGTACCGAGGAAGGGTTTCGACACCCTGCTGCGAGCAGCCCCCCGCCTCCGCGGCCGTCATCCCGATCTCACCATTGCCATCGGCGGCTCCGGTCGTGACCGGCGACGGCTCGAGCTCCTCGCCACGCGCGCGGGATCGCGAGTCGAGCTGCTCGGCCGCGTGTCGGACGAGGACCTGCCGCTGCTGTACGGCACGGCCGACGTATTCGCGATGGCGTGCCGCAATCGATGGTTCGGGCTCGAGCAGGAGGGGTTCGGAATCGTGTTCCTCGAGGCCGCGGCCGCGGGCGTGGCGCAACTCGCGGGTACGAGCGGCGGCTCTGAGGAAGCCGTGGTCGACGGCGGCACAGGCTTCGTCGTGCGTGAACCGAACGATCCTGATGCCGTTGCTCGCGCGCTCGACGCGCTGCTCTCCGATCCCGAGCGTCGGCGGCAGATGGGCCGGCAGGCGCGAGCGCGCGCGGTCGAAGCGTTCTCGTACGACGTGCTGGCTCGTCGCCTTGCCATCGCCATCGACGGCGCGGGGGATCGGGCATGACCAGCGAGCCCGTCGATCCCGTCGATCCCGTCGGTGCCGTCGCGAACGCGGAAAAGGGCGGCGCCATCATCACGGCGTCGTGGGTCGGTACGGGGCTCTACGTGATCGTCGCCGTCCTTGCCACCATCTTCCCCGACGGGTTCGGGCCGCCGATCGTCTTCCTCTCGGTCCTGCTGTTCGCCATCGGATCGCTGGTGTTCCTGTGGGCCTACGCCATCGCGGTGCAGCGCAGCCGCACCGATCTGATCGGCATCGGCGGTCTGTACTTCCTGGCCGGTACGGCACCGAACCCGGTGCGGTTCAAGCTCCTCGGGAGCCTGGCCGTCGAGTTCGTCGTCGCCATCATCACGTCGTCGATCCGGCTCTACTCGGCCACCGCGTTCGGTTTCCTCGTGCCCGTGTACGGCCTCGCGCTCTGCGGTCTGTGGGGCGCCCGCTACGGCACGTTCGCCCCGAGGACCGCCACCTCGGGCGATGCGCCGGGCCATACCTATGCGCCCGTCGAGACCGAGCCGACCGAGCCGACCGAGCCGAGCGGGCCCTGATGAACGGGCCGCGGCGGCGAGTTGCAAGAATGCTCCTGATGGAAGGCTCGGGTAGGTAGACGGTGGCGGATCAAGCGTCGCAACAGGCGATCATCGCGGCCTCGCCGCGCCAACTGTTCGACGTACTCGTCGACTTCGACCACTACACGGACTGGATCCGCGACCTGAAGACGGTCGAGGTCGTCGAGCGCGACGACGACGGGCGCGCCGTCGAGGTGCGCTACCGCGCCGCCGCGATGGGACGCAGCACCAGCTACACGCTGCGATACGACTACAGCGACGCGCCTCGCTCGCTGCCATGGCGGCTCGTGCAGGGCGACATCATGCGACGGCTCGACGGCGCCTACGAGTTCCTGCCCGTGCCCGACGATCCTGATCGCACCGAGGTCGTGTACCACCTCGCGGTCGAGCTCGTCGTGCCGTTGCCGGGGTTCGTGAAGCGACGGGCCGAGTCGAAGATCATGCACAACGCGCTCCGCGAGCTGAAGGCACACGTCGAGCAACCGACTTCCGCGTGACGCGCGTCCTGCTGTTCACCGGCAAAGGTGGTGTCGGTAAGACGACGACTGCGGCCGCGACCGCGCTGCGCTGCGCGGATGCCGGTCTGCGCACGCTGGTGATGAGCACGGACCCGGCGCACTCGCTCGCCGATGCGTTCGCGGTCGAGCTCGGGTCGTTGCCGACGACGATCGGCGCAAACCTGGCGGGTCAGGAGCTCGACGCGCAGGAGCGCATGGAAGAGTCGTGGGGCGAGATCCAGGCCTACCTCATGCAGGTGTTCGACTGGGCGGGGGTCGACGCGATCGAGGCTGAAGAGCTCGCGGTCTTCCCCGGTCTCGACGAGATCTTCAGCCTGAGCGACATCAAGGCACACGCCGCGTCAGGCCAATGGGACGTCCTCGTCGTCGACTGCGCGCCGACGGCCGAGACGATTCGCTTCCTGTCGTTGCCCGACATCCTCGCCTGGTACATGGAGCGTCTCTTTCCGGTCAGTCGCCGGGTGAACAAGGCGGTGGGACCCGTCCTCAAGCGGGTGACGACGCTGCCGCTCGCGAACGACAACGTGTTCGCCGCCGGCCGCCGGTTCTATGACCGCCTCGATGGCGTCCGCGAGGTGCTCACCGACGCGGCCGTCACCAACGTGCGACTCGTCGTCAACCCCGAGCGCATGGTGATCGCAGAAGCGCGGCGGACCTACACGTACCTCTCATTGTTCGGTTACCGGGTCGACGCGGTGGTGGCGAACCGGCTGCTGCCCGAGGACGTGACCGATCCGTGGTTCGAACGCTGGCGCGCCCTCCAGACCGAGCACCTCGCGACCATCGAGTCGAGCTTCGCCCCACTTCCGGTGCTTCGGGTCAACCTGGCGGCGGACGAGCTCGTCGGCGTCGACCGGCTCCGCGAGTTCGGCGCCGCCCTCTACGGCGAACAAGACGCAGCGGCGTCGCTGCACGAGGGTGAGCCGTTACGGGTCACGCGGCGGGCGGGCGACTACCACCTGACGCTCGAGCTTCCCTTTGCCGATCAGGACGACCTCGAAGTCGGACGGCGGGACGACGAATTGCTGATCCGGGTCGGCCCCTACCGGCGAGCGCTGTTGTTGCCCGATTCACTGCGGCGCCGGACCGTCACCGACGCCACCTTCCGGCGAGGCAAACTGAGGGTGGTATTCGCGGGGAACCAACCGGCGGCTGTGGCAACCAAGCCACGGCGCTCGCGAGCCAAGCGTTGACGGACGGTTGAGGGCGCCGACGAAGGGAGTGTGCCGTGGTGGATGGCGAGGAGCGACCTGATCCGGCGCGGGAGGGTTTCGAGCATCTGCAGGCGGCGGCGCAAGAGATGATCGCGGCGGCCCGATCGATGCTCGACGCGTGTGAGGAGCTGCTCGACGATCCGCGGGCGGCGAGCTCGCTGTCGTCGATCGCCGGCTCGGTGGCAAAGGTGTTCGGCGGCATCACCGGGATGGGTGGCGCGAGGGGCGCCGGCGATCCCAGTGACGCGCACGATGGCGGTGCCTCGCGTGTGCAGCGGATCAAGATCTCCTGATCCATGCGCGTCGTTCAGTTCGACATCGGTGACCAGCGCGTCGAGTTCCATCCGTACGTCACCGTCTTGCGAGGAATCGATGCCGACTTGCGCGAGCAGTTGGTCCGCGCCCTCGGCGCGCTCGCCTCGGGTGAAGCGGTGGCGGAGGGGATGGTCGAGGCGCATGGTGTCTTCCTCGACCTGTCGGAGGACGCCCTCGCGCTGCTCGACCTTCCGAAGCCCGGTATCGGCGGCCTCGACCTCGTCGTCCGCGCCGATCAACTTCCACGCGCGCTCGGTCCGAGCGCGCTGGTGCAGGCCGACCTCGAACACCGCCGCGACCTGATCGCGGCCCGTGTCTCAGCGGCCGAGGCCGAGGAGGAACGGGCCGGGCTGGCGCTGGAGGCCAGCCAGGAGAAGCTGCAGGACGACGGCGACGGATCCAGCCTCGACCGGCCGCGCGCCGAGCTCGAGCGACTGACCGAAGTGCGTGAGCAACTCGAAACCCGATTCGAGGCGGCCCGGCTCGATCACGAGCGCGCGCAGCAGGCGCAGGAGACGGCTGAGGAACTGCTGATCCAGGCCCGCCAGCAGCGATCGAGTGCCGGACGGAACGCGAACGAAGCGACGCAGGCGCTCGAGGCCGCCCGCGTTCGGCGCGATCCGTTCGCGACTCTCGCCTTCGACGCGGCACGAGAGCGGCTGAGGGCGCTGCACACGTCCCAGCCCGACCAACCCGAGGCCGACGAGGCGAGCACGACCGACGCCGCGGTCGCGTCAACCGACGAGCCCGAGTCAACCGATGAGGCCGACGACGCCGACGAGTCCACCGACGAGCTCGAGTCCACCGACGAGGGCGATGAGGTCGAGCAGCCGGACCAGGCCGCGGCCGACGAGCTCGCGGTGAGCGAGCTCACGGCGGAGATCGACCAGTTGGAGCTCGAGCACGCGGAGCTCGAGGCCGCGCTGCTCGCGCTCGACACGGTCGACCCGTTCCCGGTCGAGTCCGCGCTCGCATACGCCACGTCGAACGACAGCGTCGAGCTCGTGCCGTCGCCGGACGCGCAGCGAGTCGCCAACGAGTGGTTGAGCAACGAAGCGAGCCTTGCCGGTGAGGGCTCGATCGAAGAGTTGAGCGGCAACGTCCTCGCCGCCGCCCGCCGGCGACTCGACGCGGCGCGTTCGGCGGTGTTCGAAGCCGAGCGCGCGGTCCGCGTTCCCGAAGTCGACCGGCTCGACATCGAGGCGTTGGAGAACGCGCACGAAGCAGTGCTCGTCGCGCAGGAGCGCGCCGACAAGCGCTTCGGCGGTGAGCGGTCACGGCTGCGGCTCGCGGAGGTGCGCGCCGCGGAGCAGGCGATCCTCGACCGGGTCGGCTTCTCGACGTATGCCTCGTTCATGATGGGCACGTCCATCCAGCACGTCGACACCGAGCGTGAGAATCACCTCGACGCGGCGCGGGCCGAGCTGGCCGCAGCGGAGGACGGCCTGGCCGAGCTCGAGCTCGGGATCGACGCCGAGCTCGCGCACGCTGCGCTCCTCGCTCGGCGGCGTTCACTCCGCGACGAGGCGACTCGCATTCTCGGCCGCGATCCCGGTGACGATCTGCTGTGGGCGCTCCGCCACCACCGGGTCGAGCTGCGTGACGACGACGATCGCACCCGCCGATTGCGCGGTGCGCTGCAGACCGCGGGCGTTGCGCTCGGCGACGAGCACCCGCCGCGTCGCATGCTCATCGACCTCGCCGAGATCTGGCTCGAGGAGCAACGTCAGACCTCGGCGCGACGCGAAGAGTTGGCCCACCAGGTCGCCGACGTCGAGGCGGCCATCGATCGCACTCGCGAGAAGGTGCGCCGGCTCCGCGACAATCCATCCGACGTTGCCAGCCGGCGAGAGCGCGAGCTCGAGCAGGCACAAGCAGCGTTGCGAGAGGCCGAAGCGCGGCTGCAACGGCAGAGCCTGATCGAGACCGAGGTGTCGCAGCGCAAGGCCGACCTCGCGGCGGCCATCGACGCGGAGCAAGCGGCTGCGGTCGAATTGTTCGCGGCCGAGTCCACCGAAGCCGATGCGGCGCGGACCGAGCACGAAGCCGCGGCGAACGAGGAACGGCTGCGCCTCGAGCTGGCCGAGACGTTCACGGCCGAGCGCGACGCGGCCGACGCGCTCGCGGAGCTGAGCCACCTCATCGAGAGTCTGGACAGCGCTGACGATCGAGCTGCCCGTGAGGCGTCGGTGCGCGACGCGGCGGCAGCCGCCAGTGCCGCGACTGCGTCGGCCGTCACCATTCGCGAGGAGCGCGCCCACGTCGACCGGATGCTCGACAACATTTCCGGCAACGACGACGCGGCCGTCGTCGCGTCGGCCGCCGCGGTCGAAGAGCTCGAGTGGTACCTGCTCTCACGCCTCGCAGGGCAACGCTCGCTGTCGTACGCCGGGTCGCTGCCGTTCGTGCTCGACGACGCGTTGCGCGGTGTCCGCGGCGACGGTCTCAACCACCTGCTCGGACGGCTCGAACGGATGAGCAGTGCGGTACAGGTCATCATCCTGAGCGAGGACATCGAAGTGGCGGCGTGGGCCGACTCCATCGGCGCCGACCGCGCTGTGACCTTGTACCCCGGAGCGCGGTGACCTGTCGGGGTAGTGATCTCACGGCGTTGTGATCCGACGGTCAGAACCGGCCGTCACGGCTCCGGCCATGTCACTACGATCTGCGGGTCGCTCGCCGCCGCACGAGTTCGACAGGGAGGCGCCCGTGCCCGTCATTGCCGCAGACGTCGTCCGAAAGCTGGCATCGTTCCGCGGCGAGGACGCCAAGGTGACGACGTGTTATCTGGATGTCGACGGACGTCGATATCTGCGCCACCAAGACCTCGAGCACGAGGTGTCGGTGCTGCTGCGGAGCGCCCGCACGAAGGCGAACGGCGACACGTCGGTCGCCCGTGACCTGCATCGCATCGAGGAGTTCGTGAAGGCCGGGCTCGACCGTTCGAACACACGCGGCCTCGCCATCTTCGCCTGCGCGGCGCATGACTTGTGGGAGGTGATCCCGCTTCCGGTCCCCGTTCAGAGCCGGGTCGTGATCAACTCCACGCCGGCGGTGAGTCAGCTCGAGGCGGTGCTCGAGGATTCGCAAGCGCTCGCCGTGCTGCTGACCGACAAGCAACGGGCGCGCATGTTCGTGTTCGAGCTCGGCGAGCTCGTCGAGCACTCGGAGTTGTTCGACGAGCTGCCGCGTGAGTACGACTCACGTGGCGAACGCGATCAGGGCGACGTCGCGCACCATGTCGACGCGCTGCATCACCATCACCTGCGCCATGCCGCGGATGCCGCGTGGCGCGTGTCGCAGGAGACCGACTTCGCCCATCTCGCAATAGGCGCGCCCGACGCCATCGCCAACGAGCTCGAGTCGCTGTTGCACCCGTACCTTCGGGACCGCTTGTGCGGGCGCGTGCATGTGCAGGTCGGCGGTTCGATCGAAGAGATCCGGGCCGCCGCGCTCGAGATGGAGCGTCGCGTCGAGCGTCGCCAAGAGGCTGACATCGTCCAACGATTGCGCGACTCCGTCGCGTCGGGACGCCGCGGGGTGGCCGGTCTGGGTCCGGTCCTCGACACGCTGGCCGATCGTCGAGTCGAGCGCCTCCTCGTGTCGCAGGGCTACCACGAGGCCGGATGGCGCTGTTCCTCCTGCGACACGCTCGCCCTCGTCGGACGCAAGTGCTCGCGCTGCGCGGACGAGATGGAGCCGCTCGACGACGTGGTCGAGGAAGCGGTCGAGGCCGCGCTCGGTCAGTCGTGCCGAGTCGAGATCTGTGTCGGCAACGCCGATCTCGACGTGCTCGGTCGCATCGGCGCGTTGCTGCGCTACTAGTGATTGCGTCCTCCTCCTCACCGCAGCTATGGCTGCGTGAGCCGGGCGAACGTTCCCGGCGACAGCACTAGGTTCTGCGCCCCTATGGCGCATTCCGTCGGTGTGGACGTCGGCGGCACGAAAGTGCTCGCGCTCGCGGTCGACGAGTCAGGCCGGCGCGTCGGCAACGAGGCCAGGCGGCCGACGCCCCAGGGCGCCGATGCCCTGCTGGACACGATCGTCGGCGTCATCACCGAGGTCCGCGCGAGCGCGGGCGATGTCACCGCCATCGGCCTCGGTGTGCCCGGCCTGGTCGATCGCAGCGGCCGGCTCGCGATCGGGCCGAATCTGCCCGGTGTCGTCGACCTGCCCTTCCGCGACGAGCTGCACTCGCGGCTTGGCCTTCCCGTCTCTGTCGACAACGACGCCACGTGCGCGACGTGGGCAGAGGTGAAGCTCGGCGCCGCGCGCGGCGCGACCGAGGCGTTCATGGTCACGCTCGGCACCGGTATCGGTGGAGGAGTCGTGATGTCGGGCAAGCTGCAGCGCGGTCACAACGGCTTCGCGGCCGAGCCGGGCCACATGGTCGTCGATCCGGTCGGCCCTCCGTGCCCGTGCGGCCGGCGGGGCTGCTGGGAGCGCTATGCGTCCGGCAGCGGGCTCGGGCGGCTTGCTCGCGACGCGGCCGAGTCAGGCCAGGGCCATCGCCTGGTCGAGTTGGCCGGCCATCCCGAGTCGGTCCGGGGCGAGCATGTCGCGAGAGCGGCGCAGGAGGGTGACGCGGAGGCGCTCGAGGTGTTTCGCCAGTTCGGCTGGTGGGCCGCGCTCGGGATCGCCAACCTCGTGAACCTGCTCGATCCGGAGATCGTGGTGGTCGGCGGCGGCCTGGTCGAAGCCGGCGAGCTCGTGCTCACGCCGATCCGGCACGCGTTCCGCGAGTTGGTGCTGGCGTCCGAGCACCGTCCCGAGGTGCCGATCGTCCCCGCCCTCCTGGGCAGCGACGCGGGCGCGATCGGCGCGGCATTGGTGGGTTTCGACCGCTCCGACTGAGGTCGCGGCAGCGCGACGCCCGCCATGCTGCGCTCGACATCGCAGGTGCTTTGGCACGGTTACTGGTGCCGTGGAGAAATCAGGCGGCGACTACCTTGGCGAGATGGAGTTCCGCCGCATCACGGGCCTTCCCCCGTACGTCTTCACGATCATCGACGGTCTGAAGATCGAGGCCCGGCGAGCCGGCCAGGACGTGATCGACCTCGGATTCGGCAACCCCGACATCCCGTCACCTGACCTCGCCGTCGACAAGCTCTCCGAAGCCGTCCACAACTCGCGGAACCACCGCTACTCGGCCAGCCGTGGCATCCCGAAGCTGCGGGAGGCGGTCAGCGATCTGTACCGCCGGCGCTTCAACGTCGGGCTCGACCCCGACACCGAGGTGATCAACACCATCGGCGCGAAGGAGGGGTTCAGCCACCTGATGTGGGTGCTGCTCCAGGCCGGCGACGCCGCGCTGGTGCCGAGCCCGAGCTACCCGATCCACATCTGGGGCCCACACCTCGCGGGCGCCGATGCCCGTGAGGTGCCGGTCGGTCTCGACGAGAACTACGTCGAGAACGTGATGGCAGCGTGGGAGTACGGATGGCCCAAGCCGCGCGTGGTCGTGCTGTCGTTCCCGCACAATCCGACGACGACGTGCCTCGAGTTGGCGGACATGCAGCGACTGGTCGACTGGGCGCGCGAACGCGATGTCGTCCTCGTGCACGACTTCGCGTACGCGGAGACGACGTTCGACGGGTACGTGCCGCCGTCCATCCTCCAAGCCGACGGCGCGCGCGAATGCGCGGTCGAGCTGTACTCGATGACGAAGTCGTTCTCGATGGCCGGTTGGCGCATCGCGTATCTCGTCGGCAACACGGAGGTGGTGCAGGCGCTGGCGAAGCTGAAGAGCTATCTCGACTACGGCACGTTCCAGCCCATCCAGATCGCGGCCACGGTCACGCTCAACGAGGCGCAGGACTACCCGAAGCACGTGCGCGAGATCTACCAGTCACGTCGTGACGCGTTGTGCGACGGCCTCGATCGCATCGGATGGAGGTTCCCGCGGCCGCGGGGGACGATGTTCGCATGGGCGCCGATCCCCGAGCCGTATCGCGAGATGGGTTCGATCGAGTTCGCCAAGATGGTCGTGAAGGACGCGAACGTCGCGCTGTCACCAGGTGTGGGGTTCGGCCCCGGCGGCGACGGTCATGTGCGCTTCGCGCTCATCGAGAACGAGCAGCGCATCGGCCAAGCCGTGCGCAACCTCAAGCGGGCGCTGCCGAAGCTCGGCTGAGTGACGGCCGCGCTAACCGCGTAGGCCGTCGAGGCAGAACGCGATCGCGGCGTCGGCCACCGCGTCCGGATCTTCGTTGCGGAGCTGCACGAGCTCGCGCGCGAGGTGCGTGATCACACCGAGCACTGCGTGCGCGAGCACTTCTGGCTCGGTGTCGCGAATGGCCCCGGCAACGATGCCGTCCTTCACGTGCTTCACCGCGTCGGCCAGCGCGACGTCCTGGCCGCGCCGCAATGCGGGTGCGAACCGCTCCTCGGTGGCAGCGAACTGGAAGAGGTTGACGAGGTGCCGGTTCTTCGAGAACCAGTGCATCGAGGCGCGGATGCCGAGCTCGATGCGACGGAGCGGCTCGATCGCGTCGTTGATGGCGTGCTGTTGCGAGCGACGCAGGTCCTGCTGTGCCTCGTGGAGGATCTCGAGGAAGAGCTGATCCTTCGAGTCGAAGTACCAATAGAAGACGCCCTTGCCGACCCCCACGCCGGCGACGATCTCGGCGACGGATGTCGGGTGGAAGCCGTTCTCGGCGAACTTGCGCGCCGCGACCTCCATCAGGCTTCGGCGTCGCTCCCGCCCCCGCGGGGTGAGCCGTCGCTCGGTTTGCTCAGTCGCCATCCCCTGGACCGTATGAAGAACTTGACCGTGCGGTCAAGGAATGAAGGGAATGCGGGGGGTCGGGCGGATCGTGGTGTGCGGTTCGATGAAACGTCGCCCGCTGGAAACGAGCCGTTCATACGCCCTCCGTACCCTGCTCGCCATGGAGACCTATGTGGTGCGGGTCTGGCTGCCTGACCGGCCCGGCGCGCTCGGCGCGGTGACCAGCCGGATCGGCGCGGTACGCGGCGACGTCGTCGGCATCGAGATCCTGGAACGGGGCGGTGGCCGCGCGGTCGACGATCTCGTGGTGGAACTACCGGACGACGGGATACTCGACCTGCTGATCGCCGAGATCGCGCAGGTCGACGGAGTCGACGTCGAGGACGTGCGCCCGCTGGCCGACGCGCTGCACGACCCGCGGCTCGACGCGCTCGAGAGCGCCGCACAGCTGGTCGCCGCCGCCACGGGGGAGGAGATTCTCGTCGCCCTGTGCGAGCGGGCCGCCGCCACGATCGGCGCGCAGTGGGCCGTCGTGGTCGATTTGAACGACGGATCGGCCAAGGTCGAAGTGGGCACCGCGCCCAGCGCCGCGTGGCTGGCCGCGTTCGTCGCCGGCAGCCGGTCGTCGGCGCGCGTCGTGGCCATGGAAGCCGGTCCCGACGACGTCGTGTGGGCACCGTTGCCCGCCGCCAACCTCGCGCTCGTCATGGGCCGCGACGGGCACGCGTTCCGCGCCCGCGAGCGACGTTCGGCGGCCGCGCTGGCGCGGATCGTCGACACCAGATTTCGTGAGCTCACCACTCTCGCCGCCCGCATGAACCACCCATCCCTCGGCTGGTCGTAACGCACAACACGACGAACTCCGGGTCCATGGCGGGGCCCTGGCCCCGCAATGGCACCAACATTCGGCTGGCTGGCCGGTCAGTCGGAGTCGGAGTCGGTCAGTCGGAGTCGTTGTCGGAGGCCCAGTGCTGGGCGCGCTCGACGGCCCGGCGCCACTGCGCATACTTCGCG
>DASXPN010000090.1:0-18631 GCA_036493595.1 Acidimicrobiales bacterium | reverse complement strand
CCCAACCGGCTCGCGGAACCGGCCAAGGAGCCGGCGTGGCGCGCGTTCGTACGCCAGTACGCGGATCCGATGCAGATCGTGCTGCTGGCTGCCGGCATCGGTTCGTTGTATCCGGTGAAGCAGTACGGCACCGGCCTCGTCATCTTGTTGCTCACCCTGCTGAACGCCGTCATCGGTCTGCATCAGGAAGGGAAGGCCGCGGCTGCGGTCGCCGCGCTGCAGAAGATGATGTTCATCAAGGCCAAGGCCCGTCGCGACGGGTCCATCGTCGAGCTGGCGGCCGAGGAGCTGGTTCCCGGCGACGTCGTGCTCGTCGAAGCCGGTGACGTCATTCCGGCCGACGGCCGCATCATCCATGCCGCGACGCTCGAGATCGCCGAGGCAGCGTTGACCGGCGAGAGCTTGCCGGTGTCGAAAGGGGTCGACGCGGTCATCTCGGCCGACACACCGCTCGGCGATCGAAGCGACATGGTGTACATGAACACCAGCGTCACCCGCGGTAGCGGCGAGTTCGTCGTCACTGCCACCGGCATGGCGACAGAAGTCGGTCACATCTCAGGGATGCTGCAGGCCGAGGGCGACAAGAAGACCCCACTCACCCGCCAGCTCGACAAGCTCACGAATCAGATCCTCGTGATCGGCGGCGCGTCGCTCGTCATCTCGATGGCGATCAACCTCTCCCGCGGCGACGACTTCACGGTCGTGTTCACCGCCGCGGTTGCGTTCGCCATCTCCGCGATCCCGACGGGACTTCCCGCAGTAGTCACGACGATCCTGTCGATGGGCACTCAGCTGCTGGCGAAGGCTGGTGCGATCATGAAGCGGCTTCGCTCCACCGAGACGCTGGGCTCGACGTCGGCCATCAACTCCGACAAGACCGGCACGCTGACACTGAACCAGATGACCGCGGTCGAGCTCGCGCTGGTCAACCGTCGCTACTCGGTCACGGGCAACGGCTACTCGACCGAAGGCCGTATCACGCGGACCGCCGGCGAGAGCGACGTGGCGCTCGACCAATTCCTGATGCCGATGGCGCTCGCGTCGGACGCTGTGGTGAAGGACGGCGACATGATCGGCGATCCGACCGAAGGGGCCTTGGTCGTCCTCGCGGAGAAGGGTGGCATCGATGTCGCGTCGACACGCGCGCACTACCCCCGCGTCGCGACGCTGCCATTCGATGCCGAGTACAAGCTCATGGCCACGTTCCACCAGATGACCGACGACGGGCGCGACATCATCCGCTGCTTCGTGAAGGGCGCGCCCGACCAACTGCTGGCCCGTGCCGCGGACGCCGTCGACGGCGACCTTGCGAAGATCCCCGTCGACGACGACGGTCGGACCAAGTACCTCGCCGAGAACCAGCACCTCGGCGAGCAGGGCCTGCGCGTGCTGGCCACGGCCCGCAAGGACTTCGATCCCACCACCTTCGATCCGAATGCCGACCTGCTCCCACTGATCGACGGGCTCACGCTGCTGGCACTGGTGGGGATCGTCGACCCGCCTCGTCCCCAGGCGAAGGCCGCCATCGCGACGGCGAAGTCGGCCGGCATCCAGATCCGGATGATCACGGGCGACCATGCCGTGACAGCCAAGGCCATCGGCGACCAACTCGGCATCGAAGGTCGCGCCGTGACGGGCGCCGAGTTCGCGGCGATGAGCGACGAAGAGTTGGTCGACGCGATCGACGGCATCGGCGTGATCGCGCGCGTGACTCCGGAGGACAAGGTCCGGCTCGTCGACATCCTGAAGCGCAAGGGCCACATCGTCGCGATGACCGGCGATGGCGTGAACGACGCGCCGGCGCTCAAGAAGTCGGACGTCGGGATCGCGATGGGGATCACGGGGACCGAGGTGTCGAAGGAAGCGGCGGTGATGATCCTCACCGATGACAACTTCGCGACGATCATCAAGGCGGTCGAGATCGGCCGCGCGCTCTACGACAACCTGAAGAAATACATCCGCTTCCAGATCGCAGTGCTGCTCGGCTTCATTGTTGCGTTCCTCGGCGCGAGCATCCTCGACATCGCCGGCGGGGTGCCGTTCGTGCCGCTGCAGACGCTGTGGCTGAACTTCACCACGGACCTGTTCCTCGCCGTCGGACTCGGCTACGGCGCCGCCGCCGCCGGTCTCATGGCGCGCCGCCCCCGGCCCGCCGACGAAGCGGTGCTGCCCGGACCACTGCTGATCTGGTTGGCGATCGTCGGTTTCGTCATGGGCGCGACGACGCTCGGCGTCATCTCGTGGGCCACCGACCCGCACGGGCTGTTGATCGCCCGCACCATGGGCTTCACGACGTTCGCGCTCGCTCATGTGTTCTTCGCCATCTGCACGAAGGACGAGCGCCGCTCGATCTTCAACCTCGACACGTTCGCCGACAAGCCCCTGCTCATCTCCATCGGTGTGAGCGCGGCGGCGATCATCCTCACCACCAGCTTCGGCCCGTTCCAGCGCCTGCTCCAGACCGGCGATCTCGAGCTCCAGCTCTGGCTCGTGTGCATCGGGGCTGCGCTGGTCGTCCCGGTCATCTCGGAGTTGCGCAAGCTGTTGATCCGGCGGCCGCTGGACGAGGCCCCTGTCGCGGCGTCACCGGCGGAGACGGGCTCGCTGGATCTCCGCAACGTCGCGTGACGGGCTGAGCGCTCGGCCGCGGCATGACGGGCCGCGGGTCATCGCTGATGGACAGGACACGAATAGGTGGTGCGACCGCCGACCGTGCGGCGGTCGAGCTCGGCGCCATCCTTCGGGCAGCGCCCGCCGCGCACGCGCGCCACTTGCAGACGACCGGTGTGCGAGCCGCCGCCGTCCAGCAGGTCGTCCACCGTCGTGCGGAGGTAGCGATGCAGCCGCCTGCGTTCCTTCGCGTCGAGTGAACCGGCAGGACGAGCGGGGTCGAGCCCCGCTCGCCACAACAGCTCGTCGGTGAGCAGGTTGCCGAGCCCGGCGACCCGCTGCTGATCCATGAGGCGCGCCTTGAGCGGTGCCGTGCTGTGGTCGAGTGCGGCCGCCAGCTGCGCGGGCGTGATCGACGTGGCGTCGACGCCGAGCCGCGACTCGTCGGGATCGAGCTCGACTCCTCCGAGCCGGCGGGCGTCGTTGATGCGCATGCTGCCGCCGTCGTCGAACCAGACGGTGAACCGATCCCACGCGGCATCACGCCGCGTGCTCGCGTACTGCAGGTCGTCGACGCCTGCCATGTCGTCGAGCATCAACCGTCCTGTCATGCCGAAGCGCAGACCGAGCACCGCGCCGTCGTCGAGGTCGAGCAGCAACAACTTGCCGATGCGGCGGGCACAGACGAATCGGCGGGCGACGAGCGCGTCACGCACGATCGGTGCGGTGAGGCCGCGCTTCAGGAACCATGCGTCCGGCGCATCCACCGCACCGACGAGCCGGTCGAGCGCGCCCTCGGCCAACCGGCGGTAGTACTCGATCTCGATCAGTTCCGGCATCGCCCACCGCAACCGTTGTGGCGAGCGGTCAGAGGTCGACCGCGATCAGAGGCTGTACAGCGCGGCGGCGTTGTCCGCCACGATGGCGCGCAGATCCGACTCGGGAACACCGGCGAAGTCGCGCTCGATCACCTTGAGCGAGTGGGGCCACGTCGAGTCGGAGTGGGGGTAGTCACTGGCCCACATCAACCGGTCGAGTCCGACTCGGTCGCGGGTCTCGACGGCCACGGGATCCTTCTGGAACGTGAACCACGTGTTCGTGCGCAAGTACTCACTCGGCTGATGCTCGAGTCCGGCGGAGCCACGGCCGAGCCACGCGTGATGGCGGTCCCACATCTGGTCGAGACGGTAGGAGTAGTGCGCGACCCATCCGGCGTCGTGCTCGGCGGACACGATCTTCAGACCGGGATGGCGGTCGAACACGCGCCCGAATATCAGCAGGGCCAACGTCTGTTGCACCTGCTGCACGACGCTCATGACGGTGAGCATCCCGAGGTGCGAGCCGAGCGTCGGGTCGCCGCCGCCCGCGCCCGTGAGGATGTGGAACGACACCGGCCAGCCGGCGCCGGCGAACGCGGCCCACATCGCGTCGAACCGCTCCTCGGCATAGTGGCCTTCGGGCGGCACCCCGGGCACCATCGCGCCGCGCAGCCCCGCGGCCGACGCGCGCTCGATCTCTTCGACCGCCGCCTCAGGATCGATGGTGGGGATCATGGCCAAACCGACGAGCCGGCCCTTGCCCGCCGCACAGAAGTCGACGAGCCAGTCGTTGTAGGCCCGGATGCAGGCGATCTGGTACTCACGATCCTTCGACTGCGCGAGCGTCATGCCGATCGACGGGTACAACACTTCGGCGGCGACGCCGTCGGTGTCCATGTCGTCGAGGCGCACGTCCGGATCCCAACCGCCGGACCGCAACGAGTCGGCGGTGTCGCCGCTCGCCCGCAGCTCGTCGTTCGACTTCCCCGCCGCGCCCGCCAGTCCGATCGGAAACGGTTTGAGCGCGTCGATGATGAAGAGGTGGCCGTGCGTCTCGTGCTCGACCATGTGGGGCGCTCGATCGGCAAACGGTGAGCCCGCCATGCGGGACGTCCACAAGTCGTGGGGCTCGAGGACGTGCGAGTCCGCCGAGATGACGCGCTGACCGTTGATGGACATCTGTTTCCCCCTTCGGAGGCCTTAGAGCTCCAGACTGCCTCGCCCTATGACGACGGTATCCCCTGCGACTTCGACGGCGACCAGCCGATCATCGTCGCCGTGCGCGGTCGCGTACAACGTGGACGGCCGGCGTAGCTCGACGCCCTGCGTGATCGTGATCTCGGTGCCCCACGGCACCAGGCCGTGACGGCAGAGATGTACGGCCAGCGGACCGGCCGCGGAGCCGGTGGCGGGGTCTTCCGCGACACCAAGGCCAGGAGCGAACATGCGGCACTTCCATTCCGTACCGCGGCCCGCCGCGCAGCTGACCCCGGCCATTCCGATGGCGTTCGCCAGCCGGCCGAGATCAGGAGCGAGCGACGACACGGCCTCGTCGTCGGCGACCACGACGTAGAGGTAGCGCGGCCCGTTGTCGTACTGGTCGACCGGCTGCAGCGAACCGTCGACGCCGAGCGCGCCGAACAGCTCGTCGTGGTCGCCGGTCCACGGCGACACCGCGGGCAGCGGCTGGCTCATCCGGCCACGCCGCCCGTTCGCGCCCTCGAACACGACCGGCACTTCCCCGCGACCCGTCTGCAGCTTGACCAGGCCGGCGCCGCGTTGCGAAGCGAGCACGAACGCGGTGCCGAGCACCGGATGACCGGCGAACGGCAACTCGACGGACGGCGTGAAGATGCGGATCACGTCGCCGGGCAACACGAACACGGTTTCCGAGAACCCGATCTCACGCGCGATCGGTTGCAGCAACCGCTCGTCGATGTCGCCGGCGTCGAGGAACACCGCCAGTTGGTTACCGGCGAGCGGCTGATCGGTGAAGACGTCGGCGATCGTGAACGGGAGCGACACGCGGATTACGCGTCGCCGTCGCGGATGCGGTCGAGCGCCTGGGCGAAGTCGGCGATGACGTCGTCGACGTGCTCGAGGCCGACCGACACGCGGATCATTCCCTCGCCGATACCCATCGCCGCTCGCTCCTCCGGCAGCAATGTCGCCGCCGTCATGGTCGGCGGGTGGACGACGAGCGTCTCCGGACCGCCGAGCGACGGCGCCACCTGCGCGAGCTCGACGCTCTCGACGAACGTGCGGCCCGCCTCGAGCCCACCGGCGAGCTCGAACGTGAGCACCGTGCCGCCCGTCGTCATCTGGCGCTTCGCCACTTCGCGCTGGGGATGCGAGTCGAGCCCCGGGTACGCGACACGGGCGACGGCGGGATGGGCTTCGAGGTACTCGGCCAGCGCCTGCGCGCTCTCCGCTTGGTGCTGCACACGCACATGCAAGGTGCGGATGCCGCGCAGCGCGTTCCACGCGTCGAAGGGCGAGCACACCGCTCCGTGCATCAGGTGGTGCCCCCACACCGCGGCCACGACATCGCGCTCGCCGGCGATCACGCCGAGCATCGCGTCGTTGTGACCGGCGAGGCCCTTCGTCGCCGCGTGCATCACGATGTCGATGCCGTGCGAGAGCGTCTGTTGCACGGGCGGCGGCGCGAACGTGCTGTCGCACACGGTGAACGGCCCCTGGATCGAACCGACCGCGTCGAGGTCGACCACCGCAAGGCCAGGGTTGGCGGGCGACTCGACGAACACGAGTTGCGTCTTGCCGGGCCGCACCGCGGCGCGCACCGCCTCGCTGTCCGTCGCATCGACGAAGGAGACGTCGATGCCGAGCCGGGGGCACAGCATCGTGAAGAGTTGGTTGGTGACCGAGAACGTGGACGACTGCACGACCGCGTGGTCGCCGGCACCGCAGAACGTCAACAGGACCGACGAGATCGCACCCATCCCCGACGCGAACGCGAGCGCGGCCTCCGCACCTTCGAGCGCGGCGACCGCGTCCTCGAACTCGAGCACCGACGGGCTGCCGTTGCGGCTGTAGAACTTGCTCGGGTGCTCGGCGCGCGCACGGGCGAACTGCTCGTCGACCGAGCGGCTGAAGTACGTCGTCGACGGCCACAACACCGGCGCTAGCGATCCTTCGCTGTACGCGCGGCCGGCGCGCACCGCGCGGGTCTCACTGCGCCACTCGGGATGCGCTGTGTCGTGATCGTTCGTGTCGTGATCGGGGCCGTCAGACATCCTTCTCCAGTTCTGCGAGGAAGCCGGTGAGCGCGTCACCGACCTGATCGTGTTCGATGAGAAACGCGTCGTGACCGTGCGGGCTGTCGATCTCGACGTACTTCGCCTCGCCGCCCACGCCGAGCACGAGATCGACGACGTCGCGCGACTGGTACGCGGGATACAACACGTCCGAGTTCACCCCCATCGCCATGACCGGCACCGCGATGCGGCGAACGGCGGCTTCGGCACCGCCGCGTCCGCGTCCGATGTCGTGCAGGTCCATCGCCTTGGTGAGCAGCAGGTACGAGTTGGCGTCGAAGCGCCGCACCAACTTGTCACCGTGGTATTCGAGATAGCGCTCGACCTCGAACCGCTGCCACAACGAGAAGCCGCCGTTGAGAGGCTCGACCACCTCGCGCCCGAACCGATCGGTGAAGACGTCGTCGCTGCGGAACGTGATCTGGCTGATCATGCGAGCCAGCGCCAGCCCTTCGTGCGGACCGTCGCCGGGCGCGGCGTCGTAGTAGTCGCCACCGCGGAACCGCCGGTCGAGTTGGATCACGCGGCGGCCACTGCTCCACCAGCCGATCTGCTGCGCCGACGCCGCCGCACAGGTCGCGATCGGCACGACCGACCGCACCCGGTCGGGAAACATGATCGCCCACTCGAGCACCATCATCCCGCCCATCGATCCGCCCACCGCGGTGAGCCATCGGTCGATGCCGAGATGATCGGCGAGCGCGGCTTGCGTGCGGACCCAGTCGCGGATGGACACCACCGGGAACCGCGATGCATACGGGCGACCGTCGTCCGGATGCGGTGACGCCGGCCCGGTCGTGCCCTGGCAACCGCCGAGCACGTTGGCGCACACGACGAAATAGCGGTCGGTATCGAGGGCGAGCCCGGGCCCGATGAGCCCTTCCCACCATCCCGCGGTCTTGTGGCCCTCGACGAGGGGTCCCGACGCGTGGCTGTCGCCGGTGAGCGCGTGACAGACGAGCACCGCGTTGGCGGCATCGGCGTCGAGGGCGCCCCATGTCTCATACGCGATGGCGATGTCGCGCAGCGAACCACCACCCTCGAGGACGAAGGGCCGGTCACCGGCCAGTGGCAGGAACTGTCGCTCGCCGGGATGGTCGCCGGGCCGCCAGGCGCCGCTGGCGGGCAGCATCGAAGGATGGACCCGGCGGCTCACGGCTCCATGATGCCTTGTCCCCCTACGCGCACCCGGTCGCAATACGAGGCCGTGACCGCAGCGGGCAGACGTGACCGCCACCACTCGAAGACCTCGTCGCCGCTGCCGTAGGCGCGGGTCATCGCCTCCCCCGCCTCGACGAGACGACCGGCCGCCAGCGCATCGGCACCGCGCTGCCAGGCCACGTCGTCCCATGGCAGCGGCACTTCGAGCACTTGCGCGGCGGAGAGCTTGATGGCGTCGGGACTCAGCGCCGCGCCCGCGTGGCGCCGCATCGCCCACGCGCTCACGGCGGGCGCCGACAGCGCGGCGGCGACACGCCACAACTGCACCGGATCCGCCTGCACGGCAATCACCGGCGTCGAGGGCACCCACCTACCGCGGGCGTCGACTGCCACCTCGACGACGCGCGTCTGCGTCGCCACAACGACCTTCGGCACCAGCCGCTGCTCCACCCACCGCCGGACGCGGCCATCGAATCGCGAATCGTCGACGTCCACGCGCGGATGCAGGTACCGCTGACCCCCGAACCGCGTCGGCCGCTCGCCCCACGACACACCGCCCGCGTCGATGAGCCCACTCGTGACGAGCTTCGGCAAGTGACCGCCGGGCTCGTCGATCACGAAGGGCTGCAAGCCGTAGTACTCGTCGCGGAACCCCGCCGTGGCCGTCGCGATGCTCGCCAACGTGACGAGGCCCGGGCGTGCCACCGCTTCCACCGTGATGGGGACGTCCGACGGGACGAGCGCGCTCCACGCGGAGTGCGGCGCTTCGATCCGGTCGATCGGCTCGATCTCGCGAGCGTCGCGTCCGGACCACCGCCGCACGCGGGCAGATGGAACGCCGAAGTCGAGCAACGGCGCGCAGACACGCACGCTGGCATCGAACAACGCGTCATTGCACCACCACAGCCCGGCCAACATGGGCGCGACCGCGTCTCGCACCGAGGACGCGTCGCGGGCGGCGACGAGTGATTGCGGTTGCACGAGGATCACTCGGCCGCCGTCGCGTACGAGGCCGCGCGCCACGACGAGGAACAACCATGCAGTGTCGGTGTACGGCTTCGTGAACGGCTGCAGTGCGGGCGGCAACGGTGATCGCCGCACGGTGGCGCGTTCGAGCTGGTTCAGAAAGGGCGGGTTGCCGACAACGGCATCGAATCGGTCGCGCCATCGATCGCCCACGCAGAGCCCGTCGCCGACGAGGAGATGATCACCGGGATCGACACCGGACCACGCCCCGATCGCAGCCCGCGCCGCCGCGACCGCACCCGCGTCGACGTCGCATCCCCACAGGAGCTCGTGCGCGATCGTCGCGACGGCGACACCCCGCCGCGCGAGGGCGCGCGCCGCTGCCAGCAGGAACACGCCGTCGCCGCAGGCGGGATCGCACACCACGGGCTCTCCCGGTAGGCCGTCCAGCGCGATGGCAACGAGTCGATCGGCCACATCGGCGGGCGTGTAGAACGAGCCCAATTGGCGGCGACGGGCCGGTGACGGCATCCATCCAGCGTAAGTTCGGGCGATGCGCTGGACGGTGCACGGTGAGCGCTCGTTGTACGAGAGCGAGTGGGTCCGGCTCGTGCTCGTCGATGTCGAGGTCCCCGGTCACGAGCGGTTCGAGCATCACGTCGTGCGCATGCCACGCAAGGCGGCCGGAACCGTCGTGCACGACCCGGACCGCGGACTGCTGTTGTTGTGGCGCCACCGGTTCATCACCGACACGTGGGGTTGGGAGATCCCCGCCGGCGGGATCGAGGCTGGTGAGACGCCCGAGGAGGCCGCGGCGCGCGAGACGATCGAGGAGACGGGATGGGCGCCCGGACCGCTCCGCCATCTCGTGACCTACCAACCGACCAACGGGCTGTCGGATCAGCGCTTCCACATCTACCTCGCGCAGGGCGCGCACCACGTCGGCGAACCCACCGACCCCGGCGAGGCCGAGCGCATCGAATGGGTTCCGATCGCAGACGTCCGCAGCATCGTCGAGCGCCAGGAGATGCCCGACGGTCTCTCGTTGACCGCGGTGCTCTACGCGCTGACGTTTGCCGCCATCGGCTGAACCAGGCCGCGCGCCACCGACGGCCGGCGCAACTTCCAGATGAAGCCGTCGTACAACACGTGCAGGCCGCCGAGGAACAGCACCGCGAACCCGTACACGTCCGGGCTCGGCGCGCGGTTCAAGAGCACGATCAACACGCCAATGGCGGCCAGGTAGCCCGCGAAGAACTTCGCCCGACCGTGTGACGTACGGATGGCGGATCCGAGCGGACCACCGGAACCATCCGCGTAGCGAGTGCCGAGCGAGTGATGCACGATCACGAAGTACTCGACCGCGTGGGCGCCGACGTAGGCGACGAACCCGGAGATTGGATCTACCAGGATCCACACGAACAACACCGCGGTGGCGCCGACGTACAACCACTTCGCGGGGTTGGCCTCCCCGCGCCGGGCGCGGTCGTACTCCGCCGCGATCCAGCGCACCGCGAGACCGATCGCCAGCGCGACGACAGGCAGCAGCAGCGCCGACGCCGCCGGACGGAACGTCGCCAGGCGGTCGACGGACGCGGCGTTGACGTCACCGATGGGAAGGCGCGCCACCCGCGCTGGCGTGGCAGGGTCCGCGGCGATCCACACCAGCGCGAGCACGAGCCACGACACGAGCATCCACCGTTCGAGAGCGCCTTCTTGCTGTCCGGCTTTGCGCCCGTAGATGCGAGTCACACCGAAGCGCTGCATCAGGGTGTGCTCCGCGTTCCACAAGCCGGCCACGATCGCCACCAACGCGAACGACACGTACAGGCCGAGCGTGATCGCGGCCACGAACACGACAGGACTCCAGACGAACAACTTGCGCCGCAACGCGAACTGTTCGGGATCCGCGTACACGAGCGGCAACGTGAGCGGCTGATGCAGGAACGAGAGTAGGAACGTCGCGTCGATGAGGACGGCGAGCGAGTGCGAGTCGCTGTTCACGGCGCGAGCGGCGAGCGCGAACGGCAACCAGACGAGCGCGAGCGCGATGTCGACGGCCGGACTCCGAATCCATTTCACCGCACCCCACCGCACGCCAAGAAGCTAGCGAGTCGCGGCCTCGGCGGTGTCCGACGGATCCCACGCGGCGAGATCGGCCAGCCGGGGATCGTTGGAGAAAACCTGCACGAGCGGCTGCTTGACACCGATGCGAGGCAGCAACCGCTTCACCTCGAGCTCCTCGTTCCACAAGATGAGCGTCACGACGATGCCGGACTCGCCGGCGCGCGCCGTGCGACCGGACCGATGCAGGTAGGTCTTGTGGTCCTGAGGGGGGTCGTAGTGCACGACGATCTCGACGTCGTCGATGTGGATGCCGCGAGCGGCGACGTCCGTGGCGACGAGCACCGGCAGCCGTCCGTTGGAGAAGTCGTCGAGGGCCCGCTCGCGGACGCGTTGCGGCAGATCGCCGTGGATGGCAGCCGCGCGCACGCCTTCTTTCTGCAGGCTCGCGGCCAGCCGGTCCGCGGTGCGCTTCGTGCGAGTGAAGATCAGGGTCCGCGCCGCGCCGCTCGAAATGGCCGCTGCCACCTTGACCTTGTCCATCTCGTGGACGAGCAGGAACCGGTGAACCATCTCGTCCACCGTGATCGTGCGCGACTCGACCTCGTAGAAGACCGGATCGCGTTGGTACCGCTTGACGAGCACGTCGACGGCGCCATCGAGGGTGGCCGAGAACAGCAGCGTCTGGTGCGGTCCGCCGATGTGGCGCAGGATCCACTCGACCTGGGGTAGGAAGCCCATGTCGGCCATGCGGTCGGCTTCGTCGAGCACGACACAGCTCACGGCCTCGAGGGAGACCGCCTTGCGATCGAGGAGGTCGATGAGCCGACCCGGCGTGGCGACGACGATCTCGACCCCGTCGGTCAGGCGGCGGGACTGCTTGTCGAGCGACTGGCCGCCGTAGACGAGACCGATGCGAACGTTGCGCTCCTTGCCGAGCGGCGCCAGCACGTCATTGACCTGCACCGCGAGCTCACGGGTGGGGACGAGCACGAGGGCGGTCGGCTTGCCTCCTTCGGCTCTCGGTGTGCGCTCGAGCAAGGGCAAACCGAACGCGAGCGTCTTGCCCGAGCCCGTCTTTGCCTTGCCGCACACGTCGCGGCCCGCGAGCGCGTCGGGGATGGTCAGGGACTGGATCGGAAAAGGGTGCGTGATGCCCGCAACGTTGAGCGCCTCGACCAGATCGTCGGACAGGCCGAGCGCCTCGAATGTCGTACTCATGTGATCTGTTCAACGCTACCCGGCGGCCGCCACTCACCCAGTTCCGGGCGAAAGCGGTTGAGCACCGCGACGCCGGCCATGCACGCGAGTCCGCCCGAGATCACGGAGAACTGCACGTTCACCGCGGCCGCCACCACTCCTGCTTCGAGGTCGCCGAGACGCGGTCCCCCGGTGACGACGGCGATGTTCAACGCGTTCAGACGACCCCGCAACCGATCCGGCACCTGTAGTTGAAGGATGGTGCCGCGGAACACCGCGGAGATGACGTCGGCGGCGCCCGCGATCGCGAGGAACAGCAGGGCGAGCGGCAACACCGACGTCGTACCGAAGGCGGCGATCGACCCGCCCCAGAGGAGCACCGACCAGATGACGGCCCGGCCCGGACGTTTGACTCGGCCCACCCAGCCGGTGGTCACCGCGCCGACGAACGCACCCGCAGCGGGGGCGGCATAGAGCAGCCCGACCGTTCCCGCTCCCCCGCCGAACAACTCGGTGCCGAGTTGCGGGAACAGCGCACGCGGCATCCCGAACACCATCGCGTTGATGTCGATGAGGAACCCGCCCTGCACCGCCCGCTGACCCTTGAGGTAGTGCAAACCTTCCTTGACCGAGGTGATGCTCGCGCGCGTCCCGCCGCCCTCGGGCACCATCGCGTGCATGCGGACCAGCAGCACGAGTGCGACGACGAACGTCGCGACGTCGAACCAGTACGCGGACGCGAGCGACACGGTCGCGATGAGCAACCCCGCGAACGCGGGACCACCCACTTGTCCGAACTGGTAGCCGGTTTGGTTGAGAGCCGCCGCGGCCGGGATCTGGTCGCGACGCACGAGTGTCGCGACCGCGGCGCTGCGGGTTGGTGAATCGATCGACGAGAAGCCGCCGCTCAGCGCGGTACAGACGTAGATCGGCCAGACCTTCGGCTGCCCGATCATCGCGTTGGCGGCGAGCCCGACGCTCGTGGTCATCATCAACACGTTGGCGACCATGAGCAGCCGCCGCCGGTCGACCGCGTCGGCGAGCGCGCCGCCGAGGAACGACGCGGCAATGACGGGACCGAGCTGGGCCAAGCTCAGCAGTCCGACCTGCAACGACGAGTGCGTCAGCAGGAACAGTTGGAGTGCGGACGCGACGATCGTGATCTGGCGCCCGAAGAATGACACCAGCTGCCCGGTGAACAGCAGCCGGAACTCGCGTGACTCGGTGACCGGCGAGACGTCGAGGAACAGCTTGCGGGCGGGTCTCGCCCCGCGGTCGGCTTCTACTGCTCGAGCGCCTTCTCGATCGTGTCGACCACCTCAGGTGCTTCGGGATCGGTCATCGGGTTGAACCGGGCGAGGATCGCGCCGCCGGGAGCGATGACGAACTTCTCGAAGTTCCACCGGATGTCGCCCGTGTGCCCGTCGGCATTGTCGGCCACGTCGACGAGCTGCTGGTACAGCTCGTGGCGGTCCTCGCCGTTCACGTCCACCTTCTCGGTCATCGGAAAGGTGACGCCGTACGTGGTGGAGCAGAACTGTTGGATCTCTTCGGGCGAACCCGGCTCCTGGCCTCCGAACTGGTTGCACGGCACTCCGAGCACCGAGAACCCGCGGTCCTTGTACTTCTCGTGGATCCGCTCGAGGCCGGTGTACTGCGGGGTGAGGCCGCACTTCGACGCGACATTGACGACCAGGACCGTCTTGTCCTCGTAGTCGTGCAGGTCGGCCGGGCCTCCATCGAGAGTGTGGATCGGGACGTCGTAGATGGACATGGTCCCCATTCTTGCCAGAATGAACGGCCATGGACACCGCCGGGCACGTGGCCGAGATCGACGAGAAGGGTTACACGATCATCGAGGACGCCATCGACCTCCACACGGTCGAGGCGGTGGCGGACGACCTGCTTCGCCTCGAGCGCGAGCTCGACATCGAGCCGGCGACGAACGGCTTCGAGGGCGAACGCACCTGGCGCATCTACAACCTGCTCGTACACGGTGACCTGTACGAACAGATCCCCGTGCACCCCGTGGTGTTGCCGGTCGTCGAAGGTGTGCTCGACGCGGGGTGCCTGGTGTCGTCGTTGTCGTCGATCTCGATCGGTCCCGGTGAGATCGCACAGGCGATTCACGCCGACGACCAGTTGATCCCGCTTCCGAAGCCGCACCCGCCCACCGTGTGCAACACGATGTGGGCGCTGACCGACTTCACCGATGCCAACGGCGCGACCCGGTTGGTGCCGGGCTCGCACGTGCGGGATCACAGCCCGAACTACGGGCAGGATTACGTATCGATCCCCGCGGAGATGGCGAAGGGGTCGGTGCTCGTGTGGCACGGCAGCCTCTGGCACGGCGGTGGCGCCAACCAGACCGACGAACGTCGTGTCGGCATCGCCATGAACTACTGCGCGGGCTACATCCGCCAGCAGGAGAATCAGCAGCTCGGCATCCCGCGCGACATCGCGCGCCGGTTCTCGCCCCGGCTACGCCAGCTCGTCGGCTACGGCATCTACAACGGATTGATCGGCCACATCGACAAACATGATCCGGCCGAAGTCGTCCTCGAGACCGGCGAGGACACCCACCTCGTCTGGGACGCCGTCTGACCTCACCCGCCGGCGAGCGGCGGCTCGCTCCTGTCGACGGCGTACGACGGTACGGCGGCGGAGCACGACCAACGGCACCATGCCGGCGACGAACACGAGCAGGGCGACCGCGGGCGAGTCGACCCACGCGAACCCGCCACGGTGCGACAGCTGCGCCGGAACCGCCGCCGCCTGCTCCACGTGCGCCTGCGCCGGGGGTGGCGGCAGCGATGCGTTCGGCACCACGGGCGGCAGGTGGTCAAAGCTCGCTTCCGCCGCGACGGGCGTGTTGAAGCCCTGGTCGAGTAGCGCGCTGGCCGAGCCGTAGTAGTCGACCGCGTCGAACACGATGGCGAGCATCGTGCGACCGTCGCGAGTCGCGCTGCCGACGAAGGTGTGGCCGGCGAGCTCGGTCGAGCCGGTCTTCAGGCCGTTCGCGCCGGGATAGAGGTCGAGGAACAGGTCGTGGTTGCTCAACGTATGACCGATGCCGTCGCCCCCGGTGAACTGGTAGTCACGCGTGTTGATCACCTGGAGCAGGTCGGGCTGCGCGAGCACGGCACGGCTGATGATGGCGAGATCGCGGGGCGAGATGCGGTCGCCGCCCTTGTTCGAGAACTCGTCGTCGAGACCCGCGGGATCGTTGAGCACCGGATGGTCGACGAGGCCGAGGCGACCGACCGTCTCCTGCGCGATGCGCACGTAGCCGTCGAGACTGCCGCCGCCGATGTCCTCCGCGATCGCGACCGCGGCGTCGTTGGCCGACACCATCATCATCGAGCGCAGCAGATCGTCGAAGCGCCACACCTGGCCCGCTTTCACGTTGATCTTGCGCGCGGGCATGCCGTCGGCGAGCGGGCTGATCGGCACGCCGTCCGCCGGGTGTAGTCGCTGGACCGCGATGAGCGCGGTCAGCAGCTTGATCGTGCTCGCCGGCGGCCGCTGCGTGCGCGCGTCCTGCTCTGCGATCACGGCACCGGTGTCGGCGTCGACGAGGACGTAGGCCTTCGGAAGTGGGGGCGGGGCCACTGCGGGCGCAGGGCGCGCGGGGGCCGCGGATGCGCTGGTGGCGCCGATGCTCGTGGCGAGAACCGTCACGAGCAGTAGCACCACGGACGCGCACGCAGACAAAAATCTCCTGCGGCCCACATCCCGACCCTAACGAATCCGTCCGCTCGGGTGGTAGACCCCGGCCCAAATGTCCGGTTCGCCGGCGGATGGACGACATCACCCTCGCGGGGTGTCACGATGACAGCAATGCGCAACGGCGCAAGCACCCGCAGTGGCCTCGAGCTGGCAAGGGCGAAGTTCGCGCTCGAAGCGGCGGGGATGAACCCGCACGTCGATCTCACGCGCGCCAGCAGCGTCACCAACGAGGTGTGGCTGAGCGACGAGCACGCGATCCGGGTCAACCGCCGGCCCGACAAGCGACTCTGGCGTGAGGCGAAGCTCGGGCCCCACCTGCCGCCCGAGGTGCGCTACCCCGAGATCGTCGGGTACGGCACAGGCGTCGGTTTCGACTGGCTCGTCGCCCGCCGGCGACCAGGCACCGTGCTGAGCCGGTGCTGGCCGACGATGGCGCCCGCGCAGCAGCGGCTCGCGGTTCGCCAACTCGCGTTCATGCTGCGCGCGTTGCATGCGTCGCCCGCGCCCGGGGGTCTCGGCGACGTGAACGAGTTGGGAGCTCCGCAGCTCCTGTACACCGGTCAAGGCATGGTGCCCGTCACGCCCTTGCTCGCCGCGCTCTCACACGCGTCGACGCTGGCCCATGTCGACCCGCAGCCGATGCGCGAGCTCGCCGCGTTGGTCAAGACGAGCGCGCCGGTGATCGAGCCATTCGACGTGCGCACGCTCGTACACGGTGACCTCACGTTCGAGAACGTCCTGTGGGACGGCGAGCAGGTCACCGCGCTCATCGATTTCGAATGGGCGCGCCCTGCACCGCCCGACCTCGAGCTCGATGTGTTCCTCAGGTGCTGCGCGTACCCGTTCCTCCACGTCGCCGACGACTACGCCGAACAGACGCGGGCCGAGGCGTACGAAGAGGTTCCATCGTGGCTGGCGGAGGACTACCCGCAGTTGTTCGCGTCGCCGCGCCTCGTCGATCGCCTGCGCATCTACGCCGTCGCGTTCGAGGTGCGCCAACTCCTCACGGATCCCCCGACCGCACCCGCGGCCGAGCTGTCACCGCATCACCCGCTGCGCCGCCTCCTGCGTCTCTTGACCAAACGCAGCTACTTGGACATCTGAAGGACGGGTTCAGCAGCGAGAGTCGAGCTGTTCGGCGGAGAGCTCGAACAACACGTCGTGCCCAGCAGTGACCGCGCCGAGCAGTCCGGCGGCCTGCGGCAACAATTCGGTCAGGTAGAACCGCGCTGTCGTCAGCTTCTCGTCGACGCCGAGCCGGCGCGCCGCGATCGCCTGGCGCGCCATGACCCAGCCGCCGGCGACGATGCCGAACATGCGGAGATATGGCGTCGCGCCTGCCAATGCATCGTTCGGATCCGACGAGCCGTGCTCGAGCATCCACGTCGTCGCGTCACGCAACGCCGCGACCGTGGCCGGCCACTCGTCGCCGAGTTCGGGATCGAGCGACTCGAGCTCCCGGAGAAAGCCGTCCACCACGCCGCCGCCGCGCATCGGCAGCTTGCGCCCGACGAGATCCATCGCCTGGATGCCGTTGGTGCCTTCATAGATGGCGGCGATGCGGATGTCGCGGTAGCGCTGCGCGATGCCGGTCTCCTCGATGTAGCCCATGCCGCCGTGCACCTGTACCGCCGCCGACGCCACCTCGGTGCCCATGTCGGTGCACCACGCCTTTGTCACCGGGGTCAGCAGATCGGCGAGCTCCTGCGCGTGCCCGCGCGCGGAGTCGTCCTGGGTGTGGCGGGCCAGATCGACGGCTTCCGCGTTCGCGTACACGAGACCGCGCATCGCCTCGACCAGTGACCGCATCGTGAGCAACATCCGTCGCACGTCTGCGTGCTCGATGATCGGGCTCGCCTCGTGGCTGCTCGCCGGCGCGCCGACGGCGCGGCCCTGCCGGCGCTCGATGGCGTAGTCGAGCGCTTGCTGGTAGGCGCGCTCGCCGGTGGCGAGACCCGAGAGCCCCACCGACAGCCGCGCCGTGTTCATCATCGTGAACATCAACCGCATGCCGGCATTCGGCTCGCCGACGAGGTAGCCGACGGCGTCGTCGTATTCGAGCGTGCACGTCGGCGACGCGTGAATGCCCATCTTGTGTTCGATGCCGATGCACCGGACACCGTTGAGCTCGCCGAGCGTCCCGTCGTCGTGGACCAGTCGCTTTGGGACGATGAAGCACGAGATGCCCTTCGTTCCCGGCGGCGCGTCGGGCACGCGGGCGAGCACGAGGTGCACGATGTTGTCGGTCATGTCGTGCTCGCCGTACGTGATGAAGATCTTCTGGCCGGAGATACGCCACGAGCCGTCGCCATCGGGTGCGGGGACCGCGTGCGTCCGCAACGCTCCGACGTCAGAGCCCGCTTGCGGCTCGGTGAGGTTCATCGTCCCCGTCCACTCACCCGTCACCATCGGACGGAGGTAGCGCTCCTGCTGCTCCTCGTCACCGTGCTGCGAGAGCATGTCGATCGCACCCTGGGTCAGCAACGGGCACAGCGAGAAGCTCATGTTCGACGAAGTCAGCATCTCCTGCATGGCGATCGCGACCAACCACGGGAATCCGCCACCGCCGTGCTCGGGCTCGAACGGCACGCTGCCCCACCCTGCATCGACGTACCGGCGGTATGCCTCCGTCCATCCGGGTGCGGTCGCGACGGCCCCGGTGTTCGGGTCGAAACGAGCCCCTTCGGTGTCGCCGGCGCGGTCGATGGGCGCGAGCACCTCGCTCACGAACCGACCGAACTCGTCCAGCAGTCCGAAGACCGTCTCCGGATCGGCGTGCGCGAACGGCGGCAGCTTCGACAGCGCTTC
>DASXPN010000089.1:0-18299 GCA_036493595.1 Acidimicrobiales bacterium | reverse complement strand
GTCGATGCCGGGCTGATGGCCGAGTTCTACGTCGCCCTCTGCGAACAACTCGGGCACCCGCGGCCCAACGTCATCGGCCTCTGACTCGGTCTCGCCGAGTAACGCGTGGCGTTGCGCTGCGGCGTTGCGGCGTGGCGTTCTGTGCCGACTGAGCGACGTGCCGCGAGGCTCAGTCGACCCAGAAGCAAGCGCGTGCTGTTCTGTGTCGACTCAGCGCCCAGTTTCCGTGGCCAAGTCGACATCGGCGCCGGGCTGTGGGTGTTGCGTACGAAGTTCGACCCGGGCATAACCATCCCGAGGCACAAGCACACGGGCGAGGTGTTCGCGTTCACGATCGCGGGGAGCTGGAAGTACCTCGAGTACCCCGAGGTCAACACCGCCGGCTCGTACCTGTTCGAGCCGGCCGGCTCGATCCACACCCTCACGGTGCCGGACGACGTCGACGGCCAGACCGACGTCTGGTTCGCGATCAGGGGCGCAAACCTCAACCTCGACGAGGACGGCAACGTCACGTCGGTGGTCGATGCCGGGCTGATGGCCGAGTTCTACGTCGCCCTCTGCGAACAACTCGGGCACCCGCGGCCCAACGTCATCGGCCTCTGACTCGGTCTCGCCGAGTAACGCGTCGCGTTGCGGCGTGGCGTTCTGTGCCGACTGAGCGACGCGACGCGTCGCGTTGCGGCGTGGCGTTCTGTGCCGACTGAGCGACGCGCCGCGAGGCTCAGTCGACCCAGAAGCGAGCGCGTGCTGTTCTGTGTCGACTCAGCGCCCAGTTTCCGTGGCCACGTCGACAATGTGCGCGTTCGGGGGCCCGGTGCGGGCCGGTGTGCGCGCTCGGGGGGCCGGTGCGGGCCGGCGGCGTGGGGCGCCGGGTGTGCGGGCCGGCGGCGTGGGGCGCCGGGTGTGCGGGCCGGCGGCGTGGAGGCAGGGGATACGGGGTGTGGTGGCGAACATTCAGACCGTGAGGACGCTCGAAGCCATCCGCCAACGTCACAGCATCCCCGACGACCTGCCGCCGATCTCGACCGACGAGGAGCTCGTCGCCTGGGGTCAGCAGCTCACCGGCAACTCCGCCGGCCGCCCCAAGGGTTCGGACCGTCCGGCCCGTCGTGAGCCATTGCGGGCGGCGCGCTCGAGCCGTTCCGCGGCGAACGACACGCCGACGGAGCCTGCCGCCCATGCCAAGCCATTCGCTCCTGCCGCGCCGAAGCGGCGAGTGGTGGCCAAGCGCGAGGCAACGCCCGCACCGCGCTCGGCTGAGACGATGACGCTCGACGAGCTCTTCGACGACATCGCCCAGCGCGCCGCGGGCGCGCATCGTCCGTCCCGCCTCCGCGCCATCCGCTGACGCCCGCCCGCTGACGCACAGCGACGCTCGCTCGCGGTCAGCGCTCGACGGTCAGCGCTCGACGGTCAGCGCCCGCAGGTAGAACCAGTACGTCCGCGGGCGGACATCGCCGAACGGCCAGATGGTGGCGGTGAGCTCGCGGTACATGTCCCACGTCCGCTGCACGCCTTCCCACCGACCGTGCTTGTCGCGTTTGGTGCGGTGGTACACGCCGAGCATGGTGCGAGCGACGGTCGGCAGTCGGCGTTCTGCGACGACCTCGTTGATGCGCACCTCGATCGTGTAGCCGTCGAGCTTGTGCGGCGGGATCGCCTCCCACACCCAGCGGGGGATGATGCGCTCGCCGGTGAGCGGTGGCCACCGTTGCACCAACGGGTTCCACCTGCCGTAATCGAACAAGCCGAGCGACATGACCGCGCTGCCGTCCGCAAACGGCGCGCAGATCGCATCGAGATGCGCCGCGGTGAGATCGGTGCAGTCCGCGTCGACGAACAAGATCGCGTCCGCATCGGATGCGGCGACGCCGTCGTCCATCGCGTGAGCTTTGGAGCCGGGCGACGCCTCACGCACGATGACCTTCGCGCCGGCTTCACGCGCGTTGTCGGCGGTGCCGTCCGTCGAGCCATCGTCGACGACGATGACCTCGCGCACGAAGCGGCAGTCCCGCGCCGCGGCGACGTTGTCGGCGACCGTGAGCGCTTCGTCGCGCGCGGGGATGACGCAGTCGATCGTCACGTCGAAGGGACTACCCCTTCGAGCGAGTCATACCGTTGCGATCGCCCTTCTTCACGAGCTTGACCGCGACCTTGCGTGACGCTTCGTCGATCATCTCGTCACCGAACATGACCGCGCCCTTGCGATCGCCTTCGGTCGTGGCCTTCTCGTAGGCGTCGAGGACGTCCCATGCCTTGTCGAACTGTTCCTGGCTCGGCGAGAACACCTCGTTGAGGATCGTGACCTGGTCGGGATGCAGTGCCCACTTGCCGTCGTAGCCGAGGATCTGCGTGCGCGTGCAGAAGTCACGGAACCCTTCGGGATCGCGCACCTTCACGTACGGACCGTCGATCACCTGCAGCCCGTTCGCCCGTCCGGCCATGAGGATCTTGACGAACACGTAGTGGAAGTAGTCGCCGGGGTACTCGGGGATCTGGAGGCCGCCGGCGAGCGACGGCATCTCCATCGACGCGGACATGTCGACCGGGCCGAGGATGATCGTCTCGACACGAGGCGAGGCCGCGCAGATCTCTTCGACGTTGATGATGCCGCGGGCGGTCTCGATCTGGGCCTCGATGCCGATGTGGCCGATCGGCAGTCCGACGTTCTTCTCGACCTGCGTGAGCAGCAGGTCCATCGCCACGATCTCCGCCGCGGATTGCACTTTCGGCAGCATGATCTCGTCAAGCCGCTCTCCTGCGTTGCTCACGACCTCGATGACGTCGTAGGCCGTCCACTCGGTGTCCCACGCATTGACGCGGACGCACATGACGCGCTCGCCCCAGTCGAAGCTCTTGATCGCCTCGACCACCTTCGGGCGGGCGGCCTCTTTCTCGAGCGGCGACACGGCGTCTTCGAGATCGAGGAACGTCATGTCGGCGGGGATGGTGGGGCCCTTGGCGAGCATCTTCTCGCTCGAGCCGGGAACAGACAGGCAGGAGCGACGCGGCAGGTCACGTGAACGTGCGGACATGGGGGCAATCGTACGAGGGCGCCCCGGCGCACCGCCAAGACAGCGCACGTACGGTGTGCCCGATGACGGCCGATCTCGTCGACCTCGATCGGTACCCCGTGAACGACATCGAGTCGCCGGCGGCGGGCGCCGTGATCGCACGCCACGCCGCGGAGTTGTGCGAGCGAGGCGTGAGCGTGTTGCCGGGATTCGTGCGGCCCGCCGCCATCACCGAGATGGTCGAGGAGTGCAACGCTCTCGCGCCGCAGTCGCACCATCAGGACGTGCAGGGCACGCCGTACCTCGAGCTGCCGTCGGACGACTGGCCCGGAGGACATCCACGCGTGGCATGGGATCGGTCGTCGGTGCACACGATCGGCTACGACCAGTTCCCGCCCTCGTCGTCGATGCGCCGCTTGTACGAGTGGGACGCGCTGCTCGCGTTCGTCGGCCGCATCCTCGGCCGTGAACCGCTCTACCGCTACGCGGACCCGATCGGCGCGCTGAATCTCGCCGTGATGTCCGAGGGTGACGAGCTCGGCTGGCACTACGACCAGACCGACTTCGTCGTGTCGTTGGCCGTGCAGTCGAGCGCGACCGGTGGCGATTTCGAGAACGTCGCCCGACTGCGTTCCGCAGACGACGAGCGTTACGACGCGGTGGCCCGTGTACTGCGCGGCGACGCCCATGACGACGTCGTCGTCGAGCCGATGGAGCCGGGCACGCTCATGTTGTTCGAGGGCCGGTACTCGTTGCATCGCGTGACACCGATCGCCGGCGCGCGGCCGCGCTACGTCGGCTTGTTCGGCTACGACACCAAGCCCGACACGATGTCGAGTGAGCTGCTGAAGCTCGTGCGGTACGGACGGTCGGAGCCATTGCATGCAGCTCGGTGAGACGTTCTGCGGTCAGGGACCGAACGCCGCGCACGTCAACACGGTGCTCGGGCCGCGTGACGGCCCGGTCGGCGCGGCGTGGGCGGCTGCACTTGCGACCCCGAGCGCCGGCCACGCGCCGTTCGTCGTCGTGCTGCATCCAGGGTTGCCGGTGAAGCCGTTCACGTTGCTCGTGAACAAGGCCCGCATCGAGTCCGAGACGCACGCGCGGATGACGTGGGGTCCCGCGCAAGCAGGCGTCGCCGGCGGGGTGGCCGAGGCCGTCGCGCAAGAGATCGTGTTCGACGTGGAGGATGTCCTCATCGCCGCGGTGTGGGTCAACCCGCTGGCCGACGACGAGGAGTCGGTGTTCGCCAACAACATGGAAGCGACCCTCGGCGCGCTGGCGATGGGCCAGGATGGGCGCCCGTCCGCCGCGGAGATCGAGGAACGGCGGAGCGAGATCTGGAACCCGTTCTTCCGAGTACCCCGAGTACCCCCGGTACCCCAGTGAACTGCGGGTCCATTGTGGGGCCATAGCCCCACAATGGAACCAACATTCGGCGGCGGGCAGCGGGTGGCGGGCGGCGGGCGCCGCGCGTCAGCGCGTGCGTCAGGCGGCGAGGTCTTCCGGTAGGAGAGGTTCGGTGACGAGACGGGCGAAGCGCTCGGGACGTCCGTCGACGTACCGGCGGCACAACCGCAGCCCGTCGATGTAACAGAAGATGTAGGCCCGCCACGTCGGGTCGGTCTGGAACTCGACCGCCTTCTCAGCGCGATTGCGGGGCACGAGCCCGAAGCGTTCGACGTACGCGATCGCGTCGTCCGGTGCCATGCCCTGGTCGTGCAGCGCGAGCGACACGTTGCCGCGCACGGCGTTGCCGAGCAGCTCGCCCGCGTCCTCGACCGCGGTCGCGATCTCGACGTCGTAGGTGATGCCGAGCGGACGCAGATGGGCGGCGATCGTCTCGTGCCGGTGCTCGGGAACGATCACCTCGAGGCCGAGATCGGCGAGCCCTTCGGCCAGCAGGCATTGCGGTGTGCCGACGAGGAAGATCGTCTCCTCGAGGTGCCCTTGGCGGCGAACGAGCCCGACCTCCTTGCGGCAATGCTCGGTGTGATGGCCCGGATAGGCCTCGTGCGCGACGAGGTGCCCGAGCGACGTCGACAGCGTCGGCAGATCGGTGTTGATCGCAACGCGGCTGCGGAGATCACCGAGGTAGTAGTTGAACCCGCTCCACGGTTCGTTCGAGACGAGCTCGAAGTCGATGCGCTCGCCGTCGGGTAGCCCGAACGCGAGTTGCGTGCGCTCGCGGAAGTCGTCCGCCAGCGAGTGGATGGCGGCATCGAGCTTCGAGGACGGGATGGCCTGCTGCTCGCGCCACGCGATCAATCGTTCGCCGAGTGGACCGGTGCCGGGGAGGACCGCGTCGATGCGATGTTGCGCGGCAGCGATCTCGTCGTCGTCGACGCGGGTCGGCCGCACGCCGTAACACTCCTCGACCTCGTCGACGAAGCCGATGGTCTCGCCCGCGAACCGGCGGGCGGTCACGAGCAGACCGCGCACCTGTCCTCGGATCCAACGGCGGCGATGCGCGTCGATCCCGTCGCCACCTTCGCCGCTGTCGAGGTCGGCGATCAATCGCCGTGCGTCAGCCGCGAGCTTGCCGGGGTCGGGTGGCGGCTCGGCGGCGACACGGCGAGCGAGGTCCGGCGGGCCGTAGTACGCGTCGACGAGACCGTCGAGCAGACGCCCGAGCCGCAACCCGAGCTCGAGGTAGCGCTCGACCACATCTGCCATGGACGGTGACGCTACCGTTCGGCCGTGGACGTCAAAGCGGTACAGCACGTGGCACTGAGCGTCGACGATCTCGATGCCGCACTGCGGTTCTATGCCCTGCTCGGCTTCGATCCGATCTCGCGTCCTGACTTCGGCTTTCCCGGCGCGTGGCTGCAGACCGGCGATGCGCAGATCCACCTCATCGAGGTCACCGACCCCGCTCCCCACGATTCGAACCATGTCGCGCTGTGGGTCGACGATGTCGACGCCGCCGTCGAACACCTGCGCAGCCATGGACTGAAGGTGAGCTCGCCGTCACCCGTCGGCGACGGACGTCAGTCGTTCCTCAAGGATCCGGCCGGCAACCTGATCGAGCTCAACGAGCCGGGCGAGCCGCGCGACCCGGAAGGTCAGTAGGTCCCGCCCAGTTTGGTGTGATCCCAACTCACGATTCGATCGGCGTCGATCACGATCGCTGATCGCTTGTTGGCGAGGCCGGCCGCAACTGCATCGAGATCGTTCGGATCCTTCACGTCCATGTACCGCTCGACGACGTTGCGGGCGATCGCCATCACGATCTTCTGGTCGTCGATGACCTGCGCGGTGCCGACGATCTCGACGCCGCGCAACTTGTCGTAGTCGTCGCCGTCCTCGACGAGCACGGAGATGCGGCGGTCGCGCTGCAGGTTGCGCACCTTCTGCGATTTCGAGAACGTCTCGAACGCTGGCTTGCCTTCGTAGAAGCCGTACCACATGGCGACCAGATGGATCGTGTCGTCGTGGTTGAACGTGGCGACGTTCATCGTGCGACGACCGTGGAGGAACTCGTGCAGCTCGTCGTCGCTCATGCGGATGAGATCGCGTCGCTTCGGCATGGCGAGAAGGTCTAGCGCGACGGCGCGAGGGCGTGACGGCGTGACGCGTCGTCGCGCTCCTACAGCGGGTTGACCGACTTGAACAGCTCTGGCGCGATCGGGCAGTCGATCGTCCTCGAGGCATCGTCGACGGACGCGTTGCCGTACGGACCGGCGACGAGGCTCACGAGGTCGAGCGGTACGACCTCGTCGTCGATGTCCCACGGGTCGCCCATCACCTCGAGTCTCGACACGAGCGCATCCCACATCCGGCGGGGCAACATCCGCCCGACACCGCCGATCAACCAGACCGGCGTCTCGTCGTGAGCGGCGACCGATGCGGCGGCGCGGGAGCCGGCGACCCCCACGAAGTCGGTGGGACCGATGGCCGATGCCTCGAGCAGCACCAGGTCCGCCTCGGCCACCGCCGCGCCGAGACCGGCGAGCGGCACGTCGGTCACCTCCATGTCCGAATGCAACAGACGACGCACGAAGCCGCCGCCCTCGTCGAGCGTGTCGACGACGAGGACGTCGAGGTCGCCGCGGCGCGGCAATGCCTCACCGATGCGGTCGGGCCATCCCAACACGCAGACCGTCGCGTCCTCCGGCAGCGCGAAGGCGAGGAGATCGGCGGTGGGGTCCGCCGTGATCTCGTCGGCGGCGTTCCACGCTTCGTTGTTCGGATCGTTGGACGTCAGCACCCTCGCGGACAGCCACCACAGCGGCCCGGAAACCGGATGGCGATCGAGGATGCGACGGCACGCGGTGACGAGACCGGGCGGATCGAACCCGAGCGCGGCGAGCGCGCCGGCGGTCTCACGAACGAGTAGGTCTGCGGGCGCGCCGGACGAGCGGGCCACGTAGCGAAGCCGCTCGATCGGATGCATGTACTGCGACGTTATCGACGGCGGCGCGCCGCCGGGCGATCGCTGCGCGCTTCGGCACGGTGCGGACGACCGAGGTGGTTGGGAGGCGCAGAATCACAGGCACTAGGTTCCACGCCCGACATGCCCACGAGTCCGCCGCCCGACCTCGAGCTCGCACCACTGAGCGACGAGCCCCGCACGTTGGAAGCGTGGATCACACTGTTCAACCTCGCGGTCGTGGTCGTCGACCCGTACACCTACGAGAGCGCGTGGTTGCTCGACGAGGCGGGCCGGATCCTGACGACGTACAGCGCCGCCGACGTGCGAGTCGGCTGGGTCGTCACGGCGACCAAGGACGAGACCAAAGAGTTCATGGGCCCGTGGGCCGATGAGCTGCTGACCTTCGCCGACCCGGATCGAGCCTTCGTCAAGGCGGTCGGGCTCGAGTCACTGCCCGCCTTCGTGCACATCAACATGGCCGGCGAGGCCGCGGGCGTCGCCCAAGGTTGGGACCCGCCGGCGTGGCGCGCCGTCGCCGCCAACCTGTCGAAGATCCTCGACTGGAGCCAGCCCGTGATCCCGGGACCCAGGGCCCCGAAGCCCTACCCCGGCTCCCCCGCCACCCCCTGACCCGCCCCCGCCGCCCCCTGACCCGCCCCCCGCCGGACCGCCCCCCGTCGCGCACATTGTCGACTGAGCCACGGACTGACGTCGCTCCGTCGACACAGAACGCGGCGGGGCGGATTCTGGGATGGCTGAGCCACGCGTACCGAGGCTCAGTCGACCCAGAACGACCGAGCCGGGATTGGTTGACCATGCCGCGGGTCCGCCATCATGACGACCTTTCAACTTGAGGGCGGACGATGGAATTCGATGTCATCGACCCACGGCGCGCGCCGCGGCGCAGGCAGAGGCGACGGCTCTTACCGATGGCGGCGGCGGTGCTGGCGGTAGGGACGATCGCGTGCTCGTCGTCGGACAACTCGGGGACGCCGGCAGGCCCGCGGGCGAACCACGACCACTGGCACGCGGCCTACGCGATCTCGATCTGCGGGATCGAGCAGCCGTTCCTCACCGACGTGCAACCGGACACCCTCGGCATCCACACCCACGGCGACGGGATCATCCACGTCCATCCCTTCGTGGACACGGTCGCCGGCGACGGCGCGAACCTCGGAGCCTTCTTGCAACAGGTCGGCGCCGTGCTGGCCGACTCGAAGCTGTCGCTTCCCGACGGCACGACGCTCGAAGAGGGCCACGACAGCTGCGGTGATCAACGTGGACAGCTCGTCGTCGCGGCATGGCACGACGCGTCGGCGGCGGACGACGGGAAGGCGCCAGACGAGATCCGCACGAAGAACCTGACCGACCTTCGGTTGCGCGACGGCGAAGCGATCACGATCGCGTTCCAGCCGAGCGGCGGTGCGATCCCCGGTCCCTCAGACGCAGCCGCTCGCGTGCAGTTGGTCACCGACGTGCTCCCCTCGACAGCGTCGAGCTGAGCCCCGACCCGCAACCCCTGTCCGTCACGTCAGTCGACGGCGCAGTGCCAGCGCGACCTCGTTCATGCGATCCGCCGACACCGCTTCGGTCTCGGGCACGCCGAGCAGCGACGCGATGCGCGGCCCTTGCCGTTCGTGCGGTAGGTCTCGGGCTCGGGGGACGACATGCACGTGCACGTGCGGATGCTCGTCGTGCTCGGCGAACTGCATGACGTACGTCTTGTCGCAATCGACGATCGCCTGGAGCGCCGCCGAGACATCGCGAACGAGCCGCCCGAGCTCAGCCGCTTCGTCATCCGTGAGCGATGCCACCGACGTGATGTGCCGGCGCACGACGAGCACCAGCCAACCCTCGACGGACGTACCCGTCGCATGCACCACGTCCCACAGAGGCGTACGCACGATCGAATCCCACAGCGGCGCCTCGCCACGGTCACGGCGCTCGAGCAGCACGCATGTCATGCACTCGGTCACTCGATCACGACTGTCACGACTGTCACGGCTGTCACGACTGTCACGACTGTCACGACTGTCACGGCTGTGATGACTGCGGGAGGCCGCCCTTGGTCATGCTCAGGACGTCGAGGGCGCGGTCGAGCTCCTCGCTGGTCATCAGCTTCTCTTCGAGGACAAGGTCGCGGATCGAACGTCCGGTCTTCGTCGACTTCTTCACCAATTCGGCCACCTTCTCGTAGCCGATGTACGGATTGAGCGCGGTGCCGATCGACGGGCTCGACTCGGCGTACTCCTTCAGCCGCTCGACGTTGGCTTCGATGCCGGCGACACAATTGTCCGCGAACAGACGGGTCACGTTGGCGAGCAAGCGGATCGACTGCAACAGGTTGCGGGCGATGACCGGCAGGTACACGTTGAGCTCGAAGTTGCCTTGCGAGCCCGCGAACGCGATCGCGGCGTCGTTGCCGAACACCTGCGCGCACACCTGCGTGACGGCCTCGCACATGACCGGGTTGACCTTGCCCGGCATGATCGACGAGCCCGGCTGCAAGTCCGGGATGCGAATCTCGGCGAGCCCTGCCCGTGGGCCCGACCCCATCCAACGAAGATCGTTCGCAATCTTCGTGAGCGCGACGGCCAGCACCCGCAGGTCACCCGAGACACCGACCAGCGAGTCCCGTGCGCCTTGCGCGGCGAAGTGGTCCTTGGCCTCGGACAGCGGCGCCCCGAGGTCGTCCGCCAACCGCTTGATCACCGATCGAGCGAACGTCTTCGGCGCGTTGATCCCCGTGCCGACCGCAGTACCCCCGAGCGGCAACACCCCGACGGACGGGAGCGCGGCGGCGATGCGATCGCGTGCGTCCGCCACTTGCGAGGCATAGCCGCCGAACTCCTGGCCGAGCGTCACCGGTGTCGCGTCCATCAAATGCGTGCGCCCTGACTTCACCACGGTCGCGAACTGGCGCGACTTCTTGCGCAACGCCTTCACGAGATGATCGAGCGACGGCAGCAGCTCGACCATCGTGAATCGCACCGCGGCGAGGTGTATTGCCGACGGGAACACGTCGTTCGAGGACTGCGACGCGTTCACGTGATCGTTCGGATGCACCGCGCCGGGCGAACCCAGGTGCTCGGATGCCAGCGACGCGAGCACCTCGTTCATGTTCATGTTCGACGACGTGCCCGACCCGGTCTGGAACACGTCGATCGGGAATTGATCGTCGTACGCACCGCGGCTGACGTCCGCGGCCGCGTCGTGGATGGCCTTCGCCATGTCCTTGTCGATGACGCCGAGCCGGCCGTTGACGGTGGCGCTGGCGCCCTTGATGGCGGCGAGCGCGGCGATCAGGCGACGGTCGATGCGTTCGCCCGAGACGGGGAAGTTGTCGACCGCCCGCTGAGTCTGCGCCCCCCACCGGGCGTCGTCCGGCACCTCGACCTCGCCCATGCTGTCGTGCTCGATCCGCATGTGGTCGACGCTACCCACAGACCCAATCTGCCAACGGTGCAGCCGCGTGGGTACCGTCGGCGCGTGGCTGACTTCGGATTCCAGGACATGCTGCCCCTCGGCCCGGACGACACGCAGTACCGGCTGCTCACGACCGACGGCGTGTCGACGATCAGCGCCGCGGGCCGTCGCTTCGTCGAGGTCGAGCCAGACGTTCTCACCCGGCTGACGTCAGAAGCGATGCGCGACATCGCGCACTACCTGCGCCCGAGTCACCTCCAGCAATTGCGGGCAATCCTCGACGATCCCGAAGCGTCGGCCAACGACCGTTTCGTCGCGCTGGATCTATTGAAGAACGCGTGCATCGCCGCGGGCGGCGTGTTGCCGATGTGTCAGGACACCGGCACCGCCATCGTGATGGGCAAGAAGGGTCAGCACGTGTTGACCGACGGCAACGACGAGGTTGCGATCGCAAAGGGCGTGTTCGACACGTACCTCACCTCGAATCTGCGCTACTCGCAGATGGCGCCGCTCACCGTGTGGGACGAGAAGAACACCGGCAACAACCTCCCCGCACAGATCGAGCTCTACGCGACCGGTGGCGACGCCTACAAGTTCCTGTTCATGGCGAAGGGCGGCGGCTCGGCCAACAAGAGCTACCTGTACCAAGAGACCAAGGCGCTCCTGAACCCGACGAGCCTGATGCGCTTTCTCGACGACAAGTTGCGCACGCTCGGCACCGCCGCGTGCCCGCCGTACCACCTCGCGATCGTGATCGGCGGGACGAGCGCGGAGTTCACGTTGAAGGTCGCGAAGTATGCAAGCGCTCACTATCTCGACTCGCTGCCGCAGACGGGCAACGACCTCGGCCGCGGCTTCCGCGACGTCGAGCTCGAGCAGCAGATCCTCGAGCTCACCGGGAAGTTCGGCATCGGTGCACAGTTCGGGGGCAAGTACTTCTGTCACGACGTACGCGTCATCCGGCTGCCGCGTCACGGCGCATCGTGTCCCGTCGGCGTCGCCGTGTCGTGCTCCGCGGATCGTCAAGCGCTCGCGAAGATCACGGTCGATGGCGTGTTCCTCGAGGAGCTCGAGCGCGATCCCGCGAAGTACCTGCCGGAGACGACGGACGACGATTTGTCGGACGATGTCGTCCGCATCGATCTCGCGCAACCGATGGATGAGATCCGTGCGTCACTGTCACAACTGCCGGTGAAGACGCGCGTGATGTTGTCGGGGCCGATGATCGTGGCCCGCGACATCGCGCACGCCAAGATCAAAGAACGCCTCGACGCGGGCGAGCCGATGCCGCCGTACCTGCGCGATCACTGCGTGTACTACGCCGGCCCGGCGAAGACGCCGGAGGGGTACGCGTCGGGCTCGTTCGGTCCGACGACCGCGGGTCGCATGGACTCCTACGTCGAGCAGTTCCAGTCCGCGGGCGGCAGCTTCGTGATGCTGGCGAAGGGCAACCGCAGCCGCCAGGTCACCGAGGCGTGCCGGGCCCACGGCGGCTTCTACCTCGGGTCGATCGGCGGACCCGCCGCCCGATTGGCGAAGGACTGCATCACCCACGTCGAAGTGCTCGAATACCCCGAACTGGGCATGGAGGCCGTATGGCGCATCGAAGTGGTCGATTTTCCAGCGTTCGTCGTGGTCGACGACAAGGGCAACGACTTCTTCGAGCAGGTCTCGACCCCCGTCAGCATCGGCTGACCGGACCGCCGGGCGCCGGAGCCGGAGCCGGAGCCCGCGTGTCGAGCGGTTTCCTCATGATGAGGCCGAATCGTGCCGATGGTGCTACCCGTGATGCGACGGACGAAAAGGCTGCTCGGGTGTGCGGTGGTCGGGCTGGCCACCGTGGCGGTCGGCGCCTGTAGCAACAGCGACGCGAGCATTCCGCCGGCCCAGGCGGTGGAGAAGAGCGCGGCGATCGACTCGGGCGACAGCGTGTGCCAGGCGCTTGCTGCCGACCAGGCAACGCTGCTCGCGCAGTTCAAGAGCGCCCATCCCAATCCCTCGGACAGCGACACCCGCGACTACCTCGTCAACACGTGGTCGCCGCGGCTCGAGCGCGCGGTCGGTGACTTCCATCGCATCGGCGAGCCCACGAAGGACAAGAACGGGTGGGACCTGATCGTGGCTGACCTCGACAACGACCTGGCCGACTTCAAAGCGTCCATCAGCACGGACCCGGCGAAGTTGCTCGACGCCAAGCCGTTCAACGACGAGGCCAAGGCCTTCAACGATTACGGCTTCAAGGACTGCGCCAAGAGCCTGAGCTGAGTACTCGCTCGACGGCCTGCGGCACCGCCCGCGACGCGACGATCAGGCCAGCTCGACCAGGTCGATGAGGTCGTCGCGCCAGTAGTCCAAGTTGCCTTCGGGCATCAGCAGCACGCGATCGGGCGAGAGCTGCGAGACGAATCCGGTGTCGTGACTGACGATGATCATCGTGCCGGGCCAGGCCGCGAGCGCAGCCGCGGTGGCCGCTCGTGCACCGGGGTCGAGGTTGTTCGTAGGTTCGTCGAGCAGCAACAGGTTGTGACGGCCGGCCACGAGTTGCGCGAGAGCAAGCTTTGTCTTCTCGCCTCCCGACAACGTCGACGCGTCCAGGTAGGCCTTGTCGCCGGTGAGTGCGAACATGCCGAGTAGGCGGCGCAACTCCTCGTCCGTCACCGCGGGATCGACCTGTTCACGCATGTGCGCGAGCAGTGAGCGTCCCTCGGTGATGCCTTCGTGCTCCTGCGCGTAGTAGCCGACGGACACGTTGTGACCGAAGCGGACCGTGCCGGTGTCGGCGGTGGTCACGCTGGCGAGGATGCGCAACAAGCTCGTCTTGCCCGCGCCGTTGAGCCCGAGGATCAGCAAGCGCTCGCCGCGGCCGACGTCGAACGTGACGCGGTCGAAGACGTCGAGGGCACCGTACGACTTGGCAAGGTCGTCGACCTCGAGGACGGTGCGGCCCGGCTGCGGTGGCGGCGGGAACTTGACCCGGATCGAACGCGACGCCTTGGGCGCGACGATCGCGTCGCTCTGGATGCGCTCGATGCGTTTCTCGAGGCTGTGGGCCATCGCCGCCTTGGTGGCCTTGGCGCCGAAGCGATCGACGATGCGCTGGAGCCGGTCGATCTCTCCCTGCTGGCGCTCCGCCATCTTCGCCAGGCGCTCTTCGTCCTTGCGGCGAGCGGACAAGTACTGCGAATACGTGCCCTTGTACTCGACGAGCGTGCCGAGATCGTCGTCCTTGCCGCGGTCGAGATGCAGGACGCGCGTGATGGCGGCGTCGAGCAGGTCGAGGTCGTGGCTCACGACGACGAGCGCGCCGCGGTACTTGGCGAGGAACCCGAGCAGCCAATCGCGGGCGTCGTTGTCGAGATGGTTCGTCGGTTCGTCGAGCAGGAGGAGATCGCTCCCCGCGAACAGGATGCGAGCGAGCTCGACACGACGACGCTCGCCGCCGGACAGCACACCGAGAGGAAGTTCGAGACGACCGTCGCCGAGACCGAGCCCCGCCGCGAGGCTGCGCACCTCGGACTCGGCCGCATAACCACCCGCCTGCTCGAAGCGGTCGTGGGCGCGCGAGTAACGACCGACGTTCGCTTCGGACGCGTCCTCCTCGAGCCGCACCCGCAACTTCTCGAGTTGCACGATCGCTTCGTCGATCCCGCGGCCCGACAGCACGTGGGTGAGCGCGGTGACGTCGTCCGGCACCGCGTCGAGCTTCGGGTCCTGCGAGAGATAACCGAGCGCACCGCCGTGATGCACGACGCCGGCGTACGGAGTGGCGGCCCCGCCGAGCACCCGCAGCAGGCTCGTCTTGCCCGCTCCGTTGCGCCCGACCAGGCCGATCTTGTCGTGGGCGCGCACCGTGAAGCTGACGTCCTCGACGAGGAGCCGGCCGGCCACTTCGACCGCGAGCGCACGGACCTGCAACACGGCCGACCATGGTCCCATACCGACCGGCGGCGCCCTCCGACGGTTTCCGGCACGCGCCGGCACGCGTGGCGCGCGCCGCGGTCAGAGAGACCGGATCGTCAGTTGATCTGGCGCTCGCGGTCTTGCCAGTAGCCGGCGCGGAGCTTGAACTTCTGGAGCTTGCCCGTGGCGGTGCGGGCGAGCACATCGCGGAACTCGATCGACGTCGGGCACTTGAAGTGGGCGAGGCGCGATCGGCAGTGCTCGATCAACTCCTCCTCGCTGGCGTCGGCACCGGGCGCCAGCACGACCAGCGCCTTCACCGTCTCGCCCCACTTCTCGTCGGGCACGCCGATCACGGCGACCTCCGCGACAGCCGGGTGCGAGAACAGTGCGTCCTCCACTTCGATCGACGACACGTTCTCGCCGCCGGAGATGATCACGTCCTTCTTGCGATCACTGATGGCGACGTAGCCGTCGTCGTCGATGAGTCCCCCGTCGCCGGTGTGGAACCAGCCGTCGACGATCGCCGCCGCGGTTGCATCGGGCTGGTCCCAGTAGCCCTCGAGCACGACGTTGCTCCGGGCGAGCACCTCGCCTTCGGCGTCGACCTGCATCCGCACTCCGACTGCGGGGACACCGGCGCGGCCGAGTTTGGTCGCGCGATCGCCAGGCGAGAGATCGTCCCACTCGGCGCGTGTCCGGTTGATCGTCAGCAACGGCGTCGTCTCGGTGAGCCCGTAGATCTGGATGAACTCCCATCCGAGCTCGGTCTCGACTCGCTCGATCGTCCGGGTGGGCGGCGGCGCTCCCGCGACCACGATGCGGGTGCGACCACTGCCGGGAATCGGACCATCCCATTGCGACGCGGCGTCGAGTACCGCGGCGACGACCGCCGGCGCGCCGCACAGCAGCGTGACGTCGTGCTCGTCGATGCGGCGAAGGATGTCGTTGCCGTCGACCTTGCGCAGCACGATTTGCTTCGCGCCCATCGCGGTGAGCGCGTACGGCATCCCCCAACCGTTGCAGTGGAACATCGGCAACGTGTGCAAGTAGGTGTCGCGATCGGTCACCGTCGTGTGCCAACCGAACGTCGTCGAGTTGACCCACAGGTTGCGATGGGTGAGTTGCACGCCCTTCGGTCGCGCCGTCGTCCCGCTCGTGTAGTTGATGGTTCCGGTGGCGTCCTCGTCGGGATTGGCCCACGGCTGTGGTGCGCGACCTTCCAGGTAGAGCTCGCCGTCGGTGGCGGCGCCGAGGGCCAGCTTGTGCTTGCACTCGATCCCGGCGAGGGTCGACTCGAGCTCGGGGTCGTACAGCAACATCGACGCACCGCAGTGGTCGACGATGTATGCGATCTCCTCACTGTTGAGGCGGAAATTGATCGGCACCAGCACGCGGCCGAACGCGCTCACACCGAAGTAGCTGACGAACAACCGCGCGCAGTTCTGGCTGACGACCGCGATGCGTTCCCCGGTGCCGATCCCGCGCTCGTCGAGCGCAGCCGCTTGGGCGCGCGCGAGCTCGCCGACGCGGCGGTACGTGAGTGTGCCGAGGCTGTCCTGCCATGCACCTTTCTCCGCAGGATCCGGTTCGTCGACGATCCCGACCCGGTCGGGATAGACGAGCTCGGCCCGCTCGAGTTGATCTGCGACGGTGAGAGGTACGCGCATGTCGTCGTTCTAGTCCTACGCCTCGACTCGTGTCTCGACCCGCGCCCGGCTCGGTAGCGTGCGCGCCCATGCGAATCGGGATCTTCGGAGGGGAAGTCGGCCAAGGCGCCGGCGGCATGGACGAGTTGGTGCAGCAGGCGGCCGAGTGCGAGAGCCAAGGGTTCGCCAGCTACTGGTTGCCGCAGATCTTCGGCCTCGACGCGCTCACCGCGCTCGCGGTCGTCGGTCGCGAAGTGCCGCGCATCGAGCTCGGCACGTCGGTCGTCCCGACGTACCCGCGCCATCCGATGATGCTGGCCGGCCAAGCCCTCACGACCCAGAAGGCTTCGGGCGGACGGCTCGCGCTCGGAATCGGCCTCTCCCACCAGATCGTGGTCGAGTCCATGTGGGGACTGTCGTTCGACAAGCCCGTGCGCCACATGCGCGAGTACCTGTCGATCCTGCGACCGCTGCTGTACGGCGAGAGCGTGTCGTTCCGAGGCGAGTCGATCTCGACGAGCGGTCAGCTCACGGTCGACAACCCGCACGGCGCGCCGCCGATCCTCATCGCCGCACTCGGCACCCAGATGCTCAACGTCACCGGCCGCTTGGCGGACGGCACGATCACATGGATGACAGGGCCGTCCACGCTCAAGGAGCACACGGTGCCGACGTTGCGGTCCGCCGCCGCCGCCGCCGGACGCCCAGAGGCGGCGCGGATCGCCACCAGTCTGCCGGTGTGCGTGTCGGACGACGCCGCCGCGGCGCGCGACCGCGCCGCGCGCGTGTTCGCCATCTACGGGCAGTTGCCGAGCTACCGGGCGATGCTCGACCGCGAAGGTGCGGGAGGCCCGGCCGACGTCGCGCTCGTCGGCTCCGAGGCCGAGGTGAAGTCCGGCATCGAACGGCTGGCCGAGGCCGGCGCGACCGATTTCATCGCCGCCGAGTTCGCGTCGTCCGACAGCGAGCGCGCCCGCACCCGCGACCTGCTCCGCTCACTCCTCTGACCCGCCTTCGGGCAATCCGACGAAGATAGGTGTCGAAGTCCGCCCCGCCCGTTCGTCGTTCGGGCAGGAACCAAACCAGGAGGACCACCCGTGAAGTACATGCTGCTCATCTACGGCGACCCGACCACCTCGAACCCCGAGGCGGAGACCATGTACAAGGAGTACCTGGTCTTCACCGAGGAGATCGCGGCCAGCGGTGAGCTGGTCGCCGGCGAGCCGCTCGAGTTCCCGGACACCGCCACGACCGTGCGGGTCCGGGACGGCAAGCGCTCGACGACCGACGGCCCGTTCGCCGAGACGAAGGAAGTGCTCGGCGGCTACTACACGGTCGACGTGAAGGACCTCGATCGCGCCATCGAGTTGGCGGCGAAGATCCCCGGCGCACGCGTCGGCAGCGTCGAGGTGCGCCCGGTCGCGGACCTGCCTGCTTGATCGACACGTCGTTCGAGCACCTGTTCCGGCAGGAGTCGGGGCAGGTGCTCGCTTCGCTCATCCGCTCCCTCGGCGACTTCGATGCCGCCGAGGACGCGCTGCAAGAAGCGACCGTCGTCGCGCTCGAGCGCTGGTCGCGCGACGGGGTGCCCGACCGGCCCGGCGCATGGTTGCTGACCACCGCGCGTCACAAGGCGCTCGACCGCATCCGGCGCGAACGCAAGCGCGATGGAAAGCAATCGAGCGCGCAGCTACTGCTCCGCGACGAGCTCGACGACAGCGACGACGACGACGACTCCGAGATGACCACGATCACCGACGACCGATTGCGCTTGATGTTCACGTGCTGCCATCCGGCGCTCGACCTCGACGCGCAGGTCGCACTGACCTTGCGCACGCTGGGCGGCCTCACGACCGAAGAGATCGCTCGCTCCTTCCTCGTGCCGTCGACCACGATGGGGCAGCGGCTCGTTCGGGCCAAACGCAAGATCAAGCT
>DASXPN010000088.1:0-7879 GCA_036493595.1 Acidimicrobiales bacterium | reverse complement strand
TTCGCATTTGTCGATCGGATGGCAACGTCGTGTCCGATCGCGTTCGCCCGTAAGGCCGCGACGGTGCACTCTGCCCGCCCGCCCAGCGCGGCCAAGGGGTCGTAGCTGAAGTGCGTCATCGCGTTGAGGTGCGTGACGCGGTCGATGTCGTGATCGCTCATCCCGTCGAAGTGGGCCACGACCGCTTCGGGCGCGAACGGCCACGTGGAGTCGGAATGCGGGTAGTCGCACTCCCACATGACGTTGTCCATGTTCAGGAACGCTCGGCTGGCCATGCCGAACTTGTCGTCGATGAAGCACGTGAGGATGTGCTCGTTGAACACCTCACTCGGGAGCCGGTCGCCGAAGTCCTGGCCTGTCCAGGCGTGATGGCGGCGGTAGTTGTAGTCAATGCGTTCGAGAAAGTACGGGATCCAGCCGATCCCGCCTTCTGACAACGCGATCTTCAGATCCGGGAACTTGCGCAGCACCGGCGACCAGATCAAGTCCGCGGCGGCCTGCACGATGTTGATCGGCGTCAGCGTGATGAGGCAGTCGATGGGCGCGTCGGGCGCGGTGATGACGAGCTGCGACGACGATCCGATGTGCAGGCACACGACGACGTTGTTGTCGCTGCACGCCGCCCAGAACGGATCCCAGAAGTCGGAGTGGAAGCTCGGGTAGCCGAGCTTGGACGGGTTTTCGGAGAACGTCACCGCGTGCGCCCCCATGGCGGCGGTACGGCGGATCTCGTCGGCCAACGCCTCCGCATCCCACATGATCGGCAGCACGCACGGGATGAACCGCCCGGCATGCGAGCCACACCAGTCCTCGATGTGCCAGTCGTTGTACGCGCGGATCATCGCAACCGCGAGGTCTTTGTCCTCGGCGCGTGCGAAGTACTGCCCGCAGAACTGCGGGAACGAGGGGAAGCACAGCGAGCCGAGCACACCGTTGGCGTCCATGTCCTTGACCCGCTCGTCGATGTCGTAGCAACCGGCGCGCAGCTCGGCGAACGACGTCGGCTCCATGCCGTACTCCTCCGGAGGCCGACCGGCCACCGCATTCAGCGCGACGTTCGTGGCCGTTTGGCCCTCGAAGACCCAGGCGTTCGCGCCGTCTTCACGGGTGATGAAATGCGGCGCGGCATCGGCGTACTTCGCGGGCAGCCGTCCCTCGAACAGGTCCGGAGGCTCGACGACGTGGTCGTCGACGCTCACCAGCACCATGTCGTCGATGTTCATCGTCTACCCCCGATCATCGAGCACGAACTAACATCCGTGTCACCCGCCAGCATAGACCGACCAGTCCGTCCGTAGCGTTCGAGGAGCAGCCCGTGTCCGAGTACAAGTACGTCGCCTATGAACCCGTCGACGACGGGCGGATCGTACGGATCATGCTCAACCGGCCCGAGGCACGGAACGCTCAGAACCGCGGGATGCTCGTCGATCTCAACGACGCCATGCTCCGGGCAGAGGCCGACGATGAGGTACGGGTCGTCATCCTCGGTGGCCTCGGCCCGATGTTCTCGGCCGGCCACGACATGGGTTCGAAGGCGTCGATCGAGGAGATGACGCCGGGGCCGACCCAACATCCGACGCGGCAGATCAACGGTGCGACCCGCCAAGGCACCGAAGCGTTGATGCTGCAGGAATGGCACTACTTCTTCGACAACACGCGCCGTTGGCGCAACCTTCGCAAGATCACGATCGGCCAGGCCCACGGCGACGTGTACGCCGCGGGATTGATGCTGCTGTGGGCATGCGACTTGATCGTGTGCGACGAGAACACGCGGTTCGCCGACGTGGTCGGCGCGCGGCTCGGCATGTGCGGGGTCGAGTACTTCGCCCATCCGTGGGAGCTCGGCCCGCGCAAGGCCAAGGAGCTGTTGCTGACGGGTGACGCACTCGAGGCCGAAGAGGCGCACCAGCTCGGCATGATCAGCAAGATCTTCGCTCCGGACGAGCTCGAGGAGCGCACGATCGAGTTCGCGCGGCGCATCGCCGGCCTGCCGACCATGACGTCGTTGCTCATCAAGGAGTCGGTGAACCAGAGCGTCGACAACATGGGGTTCTACAACGCGCTCAATGCATGCTTCACGCTGCACGAGCTCAACCACGCGCACTGGGCCGGATTGCACGAGAACAAGTACCCGGTCGCGCTGGAGGAGGACGGCATTCCCAACTGGAAGACGGCGCCGCCGATCGTGAACGCGGTGAAGGACAAGGTGCGCGCTGACCAGTAAGCGGCCCGCCATCCCGGAGGTCGATGCCGCGCCGAGCGCGGTCCTCCGGCGCGCGCCGTTCTCCGACAACCCCAGGGTCGGCATCCGCGGGCAACGGACCCAGCAACGCATCCTCGACGCCGCCGTCCGCGGCTTCGGCGAGGTCGGCTACCACCAGTGCAGCATCGACACCATCACCAAGCTGGCGGGCTGTTCGCGCGTTTCCTTCTACCAGTACTTCGAAAGCAAGCAAGACGTCTTCCGGCACCTCGCCGTACAGGTCGCGCGCCAGCTGAACGCATCCACCGACCGCCTCGACCCGTTGACTCCGGACGAAGCCGGCTGGGAAGCGCTGCGGGCGTGGGTCGATCGGTACGCAGAGATCTACAGCCGGTACGAACCGATCTTCAACGCGTTCCCGGCCGCCGCCGAGAGCGACGAGACGCTCGTCGGCGACTCGATGCGTACCGCGCACAGGTACTTGAACGGCATTCGCTCGCGAGTGTCGACCACCACACTCTCGACCGCCGAGCTCGATGAGGTCATCGGGCTGTTGCGCGAATGCCTCTCCCGGACCATCGACGACGCCTCGATGCTGCGCGCCGTCGTTCCCGACGCGTTCCCGCCCAGGGCTGTCCTCGATGCCTACACCGACATCGTGCATCGCTGCCTGTTCGGGCTCGACCTCGAGGTCAACGTGCACCGTCACCGTCTTCGGAAGGCGCCGAAGCTGCCGTTCGGCCCGATCATGCGCGCCGCGTTCGACGAGGGCACCGAGAGCGCTGCACGAGACGCGCCGGGCGGTCCGGCCCGGGTCGCGCTCGTCGGCGCCGCCCGTGATGTGTTCGTGAGTCGTGGGTACCACGGGACGCGAGTCGACGACATCGTCGACGCCGCCGGCGTGTCGCATGGCGCGTTCTATCGGTACTTCAAGAACAAGGACGAGATCGCCTACTTGCTCGCGGCCCAGGCGATGCGCACGGTCTCCGCCGCGTTCCTCGAGATCCCTGCCGTCTCGAGCGACGGCGCCGCCGCCTCGAACGCGCTGCGGCGCTGGCTACGCGCCTACAACCGGGCGCAGGTGAGTGAGACGGCGATGATCCGGGTGTGGGTCGACGCCGCGCTACAAGACGACTCGCTGCTCGACGACTCGGTCTCGGTGCTCGACTGGGGACGCCGGCGTATGGCCCACTTCCTGAAACCGCGAGGGTTCGGCGATCCCGATGTCGATGCCGTCGTGCTCTTGGCGCTGATCGACGCGTTCGGCGTGCGTGAGCGCACCGCAGCCGGCGTCGATGCGGCCACCCACATCATCGAGCAGGGCTTCCTCGGCCACCGCTGACCTGACGTTCGTGTCACCAACTTTGCCCGAAGGGGGCCACCAGTGAGAGCAGTCGTCGTAGGAGCCTCGAGCGGACTCGGTCGGTGCATCGCCATCGGGCTCGGCCAGCGTGGCGCGCGCGTGGCCCTCATGGCTCGTCGCCGTGAGCGATTGGAGAAGGCAGCCGCCGAGACGGGTTCGGACGCGATCGTGGTGGAGTGCGACGTCACCGATGCGGCTTCGTGTCACGCCGCGATCGACAAGGCTGCAGCCGAACTCGGCGGCATCGACGCGCTCGTCTACACGCCGGCAGTCGGCCCCCTGGCCAGGCTCGTCGACACCGACGCTGACATGTGGCGGCGTGTGTTCGACACCAACGTGACGGGCGCCGCGCTCGTGACGACTGCTGCACTCCCTCATCTCGCGGCGACGAGCGGTACAGCCATGTACCTCTCCTCCGTGAGCGCGTCGCTCACGCCGCCATGGCCCGGCCTCGGCGCGTACGCAGTGAGCAAGGCGGCGCTCGACAAGCTCGTCGAAGCGTGGCGAGCCGAGCATCACGACGTGAACTTCACCCGCTGCATCGTCGGTGACTGCGCGGGCGGCGAAGGGGACTCGGCCACCGGATTCGCCGACGAATGGAATTGGGATCTCGCCGCCGACCTTCACCCGATATGGACGGCCCGCGGGCTCATCGCCGGGTCGTTGATCGACGTCGAGCACCTGGTCGAGGCCATCGACGCGGTGCTCCGGGGTGGACCGACGGTCACCGTCCCGTCCATCACGCTGGCGCCGCGCCGACCCGCGAGCTCATAGCTTCCCGGCGTTTCCGTCCTTCATCGGGCGGATCATCGCGTCCTGCACGAACGACGCCACCAGCGAGCCGTCCTCGAGGAACACGTTCGCCGTCCCGTAGCTGCGGCCATGTCCGGCGTACGTGCTGTGGTGTGCGAGCAGCAACCAGTCGCCGGCATACAGCGGTTCGTGAAACGTCAGCGTGTGGCTGAGCACCCCCGTCGAGAGCGTCACGTGCGCTTGCGCCTGGCCGACACCTTCGTGAGGCCGCATCGCCGTACCGATGAGGAATCCATCGGTGGCGAAAGCCAGCAGCGCCTGACTGACGCCGGGATCGTGGGGAGCACCCACGAACCGGGTCCACACGTCGAGGTCCGGCGGACCCGTGCGCCCCGGATCGCTGATGTCGGCGTCGCCGGCGATGCGCACCTCCCACGCCCGTGACGCTTCGCCGGTCGACCGGCTCTCCCGGGAGCCCGGGGTCACCGGCGCCGCGTCGGCGTGACGGATGAAGTCCGGCTCGTCGGCGCTCAGGAGCACTTGGGACCGGGCGCACAGCCGCTCGCCCTGGCTGATCGTGACGGTGCAGCTCGCCATCGCTCGTCCGCTGTGCATCCGTTCGACGGTGATGTCGACCGGAGCCTCCGGCGATCCGCTGCGGGCGAAGATCGTGTGAACGGTCTTGACCGCCTTGCCGGCCTCGCCGGCGAGTCCGGCGATGACCGACTGTGCGAGTAGCTGGCCCCCGAAGATCACGCCATGACCCGCGTCGACGTTCGCGGCGCGGTAGCGGTCCTGCCCCGTGGGCTCGAGCGTCAGCGCGCCGACGAGGCCGGCGATGTCGAACATCGATCGTCGACCTTACGTGGTTTCTAACGGTTGTGTCATACTTCTCGGGACATCCAGGGGGTTCGATGACTTCAGTCATGCAAGGCGTCCGCATTCTCGAGGTGGCGGAGCACACGTTCGTCCCGGCGGCGTCCGCGCTGCTCGCTGACTGGGGCGCCGAGGTCATCAAGATCGAACATGTCGAGCGCGGTGACGCGATGCGTGGGCTGGCGTCGAGCGGGACGGTGTCGTTGGGCGCAGGGGTTCACGTCCTGCTCGAGCACTCGAACCGCGGCAAGCAGAGCCTCGGACTCGACCTCACCTCCGCAGACGGTCTCGACGTCCTTTACCGGTTGGCCGGAACGTGCGACGTCTTCCTCACGAACAAGTTGCCGTCGGTGCGCACGAAGTTGCACATCGACGTCGACGACATCCGCGCTCACAACCCGAACATCATCTACGTGCGCGGTACGGGGCAAGGTGAGCGGGGGCCGGAAGCCGACCGCGGGTCGTACGACTCGCTCGCCTATCACTGCCGGTCCGGTATCGCGCTCGGGCTCATGCAGCCCGACGACGAATTCGTGCCGCCTCCGCCGGCACCCGCGTTCGGCGATTCCATCGGAGCCATGACGATCGCCGGCGGCATCATGGGCGCGCTGTTTCACCGCGAGCGCACGGGCGAGGCAACGACGGTCGACGTGTCGTTGCTGGGCACCGGCATCTGGTCGATGGGCGCGGCGATGGCGTTGTCGTTGCAACACGGCGTGCCGTGGCGGCCTCCGCCCCGCAGCGGGAACGTCGGAAACCCGCTCGTGTCGAACTACCGCACGAAGGATGACCGCTTCGTTGCGCTGTGCTGCTTGCAATCCGCGAAGTATTGGGCCGAGGCGTGTGAGGTGCTGGGCCGTCCCGCGCTCGCGGCTGACGAGCGTTTCGCCGACGCCGCCGGCATCAGCGCGAACGCCGCGGAGGCGAAGGAGTTGCTTCGGGCCGCGTTCGCCGAACGCACGCTCGACGAGTGGCGCGATCGGCTCGATGGCTTCTCGGGACAGTGGACGGTCGTACAGGACACGCTCGAGGCCTCGGTCGATGCGCAGACGGTCGCCAACGGGTACGTGCTCGACTGCGCGACGTCGGACGGAACGCCGTTCAAGCTCGCGGCCGCACCGATCCAGTTCGACGAGGAACCGCCTCAGCCGACCCGTGCCCCGGAGTTCAACGAGCACGGCGACGTCATCCTCGGCGACCTCGGCCTCGACGAGGACACGATCATCGACCTGAAGGTGCGCGGCGTCGTGGCCTGAGATGCCATCGCCGGAAGTCGTGTCCGGCGATGGTCAGCCGACGGCTACCTCCGTCCGCACGAGCCGCGCCAAGTTGCCGCCCATGACCTTGGCCACATCGTCGTCGCTCATTCCCGCCGGCAGGTGGTCGACGTAGCTGCACGGTTCGGCCAGCCCCTCCGGGTGCGGGTAATCCGAGCCGAAGAGGATGTGATCGACGCCCATGATGTCGATCAGCTCACCGAGATCGTCCTCATAGAACGGGCTGATCGACACGTTGCGTTTGAACGCGACAATCGGATTCTCGGCGAACGTCTGTGGCATCAGCCGGTAGACGCGCTCGAGATGCTCGATGAACGTCGGCACCCAGTCGCCGCCGTTCTCGACCAACGCGATGCGGAGATCCGGGAAGCGGGTGAGCAAGCCGTGGCACGTGACCGCCGACATCGTGTCGAAGATGGGTCGGCCCTTGGCGGTCATCATGCGGAAGGGGTCGAGCCGGAACGGCAGCATCTCCGCCGGCCCGGTCCAGTCGCTCTGGTACCTCGAGTAGCCGCTGTCGGATGCATGCATCGCGACGAGCGTGTCGGTCTCGACCACTCGCTTCCAGAACGGGTCGAACTCCTCGAGGGCGGGCGACCGTGAGCCCCGATGGCCGGGCACCGGCGCGGGCCGGACCAGCACCACTTTGGCGCCGCGTTCGACGGCCCACTCCAGCTCCTCGATCGCCTTCTCGACGATGGGCAGCGTGATAACGGGCGTCGTGAAGATGCGACCCTCGTAGTCGAACCTCCACTCCTCGTACAGCCACTCGTTGAGCGAGTGGATGACCGCGTGGGTCGCCTCGACCTCGTCGCGGAGGCGCTCCTCGAGGAGGCTGGCGAGCGTCGGGAACATCAACGTCTTGTCGAGACCGAGCTCGTCCATGACCTCGAGGCGCGGTGCGGGCGAGCGGAAGGCCGGGACGCACTTCATCGGATCGCCGACGAGCTCTCGGTACGACTTCCCGTCGGGGTTGCCGTTACGGAAATAGTCCTCCTGCGCCCCCGGTCTCGCGACCACGTCGAAGGTCGGATTCGGGATGTAGTCGCTGATCGTGCCTCGGACGACGATCTTCGTCCGGCCCCGCACCTGGACGTAGTCGATCAGTGACTTGTAGCGGTCAGGGAGGTGTCGGGTGAACGCGTCCTGCGTCTCGTAGAGGTGATTGTCGGCATCGAACACCGGGAAGTTGCACGTGCGTGCCATGACCAGCGATGGTACGGTGTTTCTAACATTAGTGTCAATGACGTCGACCGATCGTCCAGCCGATCGAGGAGCCAGCGCGCGTGGCCATCACCAACGAGAGCGACGTCTACTACGACCCCTACGACTTCGACATCGACGCCGACCCGCACCCGGTTTGGAAGCGCCTTCGCGACGAAGCACCGCTCTACTACAACGAGCGCT
>DASXPN010000087.1:0-41498 GCA_036493595.1 Acidimicrobiales bacterium | reverse complement strand
GGTTCTGCCCTACTTCGGCACCGGATTCACGTAGCCGGGCGCGATGCCGTAGTCGGCAAGGTTGTTGTGGGATGGGTGCACCTCGCCGGCAGGTCCGGCCGCGAACGTCGTCAACACGTTGCTCATCATCTGCGAGACCTGGCAGTCGACGCCGACGACCTGACCGGCGGGACATGGCGGTCCCATGTGCTCCTCGACCCGGAAGGTGCCCGTCGCGAGCACACCTGCGCCGCTGAGCGACGTGTAGTACGTCATGTCCGAGAAGCTCTTGACTCCGCGACACACCACCGGTGAGTGCGCGAGGACTTCGATGTCCGACGGTGTCGGCGACTCCGGCGTCACGCGGTCGTATTCGTTGCCGACGAGACCCGGCAGGACGGTGCCGTTCGTCCATCCCGTGCCGTCGAACAACCACGACGACGATTCACCGATGACCATGTCGGCGTCCACGGGATTGCACTCGTAGAAGTCGCCGATCAGCTCCGACTCCGGCCGGGGGTTCGGATCGCTGCGCCAGCTGGTCGTGACCCGATCCGGGTCGACGCCGTTGAGTGGATCCTCGGAGGCCACTCGGTAATTGACCTCGTGACGAAGCGGGCCGAGGGCCGACGGCTCGAGCCTGATGCGCCGGAACGACGCGTTGGCTCCCATGAAGACGAGGTTCACCCCGTGGTCACGCGCCGCCTCCACCCCGTCGCGCATCTCCTTGGACCAGTACTCGTCGTGGGCGCTCGAGATGAACACCCGGTGGTTGAGCAGCAACTCGGGATGCGCATGCGTGTCGACATCGGTCGTGTACGTGACGTCGAGGCCCATCGACTCGACCTGCTGGACGAAGCGGTTTTCGCGTCCGAAATATTCACCGGAGCCGTTGCCGTCGTAGGGACGGTCGAAGCTCACGACCCGCGCCCGCTTCGCCGAATCGTTGTCGCCGCCGGTGTAGAGGTTGGCCCCGCCCCAACCGTTGTAGGCCTGCCACGTCGTCACCGAAGCTTGTACCTCGATCGCCGCGTGGCTGGTGTCGTCGCGCACCACGAGCGGGATCATCGACTGACCACCGTCGTCAGAGGTGAGCTTGAGCATGTACACGCCGGGCGTCCAGTCCGCGCCGACCATCACGGACAGGGACTGTTGCCACGGCGCGTCGCGCATGTTGGTCACCGGATCGTCGCGGACGTCGAGCTGTGCGACGCCGGGCATCTGAGGCGACGACCACACGAGCCGCGCCTGCGCGCCGCCGTAGTAGCCCATGCGGTACGCATCGACGCGGTAGGTCGCGGCCGCGGTGGTGACGTACAGGCCGACGGTCTCGCCCCGTTGCGCGCTCACCTTGTCGGCGAAGCCGCGGACCTTGGCCCACGTCGCGGGATCGTTCGGGGGTGCCCAGTCCGCGTTGCCGGGCTTGCGGTTCTCGTCGGCGATCGAGGTCGTCACGTTGGCAGGAGTCGAAACGGGCGCGGTCGGCACGACGGGCCCGGGGAGCGCCGACGCCCGCCCGGAACCGAGATCGGCGGCGCGATGCGCGTGCTGGGTCGAGTGCACGCGGCCGACGACGACACCGATGACGAGGACGACCGCGATCCCAACGCAGGTGACGACCGCGAGGCGGCGTCGGTGATCGAGGATGGCTATGGCGGCAGTATGTCCGCGTCAGGAGATGCCGATACAGCGCGGCCCCGACCGTCTTGACCGCGCGGTCAAGACCACCGGTAGTGTGGCTCGATGGACTATCGCTTCGAGTCCGTCCCCGAGGTCCGCGACGGCCTTCGCGAGGTCGACTACCTCGCCGACGAGGGCATCGCCGGCATCGTGTATCTCGCCGACCGGCTCCAGAAGCCAGTGCTCGTCGAGGGTCCCGCCGGTACCGGCAAGACGCAGCTGGCGAAGTCGGTGGCCGAGATGTCGGGTGCGCGTCTGATCCGCCTCCAGTGCTACGAGGGTCTCGACGAGTCGAAGGCGCTCTACGAGTGGAACTACAAGAAGCAGCTCCTGCGCATCCAGGCCCAACGCGTGTCCGAGGCCGACGGCGCGAAGTGGTCCGAGATCGAAGACGACATCTTCGGTGAGGACTTCCTCCTCACCCGCCCGCTGCTCGAAGCGATCCGTAGCGAGCAGCCGGTCGTGCTGCTGGTGGACGAGGTCGACCGCGTCGAAGTCGAGACCGAAGCGCTGTTGCTCGAGGTGCTGTCCGACTACCAGGTGTCCGTGCCCGAGCTCGGCACGGTCATGGCCACGCAGATCCCGCTCGTGTTCCTCACCTCGAACAACACCCGCGAGCTGTCCGAGGCGCTGAAGCGCCGTTGCCTCTACCTGCACATCGACTATCCCGATCTCGATCGCGAGAAGGAGATCGTGCTCACGAAGGTGCCCGACATCACCGAGAACCTGGCGGATCAGGTGGCGCGCATCGTGCGCTCGATCCGCCAGCTCGAGTTGAAGAAGGCACCGTCGGTCTCCGAGACGCTCGACTGGGCCCGCACGCTCGTGTTGCTCGGCATCGAGAACGTCGATTCGGAGCAAGCCACCGCCACGGTCAACATCTTGTTGAAGTACCAGAGCGACATCGCCAAAGCTGTCAAGGAGTTCGCCAACGACGGACAGTCCTGGAAGAAGGGCGGTCCCGCGGCGCGTGGCTGACGACGTCGAGGTGGCTGGCGCGCGTGGCGGTGGCACCGCCGAGCCCTCTGCCGACCCTGCCACCGGCGCGCCGATCCTCTCGCTGCTCGCGGGGTTCATCCAGGAGCTTCGCGAGGCCGGGCTGCCGGTGAGCCTCACCGAGAACCTCGATGCGATGGCGGCCGTGCGCCACATCCCGCTCGACGATCGCGAGGCATTCAAGTACGCGCTGGCGGCGACGCTGGTGAAGAACAATGCCCACTGGCGCGCCTTCGAGACCGTGTTCGAGGTGTACTTCTCACTGCGAGGCAAGGAGTACGCCATCGGCGACGATGGCGACGACGAGCTCGGCGACCTCGACGAGCTGATGGAGCAGCTCCGTGACCAGGCCACGGAGGGGATGCAGGGCTCCGGTGGCGGCGACTCGATGACACCCGAGGAGCTGGCCGAGCTGCTGTACCGCTCCCTGCTCGACGGCAACGACGCACTGATGCGCGCTGTCGCTCGCCAATCGGTGAAGCGTTACGCGGGGATGGAGCCGGGCCGCCCGGTCGGCGGCACCTACTACCTGTACCGCACGCTGCGAAACCTCGACCTCGATGCCGTGCTCGAGCGATTGATGGAGCAGACGCGCCAACAGCTTCCGGACATGAACCAGCTCGAGGAGCGTCTCGAGAAGGACGAGTTCGAGATCCGTATCGATCAACTGCGCAAGGAGATCGAGGCCGAGATCCGCCGCCGGCTGGTGGCTGACCGTGGCGTCGAGGCGATGGCGCGCACGCTGCGCAAGCCGCTGCCCGAGGACATCGACTTCATGCATGCCTCGCGCGAGGAGATGTTCACGCTCCGGCGTGCGATCTACCCGCTGACCCGCAAGCTCGCGGTGCGCTTGGCCCGCAAGCGTCGTCACGGGCGCAAAGGTCCGCTCGACTTCCGCAGCACGGTCCGCCACTCGCTCTCGTACGGCGGTGTGCCCGCCGAGCCGAAGTTCAAGTACCCGCGGCCGTCGAAGCCCGAGATCTTCGTCATCGCCGACATCTCCGGCTCGGTGGCTGCGTTCGCCCGCTTCACCCTTCACCTCGTGTACGCCATCGGCGCGCAGTTCTCGAAGGTGCGTTCGTTCGTGTTCATCGATGGTGTCGACGAGGTCACCCGCTACTTCGACGGCGTCGAGGACATCGCCGAGGCCGTGCATCGCGTCAACACCGAGGCCGATGTCGTGTGGGTCGACGGGCACTCCGACTACGGCCACGCACTCGAAGTCTTCTGGTCGAAGTGGGGCAAGGAGGTGGGGCCGAAGACGACGGTCATGATCCTCGGCGACGCCCGCAACAACTACCACGCGTCGCAGTCGTGGGTGCTGAAGGAGATCCGCCACCGGGCCCGCCACGTGTACTGGCTGAACCCCGAGCCACGGTCCTACTGGGACACCGGTGATTCGATCGTCGGCGAGTACGGCATCCACTGCGACGGCGTGTTCGAGTGCCGCAATCTTCGGCAACTGGAAGGCTTCGTCGACCATCTGGCCTGAGAGACTCTGAGCATGGCGCCGATGAGGGTCGTGCTGATTCGACATGGCGAGTCGCAAGCGATGGTCGATCGCATCGTGAGCGGTCACGACACGTGCAACGGATTGTCCGATCTCGGTCACGAGCAGGCGGCGAGGTTGCGCACACGGCTGGAGCGGACGAGCGAGTTGCGCGATGCGAGCGCGGTGTACACGAGCGTCCTCCCGCGGGCGATCGAGACCGCGGCCGCGATCGCGCCGGCGGTCGGTGGCGGACTCGTTGCCGCTCGACATTGCGATTGGTGCGAGCAACACGCTGGCGAAGGCGAGGGGCTCGTGATCGACGAATACGACGCCCGCTACGGCGGCTTCAACGAGTCGGACGATCGCGACCTCGTACGCGCTCCTGGCTCCGAGAGCGTGGCGGTGTTCGTGAAGCGGGTCGAGCGAGCGCTCCTCCAGGTGGTCGACGATCACGACGGCGAGACGGTCGTGATCGTGTGTCACGGCGGCGTGGTCAACTGCGCCATCGAGGTGCTCGGCGGCGTCGCGTTCGGCACGCTCGTGCGCTATGTCGACAACACGTCGATCACCGAGTTGCTCCGTGACGAGGACGACCACTGGTGGCTGGCCCGCCTCAACGACGCCGCCCACCTCATGTGACTCGTCGCCGTACCGCGGCCGAATGTTGGTTCTATTGCGGGGCCATGGCCCCGCAATAGACCCGGAGTTGGCGTCAGGAGAAGCGCCAGCGAGTGGGGGACCCGGGGAAGTCGTCCTCGTCGAGCGCGAAGACCGATCGGGGACGGATGGCGAAGAGCGCGTTCGCGGCGAAGAAGTCGATGCTGTAGTCCGTCTCGTACTTGGCGTTCGAGACGTCGGTGAAGCGCCGGACGTCACTGCCGTCGTGCACTCGTTCTGCCACACCGTCGACGATCACGGGTTTGTACGCGTCGTCGGTGGCGATGCTGCATCTCGGGTCGCGGTCGAGGTTCTTCGCCTTGCGCGACTCCAGGCTGCAACTGAACCAGATGCCACCATCGATCCACGCACCCCAGACCGGCGTGACGTGCGGCCGACCGTCGGCCCACGTCGTCGAGATCCAGTAGTCGTGCGAGGTCTCGAGCCGTTCAACGGCCCATGACCACGGCAGCAGACCCGAACCCTCTGACGCAGTCAGGATCCCGTAACCGGGCATGTAGGGGCGGCTCGCAGGCGGTTCCACGGGCGTAGGGTCGCGCACATGGACAGGACAACGCTCGGTCGTACCGGGATCCAGGTGAGCCGCTACTGCCTCGGCGCCATGATGTTCGGCGCGTGGGGCAACCGTGATCACGACGACAGCATCCGCATCATCCATCACGCGCTCGACGAAGGCATCAACTTCATCGACACCGCCGACGTGTACTCGGCGGGCGAGTCCGAAGAGATCGTCGGTCAGGCGCTGAAGGGACGGCGCGCCGACGTCGTGCTCGCCACGAAGTTCGTCGCCCCGATGGGGGAAGACACGAACCAGCGCGGCGCGTCCCGCCGTTGGATCATGCAGGAGGTGGAGAACAGCCTGCGCCGACTCGACACCGACTACATCGACCTGTACCAGGCGCATCGTCCCGACCACACCGTCGACGTGGAGGAGACGTTGGGTGCGCTGTCCGATCTCGTCCATCAGGGCAAGATCCGCGTCATCGGCAGCTCGACCTATCCGGCCGAACAGATCGTCGAGGCGCAGTGGATCGCCGAGCAGCGCGGACGCGAGCGCTTCCGGTGCGAGCAGCCGCCGTACTCGATCTTCGCTCGCGGCATCGAGACTGCGGTGCTGCCGACCTGCAAGAAGTACGGCATGGCTGTGATCCCGTGGAGCCCGCTCGCCGGCGGTTGGCTGACCGGCAAGTACCGGAAGGGTGATCCGTCACCGACGACCGGTCGCGCGGCGCGCATCCCCGATCGGTTCAACTACGAGCTGCCCGAGAACCAGCGCAAGCTCGATCTGGTCGAGGAGCTGTTGAAGCTCGCGGCCGATGCGGGCATCTCCTTGACGCACCTGTCCATGGCGTTCGTGCTCGAACACCCGGCGGTGAGTTCGGCCATCATCGGGCCCCGCACGATGGACCAGCTCACCGACGTGCTCGCCGGCGCAGACGTCCGGCTCAGCAACGAGGTGCTCGACCGCATCGACGAGCTCGTCCCGCCGGGCTCCAACGTGAACGAAGCCGATGCCGGCTGGCGTTCGCCCGCGCTCAGCCGGAAGGAGCGGCGCCGGCCTCGTCGCTGAGGCGCCGGCTGCGCACGCGGCCACTACCGCTCAACAACATGGCGCTGTTGACCAGCGCGGTGTGACTGAACGCCTGGGGGATGTTGCCGAGCAACTGCTTCGTCTTCGGGTCGTACTCCTCGGACAGCAAACCGACGTCGTTGCGCAGCGAGAGCAGTCTCTCGTAGCGCTTCGTCGCATCGTCGGTACGTCCCATCAGCGCGAGCGCTTGCACCATCCAGAACGAACAGAGGAGGAAGGCGCCTTCGCCTTCAGGCAGGCCGTCCAGCTCCTGGCGCGGCACGTACCGCATCACGAAACCGTCCTCGGACGTGAGCTGCTCGTCGATGGCGTCGACGGTGGCGATCACACGCGCGTCGTTCGGCGGCAGGAAGTCGACGAGCGGCACCATGAGCAAGCTGGCGTCGAGGTCGTGGGTGCCTGGATGCTGGACGAACACCCCGCGGTCGTCGACACCGTTGGTGAGCACCCACTCCTTGATCTCGTGCCGCAGCGCTTTCCATCGATCGAGCGGGCCGTCGCGTCCGAGCTCTTCGACCGATCGAATGGCCCGATCGGCCGCGACCCACGCCATCACCTTCGAGTGCGTGAAGTGCTGGCGCGGGCCCCGCACCTCCCAGAGCCCCTCGTCGGCCTCCTTCCAACCGCTCTCGAGGAAGTCCATGAGCGCGCGCTGCAGATTCCACTCGTCGGGCCCCTCAGTGAGCTCGCCGGCGGCGTGGTACAGCACGTCCATCACTTCGCCGTAGACATCGAGCTGGTACTGCGCCGAGGCAGCGTTGCCGATGCGAACCGGGGTCGAGCCCTGGTAGCCGGGCAGCCAGTCGAGCTCGAGCTCGGGCAACCGCCGCTCGCCCGCAATGCCGTACATGATCTGCATGCTCCCGGGTGCGCCGGCGGCGGCGCGAAGCAACCAGTCGCGCCAGGCGCTCGCTTCGTCCCTATAACCGGCGGCCAACAAGGCGAGCAGGCTGAACGTCGCGTCCCGGAGCCATCCGTATCGGTAGTCCCAGTTGCGGACGCCGCCGATGTGTTCGGGCAACGACGTTGTCGGCGCGGCGACGAGCGCACCGGTGCGCGAGTAGGTCAGCCCCTTGAGCACCACGACAGACGATCGGACCGCCTCACGCCACGGCTTGCGGAAACGCGCGCCGCGGTTGCACCACGACTGCCACCAACGTTCGGCGTCGCGGACCATGGCCGGCACATCACCCGCGGGCTTGCACTCCTCGTGGGACGGATGCCAGGTCAGCTGGAAGGGGACGGTGTCGCCCTCGCCGACCGTGAACGACGCGATCGAGGTGAAGTCGCGACCCTCGACCTCGACGGGCGTTCGCAGTCGCAATGCATCCGGTCCACCCACCGCGCTCAGGTCGCCGTCGATGCGGCGAACCCACGGCACGATCGAGCCGTAGTCGAAGCGAATCACGAGCTCCATCTGCATCTGGACTCGACCGCGACGTCCTTCGACGAGCCGGATCACGTCGAGCTGGTCATCGCGCGGTGGCATGCAGTCGATCACCGCGACCTCACCCTCGTCGGTGGTGTACACGGTCTCGAGCACGAGCGAGGCGTCGCGGTAGCGCCGTTCCACGCGGCGCGGGGTTGACGCCGGTGCCAACAACCATCGCCCGTGCTCCGGCGTACCGAGCAGTGCGGCGAAACACGCCGCGGAGTCGAACCTCGGAAATGTCAACCAGTCGATGGAACCATCTCGGCCGACGAGCGCGGCCGACTCGAGATCGGACAGGAACGCATAGTCCGCAATCGGGCTCGGCATTTCTGGGCTTATACCTGCATGGCGGCGGGGATGGTGTACTCGCCGAGAATCTGCGGTGGTTCGCGGCGGGCGAGCGCAGCGTCCATCGCGGGACCAAGCCGCTCGAGCTTGGCCTTCTCGTGATCGTCCGCTCGTTCGGCGAACTCGGGAAGCACCGTCGTACCGAACAGTTCGAGCGATTCGCAGATGTGCTCGTGCCGGTTGTGGCCCGCTTGGCTCACGAAGATGATCTGGTCGACACCGCACTCCTCGTAACTACGGACGAGGTGGCGGATCTGGTCCGGTGTTCCGATGGCGCCGCGCAACGAACCGAGCCCTCGCTGGAACAGTTGCGCGCCGAGCGACTGACCGGTCTGCGCCGCGACATTGCGATCGAACCCGAACCGCGAGCGGTTCTTCTCGAACTCCTGCCACACGTCCGTCACACCCGGCTGATGCGTCCCGAAGATGTAGTAGTGCCCGAGCGAGTAGCCGAAGAAGTGCCCACCATCGAGCCCGCGCTCGATCGCCGTCTCTTCGTCCTCGTGGCACATGAGCGGAACGACGACGGCGAGGTTCGGGTTCACGGAGAAGCCGCCCGGCACGCACTCCGCGGACTGCAGCGTGTCGTAGTAGTCGTTCACCCAGTGCCGAGCCTCCTCGGGCTCGATGAAGCTGAACGACAGCGCGCCGATGCCCTTCTGTGCCGCGAGATGGATGGTGTCGCGTCGCGAACACGCGACCCACAAAGGAGGATGCGGCTTCTGCAACGGCTTCGGCACCACGTTGCGCGGGGGCATCTTCAGGAACTCACCGTCGTAACCGGCGAACGGCGTCTCCACCATCATGCGCGTCGTCGCGTCGAGCGCCTCGGCCCATTGTGCGCGCTTCGACGCCCGATCGACGAGGAAGCCGCCGAGCTCTGCCTCGGACGACGCTTCACCGGTCCCGAAGTCGACCCGGCCGTCGCTGACCAGGTCGAGAGTCGCGATGCGCTCTGCAATGCGGGCGCTGTGGTTGAAGTTGAACGGCAGTTGCACGATGCCGTGGCCGAGTCGGATGCGACTGGTGCGTTGTGACGCGGCCGCGAGGAACACCTCGGGCGCACTCGAGTGCGAGTACTCCTCCAAGAAATGATGTTCGACCTCCCACGCGTAATCGATGCCGAGCTTGTCGGCCAGCTCGATCTGCTCCAGCGCGTCCTTGAGCAACCGGTGCTCGCTGTCCTCCGACCACGGGCGAGGCATTTGATGCTCGTAGAAGATGCCGAACTTCACAGTTCCTCCAGCTCAGGGAATCGACTCGATCAAGTCGTCGAACGAACGGAACAGCGCGGGACGGTTGTGCTGCTCGCGCAGCAACAACGCCCGTCGCCGGCTCCTGACGAGCAACTCGCGCGCGGCACGTCCGGGCCACGGGCGAGGGAGCAGCTCCGGCGGCAGGAGTGGATCGTCGGCGAACACCGACGCGAACTCGACAGTGACCGCGAGCGCGCCCGGAAGGAAGACCGCGTCCGGCAAGCGCTCGTGGCGCTCACGCATGTGCTCGAGCGCAGCCGGCACTCCTGCGTAGGTCGCGACGAACTGCCGGTAGCGCGCCGCGATCTCGTCGAGGGGCCACAGCCGTCGGGCGAGCTCTCGAGGGTCGGACGTGCCCCCGATGCTGAGATCGTCGGTCGTCGCTTGCGTCACCGCGTCGGCGACACCGAGTCGCTCCGCTTCACCGGCGACGTCCTTCTCCCAGCGGTGTGGTGACACGTACAGGCCGTTGGTGACGGCGGCCCCGCCGAGGAGGAGCAGCCGATCGCGGAACGCATCTCGCGCCGCGCGCCGCTTCTCGGGCACCGCGAAGGCGACGAGTCGCCACTTGCGATCCCAACCTCGACCCGCATGGTCTTGGACGTACGCGAGCCGATGCCGTTCGAGATTGGTGCCGAGCGCCTTCATCCCGAGCTCGGTCGCGAGGTAGCGGGCATTGCGGCCGGCGCCGTCGCGGGTGAACAGGCCCTCGCGCACGAGTCGCCGCAGGCACGAGCGGACTTGCTCCGGAGTCTGGCCGCAGGCCTCGGCCACGGGCATGACCTCGGCGGCGACGACCGTACCGTCCTCGTGCGCCATGCCGAGCACGAGGACTCTCGTCGGCAGCACGGTCGGCGTCGGAACGGTCGTTCTCGCCACGACCGTTACTCTGCTCGCCCGGTCGGGTCAGGTCAACCCGTGCCCCACTGCGAACTCCGGGTCGATTGCGGGGCCATGGCCCCGCAATGGCACCAACATTCGGAGGGGGATCAGAAGTCGTGCAGGCCGCACTCGGTCTTGTCGCGGCCGGCCCATCGTCCGGCGCGTTGATCGTCGCCATCGGTGACCGGCAGGGTGCACGGCATGCACCCGATGGACGGGTAGCCCTGCAGCGTCAACGGATTGACCGGCACCTCATGGTCCTCGATGTAGCCGGCGACGTCGAGATCGCTCCATGTCGCGAGCGGGTTGACCTTCACCAGTCCTCGAAGATCGCGAGCGACGATCGGGGCCGAACCGCGCGACGCAGCTTCGACGCGGCGCAGTCCGCTCATCCATGCCGCCTTGCCCATCAGCGCCCGGTCGAGTTGTCCGACCTTGACCGCGGAGCAGCAGTTCTCCGGATCGACGCGCCACAACTCCTCGTTGTGCGGCGCGACCGTCATCATCCTCAGGTTGAGGCCGTAGCGGCGGCGCACCTGCTCGACGGTGTCGAGCGTCTCGGGGAAGTGATAGCCGGTGTCGATGAAGACGACCTCGACTGCGGGGTACACCTTCACGGCCAGATCGATGAGCACGGCATCGGTCATCGACGCGCTGAGGCAGAGGTGCGGCGCGAAATTGTCGACGGCCCACTGGATCACCTTCGACGCGGGCAGGTGTTCGAACTCACGGTTGAGCTCGGCCAGCTCTTCGTCCGAGTAGTTCGGCAAGCTGGCAAGAGGACTCGGCTCGAGCATCACGTGGCGCACTCCGACTCTCCGGTTTCCGCCACGTACGGACCGGTCTCGTCGTAATCGACGTAGTAGTCGGGGGCATCGTCGGGCAACGGGAACTCGTCGAGCTCCTTGAGGTCGGCCGCGACCGCCTTCGGACCGCCAACCCGATCGAGCCACGAACGGAAGACCTCACCCGCTTCACGCTCTTCGGCGAACCGCCGCACGACCCGCACGGCCGCCTCCGGCGCGTTCTTGGCCGGAAGGCGCAGCGCCTTCTCGCCGAAGTGCACCTGGGTCTGACCGACGTAGCCGCCGAGCAGCATCTGGTAGCCAGGCGCAGGCTTGCCGTGCGCTCGACGCTCGGCGCCGAAGAAGCCGATGTCGGCAGTGTGGTGCTGGCCGCACGAGTTCGTGCAGCCCGAGATGTTGGTGCGGACGCCGCCCACGTCGGCGAGCCCTTCAGCCTCGAGCGCCGCGCCGATGGCATCGGCCAACCCGCGTGACTGTGTGACCGCGAGGTTGCACGTGTCCGCGCCCGGGCACGCGACCACGTCACGCGCGAGCTCGGCACCGGGTTCCGCCATTCCGATGGTCGTGAGTCGGTCGAACAGCTTGGGCAGCTGCTCTTCGCCGAGATTGCGCAGCGCGAAGTTCTGGCGGTTCGTCACCCTGATGTCGAGCGCGAGCTCACGCTGGATCGCCGCCAGCGCCCGGAACTGATCAGAGGTGATGTCGCCCAATCGGGCGTACGCGATCGCCGACACGGTGCCCTTGGCGTTGCCGCGAACGACGTTGGCCTGCTCCCAGCGCTCGTAGGCGGACGTGCCGCTGATGCTGACCGGAACGCCCTGACCGATAGGAGTCGGGACGACGGTGGCGTGCGTGCCCGCGGGCTCGTCGCCTTCCTTCTCCACCGAGTCGGGGATACCGCCGGGCCACGACGACGAGGCGAGCAGGAAGCGGCGCTCCTTGTAGATGCGCGCCTGCAACTCATCCCAGCCCATGGTGTCGACGAGCCACTTCATGCGAGCCCGCAACTTGTTGTCGCGGTTGCCGTGGTTCGAGAACACACGAAGGATCGCCTCGAGCGTCGCCATGAGAGCCTCGCGACTCGTGAACTCTTCGAGCGCGAGCGCGGGATGGGGGTTGGCCCCGAGACCACCGGCGACGAACACTCGGAAGCCCCGCTCGACGCTGCCGTCGTCCAGCGTGCGGCTCGCGGCGACGACACCGACGTCGTTGAACATCGCTTGACCGCAGTCGGTCTCGCAACCGGAGAAGTTGATCTTGAATTTGCGCGGCAGCCGCTGCGCGAGCGGATGGCGGAGGAAGTGTTGGAACGCCGCCTCGGCCCACGGGGTGACGTCGAGATATTCGAACGGGCAGGCGCCGGCGAGATGGCAAGCCTGCACGTTGCGCACGGTGTCGCCGCATGCCTCACGCGTCGTCATGCCCGCGCCTGCGAGCTCGCGCATGATCGTCGGCACGTTCTCGAGTTGGACGAAGTGGAACTGGATGTTCTGGCGGGTGGTGATGTGGCCCCAACCGCGGGAGTACGTGTCGGCGATGTGGGCCATGAGATCGAGCTGCTCGGGCAGGAGGCGGCCGTACGGGATCTTCACCCGCACCATCTGGTTGTGGCCACCTTGGCGCTGTCCGTAGATGCCGTTGTTGAGGCGGAAGACCCGGAAGATCTCGTCGTCGAGCTCGCCTGCGAGGTTGCGGGCGAGCTGCGTCTCGAATTTCTCGATGTCAGCCAGCTGGGCTGGATCGATCTCGCGTTGCAGCATCAGCGCTCCTTCCAAGAAATCTGACCACGCCGATCGGGATTCAACAGTGTCGCAAACCCGATTCACTGGGTCAACATTCCCGGGCGGGTCGAACTTCCCCTGCCCCGGGTCGAAGGACGTCAGCCGGCGCGGAGCAGTTCGGCGACCTGGAAGGCGAGATCGAGCGACTGGCTCCCGTTCAGGCGGGGATCGCACATCGTCTCGTAGCGGTCGTCGAGGTCCATGTGGCCGAGCGCGTTGGAGCCACCGAGGCATTCGGTGACGTCATCGCCCGTGAGCTCGACGTGCACGCCACCGGGCCATGTGCCGACTTGGTGGTGGGCGGCGAAGAAGCCGGCGATCTCGTCGAGGATCACGTTGAAGTCGCGGGTCTTGCGCCCCGTCTCGGAGGTGAACGTGTTGCCGTGCATCGGGTCGCAGCACCACACGACCGGGTGTCCGGCGCGCTCGACCGCTTCGAGGATCGGCGGCAGCGCTTCACGTACGCGGGACGCGCCGAGCCTCGTCACCAGGGTCAGGCGGCCCGGACGGCGGTCGGGGTTCAGCACCTCGCACAGATCGACGACCTCGTCGGGCCGGCACGACGGGCCGACCTTCAGTCCCACCGGGTTGCCGATCCCGCGGGCGAACTCGAGATGCGCGCCATCCGGTTGGCGGGTGCGGTCGCCGATCCACAGCAGGTGCGCGGAGCAGTCGTACCAATCGCCGGTCAGCGAGTCCTCACGGGTGAGTGCTTCCTCGTAGCCGAGGATCAGCGCTTCGTGGCTCGTGTAGAAGTCCACCTCATGGAGCTTGGGCTCGGACTCGGTGTCGAACCCGCATGCCTTCATGAACCGCATGGCGCGGTCGATCTCGGCGGCAAGGTGTTCGTATCGCTGACCTTGGCGGCTGCCGGCCACGAAGTCCTGATTCCACTGGTGAACCCGTGAGAGGTCGGCGAAGCCTCCTTTGGTGAAGGCGCGCAGCAGGTTCAGCGTCGACGACGACTGGTGATAGGCGGTCAGCAGGCGGTCGGGGTCCGGCGTGCGGGCGGCGGCCGTGAACGCGATGTCGTTCACGATGTGGCCCCGGAAGGCGGGGAGATCCGCGCCGTCGATCGTCTCGACCGGCGCGGATCGGGGCTTGGCGAACTGACCGGCGATCCGGCCGACTTTCAGCGCGGGCACCCCCGACGAGTAGGTCAGCACCACCGCCATCTGGAGGATGATCTTCAACTTGTCGCGGATCGAGTCAGCGGAGAAGGCATCGAACGACTCGGCGCAATCGCCCGCCTGCAGCAGGAAGGCGTCACCGTTGGCGACCCGTTCGAGCTCGGCGGTGAGATTGCGAGCCTCACCCGCGAACACGAGCGGTGGCAACGTGTTCAGCTGCTTGAGCACCCGCTCCAGCGCGGCCTCGTCGGGCCACTCCGGTTGCTGATGCGCCGGGCGGTCCCGCCACGACGACGGTGACCAGTCGGTCGGCATCGCAAAAGCCTGACCGCGGATCGACGGTCGTGCAAAGCGTTATGCAACAGTTCCGGCGTGGATCCGTGGTTCGCGGTCGAAGGGCAGGGCAGCCCGGTCGTCCTCCTGCACGGTGGGTTGAGCGACAGCACCGGCTGGGTGATGCAGACATCCGCCCTCGCGCAACGGCATCGCATCTTCACCTACGACCGGCGCGGGCACGGACGCACGGCCGACACCGATGCGCCCTTCTCCTACGACGACATGGCGTCGGAGACGATTGCGTTCATCGAACACGTCGTCGGTGAGCCGGCGGCGCTGGTCGGATGGAGCGACGGCGGCATCGTGTCCCTGCTGGTCTCGCTTCGCCGGCCCGATCTCGTGCCGCGCCAGGTGCTGATCGGCGCCAACTTCAACCACACCGGACTCGTCGAGGGCTTCGACCCGGGCGACGATCCGGACGCCGAGGCCGTTGCTGTCTTCAAGGGTCTCTACGAGGCGAGCGCGATCGACCCCTCGCACTGGCCGGAGTTCTACGCCAAGTCGATGCGACTGTGGCGTGAAGAGCCGGACTTCACCGTCGACGACGTCGCACGTGTCTCGGTGCCCACCCTCGTCCTCGTCGGTGACGACGAGGCGGTTCGCATCGATCACACCGTTGCGCTCTACGAGGCGCTGCCCGAAGGTCAGCTCGCGGTCGTGCCCGGCACTTCCCACGTGCTCACGCTGGAGAAGCCGGCGATCGTGAACCAGCTGATCCTCGAGTTCCTCGCCGAGACCGGTCCGCCGATCACGATGCTGCCCATCCGGAGGGGGGCACCGTCGTAGTTCCCGGGCCGACGTCTCAGATTCAGGCGGCGTCGACCCTCGCGGCTGCTTCTTCCTTCACCGCGTTGACCGCTCGCTTCACGAGGCGGCGCGCCGCTTCCGCGGTGACACCCAGCTCGTCGCCGACTTCGCGGTAGCTGCGCTTGCGACCGTCGTTGAGGCCGAAGCGCTGCTCTACCGCGTGGCGAGCACGGTCGTCGAGGACGTCGAGCAAGCCGGTCACGAGATTGTCCTGCTCCCGCGTCAACAGCATGTCTTCGGGACCGGGCTTCACATCCGCGATGAGATCGATCAGCTCGGAACCGTCGTCGTCGCCAACGGGACGATCGAGCGATGTGGGAGTCGTGAGGCGGTGCAGACGAGCGTGCTCTTCGTCGAGCTCGTCGCTGTCACCTGACACGGCTCGCAGTGCAGCCCGCAGGCTGGCGGAACGGTCGCCCGGCAGGCGTACGAGGCTCGCCTTCTGGTCGAGCGCTCGGCCGATGGCCTGGCGGATCCAGAACGTGGCGTAGGTGGAGAACTTGAAGCCCTTGCGCCAGTCGAACTTGTCGACGGCGTGCTCAAGCCCGAGGTTGCCCTCCTGGATCAGATCGAGCAGCTCCATACCCGGTGGCATGGGATAACGGCGCGCCACGCTCACGACGAGACGGAGATTGGCGCGGATGAAACGGTCCTTCGCGGCCGCAGCGTCTCGAACTGCCTTGCGCAGATCGCGGGACTTCTCGTCCGCATCGAGGCGCGCCTGCGCCTCGCGTCCACGCTCGATGATCTGAGACAGCTCTCGCTCTTCTTGAGCGGTGAGCAGCGGCACGAGGCCTATCTCGTTCAAATATTGACCGACGGAATCACTCATGTCATTGGCCCTCAACGCGAACTACTGGGGTGTCATTCCCGCCTACCCATAGAAGTCGATACGGCGCCGTACCGAAAATGGATTACCTCTCGACGAGTGCAAGACTGGTCAGCGTGTTCGGGCTCCGTAGCCTTCCCACACAAGCTGTGACTCATGTCACCGCCCTCGCGCGGTGAGTAGCTCGCTGTTCGGAGCCGGCATCGCGCTGTTGGTGATCGACGTCCAGAACGACTTCGCCGATCCGGCGGGAGCGCTCGCGGTGCAGGGCGGTGACGAGGTCGTTCGGCGCGTCAACCACCTCGTCGGGGAGGCGAGAGCGGCCCGGTCTCCGGTGTTCTACACACAGGACTGGCACCCCGCGGACACGGCGCACTTCGACAAGCACGGCGGCGAATGGCCGGTCCATTGTGTGGCCGGCACATGGGGCGCCGAGCTCCACCCCGACCTCCTCGTCGCCGGACCCTCGGTGCACAAGGGCATCAACGACGGTGAGGACGGCTACTCGGGCTTCAGCGTGCGGGATCCGGCGTCGGGTAGCGCAGGCTCGACCGGGTTGGCCGAGCAGTTGCGGTCGGACGGCGTCGAGCAGGTGGTGATCGCAGGACTGGCCACCGACTACTGCGTGAAGGCCACCGCTCTCGACGCGGTCGATCTCGGACTCGGTGCGATCGTCGTTCGTGACGCGGTGGCAGCCGTCGATCTCGAAGCCGGCGACGGCGACCGGGCCCTCGACGAGCTGGCCGCAGCCGGAGTCGTCCTCGCGTGAGCCGTGCGTGAGCTCACCGTTGTTTGGTGGGGTGCGGACCCCGCTGTTCACCGATCTCTACGAGCTCACGATGGCCGCGGCCTATCACGCCAATGGCATCACCGGCCGGGCCACCTTCGAGGCGTTCGTTCGAGCGCTGCCCGAACGACGCAACTTCCTCGTCGCGTGCGGGCTCGAAGAGTTGCTCGATGCGTTGCACGACTGGCGGTTCTGCGCTGACGACATCGAGTACTTGCGATCGCTTGGACAGTTCCGTGACGACTTCCTGGCCCACCTCGCCGACCTGCGCTTCACGGGCGACATCCGTGCGGTCGCCGAAGGCGAGGTCGTATTCGAGGGGGAGCCGATCGTCGAGATCTCCGCGCCGATCATCGAGGCCCAGCTCATCGAGACGCTCGTCCTCAACTTGATCGGCAGTCGCACGATGCAGGCATCCAAGGCGGTACGTGTCGCGCTGGCGTGTCAGGGTCGGGCGTTCGTCGACTTCTCCGCCCGCCGCGATCACGGTGTCGACGCGGCGCTCGGGGCGGCGCGCGCATCGGCGATCGCGGGCGCCGCCGCGACTTCGCTGGTGGAGGCCGGGCGGCGATACGGCCTCCACTTGAGCGGGACCATGGCGCATGCGTATGTCATGGCGTTCGACGACGAGCGCGACGCGTTCCGCTCGTTCGCCCGAACGTTCCCCGGCAACGCGGTGCTGTTGCTCGACACCTGGGACACCGTGGCGGGCGCGCATCATGTGGTCGAGGTGGCGCGTGAGCTGCGTGCGGAAGGAATCACCATCGATGGTGTCCGACTCGACTCCGGCGACCTCGCGGTGCTGTCACAGAAGGTGCGAGAGATTCTCGACGCGGGTGGCTGTAGCGACGTCCGCATCTTCGCCTCCGGTGATCTGGACGAGTACCGAATCGACGCGTTCGTTCGTGGTGGCGCGCGCATCGATGGCTTCGGTGTCGGCACTCGCATGGGCACGAGCGAGGACGCGCCGTCGCTCGGCGTCGTTTACAAGCTCGTGGAGGACGAGCACGGGCCGAAGCTGAAGCTCGCCGAGGGCAAGGCGACGTTGCCCGGGCGCAAGCAACTCCACCGCCGCGATGGGTTCGACGTCATCTCGCTCGCGGGTGAGGACGTCGACGGTCGGGCGCTGTTGCATCCGGTCATCGAGAGTGGGCGGCGAATGCACGAGTCGGAGCCGATCGAAACTTCCGCGCAGCGGTGTGGCGCCGCGGTCGCCGCGCTGCCGGCTCGACTTCGGCGTTTCGGCCAGGCCGAGCCGCCGTACGAGGTTCGGGTCTCCGCGGGCCTGCATGCCCTCGGCGACGAGTTGACGGCGGCGCATCGTGGGTGAGCGGCTCGGCGTGTTCGGCGGCACGTTCGACCCACCGCACGTCGGGCACCTGGTCCTCGCCGTCAATGCGCGCTACGAGCTGGCGCTCGACCGCCTGCTGCTCGTTGTGGCCAACGATCCGTGGCAGAAGACCTCGCTGCGGCCGGTCTCGAGCGCTGACGATCGGCTCGCGCTCGTCGAAGCGGCCGTGGCCGACGTCGACGGTCTCGAGGCGAGCGCGCTCGAGACCCAGCGCGGGGGGACGTCGTTCACCGCGGACACGCTCGGCGCCTTGCGCGACGAGGACTCGTCGCGCGAGCTGTTCCTCGTCGTCGGCAGCGACGCGGCGGCCGGCCTACCGACGTGGGAGCGCATCGACGAAGTACGGCGGCAGGCGACGATCGTGGTGGCCGCCCGGCCGGGATCCGAGGACGGGCAGCCGCCGCCGGGCTGGGACTGGCAGCGCATCGAGACCCCGCGACTCGAGGTGTCGAGCACCGACCTCCGCGCTCGGATCGCCGAGGGCCGGCCGCTCGACTACCTCCTCACTCCGCCCGTGATTGCGTGTATCAACCAGCGCCGCCTCTATCGTTGACTCGCTCATGACGGCCCCGCCTGCCACTGAACGTCCCGTCGTCCTCGAGCTCCCCGAAGCGGGGACCGGCCAACGGGCGGCGCGTCGGCGCCAGAGCAACAAGCGCCGAGTCCTGCGCAAGATCGGTTTCGCGGTCTCGATGGTCGTGCTCATTTGTGCCATCCCCGTACTCGCAACGATCGGCTACCGGTCGCTCCGCGACACGACCGCCGGTCGTCGCATCGACGCACAGAACGACCCGACCAAGCCCCGTTACGAAGCCGACGTCGTGCCCACACCCGTGTCACTCGTGGTCGAGACGGGCGCCGACGGGAGCTTGCAAGGTCTCACCGTGCTCGTCCTCGGCAACAACGACACCGGCGGTGCCGTCGTCTTCATCCCGGTCGCCACCGTCGCGCCACGAGAGGACGGCACCCTCGGCACGTTGACGAGCACGCTCACCACCGGCGACCTCCCCAAGCTCGCGCAAGCGACGGCCAACCTCATGGGGCTCAGCTTCGATCAGACGATCGTCATGGGACCGCAGCAGTGGCAGCAGTTCGTGAATCCGGTCGCGCCGCTGACCGTCAACAACCCCGACCGGATCGTGAACGTCGACAGCCGCGGTCGGTCGACCACGTTGTTCGCCACCGGGCCGCTCCAACTGAACGCGGATGCGGTGTCGACGTACTTGCAGGCCCGCAATCCCACTGAGAGCGATCTCGCACACCTGAATCGCAAGCAGGTGTTGTGGACGGCGTGGTTGGCCGCGATCAAGGCGTCGGCGAAGCCCGACGCGGTGCCAGGAGAGACGACCTCCGGCATCGGCCGCTACCTGCACGGTCTGGCGGCGGGGACCGCCGACATCTCGACGCTGCCGGTGAAGGCGCAGGCGCCGGTGGGCAAGGACGAGAGTTTCGTGGCGGATCCCGCCGCAACCGCCGCGCTCGTCGCCCGTGAAGTGCCGCTGCCGACGCCCGCCAATCCCGGTGATCGCACGCGCGTGCGGTTGCTGAGTGGGACGGGCCCCGTGGGTAGCCCGAACGTGGTGGCCGGGAAGATCGTCGCCGCCGGGGGTGAGGTCACCATCTTGGGCAATGCCGACAACTTCAATTACGCCGACACGCTCATCATCTATTACGACGACCAGTTCGCCACCGCTGCGGCAAAGTTGCGCGACTCGCTCGGGCTCGGGCAGGTGCAGAAGAGCACTACCGAGACTGACACCGAAGACATCACGTTGATCCTCGGGCGCGACGCGACGGCGAAGTTCGGAGGGACAGGTGGCTGAAGACAACGACCGTTGGCCATTGCTCGCGGCGCGCGCGGCATCGTCCAAGAAGGCGATGGATCCGACCGTGCTCGCGGTCGGTGACGTGTTGGCGATCACCGATTACTTCGTGATCGCCAGCGCTTCGAACACACGCCTGGTGAGGACGATCGCGGAGGAGGTCGAGCGTCAGATCACCGAAGCCGGTGGTCCGAAGCCGTTGCGCAGCGAAGGACTCGATGATCTTCGGTGGGTGCTGCTCGACTACGGCGACTTCGTCGTGCACGTCTTCCTCGACGAGGCGCGCCACTACTACGAGCTCGAACGGCTGTGGGCCGACGTCCCCAGATTGCAATGGGACGACGAGTTCGGGCGGGCACTCGGATGAGCGACTTGATCCGGACGGGAGTCATCGACCCGGACGAGGTGGCGGCCTTGCAGGCCGCGGTCTCGGTGGTCGAGTTGTGGCCGGCTGGCAGCCACATGTGGGGCCACTATGCGGAGCAGACGGCGAACGGTCCCGCAATCTGCCGGACCGAGAACGTGTCCGCGTGCGATCCGACCGTCGGTGCCCTCGTCGACGGCGCACTGCAGTCCATCGCCGAGGATCTGCTCGGCCAACCCGCGGTGGCGTTCAAGGACAAGCTCAACTACAAGCAACCCGGCGGTGCGGGGTTCAGCCCACATCAGGATGTGACCGCGTATCCCGGCGTCGCGCGCGTGGCGTCGGTGCTCGTCGCCATCGACGACTGCTCGCTCGAGTCAGGCTGCATATGGTTGGCCGCCGGCGTGGATAGTGCCTTGGAGACCGACGACCGCGGCGCCGTGCGTGCGGACATCGTCGACGAGCTGGTGTTCGCGGCGGCCGAGTTGCGCGCAGGCGATGCCGTCTGCATCGACGGTTTCGCGCCGCACTACAGCGAGGCCAATCGCAGCAACCATGCGCGGCGTGTGCTGGTGGCGAGCTACGCGCCCGCGGCCGAGGGCTACACCCGCGAGACGTACTACGAGGCACGCCAGTCGACCATGACCGCGGCATCCGCTCGTGACGGTCGCTTCCGGATCAGCACGCTCGCAGACTTCGAAGGTGACGAAGTCGCTCCCGATCTCGTCGCGCGTCACAGCTGCACGCACGCGCCGGTTACGGCTCCGGGTGATTCGCCTTCCATGCGGCCAGCCACGCGGTGACGACGGGCGCGAAGTCCGCCGGGTTGTAGACGTCCTCCTCCTCGGAGAACAAGCCGTTGCCCGAGTAGACGAGCCGAGTCCAGTTGCCCGCCTCGCAAACCTGACCGTCGCCCGGGTCGACGAACCGGTTCTCGACCTGCCCGACGATCCAGCCCTGCTCGGCGTCGACCGTGTACCAATCCCACGGGAACAGCTGCATGTGGTTGAACGGCCATTTCGTCATGACCGATGTGATCCACTCGAGCACTTCTTTGCGGCCGTGGAAGGTGCCGTACATGTGCTCGACGTAGCTGCAGTCCTCGGTGAAGCAGTCGACCCACGGCCGCCAATCGCCGGTGCGGCCGGCTTCGTTGGCGGCCGCGCGATACCGCGCGAATGCGGCTTCGATCTCGTCCCGGTCGAAGGTCATCGCGGCATGTTCACACACGCCGCGATGACCGCGCTGTTTGACGTCGCCCTATGACGTCGCCCGATGACGTCCCTCGATCAGCTCTGGGGAACGACGCCGAGCTGCTGCAGGAAGCCGAGGGTGTCCCACACTTCCCACGTCTCGGCGATCTTGCCGTCGCTCATGCGATGGATCGAGATGGCGTCGACCCGGATGTCCTTGCCCGTCGGTGGGATGCCGTTGAGCTCCGCGTTGTGGGTGCCCGAGCCCGTCCAGCGCACGATGACGCGATCGCCCGTCGAGAAGATCTCCTCGATGCCCCAGTGGCCGTCGACGCCCTTCTGGTACACCGAAATGACGTCGGCCATGCCCTGCGGGCCCGGTCCTGCCGGCACCTGGGGGTCGTGCATCTGGTGGTCGTCCGAGAAGAGCTCGGGGGCCAGTTCGTTCTTGCGTTCGTTGCACATCTGCTCGTAGAAGCGACGCACAACGGCCTCGTCGGTTGCGGACATGGTTCCCTCCCTGCGGCAACTGGTTGACGTTGCCCGGTACTTCGACACCGGATCCGCGCTGGATTTTCGCTCTGCGGGATTCTCGGCCGACACGTCGGAGGGGAGTGGAGCTGACGCGGATCGAACGCGCTACCTCATCCATGCCATGGATGCGCTCTACCAATTGAGCTACAGCCCCTTGGTGAAGGGGGTCACGATAGCAGCGGCGTTTGGAGCGACGGAGCGGGTGAAAGAACCCGTTCCTGTGCGGAAGGGGAGCGCCGGTACGATCGGTCGCTCATGGCCGGCGAGTATGACGTGCAAGAGATCGAAGCCCGCTGGCAAGCGCGTTGGCGCGACGACGGCACCTACGAGGTCGACAATGACGACCCGCGGCCGACGTTCTACGTGCTGTGCATGTACCCATACCCGTCGGGGCCCGCGCACATGGGTCATGTGCGCAACTACACGTTCGGTGACCTGATCGTCCGCTACCGGACGATGAACGGGTACGGCGTGTTGACGCCGTTCGGCTTCGACAGCTTCGGGCTGCCGGCGGAGAACGCGGCGATCAAGACCGGTGAGCATCCGCGTCCGTTCACGGAAGCTCGCATCGCGCAGTTGACCTCGTCGGTGCAGCGCATCGGAGCGATGTACGACTGGCGCCGAGTGGTGAAGAGCCACGACCCGGGCTACATCCGCTGGACGCAGTGGATCTTCCTGCGCCTGCTGGAAGCAGGTTTGGCCTACCGCGACAAGGCCGCCGTCAACTGGTGTCCCGGCTGCCAGACCGTGCTGGCCAACGAGCAGGTGCTGGCCGATGGCACCTGCGAGCGATCCGGCGACGTCGTCGAGCGGCGCGAGCTCGAGCAATGGTTCTTCCGTATCACTGCGTACGCGCAGCAATTGCTGGACGATCTCGAGCAGCTCGACTGGCCCGAACGTGTGGTCACGATGCAACGCAACTGGATCGGCCGGTCCGAGGGCGCAGAGTTCGAGATGCAGGTCGCGGACGCGAACGGCGCGACGACGGGCAAGTCGTTCCGCGTCTACACGACGCGTCCGGACACGAGCTTCGGCATGACGTTCTGCGTGCTGGCGCCCGAACATCCGCTGGTCGATGTCATCACCAGCGACGAGCGGCGCGCCGACGTCGATGCGTTCGTGGCTCGGGTCCGAATGGAGTCGGAGCTCGAGCGGTTGTCGGGCGATGTCGCGGTGGACAAGCGCGGCGTCTTCACCGGCGCGTACGCGATCAACCCGTTCAACCGGCGGCCCGTGCCGATCTACCTGGCCGACTACGTCCTGATGACGTACGGAACCGGAGCGATCATGGCCGTGCCCGGTCAGGATCAGCGCGACTGGGACTTCGCGAAGGCGTACGACCTGTCCATCATCCGCACGGTGCAGCCGCCCGACGACTTCGACGGCGAGGCCTACACGGGCGACGGTCCGGCCATCAGCAGCGAGTGGCTCGACGGGATGCACAAGGCGGCGGCAATCGCGAAGGCGATCGAGTGGTTGGAGAACAACGACATCGGTGTCCGCACCGTCAACTACCGGCTGCGAGATTGGCTGCTGTCGCGGCAACGCTTCTGGGGTTGCCCGATCCCGATCGTGTATTGCCCGGACGACGGGCCCGTGCCGGTACCGGACGAGGATCTGCCGGTGTTGGCCCCGGACGATGTGGAGTTCCGCCCGTCGGGCGAGTCACCGTTGCGTTTCCACGAGGGCTTCCTGAACACCACCTGCCCGAAGTGTGGAGGGCCGGCGGTCCGCGAGACCGACACGATGGACACGTTCGTCGACTCCGCGTGGTACTTCCTGCGGTTCTGCGATCCGTGGAATGCCGACGCGCCGTTCTCCAAGCGCGCGGTGGCGCATTGGATGCCGGTCGATCAGTACATCGGCGGGGTCGAGCACGCCATCTTGCACCTGATGTACGCGCGCTTCTTCACGAAGGCTCTGGCCGATCTGGAGCTCGCGCCAGAGGGATTGCGCGAACCGTTCGCTCGCCTGTTCACGCAGGGAATGATCAGGATGGACGGCAGCAAGATGTCGAAGTCCAAGGGCAACCTGATCGCGCCCGAGGAGTACCTCGACACCGTTGGCGCCGACACGCTGCGACTGTTCCACTTGTTCGTCGGGCCGCCCGCGGACGACGTCGACTGGGATGACGCAGGCATCGAAGGGTGCTCACGTTTCCTGCATCGCGTGTGGCGGCTGGCTGAGCCGACGTCGGACGTGGTCGCGCCCGCATCCGGCGACGGGGTCGATCCGGTGAATCGCGCCGCGCACCGCTTGATCGTGCGCGTGACCGACGAGTTCGAGCGGTGGTCGTACAACACGGCGGTCGCCGCGTTCATGGAGTTCACCAACTTGCTGTACAAGCAAGGGTCGACACCGTTCGCCATCGACACGCTGCTGCTTTTGCTGGCGCCGATGGCACCGCATCTGACGGCCGAGCTGTGGGCAATGCGTCACGACGGCGAGCACGTGCACGAGCGCTCGTGGCCCAAGGCGGACCCGGAAATGGCCGCGGTCGAGACGGTGACGATGGTCGTGCAGGTCGACGGCAAGGTGCGGGAACGGCTCGAGGTCCCGACGGTGATCACGCGGGACGAAGCGGAGCGGCGCGCCCTCGAAGCGGTGCGGGCCAAGGTCGATCTGGAGCCGACCCGCGTGATCGTGCGCGAGCCCAAGCTGGTCAACTTCGTCACGAAGACGTAACGAACCCGACCGCAGATCGGTCGGACGCGTCGTGCCCAGTGAGCGCAGGCAAACTCTCGCGTGCCGAATCGACCAGGCCGCGGGCGGCCACGGCGCCGTCACCTTCGTCGTCGGCAACCAGGCCGATCGGGTTCCCTTCGCCCGGTTGCACGACGAGGCGATCGACATCGCGGCGTCCCTGCAACGGCGCGGCGTCCGCCCGGGAAGCCATGTCGCCCTCCTCGGCCCGACGACCCGCGCCCTCTACACCACGATCGAAGCGGTGTGGCTGAGCGGCGCCACGCTCGTCGTGCTCCCGTTGCCCATGCGCCTCGGCTCGATCGAGGAGTTCGCGGCCCAGACCCGGGCCAAGATGACCCACGCCGACGTCGACCTCGTCGTGGTCGATCCCGACCTGGCGCCGTTCATCGAAGCGCAGCCCGGCGACCCGCCGATGGTGCTGTCGAGCGATCTGATCGATGACGTTCGCCGGTTGCACATCGGGGCGGCCGACTTCGACCGACCCGATGAGGATCCCGACCGTCTCGCCGTGCTGCAGTTCACGAGCGGATCAACCGCGGACCCCAAGGGGGTCATGCTGCCGAACCACACGATCTGCGCCAATCTCGACGCGATCGAGATCGCTACGGAGCTCGACGTCGATCGCGACGTCATGGTGTCGTGGCTCCCGCTCTATCACGACATGGGTCTCGTCGGTTTCGCCATGCTGCCGATGTCGACCGGCGTCGACGTCGTGATCGGCGCGCCGCAGGACTTCCTTGCCGCGCCATTGCGGTGGCTCGAGTGGCTCTCGACCTTCGGGGGCACCGCGACGGCGGGGCCGAACTTCTCGTGGGTGCTCGCGACCCGAGCACTGCGGAACGCCTCCGGTCTCGACCTGTCACCCCTGCGTCTCGCGCTCAACGGCGCAGAGCCGGTCGACCCCGACGCGGTCGAAGAGTTCGTCGACGCCGCGGTGCCGCACAAGATGCGACCGGGCGCAGTGTTCCCCGCGTTCGGCATGGCCGAGGTCGTGATCGGCGCGACGTTCCCGGCGCCGCTCTCCGGACTGCGGCCGGACGCCGTCGATCGCCGCGTGCTCGAGACCGAGCGATACGCGGCGCCGGTGGACGACCCGTCCGCCACCAGCAGTGGCATCCGCCGTTTGGCTCGACTCGGCCGCCCGCTACCTGGTCTCGAGATTCGCATCGTCGATCCGGAGGATGGCTCAGTGCGTGCCGAACGAGAGGTCGGCGAGCTCGAGATCCGCGGCTCGTCGGTGACGCCCGGTTACTACGGCCGGCCGGATCTCGCGCGCGAGCTCTTCCACGACGGTTACCTGCGGACCGGTGACCTCGCGTATCTCGTCGACGGTGAGCTCGTCGTCTGCGGTCGCATGAAGGACGTGATCATCGTCGGCGGTCGCAACGTGTACCCCGAGGACGTGGAGCGCGCCGTCGCCGCCATCGACGGCGTCCGCGCCGGCAATGTCATCGCGTTCGGCGTGCCTGGTCGCGGCAAGGAAGGCGTGGTCGTCGTGGCGGAGACGCGCAGCGAGGATCCCGCGGCGACGCGCCGGAGTGTCGCCGAGCGTGTGCGCCAAGCCGTCGGCCTTCCGCCGAAGGACATCGTGCTGGTCGAACCGGGGACGTTGCCGAAGACGTCGTCCGGCAAGCTGCAGCGTGGGTTGTGCCGGCAGCGTTACCTCGGCGAAGAGCTCGTCGCGGTCTGAGGACCGAGCAAGACCGGTGGGCTAGGCCGCCCTCAGGGCTTCGATCACCGGCAGCCAACGGTCGCGGTCGGACTGGTACGGCGCGTAGAAGCTCACACGGTCGATGACGTCGCCGTAGCGGCGCTTCATCTCCGGAGCGATCTGCTCGGGCTCACCCACGATGGCGAACGTGTGGAGGATGTCGTCGTCGATGAGCTCACCCATCTCGACCCACTTGCCCTGCTTCGACAGCGAGTTGAGCTCGTCTTGCAGGCCGCCCCACCCGTGCAGCTCGAGCACACCCCGGTACGCCGGCGTCGAGCCGTAGAACGCGATCTGCTGGCGCGTGCCCTGCGTCGCCTTCTCCATCTGCTGCTCGTCGGTGCCGGTCACCACGAATGCGGGGCCCGCGATCTCGAAGCCTTCGAGGGTCTTGCCGGCCTTGGCGCGCCCGCGCTCCAGCGCGGGAATCGTCACTTCGCGCAGGTAGCGCTCGGTGGTGAAGCCGTGGCACAGGAAGCCGTCGCACGTTTCGCCGGCCACCTCGGTCATCAACGGGCCGACGCCGGCGAGGAACACCTTCGGTGCGCCGTGCGGGTTCGGGCCGGGATTGAAGAAGGGCGTCATGAGCGTGTGCGTGTAGAACTCGCCGCGGAACTCGAGCTTGGTGCCGTTGTTCCAGCAGTCCCAGATGGCGCGCATGGCGAGTACGAACTCGCGCATGCGTGGTGCCGGGTGTGACCACTCCATCGAGAACCGCTTCGTGATGTGCGGCTTGATCTGCGAGCCGAGCCCGAGGATGAACCGTCCCCCGGAGAACGCGTGCAGATCGTTCGCGGTGACGGCCGTCGTCATCGGATTGCGAGCGAACGCGACCGCGATGCTCGTGCCGAGCTCGACCCGGTCGGTCGCTGCTGCCGCGAGGGTCAGCCCGAGGAACGGGTCGTGGCTGGTCTCCGCGGACCAGACCCCGTCGTACCCCGCCTGCTCCGCCTCCTGCGCGGCCTTCGCGGCTCCCGCGAGATCGAACGTCATCCCCCCGTCAACCTTCATGGTCTGGAAGTTAGCGACGGGCTCCGTGCGCCCGCCATGTCAAGGGGGGTTGAACCAGACCCTGTTGCGAAACCGGTTATGTTGACCGCCGGGTCAAGGGGGGGCTGTTGGCCGAAGCTTCGTTAGACAACGACAGCGCGACCTCACCGTCGCGAGATGTCGCGCGGAGGTGGCGGGCACTGCGGCGATCGCTGACGCCCGCGGCCGCCATCATCGCTCTGCAGCTGATCCTGTTCCCCCTGTCCGCAGGGCTGTGGTTGCGAGGTCTCATCGTTGGCGGGCTCACCGCGCTGATCGCGCTCGGGATGGCGCTGACCTACCGGTCGAACCGGATCGTCAACTTCGCGCAGGGGGACCTCGGGACCGCGCCTGTCGTCCTGGTTTTCCTGTTGCTGTCGGTGTGGCATTGGCCGTACTTGGTGTCCGCTGCTGCCGGATTGGTCGCCGCAATTGTTCTCGGCGCCGTCGTGGAGCTGGCGATCATCCGTCGGTTCTTTCGCTCACCGCGCCTGTTGCTGACCGTCGCCACCCTCGGTCTGGCCCAGTTGCTCGCCGCGGCCGCCATCTTGTTGCCGAAGTTGTTCGGTTCACCGCGCTTGTTGTCACCGCATCTCGATCCGCCGTTCGACATGCACTTCACCGTCGGGTCGGGCAAGAGCGGCGTCATCTTCGACGCCAACTCCGTCCTCGCGCTGGTCGTCACGCCCATTGTCATCGCACTGCTCGCGCTCGCGCTCCGATCGTCCGCGGTCGGCATCGCGGTACGAGCCAGTGCGGACAGCGCGGATCGCGCGTCGCTGCTCGGCGTGCCGGTCAAGCGATTGCAGACCGTGGTCTGGGCCGCTGCGGCGGTGCTCGCGTTCGTTGCAGTGTTCCTGCGGGCGGGAGTGCTCGGTCTTCCGATCGACGCGACGCTGAGCTTCGACCTGCTGCTGCGCTCGCTTGCCGCGCTTGTGCTCGGCGGCATGACCGACCTCGTCGCGATCACCGCGGCCGCGGCGGCGCTCGGCGTGCTCGAGATCGCCGTCGGCACGAACCAAGGCCTCAACGTCGTCGACCCGATCATCGGTGCCGTGATCTTCGTGGCGCTGATCGTGTTGCACCGGCGCGGCACCAGCCGCGTCGGGCTGGACGACACCTCGAGCTGGCTGGCGGCCGGCGATGTCCGCCCGGTCGCGCCGGCCATCTCGCGGCTCACCGTCGTGCGTGTCGTCCGAGCCTTCGTCGCGGTGATCATCGTCGGCACCGCACTCGTGCTGCCGCAGGTGCTCAGCGTCGACCGGACCCTCAAGGCCTCGGCCTTGCTCATCTACGCCACGTTGGGGTTGTCACTCGTCGTGCTCACCGGCTGGGCGGGACAGATCTCACTCGGCCAGATCGGCTTCTTCGCGCTCGGGGCCGCGCTGGGCGCCAAGGCGACGCAGGACTGGGGCCTCGATCTCGTTCTCGCGCTCGCACTCGTGGCAGTCGCCGGAGCCGCCGTCGCGGTGGTGGTCGGGCTCCCTGCGCTACGGCGAAGAGGGCTCGAGCTCGCGGTCATCACGCTCGCGTTCGCGCTCGCGATGACGGAGTACTTCCTCAATTCGAGCTTCTTCGACTGGGTGCCGATCGGTCGCATCGATCGCGCCGACGTCTTCGGCGCGATCCACACGGATTCCGCGAACGCCATGTACTACGTCACCCTTGGCGTGCTTGCGGCCGCGCTCGTCGGGTTGTACGGCGTGCGCCGAAGTCGCACCGGTCGCGCGCTCATCGCGCTGCGCGACAACGAACGGGGCGCGCAGGCTTACGCGCTCGACGCGACACGGTTGCGCCTCGTCGCGTTCGCGATGAGCGGCGCGCTCGCCGCGGTGGCCGGCTGTCTCATCTCGCAGCATCAGCAGGCGTACGACCCGAACCTGTTCGATCCGTTCGCCAACCTGTCGATCTTCACGATGGTGATCGTCGGCGGCGTGGCGTCGCCCGCCGGCGCAGTGCTCGGTGCGCTCTACTTCCTCGGGACGCAGTGGTTCCTCCCCGTGGAATGGCAAGGGCTGTCGAGTGGCGCCGGCGTGCTGTTGATCCTGCTGATCCTCCCTGACGGATTCGGCGGACTGCTCTACCGGCTGCGGGACCGATGGCTGGCGCGGGTCGCCCGACAGCATGCGATCGAGTCGCCTGGCGAACCCGATGAGCCGATCGCGGCGCAGCCGCCCCCGATCGCCGTTCCCGTCGGCGGTGGACGGTGAACGTGAAGCGTTGGTTCGAACACATCACCGGCAACGGCCCTGTGCTCGCGCTGCTCGTGTTGTTCACCGTCAATGGACTCGAGGAAGCGGGGCGGGACGGCTTCGGCGTGATCCTGCCGGAGATCCGCACCGATTTCGGTCTCGATCTCCAAGGTGTCCTGACGCTGATCGCGATCGTGTCGCTCGCCGCGTTGGCGTTGCAGGTGCCGATTGCCAGCCTCGCTGACCGCACGAATCGCGTTCGGCTGATGTGGATCGGAGCGCTCGGGTGGGCGGCGTTCACGTTGATGACCGGGTTCGCCACCACGCTCGTGCTGCTCGCCATCGCACGGTCCGGCGCGGGCGCGGGCAAGGCCGTCCTCGACCCCACCCACAACTCGTTGCTCGCCGATTACTACGACGTCGACGCCCGCCCGCGCGTCTTCTCGTTCCACCGCGCCGCGAACGCCGTCGGCGCGTGCGCCGGACCGATCTTCGTCGGCTTCGTCGGACAGGCGTACGGATGGCACGTGCCGTTCATCCTCCTGTCGATTCCGGGGTTCATCGTCATCTTCTTTGCGTGGCGGATGCACGAGCCTGTGCGGGGCGCGCACGAACGGCGGGCCATGGGTGCATCCGAGGAAGCGGTCCTGACCGAGGAGGAGCCGCCCTCGTTCGCGGAGGCCTGGCGGATCGTGTGGAAGATCGAGAGCCTGCGTCGCATCTGGTACTCGCTTCCGTTCTTGGCGGCATCGTTGATCGGCTTCGCCTCGCTGGCGTCGCTGCTCTACGACCAGGTCTTCGGGCTCGACGAGCGGGCCCGCGGTCTTGCGATCGCCGCCACCGAGCCAGCGCAGATCATCGGACTGATCGTGGGCGCCCGCATCGCCACCAAGTTGATGGTGACCAAGGGACCCGCCGAGGTGCTGCGGTTCCTGTCCCTCGCCGCGTATGTCGTGACGGTCGCGCTGGTCGTGTTCGCGCTCGCCCCGAACATCGTCATCGCCCTGATCGCGCACGCGACGATCAATGCGGTGCTCGCCATCCTCGCTCCGGGGATTCTCGCCACGCTCTCGCTCGCCATTCCTCCCCGAGCGCGGTCGATGGGATTTTCGGTCGCTTCGCTCTGGATCGTCCCCGGACTGTTGGTACTGCCGATCATCGGCGGCGTCGGTGACCATCTCGGGTTGCGGGTCGGGATGCTCGTGCTGCTTCCCGTGTTCCTCATCGGCGGTCTCGTCATCGCCACGACCTCACATGTCATCGCCGACGACATCGCCGACGTGTGGAAGGCCGCGGCCGCGAGATCCGAAGTGGCCTACGAGCGACGGCAAGGTCGTTCGCCGCTGCTGCTGGTGCGCGGTCTCGACGTCGCGTACGGCCCGGTGCAAGTGCTGTTCAACGTCGACATGGAGGTCGAAGAAGGCACGTGCGTCGCCTTGCTCGGCACCAACGGCGCGGGCAAGTCGACGTTGTTGAAGGCGATCTGCGGTGTCGTCGAGGCGGACCGCGGGGCAGTCATGTTCGACGGGCGCGAGATCACGCACGCGCCGGCGAACGAGATCGCCGCACTCGGCATCACGCAAGTGCCGGGAGGCCAAGGCGTGTTCCCGTCGCTCACCGTCGAAGAGAACCTGCGGACGGCGTGCTGGTTGAACCGCCGTGACAAGGCAGGGATCGACCGATCGATGGCGCACGTGCTGGAGCTGTTCCCGGTGCTCACGTCCCGGATGCACGACGCCGCCGGTGACCTGTCGGGTGGCCAGCAGCAGATGCTGGCGCTCAGCATGGCGTTCCTCTCGACGCCCAAGATGTTGTTGATCGACGAGCTGTCGCTCGGTCTCGCACCCGTCGTGGTTGCTCAGTTGCTGCCACTCGTCGAAGAGCTGCGCGCCGCAGGCACGACCGTGGTGCTCGTCGAGCAGTCCGTGAACGTCGCCTTGACCGTCGCCGACGTGGCCTTCTTCATGGAGAAGGGCGAGATCCGCTTCCGTGGCCCTACGGCCGAGCTGCTCGAGCGGCCGGACATCCTGCGTTCCGTGTTCCTGTCCGCGGGCGAGCTCACTGCTCCGATCGAGCCGTCGCCCGCCGAACAGGTCGCCGTCGAGCACGCCGCCGCTGAGCAAGTTGACGCTGTCGCCGGCGACGCTGCCCTCGAGCATGCGCCCGCGAACGGTCACGGCGCCACGGTCGTCGAGACCGAGAAGCAGCCTGCGCTGGAGCTGAGCGGGGTGGCGTGCTCGTTCGGCGGCATCCGCGCCGTGGACTGCGTGTCGTTGCAGATCCTCGCCGGCGAGGTCGTCGGCATCATCGGGCCGAACGGAGCGGGCAAGACGACGTTGTTCGACGCGGTGTCCGGTTACATCAAGCCCGACACCGGCCGTGTCGTGCTGGCCGGGCACGACGTGACCCACATGAATGGAGCGGCTCGCGCCAAGGCGGGTCTCGGCCGCTCGTTCCAGGACGCGCGGCTGTTCCCGTCGCTCACCATCGACGAGTCGATCGCGGTCGCGTGCGAGCGGTGGGTCGAAGTGCGCGATCCGATCAGCGCCGCGTTGCGGTTGCCGAACTCGTACGACTCGGAGCGCCACGTGGTGCAGCGGGTCGACGAGCTGATCGCGTTGCTCGGGCTCGAGGCGTACCGCTCCAAGTTCGTGCGTGAGCTGTCGACCGGAACGCGTCGTGTCGTCGACCTCGCATGCCTGCTCGCGCATCGTCCATCGGTGATCCTGCTCGACGAGCCATCGAGTGGTATCGCGCAACGTGAAGCCGAAGCGCTGGCACCGCTGTTGCTGCGCATACGCGACCACACGGGCGCGAGCTTGGTCGTGATCGAGCACGACATCCCTCTCATCCGCGCCGTGTCCGACCGTCTGATCGCCATGGACCAGGGCGCAGTGATCGCGACCGGTACGCCGGTCGACGTGCTGAACGACCCTCTCGTCGTCGAGTCGTATCTCGGTACGAGTGAGGCTGCCATCCAACGTTCCGGGGCGCTTGCCCCAGCTGTTCCAGCCGACTGAAGGAGAGATCAATGTTGCCGAGCAGCACCGATGCCGAGGGACCCCGCAGCAGCAATCTCCGTCGATGGGGTCCGCTGGCGGTGATCGTCGTGATTCTGTTGGTGATCGGTGCGATCGTCCTCGCGACCCGGAACAGCAACGACAACAAGAAACCGGCTGCGACTGCGTCGACAGAACCCGTGCTGTCGACCGGCGCCATCACCTACAACCAGGGCAAGGACCGCAAGGACCTGACCTTCCCGTCCACGTGCGACACGTCGACCGGGAACGTGGCGATACCGACGAGCTATCCGGCGGAGTGTTTCGCCAACCAGCCCGCGCAGACCGATCCGGGCACGCAGGGGGTGACGAACGACAGCGTCACCGTCGTCGTGTACGTCGCGCCCGACACCGACCCGATCCTCGACTTCATCACCGCGGCGATCCAGGACAACGACACCGGGGACCAGGTGCAGGAGACGTATCAGGGTTACAACGACCTCTACCAGGCCTTCTACCAGACCTACGGGCGCAAGGTGAACCTCAAGTTCCTCCGTGCGTCGGGCACATCCGACGACGCGGTCGCGGCGCGTGCCGACGCGGTCAAGGCGTCAGAAGAGATGGGCGCGTTCGCCGTATGGGGTGGCCCGGCATTGACCAGCGCGTGGACGCAGGAGCTCAACGCACGCGGAGTCCAGTGTCTTGGCTGCTTCGGCATCGACACTCCCGCGCCCAACGTGTTCGCCATCGGCCCGTCCAGCGAGCAAGCCAGTGCCCAGCTCACCGAGTACGTGAGCAAGCGCCTGAACAACAAGCCTGCGCAGTTCGCCGGCGATCCCGCGATGAAGACGGAAAACCGCGTGTTCGGCCACCTCTTCATCACGACGACGGGTGGCACGGAACAGCAGAACGCAGATGCGCTGAAGACGCAGATGAGTGCCGCCGGCGTGAAGCTCGATCCGCAGGTCGCCTACACGCTCGATCCTGCTCGCTTGCAGGAGGAAGCGACGAGCGTGATCTCACAGTTCAAACAAGCCGGCGTGACCTCGATCATCTTCCAGGGTGATCCCGTCGCACCCGCGGCGTTCACCCAGGAGGCCACCAGGCAGAACTACTTCCCCGAGTGGATCATCGGCCCGAGCGCCCTCGTCGACACGACCGCATTCGGTCGCACATACGACCAGCAGCAGTGGGCGCATGCGTTCGGGATCTCGGACCTCACCGCCCGCATCGACCCCCAGATCTCCGACGCGTTCAACTTGTACCAGTGGTTCAAGGGTGAGCCGCCGCCGGCCATCGACACCGCCGGTGTGCTGTGGCCCCAGCCATCGCTCTTCTACGCCGCGTTGCAAGCGGCCGGACCGAATCTCAATGCCAACACGTTCAAGGCCGGGTTGTTCTCGCTACCTGCAGTCACGGGTCGAACTACGACGCAGGTGATCACGTACGGCCAGCACGGCTTCTGGCCGGAAGGTTCGTCGAAGGCCACGTGCCAGACGCCACCATGCGATGACTACAACGGCATCGACGACTTCACCGAGATCTGGTGGGACGCGACCGGGACCGGCCCCGACGAGATCCGCAAGGACGGCACCGGTATCTACCAGTACAGCGAGGGCGGCAAACGCTTCCTGCCCGGAACCTGGACGCCGGACACGCACGCGTTCGACAAGAACGGCGCGGTCTCGATCTATCAGACGCCGCCACCGGGGGAGGGGCCGAAGAACTATCCGAGCCCTGCCAGCGGCGGTGGCTCGTCCGGTAGCAGTAGCACGAGCAGCAGCTCGTCGGGGAACTGATCCCGGCGGGTTCCGACCTTCGGATCAGGTGTCCTGGTCGCGGAGGAAGCGTTCGAACTCGGCGGCCAGCTCGTCGCCGGACGGCAACGGACCGGCGCCGAGAGGCGCGTCGGTCGGCGCCTGCTCGGCATCCACCGTCGCTTCGAGTTGTCGCACCATCTGGCGATGGTCGTCGTTGTCGTTGACGAGCGCGTCGACCCGATGACGAGTGGCATCGGCCTCGGCCCGCAGTGCGCTGGTGTCGAGCTCGATTCCGGCGATGCCCGCGAGCCCGTCGAGCAGCGCGGCACTCGCGGCGGGGTAGGGCATCGCCGCGAGGTAATGAGGAACCTGCGCCCACACTCCAACGGCAGGCAGCCCGAGTTCGTAGGCCCGGCGCTCGATCGACGCTTGCACGCCCGCGGGCACGTCGATGGTGGCGCGCACGAGGTCGTTGGTGGCCAATGACGCATCGCTGGCGGTGACGGCGAGGCGCGTCGGGCGCGTGTGCGGCACCGGCGCGGGATAGGCGCCGAGGCCGACGACGAGCCGCGCGCCGAACTCGAGCGCAAGATCGACGACCGAGTTCGTGAACGCCCGCCACGCGTGATCGGGCTCCGCGCCGACGAGCAGCAGCACGTCATTGCCGGCGACGTCGCTCGCCGCCTGCAGCTCGACCACCGGCCACGTCATGCCCGTGATCACGCCGTCGACGAGATGCATCGTCGGACGTCGGGCCCGATGGTCGAGCAACTCGTCGCTGTCGAACATGGCGACGGTTGTCGGTGTCAGCGTCGCCAGCAGCGCGGCACGCGCGTTGGCGGCGCCGAGGCCGGCGTCGATCCAGCCGTCGAGCGCGAGGACGAGTACCGGTGACTCGAGGTCAGGTCGTTCGATGAGCTCGTAGAGCGGGGCCACCGTTCAGCCGAGCCGTTCGACGGCTTGCTTCGCTTGCTCCGCGAGCCGCACGACCTGCGTCGAGAATGCTTCGAAGCCGTCAGCCGCCTTGCCCATCGCGCCGTGTGCGTAACGGGCGTACACACCCTCGACGATGCAGGCGAGCTTCCAGTAACCGAATGCGATGTAGAAGTCGATGGCCGACAAGTCGCGACCCGACTTCGACGCGTACCGCGACAACAGTTCGGCGCGCGACGGGAAGCCGGACACCATCGTCGGCGAAGTGAGCAACGTTGAATGCGAATCGCTCGCCTCGTTCCAATAGACCATCAGCAACCCGGCGTCGGCGAGCGGATCGCCGAGCGTGCAGATCTCCCAATCGAGCACCGCCGCGATCTGCCCGTCGCTCGCGACCATGCAGTTGTCGAGGCGGTAGTCGCCGTGCACGATGGCGACGTCGTCCTGGGGTGGGATGCGGGCGGCGAGCGTGTCGTGCACCTCGTGCACGAGCGGGACGGGCCGTTGGGTCAACTCGTTCGATTGCTGGAACTGCCCGTACCAGCGCTTCAACTGCCGAGCGATGTACCCGTCGCGCTTGCCGAGATCGCCGAGGCCGACCGCGTCGACATCGACGGCATGGATCTCCGCCATCACGTCGGCGATGGATTCCCCGGCGCGGCGCCGCTCGGATTCGTCGAGCGCCGTCCGGGCCGTCTCGGCATCGCGGACAACGACGCCGTCGACGAAACCCATGACGTAGAAGGGCGCGCCGTTGACCTCGTCGTCCATGCACAGACCGATTGCCGGCGCGACTGGCACGGGGGTCGGGCCGAGGGCCGAGATGATCGTGTGCTCGCGCCGCATGTCGTGGGCGGTGGCGAGCACATGACCGAGCGGAGGCCGGCGCAGCACCCAACGTTGTCCGGCTGTGTCGGTGACGGAGAAGGTGAGGTTGGAGTGACCGCCGGCGATGAGCGTGAACTCGATCGGACCCTTGACCCCGTCGACGTTGGCCTCGAACCACTCGGTGACCTTGGGCTGGTCGATCCCGTCGATGCTGTTCTGTGCGCCAGTCATTGCGGCCTGACCCTACCTGTCACTCGCCGGCCGACGTCACGGGCGCGTGGCGAGGTTGGCACGTACCCGTAGCCTGTTCGCATGTCGACTGACGTCACCGATGCCACGTTCGAGAGCGCTGTACTCGATCGATCCGACCAGGTCCCCGTCGTCGTGGACCTGTGGGCATCGTGGTGCGGACCGTGCCGCACCCTCGGGCCGATCCTCGAGAAGGTCATCGAGGAGACGGGCGGTCAGGTCGAGCTGGTGAAGATCAACGTCGACGAGAACCCGCAGGCGTCGGCGGCGTTCCGCGTGCAATCCATCCCTGCCGTCTACGCGGTGCGCGACCACCAAGTCGTCAACGGGTTCATCGGGGCACAGGGCGAAGACGCCGTACGGCAGTTCATCGAGACGTTGCTCCCGTCGGAGATCGAGATCAAGGTTGCTGCACTCGTCGCCGCGGGGGATGAGACGTCGTTGCGAGAGGCGCTCGACCTCGACCCGGGAAGCGAGTCCGCCGTGGTCGCGCTGGCCGAGTTGCTCGTGGGCAAGGGCGAGCGTTCGGCCGCACTCGCGTTGCTCGAGCGCATCCCCGAGACGGCCGAGACCCGTCGGGTTGCCGCGCTCGCCCGCGTGGGTGACGAGCTGTCGGGTGAGGACGCCTCGGGCGACGAGATGACGGCGAAGCTCGACGACTTGCTCGATCGCGTGAAGGACGACGATGCGGCGCGCCAGGAGTTCGTGGACCTGCTCGAGCTGCTCGGTCCCGACGACTCGCGCACCGCGCACTATCGCAGGGCGTTGACATCGAGATTGTTCTGATGCCGTGCGGCTCGAGCGGCGCGACGACTGCTGGCTGCTGATCGGTCCGGCGGCGCCGGGCGCGGCCGCGACCACAATCTGGTCGGTCGTATTCGTGCGCCCATGGGCGGTCGGCGACGAGCTGCTGATGCGCCACGAGCACGAACACATACGTCAGTGGCACGAGCACGGCGTCGTCGGCTTTCTCACGAACTATCTCGGCGCGTACGTGCGATGGCGAGCCCGCGGTTACCCGCACTGGGGCGCGTACCGGCGTATCCCGTTCGAGGTCGACGCCGAGTGGCGCGCTCGCCGTAGCTTCGTTGAGGTGACCGCGCAGTAGCCTGCGGTCGCTTTCCCCTTTTCTTCCCTCTCGATCAACGCGCGCGCAAGCGGGAGGGATCTGATGTCCGATCCAACTGGACCAGCCGATGTACCGCGCCGGCCGCCGCCGGATCCGACGTGGCGTGAACGCATCCAGTCGCTCATCCACCAAGCCGGCGTCGAACTGTCGGTGGCGCGGGTGGCGCTGGCGGTTGCCGCCGTAGCTGTTGCGATCGTCGCTGCGGTCGTGGTGCTGCACCCACTGTCCTCGACCGCTCGACCAGAGGATTCGTTGCCGCTGGCGTCCGCCGCCCCCTCTTCTGCTTCTTCGTCAGCCGTGACCAGCGCCCCGTCGACGACCGCGCCCCAACTGATCGTGCAGGCCGCCGGCGCGGTCGTGCATCCGGGCGTCTACACAATCGCGAGCACGGCGCGTGTCAACGACTTGATGACGGCTGCCGGCGGGTTCGCGCCCGACGCAGATCCGGATCAGGTCGAGCTCGCCGCCACCCTCACCGACGGCGAGCGTGTCTACGTCCCTCGGGTCGGCGAGACCGTGTCGCCACCGGGCGGGGCATCGGGGTCGAGCTCCGCCGCGTCGCAGGGACCAATCGATCTCAATCGAGCGAGCGAGTCGGATCTGGAGGCACTGCCGGGAATCGGTCCCGCACTCGCCCAGGCCATCGTCGACTACCGCACGCAGCACGGTGCCTTCACATCGATCGACGACTTGACCAACGTCCGCGGCATCGGTCCCGCCAAGCTCGAACAGCTGCGTCCGTTGGTGAAGGTCTGACAGTGGTCGGGCCGGTCAAGCCGTCGGCAGGACCGTCACCGGGATGGCGAACCGGCGATGGAGCGCGCTCGGCAGATCGACTTGGAGCCAGTGCGACGCGCCCGACGGAAGGGTCGACACGACGATCTCGTCGGCGCGCTGGTGCTCGAGCGCGCGCGCCACCGCTCGCAGGGGGTCAGCGACACCGACCTCGCCTTCGGCCTCGATGCCTGCCGCGTGGAGCTTGTCGACGATGTAGCGCAGCCGGTACGTCGCCAGGCCGAGCCCTTTGTCGTCGGTCGCGTCGCCCGTGGGCTCGCCCGGGGTCGCGGGCACGAGGATGTGGAAGTGTCCGCCCTTCGCGGCCAACGCTTGGATCTGCTCGAAAACCCGCGCGTCCTCCAGCGTGCGGTTGGCCACGACGAGGTAGCGCTTGCCGGGCGGGCGGGACTGCTTCGCCTTGTAGTGGAACCGGTCGAACTCCGCCGGGTCGGCGTGATGATCGATCTGCATGTGATCCGCGAGCTCGGCGTCGGACGTGAAGCGCAGCTCGCAGCGCGGGCATGTGTGAATCATGAGGACCTCCGAAGTGAGGTCGACGCTAACCGTTCACACTCCGCGGGAGGCAGCCAGTCGCGCGCCCTGAGTCTGTGTCTCGAGCGCTACGTGCCGACGTCGACGTAGCCCGACATGCCGTAGCGGAAGTGGCCGGGCAGGTGACAGGCGTACATCACCGATCCCGGATCGGCGAAGTAGAAGGTCGTCTCGGCCGTCGTCAGCGCGGGGACCGACACCTCGCCGGGTCGCGGTGGATGCACCGCCTCGGTTCCCAATTCGTGGATGCGTTGCACCTCGGCGTCACCGACGATCAGCTCGTGGTTGATCGGATCCTGATTGTCGACGACGAACCGCACGGTCGTGCCCGGTGCGACGTGGATCGTGCTCAGGTCGAAGTGGCTGTGATGGATCGTCAGCGTCACCGTGACGTCGCCCGGGCCGAGCATGTCGGACGCCGCTGACGATGGGGCCGAGTGCCCGATGAGCTGTCCGGCGCCGAGCACCGTGCCGGCGGCGAGGGCCACCGCGACAGCGGGCAACCAGCGCCTCCGACTCGCCCTCATGCTCGCCACCATGAGGGTCGCCGCCGGAAGACGATGACGAGCCCGATGGCGGCGACACCGACCATCAACACCGCCACTGGCCATTGCCACCAAGCCATCGCGGACGGGTCGGGAACGGGCACCGGCGCCCGGCCGAGGGACAGGTCGTGGGTGGTGAACCCGGCGTCGCGCGCCATCGGCCGCTGCGAACTGTCGACCGAGGTGGCGAGGTCGTACTTGAGGTCGCCCGCTTTGGCATTCACCGCGAGATAGGTGAACCACTCCGAGCTCGGAACCCAGTCCATGTTCTTGTCGGACCGCAGGTCGTCGAGTAGTTGTTGATTGGCCGGTTCACTGCGCTTCAACTCGAGGCCGTGGCTGCCGGCGAGCAACTGCGGGCGGTTGTCGGTGAGCAGGAACACGTCGGCCTGCACGGGGCGATCGGCGTCGAGGCCGAGACCGAGAATCCGCAGCGGCACCCACGGTCGATCGGTCGGGATGGTCAACTCGATGGGCGTCCCGTCGCCACTGTCCTGACCGCGCGCTTCCGCGGCGGCGGCATCGAACCGCGCCGCCATGAAGATCGGGCTGCGCTGGGAGTAGTAGTCGAGCACCTCGGGCGCGTCGGGGGTCAAGAGGAAGCCGTTGTCGATGGCCCACTTGCCGACCTCGGTGCCTCCGCCCTGCAGGATCGTGATGTCGAGGGCATCAATGGTCGTCTGGTAAAGGACGGTCGCGTCGCTGCGCGGGGCGGCGGTTGCCTCGGCCGCTGCGAACTGGTTCGACACTGGCGGCGCGACTTCGCGCTCGAGTCGCTGGAGGGTCCAGTCGCCGCCGCGCTCGACCACGCTCGGCACTCCGGGCAGCGGGATGATCGACCCGACTGCTTGGCCCTCACCACTGAACTGGAACGACGTCACGTAGTGCTCGACGCCGTCGTGGTACGCGGCGAGGGTCGTGGTGCGCTCGAGCTGGATGGTCCCGTTCTCACCGACGAGCCCACCGCACGCGACCGCCGGCACCGCGGTCGCGAGGACGGTCAGCGCGGTGACCGCAGAGGCAATGGCCAGTCGAGCTCGCATGGAGGTCCTCCTTCGGTGATTGCTGGCTCGATGGACGACCGGCGTCGCGATCTGGTTCCCGAGATCGGGGATTGATCCATCCGACGGGCGACTGTCATCGCCCCTCCCTATGCTGCGGTCGCTTCACGGCTTCTCCCTTCACGTGGAACTGACGCGTCCTGGGGGAGCCTTCTTGTCCGATCGAATGGCCGTTGTGGTGGGCGTGGCGGCGGTGCTCGGCGCGCTGTGGGGCCGGGGGCCGTCGCCGTGGCTCGGTGCGTTGTTGGTCGTCGTCGCACTGATGAGCCGGCGGCCATGGCTGCTCGCCGGGGCGACGCTCCTGCTGACGGGCGGACTGGCGGCGCGCGCAACGGCGGGGATGGTGCCGGTCGTGCCCGGCTCGTTCACCGGCACGATCACCTTGCTCGGCGACCCGCAGCCCTTGACGGGTGGTGGTTGGCGAGTGGACGTGCGGGCGACCGACGGGCGGCATCTCGAGGCGAACGCGCGGACGGCAACGATGATCGCGGCGATCGAGTCACGGGCTGCGGGCCAGGAGCTGACCGTGCGCGGCCGCTTGCAGCGGTCACCGCCGGGCAGCGACTGGTTGACGCAACGGCACATCGTCGGTCAGCTCGCGCTCGACGATGTGCTCGCGACGTCGAACGGGTCATGGCCGGCCCGTGCTGCGAACGCGGTGCGAGCCACGTTGGAGCGAGGAGCGTCGGTGTTGCCAGACCGTCAGCGCCCGTTGTTCCTCGGGTTCGTGCTGGGCGACACACGAGGCCAGCCGCCTGACATCACCGACGACTTCCAGGGCTCCGGCCTGACCCATCTACTCGCGGTCTCGGGCGAGAACGTCGCGTTCGTGCTCGCGCTGGCCGGGCCGTTGCTGCGGCGGCTGTCGTTGCGCCCGCGGTTCGCGGCGACAGTCGGGGTCATCGCGTTCTTCGCTCTCGTCACGCGGTTCGAGCCGTCGGTGCTGCGGGCC
>DASXPN010000086.1:0-11148 GCA_036493595.1 Acidimicrobiales bacterium | reverse complement strand
GACGGCTCGGCGGACCACCCGTTCCTCGTGCAGGCGGAGTTCGAGGTGATGTTCACCACCACGATTCCCACCGTCCGCCTCGATCTCGGCCAAGGCGAGGAACGGCACGTGCCCAGCCAGTCGCTCGGAGTGTCGCCGGTGGGCAAGGCTTCGGTCGAGCCACTCCTGCGGCTGCGCATCCTCGACGCGCACGGCGCCGACCATCTGGCCGCGCTGGTCGGGCCCGGCGGCGGGGCGCAGGCGCACATCGTTCCCGACGTGAGCGGCGGCGGGTCGTTCCCGCTCGGCGTGTGGGGACCGCCGCAGCCCGACGACGATCGCAAGGTTCCTTCCGGTGACGTCGTCATCGCGGTGGACGGGGTTCGTCTGCCGCTCGACGCCAACGTGGCGCCGGGCGGACCGCCGATCCAGTTCGTGCGGGTCGAAGCCGAGCCCGAGTTCCGCAAGCCGCTGCCGTTCGCCCCCGCCCTCGCGTTGCGCCCCGCGCTGCTGGCGGCCGCCGCCGGGCTCATCGCGCTCGTGCCTACCGCCGCCGACACCGCCACGCGCTTCGAGGACTCGCTCGCGTGGATGTCCCGAGCCGAACCGGCGCAGCGTGCGAGCATGAACAGCCGCGCCGCGCTCACTGGCGAACGCGCCGCACCGCCGATGTTGGGCAGCCTGGCGGAGAACCTCGCCGCCGCCACACCCGACCCGCTGGCGAGCCCCGCGGGCGCGCCAGTCGAGCGCCCACCGGTCGACACGACAGTGCTGCCTCCGCGGACCATCGCGATCCTGAGTCCCGCGCTCGCGGCGCAAGCGGCGCAGGCCGCGCGGGCGACCGCGACGTCGGTGACCGACGCACCGAACATGGCGCGACTCGCCGCTCCGACGCTCGCATCGGTGCAAGCGGCCGTCCCCGAAGGGCTCGGGGCCCGTCTGCTCATGGTGGATCCGCCCGGAGCGGGCACGAACACGACCGTCGTCGCCGCGGGCGCCTCGCCACTCTCCCGACTGGCGCGGGGATCGGCGGCCGCCGTGGGCGGGCGTGCCGCCACCGCTGACAGCGCGGACCGTCTGGCCGGCCTCGATGCCGCAGTCAACGGTGCCAAGCGGCCGGCGGGCCGGCTCGGCCCGGGCGAGGTGGCCGTGTTGGGACTCCCGGCGGCACGATTCGATCTCGACCCCGAGCGGGCTCGACCGCGGCTGCTCGTCGATGCCCCGGCGCGAGTGGCGGTACTGACGCACGGGGGCGAGGTGCTCGCCGACGTCCGGGTGGCGCCGACCACGGACGCGAACGGCACGTTGGTACCGGCTCCGGTGGAGATCCCGCGCGACGCCGAGCGTGTCGTGGTGGCGGCGAGCACGACCGGTCCCGGGCTGGCCGGATGGCACAGCGGACAGGAGCTGGGTTACGCCGGATGGGGCACCGCGCTCGGATCCGGATGCACGGTGCACGCCGAGTCGTCGTCGATCGCCCGCAAGCGCCAGCGTTTCCGGGCCGGCTGGGTGCAAGGGGCGGAGCTCGCAGCCGGCGCGAGTGTCGTTCGGACGCGATTCGTCGTGGCGCCATCGGTGGTGGTCGTGGTGCTCGACGAGCCGGTCGGTCCTGCGGCCGGGACCGGTCTCGCCCTGTCGCTCGACGGAGCCCGCCGGCCCGCAGACGCGTCGGGTGCGCCGGTGCCGCCGGTCGCAGTTGTCGCGGGCAACCGCACGTTCCTTGCCTACGCGGTCGAGGCGGACGAACCGGTGGTCGTCGGGGTCGCGTCCGAAGCGGCCGTTCACCTCGCGGGCGTGCTCGCATCGACCGGTGACGTCGACTCGGTCGTTGCCATTGTGGCGACCCGGGGGCTCGACACGGTGTTGGCTGCGACCGTGCCGTCGCCCGGTGGCGCCGGAATCGGCTGGGACGATCCGGCCATGCCGGCCGCCGCGCCGAAGACGGTGCCTGGCAAGAAGACGAAGGCACCGGCGAAGAAGAAGGCGGCGAAGAAGAAGGCGCCGGCGAAGAAGAAGGCGCCGGCGAAGAAGAAGGCGGTCGCGAAGCGAGCGCCCGCCAAGAAAGCAGCCAAGAAGGCGAGGAGATCACGATGACGCCGCCCAAGGGCTACTTCGTCCTGCACCCATTCGCCGTGCCCGCGCTGCCGTCCGGCGCGTACACCCTGCACGCGGAGCACGATCTCGGCGACACGACCTTGACGACGGCACCGCTCGACTCGCACATCGTGGTGACCGCACCCCGCTTCACGATGCCGCCCGACCAGATCCTGTCGACATTTCCGCCGGCCAACGCCGAAGGCGGGTTCCGCGACCGGCTCCCGCAGATCGTGCTCAAGCGGCGGACGCTTCCGTGGGATCGCAGCGCGCCCGCCCCCGACGACCACACGCCACCCGTTCCGTGGCTCGCGCTCGTCGTCATCGCCGAAGGCGAAGGCAGCCTTTCCGGTGAGGTGCCCGTGGCCCAGTGCACCACCGGCGGCGTCGTGTTGGATCCGCCCTACGACGTGCCGACCAGTGTCTACCTCGAGGTACCGCAGACGACCGTCGACGGTGTGTTCCCGACCCTCGACGACCTCACCGTGCTCTCCCATGTCCGGGAGGTCGATCTGGCCGACACCGAGCTCGCCATGGGAGACGACGACGGCTTCTTGGCCGTGGTGCTCGCCAACCGGCTCCCGCAGCCGGGCGTCGACGCTGACACCAAGTTGATCCCCCGCAAGTATCTCGCCTGTCTGATCAACCTCGAGGGGCAGTACGACGTGCTGCCGAAGCCCCTCCCCGAGGTCGATCTGGTCGACCACTTCGACGCGCTCGCGGTCGTCGAGGACCTGAGGGTCGACACGTCCGCCCTCGTCACCAACCCCGACGCGTTCACGATGGGCGCGGCCACGTTCCAGGTGCCCAAGGGCATCGCCGCCGGTGGCGCAGGTGCAGCGCGGGCGCTCGACGCAACTGCCGCGACCGGGACGGGCCAGCCGGCGTCGGCCGCGGCGAAGTCGTGGGCGCCGTCGCCTCGGGACATCGAAAGCGTGGCGGTCTCGGCTGCGCCCGACGAGGTCGGACGTCTCGTGCGCGATCAGATGTCCGCCGGCTTCCGGATCCCTGCCGCCGTGCTTGCCGTCCTGCGCACGTATCGCTTTCCCGTGCTCGCCCACTGGTCGTTCACCGTCACCACGGACGGCACGTTCGAAACGTACATGCGGGGCCTCGACGTCGGCCTGCTCGGGTCTGTCGCCGCGTCGGCTGCGCCCGCCGGGCCGAACGCGCTGCCGGCGCCGCCGTCGAGCCGGCCCCCGGCCGAGTTCACCGAGACCGGTCATGTCGGCCTGCCCCACCAGACCCGACGCGGTGACCATGTGCGTGCGTGGTATCGGGGTCCGCTCGTACCGAGCCCCACGACCCGCGAGCAGCGCGACGGCGACGGCCGCCTCCCCTTCGCCCACACGAGTGACCAGTTGCGCACCACAACGCCCGACGGCCGCGAGGACGTATCGCGCGCGGGCGGGTTCGAGATCGGGCGCCTCCTCGCCCTTTCCCAGCCGAGTGTCGTCGCGGCCATGGCGCGCTGGCGCCGCGACTCGTTCGGCGCCGAGGCCGCTCGCCGGTTGGCGCAACAAGCGGCCAGCGCCGACATGTTCGCCAACACGCTCCAGACCGGCCAGAGCCACGACCTCGGGCGCCTGCTCGGTCGCGATCTGCTCCTCGCCGCGGCCGCTAACACCGACGTGGTGCTCGCGCCCAACCGTCCACCCACGGATCCTGGCCGGCCCCTCGACCTACCCGGCGGCGACCTCGGCCAGGTCGTCGCGGACGGCCTCGGGTTCTCGATCGACCAGGTTCGCAAGCTGGCGAACAATCTCGGCGTCGCCGGCGCGCTGCGCCAGACCGCAGTGCCGGTGTCGGTGCAGGTGCCGGCCGACCCGGCCGCTCCCGAGCTGCGCGCCGCGCTCGATGTCGCCATCGACCGTCTCGCCGCGGACGTGCTGCGATCCACTCCCGGCCCGACACCAGGACTGCAGCCGGGTCTCGCGGCGCCCGGAGACGGCGGCGACAGTGGGCCCGACGTGCTCGACGAGCTTCTCCGGGAGGACCGATGATCGAGGTCAACCTCACCGCCACGGCCGTGTTCGCCAACGCCATCGATCTCGTCAAGACGTTCCAGGCGCCGGTCGCCGAAACCGACGAGCTGGGCAACGACCGGATCATCCCGCTCGAGCTCCGGCGCTGGCTCGCCCGGCTTCGGTTGTTGGAGGGGGTGCCGTTCGCGTACCTGGCCGCCGACAGCGAGTTGCTCCCGCCCGAGTCGATCCGGTTCTTCTACGTCGACCGGCGGTATACGGACGCCCTTGTCGAGGGTGCGCTGTCGGTGGGAACCGCCAATACCTCCGACCGGGCCGAGATGGAGCAGCTCTACCCGCAGATCCGTGACGAGATCGACGAGGAGGAGCGCTACGTGCGCATGCCTGGCGGCGAACTGCCACCGGACCGGGTGTCGGAGACCGTCACCGGGATGCTGTTGCGGAGCCGGGCCGTGTCCGGCTGGCCGGGGCTGCACGTGCGCGCCTACGGCGCCGGCTTCCAGGCCGCGGACGACGCCATCGTTCCCGACGACGATCCGCACCGGCTGTACATGCTCCGGTTGGAGCGGCTGGCGCCGGCCGTGCTCCTTGCTCTGTTCGACGGGATCCCGGCCGCAGTGCACATCGAAGAACCGCGCCACGGCATCCAGTTCGGCGTTCGCTTCGACTCGTTGGGCGATCCTTCCACGCTGCAGCCGTGGATCCCGGCGAGGGACGGCACCACCGGGCTCGACGTGCAACCGCTCGACCGCGTCTCGGTGCCGTGCCGCCCCGGCTCGCCTGGCGTGCTCGACATGCGCCGCATGGACGAGCGGCTGCGCAACGACCTCAAGACGAAGATGGGGACCGAGGTCGACGCGGGCGAGAACGCGCTGCAACTCCTGCGCTTCCCGTACCGGCAGGTGTTCGGCAACCCGCCCGGCCAAGGTGTCCCCGATCCGGACCCGTTCCGGCCCACACCGACGCTTCGCATCGCCGATCTCGAGGTCGCATTCCAGCGGGGGGTGCAGTGATGGCCATCGACCCGACCAAGCTGGCCCAGGCGCAGGCGTCGCCCCGGTGGGTCGCGCTCACCCGCGGCGACCTCGATCTGGGCACGGCGGCGACCTGGGATCCGACGATCGTGCGCGAGAGCCGGGTGCTCGTGCCCGTCGACGTGCAGGCGCTGTATGTCCCGACCGGCGACGCCGAGGCGATGGTGCGGTTGCCGTCCGCCGTGAGTGCGCCGGACGGCGACCCTCCGCCGGTGACGCCTCCCCCGTTCGATCCGGGCACGCCCCGGCCGGCCGGTGTCCATCTGCACTGGGCGCCGCCGGACGCGCTGCTCAACGGAACGATGGCCGACCGCGCCGACGGCGATCGGAATCGACTCGGCTTGCCGCCGCTGCCGGACCGGTGGGCGGTGGTGCGCGTGCTGCGACCGGTCGGCTCGGCCGTCGCAGCCGTGCGGGGCTGGCTCGTCGCGGCGGACACCGCCGCCGTGGCTCCCTTCGAGGATCCGACCAACCCTGGTGCGCCGGGAGGTTCGACCATCGCCGCGGCCGATCTGCACGGCACCGTCGGTGGCTCGCTCACCTGGGCCGGCACCTATGACGCCACCGTCAACCGGCTGGCCTTCCACGATCCGCTGGACGACCTGGCGGCCGTCGCGCCGAACGGCATCGACGGACCCGACGGTGGTGTCGCCACCTACCTCGTCGCCGGTTGGTGGTCGGGGGCGGAACGGGATCCCCTGGACGTGGCGCGCACCCAAGCCGGACTCCACGACCGCCTCGCCGCGCTCGGCTGGTCACTCCTCGAAGACGCGGAAGGCGGCGACCTCGTCGACGTGGGGAGGGCATCGGCGGCGACGGAGCGGGCGCGGTTCGGCCTTGCGACGCAGAGCCGATTCTCGCTCCCGGGCGCGGCGTCGAAGGCCGACGCACCGAAGGCGGTGGCGGGCGCGATGAACGTGCTGCCGTCGGCAGGCCCCTTCGAGGTTCGGGCCGCGGCACTCGCGTCGGAGGCGCAGTTCGTACTGCCCTCCGAGCCGACGTTCCCGCGCTCGACGCTGCTCCACGGTGTCGTGTTCGGTGTGCCGGTCGCCGGTCCGGTACCGGCCGGACTCGACCCGCGGCCCGACCCGGCCACCGTGCAGGTGGCCCTCGGTCACCACGGCGACGACGTGGCCGCGGCGCTGGTAAGCCTCGGGCTGGGGGTCGTCGACCCCGAACAGCGTCGAGACCTCGAACGAGTCCTCGGCGCGTTCACCGGACACCTCCTCACCGAGCTCGGGACCCGCGATGGCGTGGTCGACATCGAGGAACACGAGCACGCCGCGGGGTTCGCCGCGCGCAACGGCGGTGTCGCCGCGCAGAAGGACACGCTCGTGCGCGGCGATCGCACAGGGGGGCTGGGTGGCGGCGCGCGGGGTCGCTCGGCGCTCGCGACGTCGGTGACTGCGAACGCCGCGAGCGGGATCCAGAAGGCCACGTTGCGGTGGAAGGGCGACCTGCGGACGGAGATGGCCGAAGCCCCGATCGGTGATCTGCGCCGTCGTTTCGCCGGCCTGACCGACCAGGTCTTCGGGGCGGCCGCGCCGGGCGCGGAGGTAGCAGAGGTGCCACGCCCGCTGCCCCGCTTCCACATGCCCGCACCGCCGGTGGTGGGGTTGCGGGGCCCGCGTCGCAGCCTCCGGTACCGGGGTGACGGACGCCACTCGCCGGACAACCTCTTGCAGTGCCGGTGGCCGTCGCAGGTCGTCACTTCGTACCAGCACGTGCTGGATGGCGCCGACATCGTGCCGACGCTCGGGTGCGGCGCGGTGCCGGACGAGGTCCTGGCCCTCACCCGCGAGGCGACCGTCATCGATCCCTACGCCAGTGCCTGGTTGGGGCAGGCCGCGGCCTCGCATCGCCCGGTGGATCCGCACCTCGCCTCGAACCGGCTCCTCGCGGAAGCCGTTCTCCACTTCGGCGCCGACGCGACATACGACGCGACCGCGTCAGCCGTCGCGGGCGCGCTCCAACCCGGCGACGCCCTGACCGCGCGCGGCGTCGATGCCTCGATCGTGAGCGACGAGCTGCGGCGCTTCTCGCTCGCGGTCGGCGCCCATCCCGACCCGGTCGCGGTCACGGCGTGGGCGCAGCCGTGGGTGCCGCTCTGGCTCGAATGGGAGCTGCGCATCGCCGCCGGCGATCGGTTCGACGGTTGGACGCTCGGCGCGGTCGATCTCGACCCGCCCGCCGACTCCCCGGCACCGCCTACCGCGCGGGTCATGTCCGGTCGCAGCGCGCTCACCACCGGCGTAGCCACCACACTCGGCGCCGCCATCGATGCCTGGCGGGTCGCGGAGGACCAGCGCGATACCCACAACGAGGGCGAAGCCGACCAGGCGACCGAAGACGCACTTGCCGCGATCGCCGGGGTGCTCGAAGGCCTCGACGTGCTCGGGGCGTCGCTCGACGGCGTGCGCGAACAGCTCCTCGGGCTGCCGTACGCAGACGGCCTCGCACACGACGCGTCGGGCCTCGGTCCCGCACCGACCGCGGCACCGCAACTCGTCGTGGCCGGGTCGCTTGCCCTGACCCGGGCCCGGCTTCTCGACGCGTTCGGCCGGACCCTCGACCTCGACGTGGCCGCGACGCGCCTGCCGTTGCGCGACGAGTTGCCGCCCCCGGCCGCCGGCCAGCCGCCCGAGCTGCGGATCCGTCCGCGGCTGCAAGTGCCGGCGCGTTGGCTCTTCCGTCTCGTCGATCCTGCTGCCGTCGGCCCCGACGTCGCGAGTGCGGCCGAGGCGTTCGTCGACCAGAGCGATCCGGCACGGATGGTGAACCCGGTGGCGGGGTTCTTGCTCCCCGATCACATCGACGAAGAGCTCGAGGTCTTCGACGTGACGGGTGCGCCTATCGGCGCGCTCGGTCACGAACCGTTCGGGGGCGGCGTCACCTGGGAGATCGCCCCAGGCCGCAGTGGCCCCGCCGACGCCGGACCGCTCTACGGGCTGTCGTCCGAACAGGACCCGCTCGGTCACTTCGCGGCCGGGCTGGTCGCCGCCGACGTCACGGCGCGGGGCGGGCGCGTACGGCAACCCGAGACCGACTCGGCGCTGTCCGCCCTGCTGCGCGTGCTGGACACGACCCTGTGGACCGTCGACACCTTCGCCGCGCTCGGCACCGACCACATCGCCGGGCTGGTCGGCCGCCCGATGGCGGTGGTGCGGGCGCGCCTGTCGCTCGACCTCGACGACGACCTCGACGAGATCGACCTCACCGCTGCTGGAGCGCGGGACGCGCGGGCCGCCGCGTACGCCGCCCTCGCCGACCGCGCCTATCCGGTGCGGTTGGGTGAGCTGACCCGCTCCGACGACGGACTGCTCGCGTACTTCGTCGACGACGACTTCTGCCACGTCCATGTCGTCGACAAGGTGCTGGAGACCCTCGCCCCGGACAGCGGACGCCAGCGAGGGCAGCTCGGCCCCTATGGCGAGACGCCGCGAGTGCCACCGCCCCGCCCCATCGACCATCCGTACCTGTCTCCCGACGACGGGCTGGTGCTGCACCTCGGTCAAACGGTCGGGCTCACATTGCTGTTGTTGCCCGCGGGCCGGGTCCATCTCACGTCCGGTGTCCTGCCCCGCAAGCATGTGCAACTCGCCCGCGACTGGGTGGCGCCGGGTCTGGCGGTGATGGCGCCGTCGGTCCGCATCGGGCCGGTCCTCATCGATCCCGGCAACGTGCAACTGCCCAAGGTGTCGTCGTTCCCGAAGGAGCAACGGTTCACCCGGCGGGACACCCCGAACACGTGGAAGGACGACCCGATCCTGGCGGCGACCCAGACGGCGTTGCTGCCCGACCTCCCGCACGAGGTGCAGGAGGGTTACATCCGCGTCGCGCCGCCCGACCCAGGGGCCGGTCAAGGTGGGACCGCCCCGACCACCGGGGGAGCGGGGGCGTGAGTCGGTACGACTGGCCGGGCTTCGCCGAATCCGACGACGACGCCGCCGGCCGCCACCGCCACAACGCGGCCCGCCGTCGCCACGGCCCTGGTCCTGCTGATGGCGTGGCGGGAGGCGCCGGCATCGGCGGTGCAGCCCCGCCCGCCGCCGTGGCTGGTCCGGCAGGCGCGGCGGTGCCGCACGCCGCCCCGGGCGTGGGTGCGCACGCGGACGAGGCCCTGTGGCTGCCGATGGGCCCCGCGGCGATGCTCAGCGGACAACCCGATTTCGGGCCGCGGGTGGCGGGCCGGGTGCGCGACATCCAGATCGCGCCGGACGGCTCGCGTGCCTACTGCGCGACGGCCGGTGGGGGCGTGTGGTTCCTCGACCTGAACGGACCCGAACAGTGGCTCTCGCTCAACACGTGGACCGCGCCCGCCGCTGCGGACCAAGGAGGATTCACGGCCGACCCCCTGACCATCGGCTGCCTGCTCGTGCAGTGGGACACGCCGTCGGCAGGTAAGGACACCGTGTTCGCCGGTACCGGTGAGCTGCAGCCGTACTCGCTCGGCACCCCGGGAGGGAAGTTCGGGGGCGTCGGCGTGCTCTTCGCGGTCGACCCTGTCAACGAGGTCCGGCTCGACTTCCGGGCGAGCCCGTGGAAGCGCGAGGCGACGAACCTCGTCCATGCCGGCATCTTCCGGCTGGCCCAGAACCCGGTGATGCCCAACGAGCTCGTCGCGGCCACGAGCAACGGCCTGTACCGCCGGTTCGGCGCGCCGACCGAGGAACAACCGTGGGAGCACATCACCGCCGACCCGTTCGGGTTCGACCCGAAATCCGACCGCGGCGTCACCGACGTGATCTGGTCCAAAGCCAAGGACCCCGACATCCCGGTGCGGCTCTGGGTGGCGCTGCGCGACAACGCGAGCTGGTTCATCTCCGACACCGGTGTGTACGTGTCCGAAGACGGTGCCGAGGGCCCGTACGACAAGGTGTCGCTGTCGGGACGCGACGCCGACAGCCGGCTCACGGTCGCGGGCTCCGACAGCAATCCCGATGTCGTCTACGTGCTCGGTTCCGGTCCCCGCCTGTGGCGTATCGATGACAAGAGCGCGAACAAGGTCGATCACGTTCCCGATTCGTTGTTCGGCAAGGACCACGATCAGTCGTCGTACGACCAGGCCGTCGCAGTGCATCCCGACAGCGACGGTCAGGTCGTGGTCGGCGGATCCTTCACCCCGCAAGGACCGAACAACGATCCTTCGAACGCGGCCTTGTACCGGTCCTCGTTGTCGGGAAGTGCGGCCACGACGTGGGACTTCGGGTTCGTCAACAAGGCTGCGCCCGCCGCCGACGCGACGTGGATCGGCGAGGGCGTGCATCCCGACGTGCAGGTCGTGCGGTACGCGCGCATCGGCGGCCACGTCGAGATGTGGGTGGGGTGCGACGGTGGCGTGTACCGGTCACGGCTCGGGGGTGAGGACTTGAGCTTCGTGTCCGTGAACACGGGGCTCAGCAATCTCCAGGTCGGCTACGTGGTGTCGCACCCCGACAACGACGTGATGGTGTTGACCGGCACGCAGGACAACGGCACGCAGATCCGCACCGGCGAGACAGTGTGGAGCCTGTCGGATTGGGGAGACGGCGGCGGGCTCGTCCTCAGTCCCACCGCGCGCGCCGGATCGCCCGATCTCTGCCACCAATACACCCAAGCTGGTTGGAGCGTGAGCGGCGCAGGCCACGGGCCCGTCTACCGCCACGCCACCGCCACCGACTCGGAGAAGGACGAATCGAAGCGATCCTCGTTCTACTCGTCGCCTGGCGCGACCCCGAGAAGTGGAGGGGCGGCGGGGTCGCGTTTGGGGGTGGGCACCAACCGCGTGTGGATGTCGGACAACTGGGGCGTCAACTGGGTGACGCTTCCGTCCAACACGGACCCGCGTGCTGGTACGGATCCGGACGACGACAAGGACGTCCCGTTCGGGTCGGACGAGTCCGCGGTCCTCGTGGTCCGATGGCAGCACGACGGATCGGTGTACGTACTGTTCGCGCAGTCGCTCCTGCACTACGGCACCGACCACCCCGCCAGCGCCAATGCGTGGACCAAGCGCGAGATCACGCGGCACCGGACCAGTTGCGGTTCGTTCTCGGACAACGACATCACCGATCACA
>DASXPN010000085.1:0-12986 GCA_036493595.1 Acidimicrobiales bacterium | reverse complement strand
AGGATCCAGACGTTGTCGCCGCTGCTCTCGCCGTTCTTGCTCATCGTTGTCCCCTCAGTTCTCTCGCGGTTCGAAGCCGAAGGCGATCGCCTCGGTGCCGTCGTCGTCAGTGCCAGCCGTGAACGTCGTGAGTCGCACCGGGAGGCCGAGTGACACGTGGTCCGGGTCGGGATCCGTGTTCATCACGTTGGCCTTCACCGAGCCGCCGCCGTCGAGATCGACCACGGCCGAGACGTACGGCGTCGGCACGCCGGGCGCGGCGCGATGGATGATCGTGAAGCTGCGCACGACGCCGTCGGTGCCGAGCGGCTTCGTGGTGAACGAACGACCGCCGCACGACGCGCATGCGTTGCGCCGGTCGAAGTACAGCGCGCCGCACGTCTCGCAGGCGGTGGCGACGAGGTGAGGAGGGCCGTTCTCGAGCTCGAGATACGACACCATCGGGATCTGCTTACCCATGTCCGGACCCTACCGCTCACGCCTCCGAGCGTCACCAGCGGCCGCGGTGGACGACCTCGTCGAGCGAGCGCTTCGGGCGCGAGGCGGAAAGCCCCGGCCGCGCCGCGTCGGCTTCGGCGTCGGGCCAGCCGAGCGCGATGGTGCCGATGGCGCGGCGACCGGTGGGCGCGCCGAGCGAGCCCAGCAACTCGGCCTCGTGGGCGAAGATCCCGAAGAACAGGCTGCCGAGCCCTTCCGCGGTCGCGGCGAGGAGCAGCAGCATCGCCGCGAAGGAGGTGTCCACCGTCCAATACGGCACGGGCCAGCGCTCCTCCGACTCGCCCAGCCCGGTCGAGGCCTTGTCCGCCTCGGAGTACCGACGCAGATACGCACCCGAGTCTGCGATCGGCAACACCAACACCGGCGCGTCGAGCAACCGGGGGTAGCCGAAGTGGTCTCGAGCGCGGCCGGGCGGCAGCGTGACGTCCCAGTAGGAACGGGTTTGGTCCCGGCCCTCGAGCACGACCAGGTCGGTGCCGTCGCTGTTGCCGGCCGCGGGGCCCCGGCGGGCCGCACCGAGCACGCGGTCGAGCACGTCGGCTGGAACGGGATCCGCCCGGAAGGCCCGGACCATGCGGCGACGGCGCAGGACCTCAGTGAGGTCCATCAACCGCGTCGGTCAGCTGATCTTGGCGAGGTACTCGGCCATGGCCCAGCCGAAGGCGATCAATGAGTCACCCTGCTTGGGGTCGACATCGTCGAACTGGGCCGCCACGTCGGATGGGATCGACTCGGGCTTGAGCGTCTCGTGGTCGAGCACGCACGGGAACGAGCCGTCACCTTCGGCGATGAAGCCGCGGTCGTCGTAGCTGCCGTTCTCGATGCCGAAGCGCTTGGCCAAGCGCCGGCCCCACGCCCGCTCCTCGCCGGTGGCCTTGTGTTCGGGTCGGGGCACGATGTCGTCGAGGAGCTTGAATGCCTCGAAGCCGGAGGCGTCGAGAAAACGGGTGCCCACCAGCACGTCTTCGTCCGGGAAGGCCAGGACGGCCCGGCGGTACTTGTCGTGCATCATGGCCTTGAGCACCGTGTCGCGCTTGCTCGAGCGCTTCACCGAGGCCAGCCCGATCAGCACGCACGGCGTGCCACCGATGCGCTCGAGGGTGCTGAACGAGAAGCCCTTCAGCTTGTCGCCGTCTCTGGCCAGCGTGACCAGCACCCAGAGCTCGGCTTGTTTCGACAGCAGTCCCGCCTCGAACCGGCTCGGTCCCTCGGCGCAGATGTCCGCCATCTCGGCCAACTCGGCGTCAGAAAGCTGCGTGCAATCCTTGGTCTCGACCTCGATCGCCATACGCGTGCAATGCCCCCGGAACTCGTGAAGGTGGTCCCACTAGTCCAGCGGTTCTCCGGACGATTCGCAACTCGGCAGAAAGCGAATATGCCGGTCAGGGAGCCGATCGGACGCCGCCGGCCCTGGACCACGCGATCAGGAGAGCAGGGCGTCGGGACCGAGCAGCACCCGGAGGTGGCCGGCCAGGCCGCCGCTGGTGTCGGCGCAGAACTCGTCGGGCAGGCGCAGTACCTGGCGCTCGCCGAGGTGCAGGAACACCTGCGATTCGCCCGGATGCTCGCTGAGCAGGCTTTTCAGCTCGGCGATGAGCGACTCGCTCACCCGGCTGATGGCGACGCGGATACGCAGCGGTGGGGCGCCGTCGGTGATGCCCTCGAAGATGTCGAGCTCCATGGCGATGAGCTTCGGCGCGTCTTCGCGCTTGTCGACCCGGGCCTTCACGCACACGACGACGTCGTCGGCCAGCTTGTGGCCGTGCTCGGTCATCGACCTCGGGAAGACCATGACCTCGCAGCTGGTCTGGAGGTCCTCCAGCGTGAACACGGCCATCAGCTCGCCCCGCTTCGTCCACTTGCGCTGGAGGCCGGTGACGATGCCACCGAAGACCTTGATCGAGCCGTCCTCGAACTCGGCGAGATCGAGCAGCGAACCATCGGTGCGGCGTCGCAACACTCCTTCGGCGCCGAGCAGCGGATGGTCGGACACGTAGAGGCCGAGCATCTCCTTTTCGAAGGCGAGGCGCTGCGACTTGTCGAACTCGAGGTCGGGGATCTTCGGTCGCTCGTCGAAGTCAAAGCCGACCTCGACTTCGCCGAACAGGGACATGACACCCATGTCCCGCTCGCGCCGGCGAGCCACGACCTGATCGATGATCGCCTCGAACGCGAACAGCAGGCCTTTGCGGGGATGGCCGACACAGTCGAAGCCACCCGCCTTGATGAGCGACTCGAGTGTGCGCTTGTTGAGGACGTTGAGGTCGACGCGCTCGCAGAAGTCGTAGAAGTCGAGGAATGGACCGTTCTTGTCGCGCTCGGCCACGATCAGCGCCACGAGCCCTTGGCCCACATTGCGCACCGCGGAGAGCCCGAACACGATCTGGGACTTGGAGGCGTCGTCTTCGGCGCGCACCGGTGTGAAGTCTGATGCGGACCGGTTGACGTCGGGCACCGTGACCTCGATGCCCATGGCGCGACAGTCGGCGAGATAGACCGCGGCTTTGTCGAGGTTGGCCTTGACGCTCGTGAGCAGCGCGGCGAAGTACTCGGCGGGATGGTTCGCCTTCAGATACGCGGTCTGGTAGGCGATCAGGCCATAGCCGAACGCGTGCGCCTTGGGGAAGGCGTAGTCGGCGAACGGCTCGATGATGTCGAACCATTGGTTGCCGAGATCACGCCCGTAGCCGGTCGCTTCGCACGCGTCGACGAACCGATCGCGTTCGAGCTTCATCTTCTCGCGGATCTTCTTGCCGCAGGCGCGGCGCAGGTTGTCGGCTTCCGCGAGCGAGTAGCCGGCGAACTTCTGCGCCACTCGCATCAGGCTCTCTTGGAAGATCATGAGCCCGTACGTGTCGCCGAGCACCTCTTGCGCATCGGGATGCAGGTACTGGATCGGCTTACGCCCGTTCTTGCGATCGGCGTAGTCGTTGTGCATGTTGGCGGCCATCGGACCCGGCCGGTACAGCGCAACGAGCGCGGCGACATCTTCGAACGACGTCGGGGCCAGTGAGCGCATCAGCGCCCGCATGGGCCCACCTTCGAGCTGGAACACGCCGATCGAGTCCGCCCGCCGTAACAGCTCGAACGTCGGCTCGTCGTCGAGCGCAACGTTGTCGATGTCGACCTCGATGCCACGCGTCCTGCGGATGATCTCGATCGTGTCGGTGAGCACGTCGAGGTTGCGCAGGCCGAGGAAGTCCATCTTCAGCAGGCCGAGGTCCTCGACGCCGTGCATCTCGTACTGCGTCACCATCGGCGCCGACTCGGGATCCTGACCCGGGTCGGGCTTGCGCTGGATCGGCAGGTACTCGGTCAACGGCTCCTTGGTGATGACCACGGCCGCGGCGTGGATGCCGTCCTGGCGGCGCATCCCTTCGAGACCCTTGGCCACGTCGATGACCCGCTTGCTGTCCGGGTCAGCGGAGTACAGAGCTCGCAGATCGGAGGCCATCTTGTAGCCGTCGTCGAACCCACTCGTCGGCTCGAGGCACGCCTTCAAGGGCGTGTCGCGACCCATGATGAGCGGTGGCATGAGCTTCGCGACCTTGTCGCCGATCGCGTACGGGTAACCCAGGACGCGTGCGGCATCGCGCACCGCGGCGCGCGCCTTGATGGTGGAGAACGTGATGATCTGCGCGACACGATCTCGTCCGTACTTCTCGGCCGCGTAGCGGATCATCTCGTCGCGGTAACGCGAGTCGAAGTCCATGTCGATGTCGGGCATCGAGATGCGGGACGGATTCAAGAAGCGCTCGAACAGCAGGTCGTACTTGATCGGATCGAGATCCGTGATGCGCAGGCAATAGGCCACCGCACATCCGGCCGCGCTGCCTCGGCCCGGCCCGACGCGGATGTCGGAGTCGCGCGCGTGACGGATGAGGTCCCACACGATGAGGAAGTACGAGCTGAAGCCCATGGTGTCGATGACGTTCAACTCGAACGCCAGCCGGTCGGTGACCGCATCGGGCAACTGCTCACCCCAGCGACGGCGGGCGCCTTCGAAGGTCAGATGCCGGAGGTAGTCGCCATCGGACTCGAACCCCGCGGGCAGCGGGAAGTTCGGCAGCTGCGGCTTGCCGAACTCGATCTCGACGCCGGCGCGCTCGGCGATCAGCAGCGTGTTGTCACACGCGTCGGGCCGCTCCTCGAACAGCCGGTACATCTCGTCGGCGCTCTTGAGGTAGTGACCCTCCCCGCTGAACTTGAACCGCTCGTCGGCCGTCTCGCTGATCAACGCGTTGGTCTGCACGCACAGCAACGCGTCGTGTGACTCCGCGTCTTCGGGTCGCGTGTAGTGGCTGTCGTTGGTGGCGAGCAGCGGTGCGCCGAGCTTCGTGGCGATGTCGATCAGCTGCGGGTTGGTCTTCGCCTGCGCGGGGATGCCGTGGTCTTGCAACTCGACGAAGAGGCTGTCGCGACCGAAGATCTCCTGGAGCTTCCCGGCCTTTTCGAGCGCGAGCTCGAAGTCGCCGTTGAGCAACGACTGCAGCACGTGGCCGCCGAGACAACCGGTGCTGGCGATCACCCCCTCGCTGTGGTCGGCGAGGATCTCCCAGTCCACCTTCGGCTTGCGGTAGTAGCCCTCGAGAAAGGCCCGACTCGCGAGCTGGATCAGGTTGCGATACCCGGTGTTGTTCTCGGCCAGCAGCGTCAGGTGGTACCAGGCCTTCTTGCCGCCCTCACCCTCGCCGCCGGTGTCGTCGATCTTGCCCCGCGTGTTGATGCGCTCGTCGCGACGCTCGTGCGCCATGTACGCCTCGAAGCCGATGACAGGCGTGATGCCGGCCTTGCGGCACGCGGCGTAGAACGGCAGGACGCCGTACATGTTGCCGTGGTCGGTGATCCCGAGGGCGGGCTGCTCGTCCGCCGCGGCCGCCTCGACCAGCTCGTCCACACGCGAGGCCCCGTCGAGCATGGAGAACTCGGTGTGGGTGTGGAGGTGGACGAAGCGCTTCCGGTCACCCATCCCGAGCTCGCTCCTCCCACGGATCGCTGTCCACCGAACATCCACATGTGTTCGTCCACAGTTTGTGGACAAATCACAGGGGTGTGATTTGTCGACAGTACACCCGTCGACAAGATCAGGGAACGGCTGCCGCGGCCTTCTCCTGCGCCTTCTCGCGGGCGACGACCCGGCTGTGGGCCATGGCCGGCTGGCGGGCGCCCGGCGGCGTCACGAGGCCGTCGAGGAGCCGCTGGGTGGCCCCTGCGATCTCGATGACGGCCTGGTCAAACACTTCCTCGTTGGCCTTCGAGGGCTTGTTGTAGCCGCTGATCTTGCGGACGAACTGCAGCGCCGCGCCGCGAACCTCGTCGGTCGTGGCCGTCTCTTCGCCCCGCAGCGTCACGATGCTCCGGCACATGGCATGAACCTCCTACAAGTACGTGCCCGGCGGGCCTGGCGGTTGGTCTTGATCCTGACCCGGTGGGAGCCGCCGCATCTGCTCGAGCTGTTGGCGCGCCTGCATCTGCTGCGCGAACAGCGTCGCCTGGATGCCGTGGAACAGCCCTTCCAACCATCCCACCAACTGCGCTTGCGCGATGCGCAGCTCGGCCTCGCTCGGCGGCGCCTCACCCCCGAACGGCGGTGCCAATCGGGCCAGCTCGTCGCGCAGGTCCGGCGACAGTGACTCCGAGAGCTCCTTGACCGACGTCTCGAAGATGGCCGCGAGACGGTCGCGGCTGGCCTCGTCGAGCGGCGCGGCACGGACCTCGTCGAGCAGTTGCTTGATCATCGAGCCGATCCGCATGACCTTTGCGGGCTGGTCGACCGACTCCCGGTTGGCGTCGTCCTCCGCGGCACCGGCGGCGGGAGGGACGATCTCGGGATGCTCGACCGAGTGCGGCTGCGGATCCGACATGACGGGGATTCTTACCCGATGCCAGCCGGATGTGGTTCGGTCAGGCGACACCGACCAGCAGCGGCACGTACACCTCGGCCGCGGTTGCCGAGCCGTGTCGCCCGATGAGGGCGTACGGGCCGGTATCGGTCGGCTCGCTGAACGCGACGTCGTCTCGCGCCACGAGAGCCACGTCACCCAACCGGGACACCGCGTCCGAAGTGACGTGCGGACCGAACCAGCCTTGCTCGACGACCTCGTCGCGGGTGCGGACCCACGCGTGGTTGCCATGGGCGGCCACCGAGGCGTCGACCAGCGCCGTCGCATGGCCGGGACGGGCGTGCAACCACCGGAACCGTCCCTCGCCCGATTGCAACGACACGTGCGATGCGACCTCGGGCGCGAGCGGTACGACGTTCTCGCCGACTTCGACTTGGCCGTGGTCGGAGACGACGACGACCGCGGTGCCGGGCGTCGCGGCGTCGAGGACGTCGGCCACGAGCCGGTCGACGGCGACGAGCTCCGCGTCGTAGTACGCCCCGAGGCCGTACTCGTGGCTGACCTTGTCGAGGCCGTCGTAGTACGCATACACGAACGGCTCGGACGCGCGCGACAGCCGCGCCACCTCGGTGACCAACGTCGACGTCATTCGGTACCCCGTGAACCGGACGGTGTCGAGATGGCTCTGCGTGAACCCGGTGCGAGCGAACTCGGCGCGCGTGATGACCGGCGGACGATGGCCGAGGAAGGGAAGGTTCGGCTGCACCTTCTGCGGCGGGATCGTGTGGCGGGCGTCGCCGGCCGCGGTCGTCCAGCGCAGGATGTTGAGCACCTCGCCGTGGACGTGGATGCGATACCCGATGACCCCGTGCTCGCCAGGCGACATCCCGGTGGCGAGCGACGTCAACGCGGTGGCCGTCGTCGTCGGCAGCACCGACGAGATCGGGCCGCCTTGCATCGCGGACAGCGTCGGCGCCAGATGGCGACGAGCTTCGAGTTGCTGCCAACCGAGACCGTCGAGCGCGATCAGGACCACCTGGTCGGCCTCGAGCCCGGCGGCCGGGAACCACGACCTGACATCGTCGGGACGATCGAGCAGCGCGGGAACGACGTTGCTGAGGCACGCACCGCGGTAGTCGGGAACGATCGGTGCTGTTTGGTCGTCGCCCACGAGGGTCCCTTCCTGCTTCATCGTCACCCTATCGGCAGCGCCACCAGGGATCAGGAGGCATCCGGGACAACTCTGCGCTCTCTATCGTGGCGCGAGTGAAGGTCTCGACCCGGGGTGACTACGCCTGTCGCGCGCTGGTGTCATTGACGTTGCACAGCGACGGAGTGAGCCCGACCTCGGTCCGGGACATCGCCGAGCGCACCGGCCTGCCGCAGCCCTACCTCGAGCAGATCCTGCTGGCGTTGAAGGGAGCGGGCCTGGTGCGCTCCAAGCGCGGCGTCGGCGGCGGCTACGTGCTGGCCCGTGAGCCTGACTCGATCACGCTCGGTGCCATCGTGAGCGCGGTGGACGGCCCGATCGTGCTCGGCGACTTCGGCGAGCCGCACCAGCACGGCGCCTGCGATCACGAAGGCCAGTGCGTGCTCCTCGCCGTGTGGGCAGGCGTGAGCGAACAGATGAAGCACCTGCTCGACGCGCTCACGCTGTCCGACGTGGTCTCGATGTCACGCGGTGAGCAACCCTGGCCGTTACCCGGCGAGACCACTCCCCGTCCGACCTGATCGCGGCGGTCGAGGTCGAACGAACGACCGCGTCACGCGCCCGACGAGAACCGGGCTTGCACCTCGGCGAGGTCTGCCGGCAGCGACGACTCGAACGTCAGCGGCTCGCCCGTCACCGGATGATCGAACCCAAGCTGTGCGGCGTGCAGGAAGAAGCGCCCGACATCGGCGGCAGGCGTGCGTCGGCCGCCGTAGCGACCGTCACCGACCACGGGGTGCCCGATGGCGGCGAGGTGCACCCGGATCTGGTGGGTGCGGCCAGTGTCGAGCGCGCACCAGACCAACGATGCTTCCGCCGGATCCGTGTACGCCTCGATCACTTCATAGGTCGTGCGCGCGTCGCGCCCTCGCGCCGACACCGTCATGCGGGTGGGAGTCCGCGCCGAACGGCCGATCGGCGCGTCGACCACGCCGCGGGGTGAGTCGAAGTGGCCCCACACCAACGCGAGGTAGCGACGCGTCACCGACCGCGCCTTCAACTGATTCGTCAGCGCCGCGTGCGCATCTGGTGTCCGCGCCACAAGCAGCAATCCGGATGTGTCCTTGTCGAGTCGGTGCACGATGCCTGGCCGCTCGGGCGCGCCCACCGGCGTGATCTCGGGATAGCGCGCGAGCAGTCCGTTCACGAGGGTGCCGTTCGTGTTGCCGGCACCGGGGTGCACGACGAGGCCCGCGGGCTTGTCGACCACGATGACGTGGTCGTCCTCGAACACGACGTCGAATGCGATCGACGGGTCGGCCTTCGGGAGGTTCTCTTCGTCCGCCGGCTCACGGGTGATCTCGACTCGAGCGTCCGCCTCGACGCGGGCCGAGCCCTTGGTCGACACGGCCCCGTCGACGGTGACCGCGCCCTCGGCCACCAGTGCGGCCGCCTCGGAGCGCGTGCAGTCCAGCAACACAGCGACGACCCGGTCGAGGCGCTCACCGGCGAGCGCGCCCGGCACCGTCGCCGCTGAGGTCGTCACGGCGATCGCGAGATGACGAAGACCAGCAACAAACCGCCGATCGAGACCGCCGCGTCGGCCAGGTTGAACACCGGCCACCACTGGAGGTCGACGAAGTCCACCACCCCGCCACCGAGGAAGCCACTGCCATCACGGAAGATGCGATCGACGATGTTGCCGAACGCGCCGCCGAGCACGAGGCCGAGGCTGACCGCGCCGAGCTTGGTCTCGATCCCGCGTCCGAACGAGATGAGCGCGACCACCACCGCGATGGCGAGCAGGCCGACGATCCCGCCGCGCCCGCCGGCGACGCTGAACGCCGCGCCACTGTTGCGGATGAGCCGCAGTCGCAACGTCCACACGAGATCGATGTCGCGGTCGGCCAGCACGTTCGTCGCCCACCACTTGGTGAGCTGATCGGCGATGACCACGAGGGCCGCCACCGAGATCACCAGGCCCACGAGCCGGGATCTCGTACCCGGCTCGGCCTTGCTCACCGTCTGCTGAGGCCCATGCTCTTGCACTGGACACACAGCGCTGCGTATGCGATGGCCCGCAATCGATCCTTCGGGATCGTCTTGCCGCATTGCTCGCAGACGCCGTAGGTGCCGACGGCGATCTTCGCCAACGCGGTGTCGATCTCGTCCACCGCAGCACGTGCTTGCGCGGACAGCGCGAGGTCGCGCTCACGCTCGACCGCGAGCGTGTCGCCTTCGCCTGACTCCTCGTCGAACTGCACGTCGCCGGGCTCGCGCTCGGCCGCGAGCAGGTCAGCCTCGGCTTGGAGCGATTCGGCTTGCTGCGTGTAGGTGGCGCGCTCCTCGAGCAGCGCCGCCTTCTGACCTTCGAGGAACTTGTCGAGGACGACCGGGCCCTTCTTGACCGCCTTCGCCGCCGGTGCTGCCGCCTTGCCGGCGGGCGCGGTCTTGGCGGCTGCCTTCGTGGCCGGCAGCGACTTTGTGGCGGCCGCTGACTTGTTGGCAGGGGCCGCTGACTTGTTGGCAGGGGCAGCCTTGCCGGCCGTCGACTTCAGGGCGGGCGCTGACTTGCCGGTGGAGGCCGGCTTCCGCACCGTGGCCTTCTTCGCCGCGACCGCATTCTTCGGGGCCGCCGCCTTGGTGGCGATCTTGCTCGCTGCCGTCTTGCTCGCCGTCGTCTTGGTCACTCTCGCCTTGCTCGCCGTGGCTTTTTTTGTCGTTGACTTGTTCGCCGCGGCCTTGGCCGGCGTCACCTTCTTGACGGCGGTCCTCTTCGAGGAAGCGGCCGCTTTCGGCGTCACGGCACGCTTGGCCGCCTGGGTCGGGGCGGTCGGGGCGGTTGTTCTCGGCATGGCTTCCTCTCAGGGGGCGCCAAAAGGGTGCTGGATTGTAAAGGGAGAGGTCGGAGATTTCAACCTCTGGGTGGTCGCCACCTGTCCCGATCGGCCGGTCCGGGACCGGCATCCCCCGCTGCCACCAGATCGTCGAGCCGGGCGGCGAACTCGTGGACGTCCTCCACCGTGAGACGGAAACGCTTGGTCCGGCTCTTCTCGCCGCTGACGAGCTCGACCGCGTTGTCCGGCAGGCCGAATGCGTTTGCCAGCGCGCTCGCCAGCGCGGTGTTGGCCCGGCCGAGCTCCGGCGGCACCGCGACGCGGATCTTGATGGCGTCGCCGTGACGGCCGGTGATCTGGGTCTGGCCCGCACCCGGTTGCGCGTGCACGTTCAGCTCGACCGTGCCGTCATCTCGCACCTTGTAGAGGCTCGTAACCATGCCGGGAGGACCGTAGTACCCGCGTACGCTCTCTCGAATGCCACCTGCCCCGCCGCCGTCGTCGCCGTCGAGCGGGCGCTACCCGGACGTCGACCAGCATCCGTCGTTCCCCGAGCTCGAACGATCGATCATCGACCGGTGGCAAGAGACAGACGTGTTCGCCCGCTCGGTCGACCAACGGCCGCCCGACGACGAGTTCGTCTTCTACGACGGACCGCCCTTCGCCAACGGCCTCCCGCACTACGGTCACCTGCTCACCGGGTTCGTCAAGGACGCGGTGCCCCGGTACCGCACGATGCGGGGCCAGCGGGTCGAGCGCCGGTTCGGATGGGACTGCCACGGCCTCCCCGTGGAGATGCAAGCCGAGCGCGAGCTCGGACTGTCCGGGCGGATGGCGATCGAGGCGTACGGCGTCGACAACTTCAATGCGTACTGCCGCTCGATCGTCGGCACCACGGCGGACGTCTGGCGTGACTACGTCACCCGGCAGGCCCGCTGGGTCGACATGGACAACGACTACAAGACCATGGACCTCTCCTACATGGAGTCGGTCATGTGGGCCCAGAAGCAGCTCTACGACAAAGGACTGCTGTACGAGGGCTATCGCGTGCTCCCCTACTGCTGGGAGTGCGAGACGCCGCTGTCCAACTTCGAGACACGGCTCGACGACTCGTATCGCGACCGCCAAGACCCTGCACTGACTGTGTGGTTCGAGCTCGACGACGGCCGGCGCCTGCTCGTGTGGACGACGACCCCGTGGACGTTGCCGTCGAACCTCGCCATCGCGGTCGGCCCCGATATCGGCTACGCGGTATACGAAGACAGCGGCCACGAGTACGTCATCGGCGCGGCGCGCGCTACGGCCTACGAGCGCGAGCTCGCCAACGCGACACAGGTCGGGACCATCAAGGGATCCGAGCTCGTCGGTCATCACTACCGGCCGCTGCTCGACTTCTTCGTCGACCAACCGAACGCGTTCGTCGTGCTCGGTGCTGACTTCGTGACCACCGAGGACGGCACCGGCGCGGTGCACATGGCGCCCGGCTTCGGCGAGGACGACCAGATGGCATGCGACGCCGCCGGGATCGCCGTGGTCGCGCCGGTCGACGACCAAGGCAAGTTCACCGCCGAGGTGCCCCCGTACGCGGGAGTGCAGGTGTTCGATGCGAACGCCGCGATCATCCGAGATCTGAAGGAGCTCGGTGTCGTCGTTCGTCACGAGACCTACGTCCACAGCTACCCGCATTGCTGGCGCACCGACACGCCGCTCATCTACAAGGCCATGTCGAGCTGGTTCGTGCGCGTCACCGCGCTGAAGGACCGCATGCTCGAGCTCAACCAACAGATCACCTGGGTGCCCGAACACGTACGTGACGGCTCGTTCGGCAAGTGGCTCGAAGGAGCTCGCGACTGGTCGATCAGCCGCAACCGCTTCTGGGGCTCACCGCTGCCGATCTGGAAGAGCGACGATCCTGCCTATCCGCGCGTCGACGTGTACGGCAGCCTCGACGAGCTCGAGCACGACTTCGGTGTCCGGCCCGACGACCTGCACCGACCGTTCATCGACGAGCTCGTGCGTCCCAACCCCGACGACCCGACCGGGACGTCGATGATGCGCCGCATCCCCGACGTCCTCGACTGCTGGTTCGAGTCGGGATCGATGCCCTACGCGCAGGTGCATTACCCGTTCGAGAACCAGGCATGGTTCGAGTCGCACTTCCCGGGCGACTTCATCGTCGAATACATCGGACAGACGCGCGGGTGGTTCTACACATTGCACGTTCTCGCGACCGCGCTGTTCGACCGGCCGGCCTTCCAGTCGTGCGTCGTGCACGGCGTGATCCTCGGCGACGACGGACAGAAGCTGAGCAAACGGCTCGGCAACTATCCCGACCCGGTCGAGGTGTTCGACGAGGTCGGTTCCGATGCCATGCGGTGGGCGCTGCTCGCGTCGGCGGCGCTGCGCGGGGGTGACGTCGTCGCCGACCGCAGGCCGATGGAAGAAGCGATCCGCCAGGTGCTCATGCCGATCTGGAACGCCTGGTATTTCCTGACGCTGTACGCGAACGCAGCCGGCCTACGCGGTTCGTTCGGCGGCGAGACCGACGGTGATACCGCCGTTCTCGATCGCTACATCCTCGCCAAGGTCCGCGCCGCGGCCGACGACATCACCGCGCGCATGGACGCGTACGACCTCTCCGGCGCGTGTACATCGGTG
>DASXPN010000084.1:0-3549 GCA_036493595.1 Acidimicrobiales bacterium | reverse complement strand
AGCGGCACCCCCCATCGACGTTCGAGGCAACCGAAGCGCGCGGTCTCGGCTGCCACTCGCAGGTCGCACCATGCCGCGAGCTCGACACCGCCGGCGACACACCATCCTTCGATTGCGGCGATCACCGGCTTCGACAGCGAGAGTCGCGTCGGACCGAGCGGGCCCGATGGTCGCAGCGTGGGCAGGTCGCGCAGATTGGCCCCCGCGCAGAAGGCGACCTCGTCTCCGGTCAGCACCGCCACCTTGGCATGGTCGTCGGCCTCGAAGGCGACGAACTCGTCGTGCAAGCGCGCCGCGGTCGCGCTGTTGACCGCGTTGCGAGCGTGCGGTTGGTCGATGCGGACGACCCGCACGGCGTCGCTCGGTGCTTCCATGAGCGCGCACGTTACGTTCCGCATGGTGCGAGTGGTTGCGGGGACGGCGCGGGGGATCCGGCTCGACGCGCCACCCGGCCGGGCGACCCGCCCGACGAGTGATCGTGTGCGGGAGGCGACGTTCAACGCGCTCGGCTCCCTCGGGCTCGTGGAGGGTGCCTCGATCCTCGATCTGTTCGCCGGGAGCGGAGCGATGGGGATCGAGGCGCTGTCCCGAGGCGCGGTGCGCGCCACGTTCGTCGACAACGACCGAACCGCCGTCGACTCGATCCAGGCAAATCTCGACGCAACGAAGTTGGCGCCGGCGGGCACGGTCGTGCGGGCCGACGCGGTGCGGTTCGCGGCCGGGCACGCCTTCGGCTTCGACCTCGCCATCATCGACCCGCCGTACGCGTTCGACGGCTGGCACGACCTCCTCGCGACGCTCCCGGTGCCGGTCGCGGTCATCGAGAGTGACCGACCGGTCGATCCGGGTAACCAGTGGGCCGTGGTGAGATCACGTCGATATGGAAGTACGGTGGTTGTCATCTCCTGCCGCCGCGATGACCCCGAGGAGACGAAGCTGTGACGACGGTGCTCTATCCGGGCTCGTTCGACCCCTTCCACAACGGACACCGCGAACTCGTCGAGTCCGCCGCGTACCTGTTCGACAACGTCGTCATTGCGGCCATGCGCAATCCGCAGAAGGGCGAGCCGCTGTTCTCGCTCGAGGAGCGGGAGGCGATGATCGAAGATTCGCTGGACCATCTCGACAACGTGCGAGTCGTGCAGTTCGCGAAGCTGGTCGTCGATGTCGCGAAAGACGTTGGCGCCGACTTCATCATCAAGGGCTTGCGCGCCGTGTCCGACTTCGAGAACGAGATGGCGCAGGCACAGGTGAACCTCAACGTGTCCGGCGTGCACACCGTGTTCCTTCCGTCGGCGTCCGCGAGCTCGGCGATCGCGTCGAAGTACATCCGTGACATCGCCCGCTTCGGCGGGGACGTGTCGTCGATGGTGCCTGCCCCGGTCGCGGCCCGCATCAGGGAGCGGTTCTCCAAGCCATGACGCTGTACGACGAGGACGGCACGCGCGCCGCGGAGGCAACCGCTGCCGGTGGCTCGGCGCCTCCGTCACCCGGATCGGGTGGGCCGAAGGGCTCCCCACTGAGCTACCAGCATCCCGAGAGCGAAGCCTTGCTGCGGCGCGTCGCGGAGATGATCTCCGGGGCGCGGCCGATGCCGCTGTCCGCGTCGGTCATGATCAATCGTGAGGAAGTGCTCGAGTTGCTCGAGGAAGCGATCGAACGTCTCCCCGACGAGCTTCGGGCGGCACGCTGGCTGTTGAAGGAGCGCGACGAGTTCCTCACGAAGACGCGGCGCGATGCGGACGACATCCTCGACGCCGCTCGGGCCCGCGCCGAACGCATGGTGCAGCGAACCGAAGTCGTCAAGGCCGCGGAGCTCCGAGCGCGCCAGACCGTCGACACCGCGGACGACGAAGCCCGCCGGCTCCGGCTCGAGTGCGAGGACTATTGCGACCAGAAGCTCGCCAGCTTCGAGATCGTGCTCGAGCGCACGATGAAGACGGTCGCCGCGGGCCGCACGAAGCTGCAAGGCAACCCGCTTGCCGGCGCGGAGCCGACTTCGACCGAGCCCGTCGAAGACGAGGACGACGGGCACGCGTTCTTCGATCAGGACGAGTAGCGCGGTGGCGTCGCACGCCGGCTCGCTCGTCGTAGGTGTCAGCGAATTACTCCGTCACCCCGGCACCCGACGCGAGATCACGGCAACCGCGGCACTCGAGGGCCTCGCCATCACCGCGTCACGAGTGGTCGAAGGATCCGACGTCGAGGCCCGGCTCACGCTCGAGGCCATGAGCGACCGATCGCTCACGGCCACGGGCTCGATCAGGGCCCGGTGGACAGGGGAGTGCCGGCGATGCCTCGCCACCGTCGAAGGCGACCTGGCGACGGAGGTCAGGGAGATCTTCGAGGCTCGGGCGGTCGAGGGTGAGACGTATCCCCTCGACGGTGATCGCATCGATCTCGAGCCGGTGGTGCGCGACGCGGTGCTGCTTGCCCTGCCACTGGCACCGCTGTGCGAGGACACATGCAAGGGTCCGGAACCGGATGCGCATCCGCTGGGCGAGGGCGCCGTCGACACGCCCGATGAGCGATGGGCGGCGTTGCGAGAGCTGAAGTTCGACTGAAGGGCCGATCAGTTCGGGCACTGATCGTCGTCGGAGATGTGTACCCCTGAGGTCACTATGCCCGACCCGCGTTCGCGAGCAGGAGAGTCCGCTCATGCCGACGATCACTCCCAACCTCTGGTTCGACACCGAGGGCCTCGAGGCGGCCGAGTTCTACGTGTCGATCTTCCCGAACTCCGAGATCCGCGACGTGTCGTACTACAACGACGCCGGGCCCCGTCCGGCCGGCACGGTGCTGACGGTTGAGTTCGTGCTCGACGGTCAGCCCTTCATCGCCATCAACGGTGGGCCGCAGTTCACCTTCGACGAGGCGATCTCGCTGATGATCACGTGCGCGGACCAAGACGAGGTCGACTACTACTGGTCGAAGCTGACTGACGGCGGCGAGGAGAGTCAGTGCGGTTGGCTGAAGGACAGGTTCGGGCTGTCGTGGCAGGTCGTCCCGGCTGGAATGGCCGATGTGCTCGGTGATCCGGACCCGCAGCGGGCCGAGCGGGCGATGAAGGCGATGCTCGGCATGAAGAAGATCGACATCGCCGCGCTCGAGGCCGCCGCGGCCGGCCGGTAGCTGTCAGGGCCATCCGGACGGCCCGGGGCGTTCGACGCAGCCGGCGGCCGGCCGGTATCGTTCCCCGTTCGCCCCTGGCACGAGAGAGCGAAGACATGGCTGTCCCCAAGAAGAAGACGTCGAAGTCGAAGAGCCGCAGCCGGCGGGCGAGCGCGTGGACGCTCGAGGCCCCCGCTCGCAGCGTGTGCCCTCGGTGCAGCGCGGCCAAGGTCCCCCACGTCGTGTGCCCGAACTGCGGTTGGTACCACGGCCGCCAGGCCGTCGAAGTCGAGTAGGGCTTTCTGTGAGCCGGCTGCCCATCGCCGTCGATGCGATGGGCGGGGACAATGCGCCAGGCGAGATCGTCGAGGGCGCAGTCAGGGCGGCGGCCGAGCTCGACGTCCCGATCGTCCTCGTGGGCCGGCCCGAGGAGCTCGG
>DASXPN010000083.1:0-20225 GCA_036493595.1 Acidimicrobiales bacterium | reverse complement strand
CGCGGTCGAAGCGGCCCTCCTCGGTGGCGCGCGCGGCGCGGAGGTGCGACTCGAGCGCGAACTCGTCCATGTCCTCACGGCTGATCTTGAACCGCTCGGCCAGGATCTGCGCGACCTCGAACTGCGTCTTGAGCTGGCCGTCGCACGCGTCCATGAAGCCGGGCGAGAACGGACCGATGCCCCCGCTGGCGTTGCTCGCCATCGGCGCGCGCGTCATCGATTCGACACCGCACGCGATGGCGATGTCGTAGCAACCCGACATCACGCCTTGGGCGGCGAAGTGCATCGCCTGCTGCGACGAGCCGCACTGCCGATCGACCGATGTGCACGGCACGGATTGCGGCAGTCCGGCGGCCACCCAGCTGTTGCGGATCACGTTGCAACCCTGCTCGCCGACCTGTGTCACGCAACCGCCGACCACGTCGTCGACCCGCTCGGGGTCGACACCCGTGCGCTCGATCAGGCCTTGCAGCGTGAAGGCGAGGAGGTCGGTCGGATGCCACCCGGCCAGCGCACCCTTGCGCTTGCCGATGGGCGTGCGGACCGTGTCGACTATTACCGCTTCGCGCATCTCCATCGGCGCAGTGTAAGGAGCCGACGGCGCGTCGGGCGAGAGCGCTTCATTACCGTGACGGTATGGATCGAGCCGACCTCGAGCTCGTGACGGCGATAGCCAGGACGGGATCGCTCACGGGAGCGGCGCGCCAACTGCACATCGCGCAACCGCCGCTGAGTCGCCGGCTCAAGCGCATCGAAACCGAGATCGGCGCGCCACTGTTCACGCGCGGCCGGCACGGGGCCGCGCCGACAGTCGTCGGCCGCACGATGGTCGATCGGGCGGAGGTCGCACTCGATGCCATCCGGCGAGCGGAGCAGGATGCGAGCGATGTCGCAACCGGACGCGGGGGCCGCCTCCACATCGGCGTGACGCCGACGCTCGGCGCAGTCTTGCTACCCGGTGCGCTCGCCGCGTTTCGTCACGCGCACCGCGATGTCCGTCTCGACCTCCTCGCCAGCGGCGACTCAGCGGAGCTGCGCCACCGTGTCCGCGACGGCGAGCTCGACGTTGCGCTCGCGGTTCTCGTGCGTCCGGCCGAACCTGGCACTCGCATCGCGCTCGCCGGCCAGCAGCACTTCGTGTTGATCGCGCCCCGCGAGTTGCCGCTCGGCCGCGCCGGCAAGGTCCGCTGCGCCGCGCTCGCCGAGTTGCCGCTCGTCGCGATGACGAAGGGATCCGGACTCCGCCAGCAACTCGACGACGTGTTCGAGGATCTCGGCGTCGTGCCCGAGATCGCGATCGAGACGTCCGAGCGCGAGATGCTCGTGCCCTTTGTCGCCGCCGGGCTCGGCGTGTCGCTCGTCCCCGAAGGCTTCGTCACCGGCCGAGCGGCCGGGTGCACGATCTACGAGCTCGACCCTGCGGTGCGCCGTCCCGTTGGCGCGGTGGTGGCGCGAGGACGCCTCCCCACCCTCGTGACCGCCCTGCTCGAAACCCTGGCCGCCACGACCGACCTCACCCGCCCGCGATGATCTCCGGGCGAACGTTGGTTCAGACTGCGACTAGAGGGCGAGGAGCTCGCCGGCGCCGTAGACGACGGCGAGGACGGTGAAGAAGAGCCCCATCAGGAGGCGGAGGCGAGCCTCGGATCCCCGGACGGTGATGTGGGCGCCGACCTGTGCACCGGGAATCACGCCGATGACCAACGGCAGCGCGTAGGCCCAGTTGATGTGGCCGAGCAGCGCGTGCGTGATCATCGCCGGCACCGAGAAGATGGCCACGGCCACCAAACTCGTCGCGACCGCTCGCTTCGCGGGTAGTCGCAGCAAGCCGGTATAGGCGGGCACCAGCAGGACGCCACCGCCGACGCCGAGCAGGCCGGCGAGCAGCCCTGCGCTTGCACCGATCAGCGCCACTGCCGCGATCGGCTTCTTGTCCGGCCGGGAGGCGAGCTCGTTGTCGAGATCAACATCGTTGACATCGCCGAGCTCGACGACGACGTCGTCGCCGGCGCCAACGGGCACGGCCAGCTTCGCCGTGGAGCGAGCGTGGTTGCGCACGCTGTTGAGTCCGCTCCACATCAGCATCGCCGCCGTGAGCAGCATCAGGTAGTGACCGTTGACGTGATCGGACAGCTCGGCGCCGAGCACGGCAAAGCCCGAACCGATGGCACCGCTCGGTAGCGCCACCGACCAGTCGACCATGCGCTCTCGGCTGTACCGCCACGCACCGGAGAGCGAGCCGGGAAGGATGGCGGGGATCGTGGAACCAACGGCCTCGATCGGCGTCGCCCCGAGGAACCGAATGCCCGGAGTCGTGAGCACGGCGCCGCCGACGCCGAACATGCCGGACAGCACACCTGACGCGAACCCGACCGCGACGACCGCGGCGACCAACAACAAACTCACGAACTCAGTGTGCGCCCCGAAGCAGATTGCTGTCCAAGACCGGTTTCAGTCGATATCCATATCAGGCTGGTATGGAAGTACGCTCCGCGCGACGCTCCGCCAGTCGCCGCCCGGCCCGACCGATGCGGTCGATCCGGGTGACCACGGCATCCCGCGCCGCCTCGGCCTCGGCATTGAGCCCTTCCACGCTCTCGACGTTCCAGAACCGGAGGACGACCGGCACGAGGATCTGCTCGTGATGGAGCTGGAGGTCGTAGATGCCCGCCTTCGCGATGGCGGATGCATGGTCGGCGAAGTTGGGGATGCCGACACCCGGCATCTCGAAGTCGCGAACCTGGCGTTCGATCGCCACGACCACGCCCGACGGGTCGACCTCGAGGGCCGACTGCACGAGATCCCGGTAGAAGAGGTAGTGCAGGTTCTCGTCACTGGCCACGCGCGCCATGACGTCGTAGCCGCCACGGTCCTCGAGCAGCTTGCCGGTGTTGCGATGCGCGATCCGCGTCGCCAGCTCCTGCAACGCGACGTAGACGAAGCCGTCGGCGGCGCCCGGAGGATCGGGTGCGATGCCGCCGCTGACCTGTTGCATGCGGGCCCGCTCCAGCGCGATCGGATCGATGGCGCGGGTCACGGTGAGGTAGTCGCGGATGACGATCGAGTGCTTGCCTTCCTCGGCGGTCCACCGGCGAGCCCATGCGCCCCACACACCGTCGGCGCCGAACATCCGCTCGATCGACCGGAAGTAATACGGGAGGTTGTCCTCCGTGAGGAGGTTGACGAACAGCGCGCTGCGCACCGGCGACGGAATGCCGGCCTCGGCGGGATCCCACTCCTCGCCGGCGACGAAGTCGCGTCCCCGACTCCACGGCACGAGCTCGTGGGGGAACCACTCCTTGGCGGTCGAAAGATGCCGCTCGAACAGCCTGATCGCTTCAGGCGTCAACTGGTCCAGAAGCTCTGTGTCGTTCACCTCGGAAACCATACCTACCTACTGGTCGGTAGGGCGAGCGCGCGGAGGAGCGGGACGCGTTGCGGGGGGACGATCGACGGGGCGGATGGCGCGGCGAACGGCCGGACGGGCAGCAGCGCGATCGGCCGGACCGGGCCGCCCGAGGAGGAAGCCTTGGCCGAACGAGACATCGAGTCGGGCGAGCGTCTCGCGCTCCGCCTCGACCTCGATGCCTTCGGCCACGAGATCGCAGCCCGTCGCGCGAGCGAAGTGGGAAAGCCCCGCGACCATGGCCTGGCGGGTCGGATCCTTGTCGATGCCCGTTACCCAGGACCGGTCCAGCTTCACGAACTCGGGCTCGAGCATGATCACATGGCGGAGGCTGGCGAAGCCCGCACCGGCATCGTCGATCGACACCCGCACCGCGGGGTCGAAACCGTCGAGCGCCTCCCGCAACGCCGCGTAGTCCTCGATGGCGTCGTGCTCGGTCAACTCGAGCACCACTGGGCGGTCGGCGTGGCGCAGGATCTCCGCGACATCAGCGGACCGCTCGAGGACGACTGACGGTGTGACGTTGATGGAGACGAACTGCCCGTTGTCCAAGGCGTGGCACGCGTCGACCGCGGCGGACATCGTGGCCAACTCCAGATCGACCCCGAGTCCGAGCCGCGTGGCTTCCGTGAACCGGCGATCGGGACTCGTACCGTCGTCGAAACGCGTGAGCGCCTCGTACCCGATCACGGTGCCATCGGTGAGATCGACCATCGGTTGGAACGTGGGCTGGAACTGTCGCCGGCTCACGATCGTGTGCAGCTCGCGGCGGCGACGGTCTTGTTCGGTACGCGCGTGCAGCGACAAGCCGAGGAGGCCGGTCGCCACGCCCGCGAAGTCGATGGCTTCCGCGAGGAGTTGGTGGCCATCGCGCTGGCGGCACTCCGGACCGTCGAGCGCGGCGAGCGCAAGCAGACCGACGGTGAGGCCGCCGAGACGCATCGGGGCCACGGCGACACTGGTGGCCCGGCCACCGTCGGAGTTCGCCCACTCGAGCCACGGTTGGTCGGCGCGAGCCAGGACGTACGCAGCCGGCGCGCTGGTCAGATGGTGCAGCACGGGCGCGATCGCATGGTCGCCGCGCGTCGCCAGGATCGACACGCGGCCGTGCCGGTCGAGCCACGTCACCGCGGCGCCGTCCACCCGATGGGTGTCGACGAGCTCGACGCAGATCGCGTCGGCGGTCTCCTCCGCAGAAGCCCGCGGTGCGACGGAGAACAGGTGCGTGACGATGTCCGCCCGCTCGCGGAGCTGGCGGTCGAAGATGTCGAGCCACGCCCACTGCGACCGTAGATGCGCGCTCACGCGCGCCACGAGCTCTTCGGGTTCGACCGGCTTCACGAGGTAGTCGGTCGCGCCCGCGTCGAGCCCGGAGATCCGCTGGGCGAGCTGGTCGTCGCCGGTGACCACGAGCACCGGCAGCGTGGCGAAGCGTGGATGCCTGCGCAGCTCCCGCAGGACCTCTACGCCGCTCACGTCGGGCAACTGGTTGTCGAGGAGCACGACCGACACCGATCGTTCGAGCCGCTCGAGTGTGCCCATCGCTTCGAGGCCCGTCTCGACCTCGATGGTGGCGTACCCCGCGGTCTCGAGGGTGATGGCGAGAAACCGGCGGACATCAACATCGTCGTCGACGACGAGTACGAGCGGGGGTCCGGGCCCGTCGCGGGACCCGCCGGAGTTGGGGGTGAGAGAGCTGCTCAATTTTTCTTCCGTCGTCTCCGCCCACCCGGCGTTCTCGTGCCACCCTCCGTGTCGGCAGGCTTACTGTCCGACTTAAGCAGATTGTCACAATTAATGGGGTAGAGCGAGCTTCGTGCCCACTCGTGGCCCGCTGTGTACGTCACCAGTACCCTTGGCTCCCGAATGTCCGAAGCGGCTACTCCCACGCCGGCCGGCGCCGTCACTCCTCTGCTCGGTCTGGAAGCGCAGCTCCTCGAGCGCATCGATGCCGCGGTCATCGCCGTCGACCTCGAGGGCCGCATCCTGTTCGCCAACCGCGGCGTCGAGTCCCTGTACGGATGGTCACCCGACGAACTCATCGGGTGTTCGTCCGCGGAGCTGTCCGGCGTCGCCGTCGGTAGCGAGCTCGCGGCCGAGATCGTCCGCACGCTCGAACAGGGCCTCTCGTGGGAGGGGAACTTCGAGGTCCAGAACAAGGACGGCTCGGTGGTCTCGGTCCATGCCATCGACTCACCGCTGTACAGCGCATCAGGCGAGCTCGTCGGCGTCCTCAGCATCGGCATCGACGTCCGCCACGAGCGCCTGGGCGAGCCGGCCAGAGTGGGCCACACGCAGCAGGTCGAGCACTTCCTCAATGAGTGCTCGATGGTGCTGGCGTCATCGCTCGACTACGAACGCAACTTCGTGACCCTCGCCGAGTTCGCGGTGCCGTTCCTCGCCGACGTCTGCCTGATCGACATCGCGGATGACGAGGGCGGCATCCGGCGCATGGCTGCGGTTCACTCGGATCCAGCCACACAACACCTGCTCGACGAGATCAAAACCATGTACGCGCCGGATCCGTTGGGCAACCATCCGGCTGTGGGTGTGCTGCGCGACGGCGAGCCGTTCGTCTCCGGCGACATCACCGACGAGTTCCTCCCGACCGTCACCCGCGACGAGCGCCACTACCAGATCGTGGCCGAGCTCGGTTTCTCGTCGTTCATCAGCGTTCCGCTGAGCGCTCGTGGACGCGTGCAAGGCGCGCTCACGTTGATTTCGTGCTCCCCCGGGCGACGGTTCGGCGACCGAGACGTCGCGATCGCGATCGAGCTCGCGAAGCAAGCGGCAATCGCGATCGACAATGCCCGCTTGTTCGACGATCAACAGCGGGCGCGGGCCGAAGCCGAGGCACTCGCCGACAGGCTCGGACAGTTGCAGCGACTCTCCGCCGCGCTCGCACGCGCGGTGTCGGTGACCGAGGTCGCGCAAGTGATCCGCGACGTCTCGATGGGAGGCATCGACCCCCCGAGCCGGGGCGTGTGGCTGCTCGACGAGATGTCAGGCGAGCTCCGGCTCATACCGGGTTCCGACCAGGGAACGGTTGAGCCGCAGTTCGAGTCCATCTGCCTCGATGCACCGCTCCCCGCCGCGCAGGTCGTCCGTACCGGTACGCCTGTCTTCATGCACTCGCTCGAGGAACGGGACCGCAGCTTTCCCACGTTCGCGAACACGCGGGGCACAGGGCTGTCGTTCGCGGTGCTGCCGCTTCACGCGCAGCAACGAGTCATCGGCGCGCTGGCACTGGGCTTTCGGGACGAGCGGTCCTTCGACGACGACGAGGCTCGCTTTCTCATCGCGGTAGCGGAGCAGTGCGCACAAGCACTCTCACGCGCATTGCTCTACGACCGCGAGCGCCTCGGCCGCGACCGAGCCGAGACCGACCGGCGACGCATTCAAGAGCTGAACCGCGCGCTGCAGACCAGCTTGCTCCCGCCGAGCCTGCCCGACATCCCAGGTGTGGAGCTGAGCGCCCGGTACCACCCCGCGCTCGCCGGCCTCGAAGTGGGGGGCGACTTCTACGACGTGTTCGACACGGGCGGCGACTGGGCCGTGGTCGTCGGCGACGTCTGCGGCAAGGGCCCGGAGGCGGCCGCGGTCACCGCCACGGCGAGATGGACGATCCGTTCCGTCGCCATGGACATGCGCCAGCCCGCGCAAGTGCTGCGCAAGCTCAACGAGGCGATGGTTCATCAGCAACTCGACGATCGCTTCTGCACGCTGACCTACACGCGCGTTGTGCCGACGGCCCAAGGAGTTCGTCTCTCGGTGTGCCGCGGCGGCCATCCCGCTCCCCTTGTGTTGCGGGCGAACGGCGACGTCGAGCCGATCGGTACGGCTGGCACGCTCATCGGAGTGCTGCCCGACGTCCGTTTGTGGGAAGAGACGACGCAGCTGCAACCGGGTGACGCGTTCGTGGCGTACACCGACGGCGTCACCGAGGCGCGGCGCGACCGCGAACAGTTCGGCGACGAGCGGCTGCAGGCCACCCTCGCGCGCTGCGCGGGCCTCGATGCCGCTGCCATCGGTGAGGCCATCGAGGCCGCCGTGCTCGCATTCGGCGGAGCCGAACCGAGCGACGACCTCGCGATCCTGGTGCTGCGCGTTCCACCGACCTGACCGCGCTCGGCGCGTGTTGGTTCAGTGCGGAGCAGACTCGTCGGCGAATCGTTCGCCGAGTTTGATGCCGTCGGACGCGATCGTGAACTGGCGGATCTCCGGCTCGTGAACGGCGGCACGTGTCTTCAGGATCGTCACCGTGCGCTTGATGTCGACTTTGCCGCGCACGAACTGGAGCAGCACGACGTTGTCCGACATGTTGGACACACCGCGCTCGGACAGCCGCTCGAGATGGAACAGGTCAGGCAGCTCCATCGTCATCATCACGCTCACGCCGCGGCGCGAGCACCGCTGCAGCAGCGAGTACAGGTACTCACGGAAGCGCACCTCGTCCGGTGACGCGAACGCGAGATCACCCAAGCTGTCGATGACGAGCCGCTTGACGTTGCGGGTCTCCATGACCTCGAGCAGCTCGTGCACCCACTGGTCGATGTACAGGTCGACCGACGACCGGTACATGACAGCGATGTTGGGATCCTCGACCGACCAACCGAACCCGCGCGCGGTGCGATCGAGCTGAGTCGGATTCTCCTGCAGGTTGGCGATCAAGCCGGGCTCTCCGACGGCGATCCCGCCGAACGCGAAGCCGAGCGACATCACGGTCTTGCCGACACCCGAAGGGCCGGCCACGAGGGTGCTCGAGCCGGCCCAGTAGCCGTGCCCGAGCATGACATCGAGCGCTTCGATCCCCGACGACACGCGCCGGTCTTCCATCTCGTAGTCGGCTTCGTCCCGCCTGTCGGCCAAGCGCGGATATACGTCGAAGCCGTTCTCCGACAGCCGGTACGAGTGCTGTCCGGACATGAAGTCGCTGCCGCGGAACTTCATCACTTGGAGCACGCGCAACTCGCGCTCCATCGTGCGCATCGACGACAGCTTCAGGATCGCGTCGGCCACGGCGAACTCGGGCTCGCGCGCGATGTCTTCGTCCGTGTACTCGCCGACCCAGAACGTCGTCGCCTTGGACGCGGACAACCGCGCCGCGAAGTCGTGCAGGAACCAGCGGAAGTCCCCCGGCTCCCGGGCGAACGCGTGCAGCGCCTTGAAGCTGTCGATCACGATCATGCTCGGCCGTCGCTCTGCGATGAGCGCTTCGAGTCGTTCGACAAAAGCAGGCAGCCCGCGATCGTCGAGCAGCCCGCCGAGATCCTCGTAGAACACCGCTTCGCCGACTGCGTCAGGGTCGAAGAAGCTCAACGTTCGTCCGTAGCGCAAGATCTTGTGGAGCGGCTCGGAGACCGTCGAGACGTACATCGCCGGCCGCTCGGGCGACGCGTTCGCGAAAACGAACTGTTGCGCCAGCAGTGTCTTGCCGGTGCCCGGCGCGCCCGTGATGACGGTCAGTGAATCAGACCACAGGCCGCCACCGAGGACGTCGTCGAGCCGTCGGTGCCCACTCGAGAGCCGCTCCGCCAAGGCGCTCAATGTAACCAGTCAGTGCCGGCGCTTCGAGCGCCGATCCTGCGAGCGCCGATCCTGCGAGCGCCGGCGTCAGAACTCGGCCCAGACCGTCTTTCCCGCCGGCAAGGACTCGATCCCCCATGAGCGTGCGAGCCGGTTGACGATGAGCATCCCGCGGCCTCGCTCGCGCGACAGCGACGGCGCAAGGACGACGGGCGCTTCGACCGTTGCGTCATCCAACTCGATGCGCACGAACGGACCACGCGATCCGATGCGCAGCCGGAACGGCGGCTGCGCATGGTCGACCGCATTGGTGACGAGCTCGCTGACGCACAAGCCGACGGCGTCGGCCGTGTCCGAACCGGCGCGCTCGGCCAGGTGCGCGCGGACGAAGGCGCGTGCTGCTGATGGCGCCGACTTGGTGTCGGGCAACTCCATCGAGATAGCTGACGGCCCCACACCACCCGCATACCCGTAGTGGCCCCGGAGAACACGCCGTCTCGGTGGTCCGACGCTCTCATCGCCCTGCCTGTCGTAGCCGCACCGGCTTGCAAGCATGACCTTTCTCTCTGGGCGTCGCATCACCCGAAGGGGTGAATAGTCGGCTATACAGATCGGGTGGCCGGTGCGACTGCCTCCCGCGATGCAAACTCTCCGACCCGCGTCGCGGTGGCCAATGACCACGAGATCGTCGTCGCCGGACTCGCGGCGATGCTGAGCCGGCATGACGACATCGACGTGGTGGACATGTTCATCGTCGGGCAAGAGACACCGACCGCACCGATCGACGTCGTTCTGTACGACACGTTCGGGCGCGACAGCGTCTCGGAGGACCAGCTGCGCGAGCTCGTGTCCACGCCTGGAGTCCGCCATGTCGCGGTGTTCACCCTGTCGTGGGCTGACGCGCTGACCGGTGACGCGCTGTCACAAGGTGTGAGCGGCGTGCTGTCCAAAGCGCTCGAAGGCGACGAGCTCGCCGACCGGTTGCGCGAGATCGTCAACGGCGAAGTGGTGATCGCGCCCCCTCCGAGGGGGCGGACCGTTTCCGGCGCCGGTCGCGACTGGCCGGGCCGATCATTCGGGTTGTCGGAGCGCGAGAGCGAGTGCTTGGTGCTGCTGGCCGCAGGCCTGCGCAACGCCGAGATCGCGCGCTCGCTGTACATCAGCGAGGACACCGTCAAAAGCCACTTGAAGCGTGGCTACCGCAAGCTCGGCGTGGCCAACCGCGCCCAAGCAACGAGCATCGTCCTCAAACACCCATCGTTCGTCGGCCCGACCCTGTGAGGATCTGAACGTCGCTCAGTCGGCGGCGGCGGCGAGCTCGTCCGTTCCGGTCTCCGCGAACGCTTGCCACAGATCCGCATATCGCCCGCCCAGCTCGAGCAGCTCGTCGTGCGTGCCTTGCTCGACGACCAGGCCACGGTCGATGACCAAGATGCGGTCCGCCGTGCGCGCCGTCGGCAGGCGATGAGCGACGAGCACCGTCGTCCTTCCTTGCGCGACGACGCCCATGGCCCGTTGCACGCGCGCTTCGGTCCCGAGATCGAGGTTGGATGTCGCTTCGTCGAGCAAGAGGATGACCGGATCGACGAGACGGGCGCGGGCGAGCGCGATCAGCTGGCGTTGTCCGGCCGACAGCGAACGGCCCCGCTCGCTCACCGGCGCGAGGTAGCCACCCGGCAGCGCGGCAATGAAGTCGTGCGCCCCGACGGCCCGTGAGGCGCGTTCGACCTCCGCGTCCGACGCACTGGGACGCCCGTACGCGATGTTGTCGCGGACGGTGCCGGTGAACAGGAACGCCTCCTGCGGGACGACACCGAGCTGACGGCGGAAGGCGCCGAGGTCGAGCTCGGTCAGTCCGTAACCGTCGACCGTCACCGATCCCGCGGTCGGGTCGTAGAAGCGGGCAACCAGCTTGACGATGGTGGACTTGCCCGCTCCGGTCTCGCCCACGAGCGCGACCCGCTCGCCCGGCCTGATCTCGATGTCGACTCCGGCCAGGGCCTCGCCTCCGGCCGCCCCGGGATACGAGAAGTGCACGTCGTGGAACGCGACGCGACCCTCGAGCCGTCCGGGCACGATCGGGTCCGGCGCTTCGGGCGTGCCCGTCGGCGTGGCCATCAACTCGTTGATCATGAACATCGACGCGCTGGCTTGCTGCCACGTGTCGAACACCTGCGACAGCTGTTGGATCGGTGAGAAGAACTGATCGAGGTAGAGCAGGAACGCGATCAGCACGCCGGTCGTGACAGTGCCGTGGACCACGAAGGCCGACCCGGCACCGAGCACGACCGCGGCGCCGATGTCGGAGAGCAGCAGCACGAACGGGAAGTAGAGGGCGATCAACCGTTGGGCTTCGAGGCGAGCGTCGAGGTACTCGCTGTTCACGCCACGGAAGCCCTCGATGTTGCGGTCCTCACGTACGTAGGCCTGAGCCACGCGCACGCCCGAGAGACTCTCTTGCAGGTTCGCGTTGACCGTCGCGATCGAGATGCGTGCCCGCGCGTACGCCCGCGACGACCGGCGCCGGTACCACCACGTCGCGAGGACCAACGGTGGGAGGACGCACGCGGCGACCGCCGCAAGGGGCGGCGAGAGCACGATCAAGAACGCGAACACGCCGACGCACGTGAACACGCTGACGATGGCGTTGATGAGCCCCGTCTGCAACAGCTGCGACAGCGCCTCGACATCGGTCGTCATGCGGGTCATCACGCGCCCGCCGAGCTCTCGGTCGTAGAAGTCGAGCGACAGCCGTTGCAGGTGAGCGAACACACGGATCCGGAGCGCGTACAGGAGACGCTCCGCGGTTCGGCCGGTGACCCAGGTGTAGGCGCGGGTGAGCACGAAGTCGCCGAGCGCGACCACGAGGAAGGCTCCGGTCGCCATCCACAACGCCCGCTCGTCGGCCTTGGCGACGCCCTCGTCGATGCCGAGCCGGATGAGGTAAGGGCCGAGCAGGACGAGGAAGGTGTCGACCACCACGAGCCCGAGCCCGAGGCTCAAGCCGCGGCGATACCGACGCAGCAACAGCCGCAGGCTGAACCGGCCAGGGTCGGCCGCGGCCTCTGCCGCCACGTCGACCTCGGGCTCGTCGTCGGCGGGAGGCAGGGTGTCGAGCGCGGCGAGCAGCTGCGGCGTGGGGGCGAGGTTCATGCCGATCACGCCGCCACCACCGGCGCCTCCGCCTCCCGGTCCGAAGCGAGCCGGTCCGGCCACCGTCGCCTTGGCGCGGGGTGACTCGTCGACGGCGGCCCAGGCGTCGCCGGTCACTTCGGTGGCGAGCTCGGCGTCGTCGCCTTCGCAGTCGTCGCCGGGGCCGGCCAGCAACGTCCGGTACAAGGGTGAGCGAGCGAGCAGTTCCGCGTGTGTGCCTTCGTCCGCAACGTGACCGTGGTCGACCACGACGATGCGATCGGCCAGCCGCAACGTCGAACGGCGATGGGCGACGAGCAACGTCGTGCGGTGCGCCATGATCGACCGGAGGGTGGTGTGGATGTCCTCCTCGGTCTCCGCGTCGATCGACGACGTGGCGTCGTCGAGGATCAAGATGCGCGGGTCGGTGATGATGGCGCGCGCGAGCGCAACGCGTTGACGTTGACCACCCGACAGCGTGAGGCCCCGCTCGCCCACGACCGTGTCGTAACCGTCGGGGAGCTCGACGATGAACTCGTGCGCCTCCGCGGCGCGCGCCGCTGCTTCGACCTCGGCGTCGGACACGTCAGGACGGCCGTACGCGATGTTGCTGCGCACGGTGTCGGAGAACAGGAAGCTCTCCTCGAACACCACACCCACTTGCCGGCGCAGCGAGTCGAAGGTGACGTCACGCACGTCGATGTCGTCGATGGTCACGCGTCCGCCAGCGACGTCGTAGAAGCGCGGCAACAGCAACGAGACCGTCGACTTGCCGGACCCGCTGGCACCGACGAGCGCGACCGTCTCACCCGGCGAAACATGCAGCTCGAATCCGTCGAGCACCGGATCGCTCTTCGTGTAACCGAAGCGAACGTTCGAGAAGTGGACGTCACCGGTGATCGAGGGCAGCACCACCGCGTCCTCGCGCTCGGTGATCTTCGGGTTGGCGTCGAGCAGGTCGAGGATCCGTTCCGCGCCAGCACGTGCTTGCTGGCCGACCGCGACAAGCGTGGCGAACATGCGGACCGGCGCCACCAGCTGCACCATGTACGACGAGAAGGCCAGGAACGTGCCGAGCGACAGGTGACCGTTGAGTGCCAGCCAGCCGCCGAAGCCCAGCACGGCCACTTGGGCCAGCACCGGGATGGACTGCAACATCGGGGTGTACCGGGCCTGCAGCTTGATCAGCCGCACGCGTGAGCGGTACAGGTCCTTGCCCGTCTCTGCGAGATGCTCGAGCTCGCGGTCCTCTTGCCCGAAGCCCTTGACCACGCGCACGCCGGTGACGGTTTCGTCCACCACCCCCGCGACCTCGCCGGCGTGCTGCTGCGCATCCCAGCTGGCCGGGAAGATGGTGGTGCGCAGCCGCAGCGACACGAACAGCAACGCCGGCAACGTGAGCAGCGCGACCAGCGTGAGTGGCGGCGAGAGGATCGCCATGACCACGAGCGACAGCACGAGCATCACGATGTTGCCGAGCATGATCGGCAGGAACATCAACAGCCCTTGCAGCAACGCGACGTCGCTGTTGGCGCGCGACACGAGTTGGCCCGTCTGCATCTGGTCATGACTGGCGAAGTCGAGTCGTTGCAGGCGTTCGTAGACCGCGTTGCGCAGGTCGTACTGCACGTCGAGACTGACGCGTCCACCGACGAACCGGCGAACGTATGCAGCCGCGAAGCCGACTACACCGGCGAGCACAAGGATCGTCAGCCACGGCGCCAGCGGCCGGTTGTGACTGATGATGACGTCGTCGATGATCACCTTCTCGACCACCGGCGTGAGCGCGCTGATCGCCTGACCACCGATCGAGACTCCGAACGCGATCCCGACGTGCTTCTTGTGCGCCATGAGGAACGGCCCCAACCGGCGTAGCCAACCGCCGGCTTCGGGCGGCGCAGGCTCAGGGGTCGGGCGATCGAGCGGGAGCGGTCGCCGCATCATGGGCGCGCCCGTCCCGCCGCTTCGGCGGCACCGGCCGCTCTCGCGGCGGCGAACGCGTCGCTCAACGTCGCCAGACCCCTGAGCACGTCGTCGCGCTCGGGTCGCGGCAACTCGGCGAGGATGTGCTGCAGCCGATCGACGGTCGCCGCTTGCGCATCGCGCAGCGCGGCGTTGCCCGCGGGCGTCACCTCGAGGCTCACGCCGCGGCGATCGCCGTCGACGCCGGCCCGTCGCACCCACCCGCGTTGCTCCAGCCCGTCGAGCAGACCGGTGAGCGACGGACGCGACACCGCAGCCTTCTCGGCCACCCGGCTCGCCCGTTCGGGCGACGACGCGATCAACAGCAACACCCGGAACTGCGGCAACGTCATGTCCTCGAGCGCCCGCTCGACCATGCGGGCGCCGAACGCGAGGCCCCGGATCGCCGCCAGCTCGTCCGCTCCGGACGAGTCAACCAGTTCGGTTCCCATATCGTTAGGTTACCGAACAATCTCTGCGGTGGTCACCTCTCGCGCTCGGCCGCGCGCTCCAGCAGCTCGGTCACCAGCCGGTCGGGGGTCTGGGTGAAGTCGTCGTACCACTGACCGATGGCGAAGAAGTGGTCGGGCGTTTCGAGCGCGACGACGTCGTCGGCGTAACCCGCCAACTCGTGCACGACACCCGCAGGTGCGACCGGGGTTGCGACGGTGACGCGCCGCGCCCCGTGCGCCCGGGCAACGGCACATGCGGCCCGCACGGTGGAGCCGGTGGCGATGCCGTCGTCGACGATGATCACCGAACGGTCGCGGAGCGCTACGCGTGGCCGTGCGCCGCGGAACTCGTTCGACCGTCGCGCCACCTCCGCTCGCTCGCGTTGCTCGACTTCCTCGAGGTCACGGTCAGTCACGCGCGCGATGTCGATGATGTCGGGGTTCAACACGCGGATGCCGTCCTCGCCGAGGGCGCCCATGCCGAGCTCGGGCTGTGTCGGCACCCCCAGCTTCCGAACGATGATGACGTCGAGGGCGGCATCGAGCGCGAGCGCGACCTCGAACGCGACAGGCACACCACCGCGCGGTAAGCCCAGAACGACGACGTCGTCGTCCCTCCACGACGACAACCGGTCCGCCAACCTGCGACCCGCGTCCTCCCGATTCTCGAACGTCAACTGCGGACCTCCTTCGCCCGCCGGCACCGGAGACACTAGAAAGCTTGCTCGTGGTCGTCCCGCCGAAGGTCGCGGCACTCGTGCTGGCTGTAGTGCTGGTACTGACCAGTTGCAGCGGCGACAGCACACCCTCGGCCGCGCCCACCACGTCCGGGTCGGCCTCGTCCGCCGCCGCGCCCGCGAGTGCGAGCGCCAGTCGCGCCCTGCGTGTGCTCGTCAGCAACGACGACGGCGTCGGCGCGCCAGGGATCGATGCACTCGTCCGTGCGTTGACCGCGGAGCAGGCCATCCAGGTCACCGTCGTCGCGCCAGTCGCGAATCAGAGCGGCACTGGGGGCAAGACGAGTCCCGGGCCGTTGACGGCGACAAAGGCCACGACCGCCAGCGGCTATCCCGCGACCGCGGTCGACGGATTCCCGGCCGACGCTGTCGTCTACGGGCTCCACAATGTCCTCACGTCGCCCCCGGATCTCGTGATCACAGGCGTCAATGCGGGCCCGAACCTGGGCCCCGTGGTCGACATCTCCGGCACCGTCGGTGCAGCCCGGGCCGCGGCGCAAGAGGGGATACCGGCACTCGCGGTGAGTGCCGGCTTCGGTGATGTCATCGACTTCACGAGCGGTGCCGGCGCGGCGATCACGTGGCTGCGTGACCACCGCGACGCGTTGGAGGCGTCGCACGGTCCGGCAACGACGGTGAGCAACCTCAACGTCCCGTCGTGCGCGGCGGGATCCTCGATCCGTGGTCAGGTCGAAGTCGCGCCGGACGCGTCCGCCTCGACGGCCCTCGCGATCGCGCCGGCCGACTGCACGTCCACCGAACCCGCACCCGCCACGGATGTCGCCGCTTTCCACGACGGCTTCACGACACTGAGCGAGATCGGACTCCAACCGGCGTCGTGAGGTCGGCTCAGACGGGTGACTCGAGGTACGCCTCGGTGAGCCAGGCACGCACGTCGTCGTCGACGTCGTCCGGGTCACGCAAGTTGACCACGAGGTAGACGGCGGCGCCGGAGCCCTTCATCCGCCGTGCGATCTTCGAGTGCTCGAGGTTCCGGTTGAGGCGGAACGACAACGCGACCCATCGCACCATCGGCCTCAGTTCGGCGAATGTCCGCGATCGTTTGAGAAAGATGCCGACCGAGACCGGCTCGACATGGATCGGGCCGAGCGTCTCGAGATGGGCCATCACTGCGTCGTAGATCGGGCGTTCCCGCTCCGGTCCGGTCGCGAAGTACTCATCGAGTGACATAGCGGGCGCGCATTCGTGCGACTGGTTGCGGCGACCGAACTGGCGGGCGCATTCAGGACACGTCCAACTCGCCATCACGCCATGATCGCCCGTCCGTCGCCGCGAGACGCGCTCGTGCATGCGCGTCGCGTGTGCCACTCTGGTCGAGACACGATTCCGGGGGTGGGAACTCAATGGCTAGGCGGGCCGCCGAGACAGATCGGGGTGTCGAGCGCGACGACGAGCTCGAGACGCGGAGCGAACAGGCTCACGGGGAGTCGAACGCCCTGGCGACGCAGTTACTGACGCTGCAACACACGGCGGGCAATCAGGCCGCCAACCGGTTCGTGCAGACCAAGCTCATCGTCGGCGCGGCCGACGATCCGTACGAACGCGAAGCCGACCGCATCGCCTCGGTCGTGATGGGTGGTCGCACGCCGCCCGCTCCGACACCGGGGCGAGCCGCAGATGACGGGCATGCAGAGGCGCGCGCGTCGCGCGACGCCACAGACGTGCGCGGCAGCTTCGCGGCGACGAAAGATCTGGCGACGTACGTGAAGGGCGGCGGCGGCGCTCCGCTTCCCGACACCGTGCGCCGCGACCTCGAGCCGCGGTTCGGCGTCGACTTCGGTGAGGTGCGCGTGCACACCGACGACAAGGCATCGTCGATGGCCGCGTCGATCGGCGCCAGCGCCTTCACCCACGGCAACGACGTGTACTTCGGGCGCGGCACCTTCCAGCCGCACTCGCCGGGTGGCCAGCACCTCCTCGCCCACGAGCTCACCCACGTGCTCCAACAGACCGGGTCCGCGCACCGCAAGATCTCGCGCAGCTTCGACGGCAGCCTCGTTCCCACCCGCCTCGCCGAGCGGCGCATCCAGGGCAACTTCCTCAAGAAGATGAACGAGAAGCGCAAGCAGTTCTTCGGCAAGTCCGACAAGGACGTTCGGGAGAAGACCAAGGACGAGAACATCGACAACATGTCGAAGGGCGATCTGCAGACGTACATGCAGCGGACCAAGGGCGGAGGCCCGTCCGAGAACCCCGACTGGTCGAACCCGAAGCTGTTCGCGAAGACCCCGAACAAGTTCAAGGTGAAGCTGGCGGTCGCGCAAGAGGACGCCAACTGGCTGAAGAACATGAAGTCGTTGCGCAACGAGGGCTACAAGGCGATCTTCTCGTCCGAAGGTCGCGCTGCGCTCGGCGCGATGGACAAGGAGTGGCTGATCAAGAAGGCGCTCGAGAACCAGGGTGCCCTCGACGGGATGACCGACGCGGAGATCAAGACCCAGGTCGACAAGTTCACCGAGGGCATGTACGACGTCGGCCACACATGGATCCGGCTCGAGACGTACGTCGACAACGAGCTGAAGGACCTCTACAGCTACGGCATGTGGCCGGCGAAGATCGCCGAGATGAACGACAGCGGCGACAACTACGGCGGCTTTGCGGGGCCGGTCTCACTCGGCCAAGGCGAGATCCGCCACCCCGACAACGTGCACGAGGGCGACGCCATGACGGCGTACTTCGCGCACGGCGCGTCGAAGAAGCAGTTCGACTCGGCATTGGAGCTCGCCGCGACCCGCTACCAGAGCCCGCCGCCGTACGTCCTCGTCGGGTACAACTGCACCACCTTCGCCCGCGAGATCTTCCAGGCCGGAGGCGGCACGTACCCTGCGGGCGGCCGCTTGCTGCCCGGCTTCGCGTACACGCCTGGCAACTTGTACAAGGCGATCATGGAGAAGGTCGCCGAGGACGAGAAGAAGAAGGACAAGGGCAAGAAGGTCGGCGGCAAGGCGACGAAGGAAGACGAGCACAAGGATCTCGTCGACAAGGGCAAGGCGAAGCAGGCGATGCTCGCGGAAGCGGGCAAGCGCGATACGCAGTCGGAGACGTTCGCGACGCCGAAGCCGAACGCCAAGACGCAGACTCTTCACTTCTTCGCGCCGAACTCGTTCCGCTACGGGGTTCGACCCGACTTCGCGACGGACAGCAAGATCTCGCTCGACAAGGACCGCGACATGGTCGCCGTCGACAGTCCCGAAGCCGCGGATCGCTTCGGCGTCTTCACGTTCTGGATGGGCCCGAAGAAGTACTGGTACATCCTGGAGGACGACGTCAACGACGCGATGGAGGAGCAGAAGCCGACGAAGAAGGCCGGCGTGATGCTCCCCCTGTACACAGGTACCGGTGGCGGCTTCAAGCCACCGGCATCGGGCGAGAAGCCGAACCGGACCATCGACCAGACCGCGTTCTTCGCCGACATCTGGAAGATCGACCAGACCGCGGGCGAGTGGATCAACATCGCCGGGTTGCGCGGCGGCGAGTTCTGGTGGGTACGCAAGACCCACTACGACTACTTCTCGGCGCCGAGCACGACCCCCATTCCGAAAGACCTGCTCGGCGACGGCGGCGCACCTTCGGGGTCGGGTTCGGGTGGACCGAAGCCACCGCAGTTCCCTGTGACGAAGGACGGCGTGCCGTTCTACAACAGTTGGATCGACGAGAATCCGACCGGACTGCTCAGCACGAGCCAGGTATCGGATGACATGCTCGACTTCGACCCGTTCCAAGACGGCTGGGTGGTCACGTACGTGGCTCGTGCCGGCGGCGTCGACTACTACATCAAGAAGACGGACTACGACGCCTGGTGCAAGCTCACCGGCCGCAAGGCTTGATGACCAAGCCTGAGACCGTTCCGGCGGCAGTAACCGACTTCTTCGCCGGCGAGGACTGGGAGGTCAACGTCCTCGACGACGCACCTGCCCCCGCAGTGCGCGGTGGTTTTCGCGGGTCGAACGGCGAGTGGTTCGTCGATGTGCTGTGGTTCAAAGACGTCGAGCAACTGGTCGTGCACTCGACGGTGTCGCGCCCCGTGCCCGACGACCGACGGGCCGCGGTCGCCGGCTACATGACGTTCGTCAACTACGGCATGCCCATCGGCAACCTCGAGCTGTCTCCCGTAACCGGCGACCTCCGCTACAAGACGGGGGTCGCGGTCGCGGCCGGTGAGTTGACCGCGGACATGGTGGCGCGGCAGGTGTACGTGAACGTGCTCGCCATGAATCGCTATCTGCCGGGCGTCGTGCAGGTCGTCTGGGGCACCGAGCCCGCGGTCGCGTACGCGTCGATCGAAAGCTGACCGCCGGCGCGTCGCGTACCGTCGCACCCATGGCGAAGGCGAAGCCGAACACGAGGTCACTCGAGGATCGGATGCGCGATATCTGCCTCGCCCTGCCTGAGGTCACCGAGCGGCTGAGCCACGGCACACCGACCTGGTTCGTGCGCGACAAGAAGACGTTCGTGCAGTTGTGGCACCACGGGCACCACGGCGACGACTTCCCGCACCTGTGGTGCGCGGCGCCGCCGGGTGCGCAGGAGGCGATGATCGAGGCCGAGCCCGACCGGTTCTTCCGCCCGCCCTACGTCGGGGGCCGTGGCTGGCTCGGCGTGCGGCTCGATGTCGACCTCGATTGGAACGAGATCGCCGGCATCTGCGAGGACGCGTATCGCGTCATCGCACCAAAGCCGCTGGTCGACCGCCTCGACGCCGGCGCGTGAGCTTCAGCTGGTGGGCGTGAGCCCGAGCACCTCGTCGATGCGAGCCTCGGCGGCTTCGTCGTCGGTGTCCCACGACACCGCCAACTCGGAGATGAGGATGTAGCGAGCCTTCGCGTACATCGACTGCTCCGCGGCCGAGAGTTGGGCCGTGCGCAGGCGAGCGGCGAGGTTTCTGACGACCTCGGCGCACTGGTACACGTCGCCCGACTTCAGCTTCTCCTGGTGATTCTTGAACCGGCGGGACCAGTTGGCCGGCACCCGCACGTCGCGCACGGCGAG
>DASXPN010000082.1:0-10969 GCA_036493595.1 Acidimicrobiales bacterium | reverse complement strand
CTCTGGAACCGGTAGCCGCCGGCCACCCGCACGAGCACGAAGCCGCGCTCGTCCTCGTCGTAGGACGTCTGCAGCTCCGCGCACAGCTCCTCGACGCGCGCCGGTGACACCTCGAGCAACTGCGCGAGCAGGTGAGGTTCGACCGGATCCTCCGCGACCATGAGGATCGCCTCGATGGCGCGTGCGTCAGCGTTCATGTGATGCCTCCAGCCGGCGGTGATTCGTGGTCGTCATCCTTCGTAACCGTCGACCGTGGCCAGCGATCGCATCCATGCACCGTGCTCCACTGCCTCCGGATCGCCGCCGGTCCACACGATGGTGATGTCAGCGAAGTTGCCGAACTGCTCCACATCGATGAGTCCCTGCTTGTACAGCTCGAGCACCGCGAGGAAGCGCACGACGATCTCGAGCCGCTCGAACAGCCCGTTGGTCAGATCGCGGAACGTCAACCGGCCCGTGCGCGGCAACTCGTCGAGCAGTTCTTCGACCGCGTCGGTCACGCTGGCGCGGACGGGCGCAACGTGCTCGAGATCGACGCGCGGCAACGGCTTGGGCGCGACGGCGCGCAGGAACGCGTCGCGCACGGCCACGGCCGTGACCCCGGCCAGGAGGTCGGGCGCGAGCTCCAGGAACCGATCTTCGAGCCCCGCGGTGCGCGGGTACGACCGGCCCGCCGCCGATGACAACCGTTGTAGTGCGTTGGCCGCGTCCTTGAACGTCTTGCACTCGAGCAGCCTGGCGAGCAGCAGGTCGCGCTCCTGCCAGAGACCGAGCTCGTCGTCGAGATCGAGGTCGGTTTCCCCGGGAAGGAGCCGCTTGGACTTCAGCTCGACGAGCGTCGCCGCGATCAACAAGAACTCGGTGGCCACGTCGAGGTCGAGGTGCTCCATGCGGGTCAGCTCGTCCAGATAAGCGTCGACGATGCGAGTGAGCTGCACCTCGTAGAGGTCGACCTGCTCCCGAAGGATGAGATGCAGGAGGAGGTCGAAGGGACCCTCGAACACAGGGGTCTGGACCTCGTACGGCACGGCTGCCCAGGCTACTGGCGGCCGAAACGGCGTTCGTGCATGGTCGGGGCTCCCCTACGATCGCCGGATGGCCAGGGTGTTCTCGGGGATGAAGCCGACCGGTGACGCCACGCTCGGCAGCCTGCTCGGTGCTCTGCGCCACTGGGTCGACGACCAGAATCCCGACGCCTACTACTGCGTGGTCGACCTGCATGCGCTCACCGCGCCGCACGACCCGGTGGAGCTGCATCGTCAGACCATCGAGTTGGCGACCGTGTTCCTCGCGGTGGGGCTCGACCCCGAGCTGTGCACGTTGTTCGTGCAAAGTCATGTCCACGAGCACACCGAGCTCGCATGGATGCTCGAGTGCACGGCCGCGTTCGGTGAGCTGCGGCGCATGACGCAGTTCAAGGACAAGTCGTCACAATCAGACTTCGTGTCGGCCGGCCTGTTCACGTATCCCGCGCTGATGGCCGCGGACATCCTCCTGTACGACACCGAAGAGGTACCGGTCGGCGACGACCAGCGCCAACACGTGGAGCTGACCCGCGATCTCGCCAACCGGTTCAACCATCGGTTCGGTGCGACGTTCACGGTGCCGAAGGCGACCATCAGGCGAGCCGGCGCGCGGGTGATGGACCTGCAAGACCCGACGCGCAAGATGTCGAAGTCAGAGGAGTCGGTGGCCGGCACGGTGCTGCTGCTCGACGACCTCGGTGCCACCGCGAAGAAGATCACGCGGGCGGTGACCGACACCGGCGGCGAGGTCCGCTTCGATCCCGAAGGCAAGCCGGGCGTGTCGAACCTGCTGTCCATCCTCGGTGCCTGCACGGGCGAGTCTCCCGACGAGCTGGCCGCTCGCTACACGCAGTACGGGCCACTGAAGGCCGACACGGCGGACGCGGTCGTCGAGCTGCTCGACCCGATCCAAGCGCGGTACCGGGAACTGGCCGGCGATCGCGGCGCGGTCGCGAAGATCCTCGAGCGCGGCGCCGAGAAGGCAGAGTCCGTCGCGTCGGTGACGCTGGCGCGGGCGCGACACAACATCGGCCTCGTGGCGCGAGGCGAGTCCTAGATCAGACCTGCGAACGGGTGATGCCGGTCAGTCGTCGTCCGCCGTTTTGAGAGCGGCACCGATCTCGGGATCGATCGTCCAGGCTTCGGCGGGCCTGTGGTGCTCGCGTGCCCACGCCTCGGTCAGCGGATCGCTGCCGGCCATTCCCAGCAGATCGCCGCCGAGGTCCGGATGAAGCAGGTACAACCCGACCTTGCGGGTGAAGCCACGGCCGAGCGTCCACTGCTTGGCGGTGTCGCGGCCGACCGTCATCCCGCACACGGTGGCGACCACGCGGCCGTAGACGCCGAGGCCTGACTCGATCTTGCCGACATCGTGCAGCAGCGCCGCCGCCAGCACCGGCCGGGTCGCTTCGGCACCGAGACCGCGCTCGACCTCCCGGGCGACACCGGCCGCGTGACGGCGGTCCGCCCCTCGCATCCGCTGCCACAGCGCGATCTCGGACGGCAGCATCTGCGCCCGCGCCCACTCCGCATCGGCGCGGCGGGGGCCGCCAGGGCGGAGCGAACCGAAGAAACGCCGCGTCAGGTGCGCGGCCTTGGAACCCATCGAAGAGCTATCGGCGCGGGTTACGCGTGATTGATGCAATACCTCGTGGCCGGCATGGCCTCGAGCCGAGGGTCGGCGATGTCCTGGCCGCACGTCTCGCACTTGCCGTAGGTGCCGTCGTCGAACTTGGCGAGGGCGTGCTCGACCTCGACCAGCTGATCGCTCAACGAGGCGGCCAGCCGGCGGCTTTCGCCCTGCTCGGCGGCTACCTGGCCGGAATCGGCGAAGTTTTCGTCGAACGACAGCGATTTGTCACCGGCCGCGCTGAGATCGTCGAGCTGATGCTGCAGAGATGCCCGCTCCGCCTCCATTTGGGCGCGAAGCGAGTCGAGGGCGGTCGGATTGGCCACGACGGCAGGTTAACGGACTGTGTCGAAGTCGGCGCCGGAGGTATCCGCATCCGCGCGCCCTGCGCGCGGATGCGCGCTGTCGTACACGCGCCACAGACGCTCCGTGGTCACCTTCGTGTACACCTGCGTCGTCGAGATCGACACATGCCCGAGTAGCTCCTGCACGGCCCGGATGTCGGCGCCTCGATCGAGGAGATGCGTCGCGCACGAGTGACGCAGCACGTGGGGGCTGAGCCGGGCCCCGAGCCCGACCCGGTCGCCGTGCTTCTTCACCGCCAACCATGCGCCGGCGCGAGTCAACCTGCCACCGCGCGTGTTGAGGAACACCGCTTCGGCATCGCCGCGCCGCGTCCACCGTTCGGGCTCGAATGCGGGACGTCCGCGATCGAACCACTCGGCCAGCGAGCGGCGGGCAGGACGGCCGAGGGGGACGATGCGTTCCTTCGCACCCTTGCCGAACGCCCGTAGCAGCGCGCCATCGAGGTCGACGTCGGCCAGCGACAGGCCCACCAGCTCGGAGATGCGTACGCCGGTGCCGTAGAGCACCTCGAGGACGGCGCGGTCGCGAAGGTCGACCGGCTCGCTCCCGTCCACACTCTCGATGAGCGTCGTGACCTCCTCTTCGGTCAACGCCTTGGGCAGGCTGGCCGGCACCCGCGGCGTCTCGACCGCGGCGCCGGGATCGACGGGCGCCATCCCCTCGTCGGCGAGGAACCGATGCAGCGAGCGAACCGAGACCGCGGCCCGCTTGACCGACGACGGCGCCTTGCCGAGCTGGCGCAAGTGCCCGACGTAGTCGACGATGTCGCTCTCGGTCGCGGCCACCACCGTCGTGGCCCGCTCGCGCAGCCACGCGTGATAATCCCGTAGATCGCGGCGGTATGAGTCCAACGTGTTCGCTGAGCGCCCGCGCTCGACGGCCAACCACGTGAGGAATTCCTCGACCTCCATCGGCACTTCGGCCCCGTCGAGATCGATCTCGGTCATGACGGGGACGGGGGCCGCGCCAGACGGTCGCGCGCCATCATCAATCCGATGATCGACTTGGCGTCGACGATCTCGCCCGCCCTGATCAACCGGGGAACGTCGTCGAGGGCGACGCGTTCGATCTGCATCGACTGCTCCTCGATGCCGTCGCGAGCGATCGCGGTCTCACGCAATTCCCGAGCGAGGAACACGAACGAGTGCTCGTCGGAGAAACCGGGCGAGTTGTAGAACTCGGCGAGGAGCTCGAGCTGGCCCGCCACCATCCCGATCTCCTCTTCGAGCTCGCGGTGGGCGGTGACGCGAACGTCCTCACCCTCGACGTCGCGCTTGCCCGCGGGGATCTCGAGCAGATCGGTGTCGAGGGGCGCGCGGTACTGGCGGACGAGGACGACGTCGCCGTCGTCGAGCAACGGCACGACCGACACCGCTCCGGGATGGTGCACGAGATCGCGCTGGAACTCCGTACCGTCGGGCGCCACGAACGTGCCGACCGCGGTGGAGATCACGTGACCACTGTGGACCTCGCGCTCGCCCCGCTTCGCGAACCCCGTCACGAGGTCAGGACAGCGTGGCGACGACTGGTTCGGGCGCCGCATCGCTCAGGAAGAGGTGCGGATTGCGGCCCTCGGCTCTCGTCAGCGCGGCGCCGATGAACCCGCGGAACAACGGGGCGGCACGGTCGGGCCGGCTCTTGAATTCCGGATGGGCCTGCGTGCCGACCCAGAACGGATGCCCTTCGAGCTCGACGAACTCGACCAGCCGGCCGTCGGGCGACATGCCCGAGCATCGAAGACCGTTCGCCTCGAACTTGGCCCGGTACTTGTTGTTGAACTCGTAGCGGTGACGGTGACGCTCAGAGACGACGCGCTCGCCGTAGGACTCGGCGACGATCGAACCGGGGACGAGCTCGGCGAAGTACGCGCCCAGCCGCATCGTGCCGCCCTTCGTGACGATGTCGCGCTGGCTCTCCAGCAGGTCGATCACCGGATGCGGGGTCTGTGGATCGAACTCACTGGTGTTCGCGCCCACCAGACCGCACACGTTGCGAGCGAAGTCGACGGTCATGACGTGCATGCCGAGACACAGACCCAGACAAGGGATCGCGTTTTCGCGCGCATACCCGGCCGCGGCGATCTTGCCTTCACCGCCGCGTTCGCCGAAGCCGCCGGGGATCACGATGCCGTCGAGGTCACGCAACCGGCCCGCGGCCAGCAGGCCTTCGACGTCCTCCGCGGAGATCCAGTCGATCTCGACGTTCACCCCGTGATGGAAGCCGCCGTGCTTCGACGCCTCGACGACCGAGAGGTAAGCGTCCTGCAAGCTCACGTACTTGCCGATGAGGCCGATGCGGACGGGCTTCGTGGCGGCGTCGACCCGGTCGACGAGCGCCTCCCACGCGGTGAGATCGGGCGACGTGTCAGGCAGACCGAGGTGGCGGCACACCACGGTGTCGAGCCCTTCGTCGTGCAGCACCAGAGGGATCTCGTAGATGTTGCCGGCGTCGGCGCAGTTGACGACGGCGTTGACCGGCACGTCGCACAAGTTGGAGATCTTGCGCTTCAGACCCTCGGACAGCGCCCGCTCGCTGCGGCACACGATGACGTCGGGTTGGATGCCGCGGGCGCGCAGCTCGGTGACCGAGTGCTGTGTCGGCTTGGTCTTCTGCTCACCGGACGGGCCGATGAACGGCACGAGTGTGACGTGGACGTAGCAGACGTTCTCGCGGCCGACGTCGAGACGGAACTGTCGAATCGCTTCCAGGAACGGAAGGATCTCGATGTCGCCGACGGTGCCTCCGATCTCGGTGATGACGACGTCGACCTCGTCGGCGACGAGCCGGTTGATGCGACGCTTGATCTCGTCGGTGATGTGCGGGATCACCTGCACGGTCTTGCCGAGGTAGTCGCCGCGGCGCTCGGCCGCGAGCACGGTCGAGTAGATCGAACCCGTGGTTGCGTTCGAGTCACGGGAGAGCCGCTCGTCGACGAATCGTTCGTAGTGGCCGAGATCGAGGTCGGTCTCACCACCGTCGTCGGTGACGAAAACCTCGCCGTGCTCGAACGGGTTCATCGTGCCGGGGTCGACGTTGATGTACGGGTCGAGCTTCTGCATCGTGACGCGGAGGCCACGGGTCTTGAGCAGGCGTCCCAACGAAGAGGCCGTTATCCCCTTACCCAGCGAAGAGGCGACACCACCCGTCACGAATATGTGTTTCGTCACGGGAGATCACCCTATCGCGCCAGGTCTCGGAGCCTCGGGATGGTCGGTCGGCGGCAGAACCCATGAAGTCGGAAGAATCGCCTCACGACTGTGCCGGTTCTGCCGATGGAACAGAGCATGAACGGGGATGGGGATGCGGCGCTGCGCGCGTCGCTGGCCGAGCATCCCGACGCGGTAGTGGTAGCCATCAGCGCGAACGGCGTCGTCGAGATGCCCGCCTCGGTCGAGTTGCTCGACCACCGCGTGTTCGTCGGCGCCTCTGCCCTCGAGCTCCTCGTTCCCGAGGATCAGGTGCTGGTCATGGAGATCTGGGCGCGGGCCCAAACCGAGCCCGTCGTCGAGGTGGACGTCCACCTGCTCTCGGATCCGGATCATCTCGCGACGCTGCACCTGTTCGACGTCCGTGCGTCCCACGGAGCACACATCGTGGTGCTGGAGGGACAGGACATGGACGCGGTCCGACGCTCCGTTGACGCCCGCGCCGCCCTTCGCCGCCACATCGCGCACCTGAAGCGGGACGCGATCGCGACCATCCTCGAGGCCGACGACGCGACCACGTCCCTGCTCGGCTGGACGAACGACCAACTCGTCGGGCGTGCGACCACTGACTTCGTCCACCCCGAAGACGTCGCCAGCGCGTTGGAGAACTGGCTCCAGATGCGCAGCTCGGGCGAAGTCCGTCGCACCCGAGTCCGCATGCGCCACGCGCACGGCCAGTACGTGTGGGTCGAGATCGTCAACGACCCGCACTTCGACCCTCCTGAGGGTGCCTACGTCATCTCGGAGCTCGTCGACATCTCGGTCGAGATGGCCCAGCTCGAAACATTGCGCAACCGTGAGCAACTCCTGGCCCGCCTCGCCGAGGCGCTCCCCATCGGGATCTGCCACCTGCGAGCCGATCACGAGGTCGTCTACTCGAACGAACCACTCGTCGCGCTCCTCGGCGAGATCGACTCGATCGAGACGATGCTGCACGCGGTCGCGCCGCGAGATCACGCGTACCTGTCCGCCGCGCTCGAGCACGCGTTCGAGGGACGCCCCGGTTACGTGGAAGTCGGAGTGACGAGCGGGCCCGAAGAGCGGCGATGCGAGCTGACGCTGCGAGCCATTATCAATGATGACGGTGATGTCGACGGCGTGATCGTGTGCGCGGCGGACGTGACCGATCGAAGCCGGATGCGCGCGGAGCTCGAGCACCGCGCGACCCACGACGCGCTCACCGGATGTCTCAACCGCGCCGCGGCCGGAACCGAGATCGATCGCCTGCTGCGCGACCGGCGCGAGGTTGTGGTCGCGTACATCGACCTCGACCGCTTCAAGTCGATCAACGACGAGTTCGGCCATGCCGCCGGTGATGAGGCCTTGCGGGTCGCGGCTCGACGCCTGCACGCGGCCACCCGTCCTGGTGATCTCGTCGGGCGGCTCGGAGGGGACGAGTTCGTCGTGATCTGCACGTCGGACGGGACGCTCGACGCCGCCACGCTCGCTCACCGGTTGACCGCTGCGATCAACGGCGTGGTGACGTTTGCGCGGCAACGCATCCCGTTGTGGGCGAGCGTCGGAGCAGCCCTGTCGTCTGCGGACGACATCGACTTCGAAGCGGTACTCCATCGAGCGGACGCCGCGATGTATCTGGCCAAGCGACGCACGATGCGTCAAGCGGACGGCAAGGTGGCGCGGGTGCGATCGATCGGCGGTGCCGATGCCGCGCCGCCGGGTATCGCCTAGCTCGACTCGCCGGTCGCCGGTCGCCGCAAGCCGCTCAGCGGCGGCGAGCTGATTCCAGCAACTCTGCGGCGTGATCACGCGCCGTTGAACTGTCAGGCGATCCCGACAGCATGCGCGACAGCTCCACCACGCGCGCTTCGTCGTCGAGCATCTTCGCCAAGGCTGACGTGGAGCCGTTGGCCGACGACTTCGTGATCGCCATTTGCGTGTCGGCATAGGCGGCTACCTGCGGGAGGTGGGTCACGACGAGCACCTGGCGGTCACCGCTCAGCGCAGCCAGGGCGCGGCCGACCGCCGCGGCAGCTTGTCCACCGATACCGGCGTCGACTTCGTCGAACACGAGCGTCGGCGGACCGCCTTGGTCGCGGCCATCGAGCAACACCAGCCGTAGGGCGAGCATGGCGCGTGCGAGCTCGCCGCCCGACGCAACCTTGGCGAGAGGGAGCAGCGGCGCGCCCGGATTGGCGGCGAGCAGGAATGCGACCGCGTCGCCGGGGTCCTGTTCTCCTACGTCGACATCGACCTTCGCCTTTGCCATCGCCAGCGAAGTGAGCTCGTGCTCGACCGACGACGCCAGCTTCGGCGCGACAGCGCGGCGCGCACGCGCCACCGTCGCGCCTTCGGACGCGACCCGATCGAGGGCGGCGCGTCGTTCGGCGTCGAGCGCGGCGGCGCGGGCCTCGTAGCTGTCGAGCTCCTCGAGTCGTCGCGCTGCCTCGTCTCGGTACTCGATGACCTCGGCCAGGGTGTCGCCGTACTTGCGGCGCAGATCGTGCAGCAGCTGACGACGCTCCCGCACCGACGCGACCCGGGCGGGATCCTCTTCGATGCGCTCGCCCACGGCGCGCAGCTCCGTGCCGACGTCGGCGAGATCGGCGGCGATCGATCGCAGGCGCGTCTCGATCGAATCGAAGGGCCGGCGTCCCGCGACGGCAGCGACCGCGCTGCCGACACGGTCGATCGCACCGCCCTCGTCGTGGAGCTCGGCGCCCGCGACCTCGGCCGCTTCACGGTGCGCGAGCGCGTCAGCCAACTCGTCCTCTTCCGCGGCGAGCTGCGCGTCCTCGTCGGGGTCGTCCAGTAGCGCGCGATCGAGCTCGGACACTTGGAAGCGCAACAGGTCGAGCTCGCGGGCGCGTGATCGATCGTCACCACCGAGCTCGGCCAGCGCCGCGTCGACGCGCGCCACCTCATCGCGCGCGCGGCGAAGCGGTTCGAGATCGATCGCACCGAATCGGTCGAGCGCATCGCGTTGGGTCGACGGCGCCAGTAGTGACTGGTGCGCATGTTGGCCGTGGAGGTCGACGAGGCGTCCTCCCCATTCCGCCAGCGCCGCGACGGGCGCGACGCGTCCGTTGACGTAGGCCCGCGACCGACCGTCGGCCGGCACGACGCGAGTGAGCACGACCTCCTCGTCGTCGATGACGAAGCGACCTTCGACGGTCGCTTCCGCCGCGCCCGGTCGTACGAGCATGACGTCGGCGCGTGCGCCGACGAGCAGTTCGATGGCCTCGACCAACATCGTCTTGCCTGCGCCGGTCTCACCGGTGAGAGCGGTCATCCCCGGCGCCAACACCAGCCGCATGGTGTCGATGACGCCCAGCTCGCTGACCGCCAGCTCGAGCAACATCAGCGATCGTTCAGGTGGAACTTGGCTTTCAGGACCCGGTGGAAGTCGCGCGGCTCGAAGGTCAGCAGGCGAGCCTTCTGCTCCGAGCCGGTGCAGACGACGGCATCGCCTTCGTTGAGCTCGCCCATGTTGCGCCCGTCGACGGACAACGTGGCGGTGCGGGGACCACACACTTCGAGCCGAAGCTGCGTCGTGGCCGTGAAGATCATCGCCCGGTCGAACAACTGGTGAGGCGAGACCGGGGTCAAGACGAGGGCCAGAAGGTCGGGCGCGAGGATCGGTCCGCGCGCCGACAGCGAGTACGCGGTCGAGCCTGTCGGGGTGGCGACGATGAGCCCGTCCGCGGCGTAGGTAGTCCAGAAGTCGCCGTCGATCGACACCGAGAGGCGCACGGTGTGGCCCATCGGTGTCTTCTCGAGGACCGCTTCGTTCAACGCGAGTGCGGTCACGTCGGTCGACTCCACGCGCACATCGAGCAGCATGCGTTCTTCGATGCTGTAATCACCCTCGAGGAAACGAGTGAGCGCGCGTTGGATGTCCACCGGCTCGACTCGCGCGAGATAACCGAGTTGACCCACGTTCACGCCGAGCACCGGCGGGCCTTCGGCGGCGACGAGATCGACCGTCCGGAGCATGGTGCCGTCCCCGCCGAGGCTGATGGCGACATCGGTGCCCTTGGCCAGCTCCGAATCGCTGACCGCCTGGGCCGGCAGCCTGGTGGCGGCGGCATCGCCCTTGGTCAACCGCACCTCGTGACCGCGGTCCATGAGCCACCGCGCCGTGGAGCGGGCGAGCTCGATCGCTTGCAGCCGCTCGCCATGGACGACCAGTGCGACCGTCGCCACTAATGCTTCCGCGCGTGCACGAGGAACTCGACGTTGCCGTCGGCACCGGTCAGAGGTGAAACCATCGTCCCCACTATGGCCGCCCCGAGGGACCCGAGCGCGGCGAGTACCTCGTCGAGCACACGAGCGCGGACCGCCTCGTCGCGGATCACGCCTTTGCCCTTCGCGGCCTCTTGACGGGTCGACTCGAACTGCGGCTTCACCAGCAGGACGAGATCCGCTCCCGTCGCCGCGCACGACAGCAGCGCAGGCGTCACCACCCGCAGTGAGATGAACGACAGATCGGCGACGACGACGTCGACCGGGCCGCCGATGTCATCGGCATCGAGCCCACGGACATTCGTGCGGTCGCGAACCTCGACGCGGCCGTCGCGTCGCAGCCGTTCATGGAGCTGACCGTGCCCGACGTCCACCGCCAACACGTGCGCCGCGCCTCTTTGGAGCAAGCAGTCGGTGAAGCCGCCCGTCGACGCGCCGGCGTCGAGTGCTCGCCGCCCGGTGACGTCGATGTCGAACTCGTCGAGTGCGGCCGAGAGCTTGTCGCCACCGCGGCTCACGAACCGCGGAGGCGGACCGGC
>DASXPN010000081.1:0-22722 GCA_036493595.1 Acidimicrobiales bacterium | reverse complement strand
AGCAGCTGCTGGAACTCGTCGGTCTCGACGTACTCGTCGTCGAGGCTGCGCAGGTACGCCTCGGGATCGTTGACGGGTGCGGCCGAGCGCTGCATGACGCCCGCATAGACGAGCAGCCCGCCTGCGCTCAGGAAGAAGAGCATCGCAACGAGCATCAGATGTCCACCTTCACCATCTTGTTGATGATCCCGACGCCGATGGCCACGGAGAGGGCGGAGCCGGCCAGCCACGCGAAGCCCCAGCCCTTGAACATCGGATCCATGTACCCGGGATTCATGACCGAGATCGCGATCAGCAAGAACACTGGCAGCCCGCCGAGCACCCAAGCCGAGATGCGTCCCTCGGCGGTGAGCACGTCGACTTCGCGGCGGATCTCCTCACGGGCCCGGATGAAGTCGGCGAGCGTGTGCAGCAGGTCGGCCAACCGACCACCGACGGTCTGCTGGATGCGGATGGCCTGCACGACCCACGCCACATCGCGCACATCGAGCCGGGTCGACATGCGCTCGAGCGCGTCGACCAGTGGGTCGCCGAGCGCCGTCTCGTTCACGACGCGGCGGAACTCCTCGGCCAGCGGTGGCTCGGACTCCTCGCACATCATCTGGATCGACCGCAGGAACGTGTGGCCGGCCGACAGCGACGAGGCGATAAGCGACAGCGCGTCGGGGAACTGTGCTTCGAACTTCTTGCGCCGTTTCGTGATGCGACGGTCGAGGTACACGTTGCCGAGGACCCACGACGCCGCGACGCCGAGCAGTCCGACGAACCATTGCGAGGTGATGGCGAAGGCGAGCCCACCGAGCACTGCTCCGCCGGAGATGACGATGACGACGAACTCACCCGGACGCACCGGCAGCCGAGCTTGTTCGAGCTTGCGATCGAGCGAGCCCTTCTCGTCGAACTGTTCGACCATCCTGCCGGCGAACCCGCTGAGGTTCTCGACGAGGGTCGAGTGTTGCTCGACGACGCGTTCGAGGTCGATGTCGGTTTCGCCGAACGGAAGGTCGAGGATGTCGGCCAGTCGCTCTTCGCGCGTGTACACGCGGGTGAGGAAGCCGATCGCGAGTAGTGCGAGGCCGCCTCCGACGAGCACGGCGGCCAGCCAGTCGCCAGGGCTCACCGCAACCGCTCGCGTTCGGCGATCTCGCTCGGCTCGGGCACGCGGACGCGTCGGGGGATGTTGGCTGCGGGTCGCACGACGGGAGTGGGGGAGCGGAAGGTCGCGGCAGGAACCTCGATCTCCTTCTCCGTCAGCTTGTCCATGAACTTCGGACGCAGGCCGGTGGCGACGAGCTCACCGGCCGGCTTGCCTCGCTCGGTCCCGTGGAGGAACCGGTACTTGAAGACGTCCTGCAACAGGATCGTCTCCCCTTCGAGGCCTTGGACCTCAGTGACCGCGGTGACGACGCGGCGGCCGTCGGGCAGGCGATCGACGTGGATGATGAGCTCGATGGCCGACGCGATCTGCTCGCGGATGGCCTTCACCGGCAGGTCGTAGCCCGCCATCAACACCATGGTCTCGAGGCGGCTGATGCCGTCGCGCGGCGAGTTCGAGTGCACAGTGGTCATCGATCCCTCGTGACCGGTGTTCATGGCTTGCAGCATGTCGAGCGCCTCGGCGGCGCGGCACTCGCCGACGATGATGCGGTCCGGCCGCATGCGCAGCGCGTTCTTGACGAGATCGCGGATGGTGATCTCGCCCTGCCCTTCGGCGTTGGGCGGTCGGGCCTCGAGATTGATGACGTGCGGCTGTTGCAGCTGGAGCTCGGCTGAGTCCTCGATCGTGATGATGCGCTCGCCGTCGGGGATGAACGACGACAGCACGTTGAGGTTCGTGGTCTTGCCGGTGCCGGTGCCTCCGGACACGAGGATGTTCAGCTTCCCCCGCACGCACGCCTCGAGCACCGTGACGAGGTCGATCGTGTAGGTCCCGAAGTTGATGAGGTCCTTCGCGGTATACGGGTCGGCGGCGAACTTGCGGATCGTGAGTACGGCGCCATGCATTGCCAGCGGCGGGATGATGGCGTTGACGCGAGAGCCGTCGGGCAGGCGGGCGTCGACCATCGGGGACGACTCGTCGACGCGACGGCCGACGGCGGCGACGATCTTCTCGATCACCTGGCGGTACTGCGAGTCGTCGGCGAACGCGAGGTCGGTGCGCTCGAGAAGGCCATTGCGCTCGATCCAGATGTCGTCGAAGGCGTTGCACATGATCTCGGTGATCGAGTCGTCCTGGAGGACACCGTCGAGCGGCCCGTAGCCGAGTGTGTCGGAGATCATCTCCTGCACGAACTTGCGCCGTTCGAGCGGCGACACGCTCACGTCCTCGCGCTGCAGGATCCGGTCGAGCGCGGCTTTGACCTCGGCCGTGAGCTCGTCGCTCGACAGACCTTGCATGCGCGGCGCGACCTCTTCGAGGACGAGCTCGCGCACCTTGCGCTTCGTCGCTTCCCACGTGGTGCCGGCGCGCGACCGCGGTGTGCTCGACGCGGTGTCGTTCTTCGCCGTCCGCCGCGGCCCACTGGGCGTGCGCGCGCTGACCGGAGGATCGACGACGCCCTTCTCTTCTTCCTCGAGCGCCGCCAGTTTCTCGGACAGCTTCATCGATCAGCTCCTCGCATCACTTGCGCCAGCCGAAGAAGCCGCGCTTCTTCGGTGGCGCGGCGTCGTCGACCTTCACCTGCGCGTCCGGTGGGAGCAGTGGTCGCATTCCCGTTGTCATCAGGCGGCTGATCTCGGATTGCGGCGACGCCGCCATGACCGGCATGCCGAGGTTGATCGAGCGGCTGACTTCCTTCGCATAGGGAAGCACCGCCTCGAAGCCCTGCGGGAAGAGCTTCGTCACCTGGTCGATGTCGATGCCGACGTCGGATTCGGCCTTGTTGAGGATGAGCTTCACGTTGTCCGACGAGATCTTCAGACGCTCGAGCGTGCTGAGGAACACGCTCATGTTGCGGACGCTCGGCAGGTCGAGCGTGGCCATCACGTACAAGAGATCGGACAAGTCGAACGCGGCGAGCACGCTCTCGTTCAGCTGCGGGGGAGTGTCGACCACGACGTAGTCGAACTGCTTGCGTACGGCTGCGACGATGCGGGTGACGTCCGGCGGCGTGATGCGATCCGCCTCCGACGGCTCACGCGGCGCGGCGAGCACGTGCACGCCGGTCTCGTGCGCCACCGTGTACTCCTCGATGTGCGCGCGGAGATCGTCCTCGTCCGTGTCCTCGCGTTGGAGTGCGTCGAAGATGGTGTACTTCGGCCGCAGACGTAGTCCTGTGACCACCTCGCCGAACTGGAGGTCGAGGTCGACGACGCAGGCGCGCAGGCCCGTGTAACGCACGAGGAAGTACGCGAGGTTGGTCGCGAAGAACGTCTTGCCGCAGCCGCCGGTGGCGGACGAGATGGTGAAGACGCGACCGGGCTGCGGCGCGCCGGATGTTGCGGACACCGCCGCGGTCGCGGTGGAGGCTGCCGCAGCGGCGATCGTGCCGACCGACTGCGCGAGCTCGACCGCCCGGTTGATGCTCTCGATCAACTCCTTGTCGTCGACGGGTAGCTGGAGCAGGTCGATCGCACCGGCGCGCACGATCTCGCGCAGGCTGCCGTCCGGGCGCCGGCTGAACGCGAGCACCATGCTCATCGCCGGGAGCTCTTCGCGGATCAAGCCGAGGCGCTGGAGCCCGGAGCGGGTGCCGAGGCTCGGCCCGGCGACGAGGACGTCGAACGGACCGTCGTTCTCGAGCAACTCCCCGACCGATCCGAGCCGGGTGCAGGGAACGATGTCGGGGTGAGGCCGCAGGTCGTCGGCGATGTGCTGGATCTGCTGGGCGAGCTCTTCACCCCGATCGAGTACGAGGATCTTGGGGTTGCGCAACGACGCTCCTTGTTCGGTGTCGTGGTGCTACGGACTAGTGGTCGCGTGCGTTGGCGGCGTCAGGAGATTCATTGAAGATGCTGGTGTAGTCGCGCCCGGGCGTCGGTGCTGACGGTTGTGCGTTGGGATCGACTCGCGTCAGGTACAGGAACGAGTCGTTGCTGTGGGACCCGAAGATGATCTTCTCGGCGTCGGTCGAGTCGACCGCGAGCAACACGGTGACATCTGACGTCGAACCCGACCGGGTGACAACCCCCGTTGCTGCTGTCGTCGGGGTGGTCGCGGAAGCCGGCGTCCCGAGCGGCGCGGCCTGGCAGGAGATGTCGAGGACCTTCACCTTGGTCAGCAGCAACTGTGTGTGCGGCGTGGCGACCGGCGCGGTCGGCTGCTGCGTCGGGAAGACCTGGTACACGTTCACCGTGTCGCCCGGCGCGATGTAGCAGGCACCGCCGGCGGCGAAGGGCACTTGGACGGCGACCTCTTCCTTGCCTTGCGGGATCTCGACGGTGGCGACACGGCTGAGCTGACGTAGACCGGCGGTGCGGACCTGCTCGCCCTTCGAGAACTTCTCGGTGAAGACCTCGTTGCCGAGCTCGCTCGGGGCGCTGAGCGCGTCCGGATGCTTCTCGCTCGTGGTGACCTTTTGGATCTCGACCTTGGTCGTCGCGTCGCTGCCGTTGGTGCCAGCCGGGATGTCCTCCTTGGCGACGAGGACATCCACGGTCTGGCCCACGGTGGAGCCCTTGGAGTCGTCGCGCTGGAGCAGCGCGACGATGACGACCCCGACGACGAAGAACGCGACTCCTGCAATGACAAGCAGGTTCGATCGGCGCACCGCTCCTCCATCCCACACGGTTCGGACCTAGGACCGCGGGCATCGTTTGCGAGAATGACGTGTGGTCGCCCCCGCACGGCTGAGCCCCGCGGTCCATGTGATTCTGGATTGTCGGCGTGCCAGGCCATTTACTCCATGGCCTGATCGGGTCATTTATCAATAACTAGATCGGACTAGTTAGCCACGGATCCCTTGCGGGACAGGGTGGTGCCCGATTCGTCGCGGTGCGCCGCTTACGCTCGCGGCGTGCTGTTGATCGGACTCACGGGAGGCATCGGCTCGGGCAAGTCGACCGCCAGCGTCTTGCTCGCGGAACGGGGCGCGCTCGTGATCGACGCCGACGCCATCACTCGCGAGATGCAGCAACCAGGGCACGCCGTGTTCGATGCGATGGTCGAGCGGTTCGGTCCTCGCATCGTCGGCAGCGACGGGCGGCTCGACCGTCCGGCCGTCGCCGGCATCGTCTTCGCGGACGAGAAGGCGAAGAAGGATCTCGAGGCGATCGTCCATCCGGCGGTCGGCGCGGAGATGCTCAACAGGATGCAGGCAGTGGCCGACACGGATCGCGTAGTGATCTACGACGTGCCGCTCCTGGTCGAGTCCGCCCGCCGCGGCTACGGCGCCGTGATCGTGGTGGACGTCGATCCGGAGATCGCGATCCGGCGGTTGGTCGAGCATCGTGGGATGGACGAGCACGACGCGCGCGCTCGTGTCGCGAATCAAGCGAGCCGCGAGGAGCGGTTGGCCATCGCGGATCGTGTCATCGACAATTCGGGGACGATGGACGACCTGCGCCGCCAGGTCGACGAGGTGTGGGAGTGGATCGAGACGCTGCCACACCCGTGATCGACCGGCCGGTCACGCCGGCCGCGGTCCCGGGTGACGTGCTCACGTTGTTCTCGGTCCTCTGGGCCTTCGCCAACCTCTTCCACGTCTGGGGGCCGAGCGGCCGGGCGACCGCAGTGTTCTCCGAGGTCACAACGGTCGCGGTCACGCATGTCCTGATCGGTGTCGCCGCGCTGGCGGTGTTGCTGAAGCCGCGCTCGACCATCCGTCTCGCGGTGCTCGCCGCGCTCGGGCCGATCTCGCTGTGGTTCGAGGCGCCGTTCCTCGGCAGCCACTGGCTTGTCGCATCACTCGTCGACGTGGCCATCCTGCTCGCGGTCGTCGTGGCACGCGCCGACCGCGCCCGCGTCGAGCGTGCCTTCCTGCCCGCGGCGCGCTGGGTGCTGCTCGGCTTCTACTCGTTCGCCGCGTTCTCGAAGCTCAACAACGCGTTCTTCACGCCGCGCGTGAGTTGCGGCAACTACTTCTTCGACGAGCTGTCGGGCTCGTTGGGCGTCACGATCCACAGCGCGACGGCAGGTTGGTGGTCGCACCTCGTGCCACTCGGCACCGCCGCGATCGAGCTGTCCGTGCCGCTGCTGCTGTTGTTCCGCCGGACGCGCGTCGCCGGCGTGATCGTCGGGCTCGTGTTCCACAGCTTCATCGCGCTCGACCAGACGCATCTGTTCTCGGACTTCTCGTCCGTGCTGAACGCGTTGTTCACGCTCTTCTTGCCGGCCGCGTTCGCGACGAGCGTGCTGGCGTCGTACCGATCGCTGTCGGCGAGCGCACGCGACGGGTTACGAGCCGTCGCGGTGCTGGGCGCGGCGGGCCTGCTGCTGATGCAGTGGTACGGCAAGGGGACGACGGTCCAGCGACTGTTCGCCGACGGCCGGGCGTGGGCCTGGGTCGTGCTCGACGGCCTGCTGCTCTATCTCGTCGCCCGGTTCGTCCTCGCGTGCCGCAGCCTGCGGTCCGACGTCGACCTGCGCGTTCGAGGCTGGATGTGGATCCTGCCGTTGCTCGTCGTGTTCAACGGACTCGCGCCGTACCTCGAGATCCGCACGGCGTACGCGTTCAACATGTACTCGAACCTCGAGACGGCCGGCGGCGACACGAACCAGTTCCTGGTGCCACGCACGCTGCCCGTGACCGACTATCAGACGGATCTGGTGTCAGTGATCACGTCCTCCGACCCGGGACTGCAGCTGTACGCGACACAGCAGTTCGACATCCCGTTCCTCCAGCTGCGGGACTACCTCAGCCACCACCCGGACGTCGCCCTCACCTACCGGCGCGGCGGCCAGATCCACCAGGTCGCGCACGCGTCGGACGACCCGTCGCTGGTCGAGCCGGTGCCCTCGTGGGAGTCGAAGTTCTTCGCCTTCCGCTCCCTCGACGAGACCACCCCCAACCGCTGCCAGCCCGCCTTCCTGCCCGCCCTGTAAGCGAGCCCGCCCGGGAAGCGCCAGCGTCGGGCGGGCCCGCATGCCGAGGGCGGGGAACACCTGCTGACGAGCCCGCCCGGAAAGCGCCAGCGTCGGGCGGGCACGCATGCGGAGGCAGGAGCGAAGCGACGCCCGCAGCATGCAGAAGGCACTGTCGTACCCCCTTCGTAGACTCCCCGCAATGCCGAGGTTCGAGGTGGTTTCCGAGTTCGGAGCGGCGGGGGATCAGCCTCGGGCGATCGCGGAGTTGTCGGCGGGGATCGACCGCGGTGACCGGTACCAGACGCTGCTCGGCATCACCGGGTCCGGGAAGAGCGCGACGGTGGCGTGGACCGTCGAGCAAGTCCAGAAGCCGACGCTCGTGATCGCCCCCAACAAGTCGCTCGCGGCGCAGCTTGCCAACGAGTTCCGCGAGTTCTTTCCCGCCAACCGCGTCGAGTACTTCGTCAGCTATTACGACTACTACCAGCCCGAGGCCTACATCGCGTCGAGCGATACGTACATCGAAAAAGACAGCTCGGTCAACGATGAGATCGACCGACTGCGCCATGCCGCCACGTCCGCACTGCTGACCCGCAAGGACGTGATCGTCGTCGCGTCGGTGTCGTGCATCTACGGCCTGGGTTCGCCCGAGGAGTACCAGGGCCATTACCTCGTGCTGCATCAAGGTGAGGAGCGCGATCAACGGTCGATCCTGCGACAGCTCGTCGACATGAGTTACGAGCGCAACGACATGAACCTCACGCGGGGCAAGTTCCGGGTGCGGGGCGACACGCTCGAGATCCATCCCGCATACGACGAGACCGCGGTGCGGGTCGAGTTGTTCGGCGACGAGATCGAGCAGATCACGGTCGTCGATCCGTTGACGGGGGAGCGCATCCAGACGCTCGAAGAGCTCATCGTCTTTCCCGCCAGCCACTACGTCGCCGGTGAGGAGCGGATGCAAAAGGCGATCGTTCGCATCGAGTCCGAGCTGCAGGAGCGGCTCGCGTATTTCGAGAAGGAAGGCAAGCTGCTCGAGGCCCAGCGGTTGCGGATGCGCACGCAATACGACCTCGAGATGATGCAAGAGGTCGGCTACTGCAATGGCGTCGAGAACTACTCGGGCCCCATCGACGGGCGCAGCCGGGGCGAGGCACCGAGCACCTTGCTCGACTACTTCCCCGATGACTTCCTCGTGGTCGTCGACGAGAGCCATGTCACGGTTCCCCAGCTTCACGGCCAGTACGAAGGCGACCGCAGCCGCAAGGAAGTACTGATCGACCACGGCTTCCGGCTGCCGTCGGCGGCGGACAATCGCCCGTTGCGTTTCGACGAGTTCATCGAGCGGGTGCCGCAGGTGGTCTTCCTGTCAGCCACGCCGAGCCCTTACGAGCTTCAGGTGTCGACCCAGGTCGTCCAGCAGATCGTGCGACCGACAGGGCTCGTCGACCCCGAGGTGATCGTGAAGCCGACCAAGGGGCAAATCGACGACCTCATGGAGCAGATCAACGATCGCGTGGGTCGCGGTGATCGCGTGCTCGTCACGACGCTGACCAAGAAGATGGCCGAGGACCTCACCGACTACCTGCTCGAGCTCGGCGTGCGGGTGCGGTACCTCCACTCGAACGTCGACACCATCCAACGGATCGAGATCATCCGGGATCTGCGGCTCGGCGAGTTCGACGTGCTCGTCGGCATCAACTTGTTGCGTGAGGGCCTCGACCTTCCCGAGGTCTCGCTCGTGTCGATTCTCGACGCCGACAAGGAAGGGTTCCTGCGGAGCGAGACGTCGCTGATCCAGATGATCGGTCGTGCCGCCCGCAACGTCGACGGTCAAGTGATCATGTACGCGGACAACGTGACCGACTCGATGCAGCGAGCGATCTCGGAGACGAACCGCCGCCGCGGGCTTCAGCAGCAGTACAACCTGGAGCACGGCATCGATCCGCAGACGATCCGCAAGGCGGTCACCGACATCCTCGCCCATCTGCGTCCCGATGGCGACGGCACTGCGCCCGTACCCGGTCGCGACCGCAGGGGACGGTTGCAACGAGCCCGCGACGAACGCCGCCGCAACGAGTTGGCCGATCTGGCGCCGGCGGAGCTCGGCCGTTTGATCCAGACCCTCGAAGACGAGATGCACGAGGCTGCGGCCGAGTTGCGCTTCGAGTACGCCGCGCGCCTGCGCGACGAGGTCAACGAGTTGCGCCGCGAGCTGCGCGACGCCGGCTGAGCGCCGGCTGACGGCCGGCTGATCGAGGCGATCACCTCGTCGCCCGGCCGGGCGTCACTACGTTGAGCATGTGCGCCGGCGGCCCGCCCTCGTGCTGGTCCCGCTGGCACTGTTGTTCCTCGTCAGCGGGCTCGTGCAGGCATGGCGCGACTCGCCGACGGTCGACGAAGCCATCGACATCGCGGCCGGAGTGACGAGCGTCGTCCGTCACGATCTGCGACTGAGCCCCGAACACGACGTGGCGATCCACGTGTTGCCGGCGGTGCCTGCGCTGTTCGCGCATCCGGTCGTGCCGGATGGTCCGGGCTACCAGTCCGATGACTGGTTCGAGCACACCGACGAGTTCATCCGAGCAAACCAGGAGGCAGGCCGCCTCCAGCGCGTCGTGTTCCTGTCCCGCCTCGTCCCCTTGATGGAAGGACTGGCGGTGGCGTGGCTGCTCTATCTGCTCGGCGCGCGGTTGTTCGGCACGACCGCCGGCATCTTGTCGAGCGCGCTGTGGCTCACGACACCGGTGTTCATCGGATTCAGCCACATCGTCAGCATCGATGTCGCGTTCACGCTCGCCACGTTGGCCGTTTGCCTCGCGCTGCTTCGTTTCCTCGAACGACCGTCGACTGGATGGGCCGCCGTCGTCGCGGTGGCCGTGGGTGCGGCGCTGCTGACCCGGCACAGCGCGCTCGTGCTGCTCGCGGTCGTGCTCGCCGTGATCGTCATCGTCGGATGGCGCGACGGGCGAGCGCCTTCCGTGTGGCTGCAACACGCGGGCATCGTCGCGTTCGGCTCGTGGGCGACGGTGTGGTTGTGCGTGCGCCTGCTCGCGTTCACCGCACCGGGGGGCGAGGCTGGTGCCCGCCTCGACGGCTACATCGCCCAGGGACGGCACGACTCGTTGATCACGCGGCTCGTGCTGTCCGTCCCCTGGCCGAAAGAATGGGCCGCGGGGTTCGCCTATCTGGTCCAGACCTCGACGGCGAAGCCCGCGTACGTGCTCGGCCACGCGTGGGACGGCGGCCACTGGTGGTACTTCCTCGCCATGGTGCCGGTGAAGGTGCCCTTTGTCGCGCTGATCGTGATGGTGGTTGGACCGTTCGGTTGGCGTCACGTCGCGCGGGAGAAGGTCAGGCTGGCGCTGGCCGTCGTCGTCGCACCCGCGCTCGCGCTGTACGTCGCGGTCGCGCTGCAACCTCTCGACCTCGGGCTTCGTTACGCGTTTCCGCCTCTGGCGTTGTGGTTCGTGGCCGCGGGACCGGCGGTGCTCCTCGGCACGCCGCCCCTGCGGCGCGTGGCCGCCGCGGTGCTGGGCGTCACGCAGATCGCGGCAGCAGTCGCCGCGTATCCCCACTCGATCGCGTGGACGCCTCCACCCTTCACGCCCGCCTACCAGTGGACAACCGACTCCAACGTCGACTACGGGCAGGACACGCGGCTCGTCAACGAATGGGCGGTAGGGAAGCAACCCCTGGTCGACCTGTTGCTCCCGCGCGGCGTCGATCTTCCTGCCGGCAGTCGCCCGCTACTCGATGTGCCGCCCGTCGAAGTGCAGGGATGGGTCGCGGTGTCGGCGACGCGGCTCACGGCGCTCGACCGCGACCAGCTTGCCTGGCTCCGGGCGTACTGCCCGGTCGGCACGATCGGCGGCAGCGTGTTGCTCTACCGGTTCGACGCGCCGATCGATCCGAGCCCGGGCCCGACCAAGCCGGTCGGGATCTGTTCGGGCGACGTCTCCACCCGCACCGGTTGACCGGGTGTGAAGAACGCGACGAGCCCGAGCACCAGCACCGGCATCAGCGCCCGCGTGCTCCCATAGTTGTTGCCGATCACATCACCGTTCTCGAGCGCGGCGAGCACGAGGTTGAAGGCGATGGCCCACCCGAGTGGGTGCGACACGCCGCGTCGCACGAGCGCGGCGATGCCGACCGCGACCGACCCGATGGCGGCCGCCATCCCGACGAGCTCCTGACCACTCGACCAGCGGTCGAGCCAGGCGTCGCGCCATCCGACCAGCGGTGCGACCAACTCACCGATCTGTTCGTGACCGGGCAGCATGATCCGCAACGCGATGAACCATGCGGCGGCGACGGCCGCGGGCACCGCGACGAGCAGCAGCGCCTGCCGCGACCGGGTCGACAACCAACGCCACAACACCCAGCCGGCGAGCACCACGATGATCACTTCCTTCGCCAGCACCGCGGCGACGCCGCATACCACCGCGGGCAGCCACCGTTCGCGGTGCGCGAGCGCGAGCGCGGCGATGGCGAGCGCGAGCGCGAGCGCGTCGGCGACCGATGCGCGCAGCGAGAACCACGCGCCCGGTGTGATCGCGAACACGAGCGCCAGCCACGGTCGTCCGCCGAGCAGCACGGCGAGCGCGCCTGTGGCCAGAGATCCGACGAATATCGCGAGGATCCCGATGGCGACGAAGGCCCAGACGAGCCCGTAGCCGCCGCCGGTCGGATGCAGGGCCCACGCCAGCAATGGAAGGAGCGGGCGTTGTAGCCGGTAGCGCGGGCGGTCGAGCAGCGGCGCCACCTGGGTCGGATGGAACGGGTTGCGGGCGATCACGTAGAACTGCTGCCCGTCCAAGCCGAGACCGTTCGGGAGCTCGGTCGTGGGGAAGTCCTGGTGGAACGCGGTGACCGACGGGCCCCGCTCGCCCGGTTGGATGAAGTTGAGCGCGTTGCGGCCGGACCGCTCGACGTCGAACAGCACCCACACCGAGATGACGATCGTCCCGAGCAACGCCCATTTCGCGATCTCCCGCCAGTCGAGACGGGCGCGGCGCGACTCGGCGCGCGACTGAGCGCGCGACTCAGGCTGCGGCTCAGGCCGGGACATCGACGTCGGCGAGTTGTGACGGGGTGGTCAGCAGTACGCCGAGCCACACGGCGCTGGCGGCGAGTCCGGACGGGAACACGTACGGGTAGGCGTCGAGGACGAAGAACAACACCGGCAGCGCGAACACCGCGGTGGTCTCGAGCCCACTGCGCCACGCGTGGACCGTCAGCGCGAGCAGCAACAAGCCGGAGAGAACACCGGCGAGGATGCCGCCTTCCGCCGCTTCTTGCAGGACGACGTTGTGCGCCGGCAACAGCTCGGAGTGTCGCACCGACTCGAGGGCGATCGTGTAGCGGCCAGGACCGACGCCTACCGCGGGCTGCTTCTCGATCAGGCGAAGCGCTTCTTGCGCTCGCACCCGGCGGCTGCTGTCGGCGTTGGCCCCTGCGGTCTGCGCGCCCTTCGCGTGCCAGCCGTCGCCGAACGAGAGCGCGCCGACGACGAAACCGATCGCAACCGCGGCGGCCATCAGGCGCAGCACGTGCCGGCGGGCGTGGGGCCCGCGCGCCACCAGCATGAGCACGCCGAACAAGAGCAGCGACAGGAGCGCGGCCCGCGAGTACGTGATCGACAACCCGGCGCCGCAGACGCCAGCACCGATGATCCATGGCGCCGGCTTGGTCGCGCCGCGTGCGCCCACCAGTGCGGCGCCGATCACTACGAGCAAGAAGAACGCGAGGTGGTATGGGTGGTCGAACCCCGCGTGCCCCGCGGTGGACGAGCCGAATGTGTAGAAGAACCCCTTGTACTCCAACGGACCGGCACCGATGGCGCCGCCGTGCGCGGCCTGGGCCATGCCGATGAGTGACTCGACCACGCCGGCGACGACGATGGCGGCGAGGACGCGTTCGCGACCCCGGCGGCTGACGCGTACGAACGCATCGATGACCGCGAGTCCGGCCACGATGCGAAACGCGAGATCGAAGCCTTTCGGGGAGGGATGGACGGCGAGGGCGATCACGAGCACGGCGCCGAGCGCGACCGCGATGCGGGCCAGCCAACTCCGCTCCCGCCAGCTGCCGATGGGCCGCCGATCGGCGATCGCGACGGCCAGCAACAGCGCGAGCGCGACGTCGAGCGGGCTGATGGAGACGCGCCGGTTGAAGTCGCCGGCACCGCCGGGCGCCGACCACACGACGACACCCATCGCCAACGGGATGGTGGCGACGAGGATCACGAGCAGCAACTCGCGCAATCGAGCCAGCTCGGCGCCGCGAGGCTCGGTCGCCACCGGCGCGGTCATCGCCCGAACTGTAGGAGCCACGACAATTCCATCGGCTGACCGGACGCGAGGATGAGCAGAGCGAACGCATGTTCCCCCACTCGGTTGGAGTGCCCCGATAGGCTCGGCCCTCGTGTCCGACCTCCTGGTGATCCGCGGAGCACGCGAGCACAACCTGCGAAACGTGAGCCTCGAGCTGCCGCGCGACAAGCTGATCGTGCTCACGGGGCTGTCGGGGTCGGGGAAGTCCTCGCTCGCGTTCGACACCATCTACGCCGAGGGCCAGCGCCGCTACGTGGAGTCGCTCTCCGCGTACGCCAGGCAATTCCTCGGCCAGATGGACAAGCCGGATGTGGACTTCATCGAGGGCCTGTCGCCGGCCATCTCGATCGACCAGAAGTCGGCGTCGCGCAACCCGCGCTCGACGGTGGGCACCATCACCGAGGTCTACGACTACCTCCGGTTGCTGTATGCGCGCATCGGTGTTCCGCACTGCCCCGAGTGCGGCGCCGAGGTCACCAGGCAGACGCCGCAGCAGATCGTCGATCGCGTGCTCGAGTTGCCCGAGGGCACGCGCTTCCAAGTGCTGGCGCCGGTCGTGCGCGGTCGCAAGGGCACCTACGAGACGCTGCTCGCGGACCTGTCTTCGCAGGGCTTCGTGCGTGCTCGCATCGACGGCGAGGTCCACGAGCTCACCGACAAGGTCGACCTCGCGCGCTACGAGATGCACACGATCGAAGTGGTCGTCGATCGTCTGGTGAAGCGCGAAGGCATCGAGCGCCGGCTCACCGACTCACTCGAAGCGGCGCTCAAGCTGGCCGAGGGCGTGGCCGAGGTCGAGATCGTCAGCCGCGACGACGATGCCGGTGGCGGCGCCGACGCGGAAGCCGACGCGGATGCCAAGAACGACAACGTCCTCACGTTCAGCCAGCACCTGGCCTGCCCGAACGGTCACGGCAGCTTCGAGGAGCTCGCCCCCCGCAACTTCTCGTTCAACTCGCCGTATGGCGCGTGCGAGAAGTGCGACGGGCTCGGTACCCGCTACGAGGTCGATCCCGATCTCGTCGTGCCCAATCCCGATCTGACACTGGCCGAGGGTGCACTCGCGCCGTGGGGCGGCGGCCGTAGCCAGTACTTCAGCCGGTTGATCGAGTCAGTGGCGGAGGACAACGGGGTGAGCGCCGACTCGCGCTGGTCGAAGCTCACCGCGAAGCAGAAGAAGATCTTTCTCTACGGCGCGGGCAAGGAGCGCGTACTCGTCAAGTTCCGCAACCGGTACGGACGGGTGCGCAGCTACTCCGCCACGTACGAAGGCATCATCCCGTACCTGCAACGGCGCCACACCGAGGCCGAGAGCGACGCGGTGCGCGAGCAGATCGAGGGCTACATGCGCGAGGTGCCGTGCGACGCGTGCGGTGGGTCGCGGCTCAAGCCATTGTCGCTCGCGGTCACGATCGACGGTCGCAACGTTGCGGAACTGTGTGAGCTGTCGATCGGCGAGGCGGCCAAGGCGCTCGAGCAGCTCAAGCTGTCCGAGCGGGATCGACTCATCGCCGAGCGGGTGATCAAAGAGGTCAACGCCCGGATGGGCTTCCTGCTCGACGTGGGTCTCGACTACCTCTCGTTGTCGCGCTCGGCCGGCACGCTCGCCGGTGGTGAAGCACAACGCATCCGGCTGGCGTCGCAGATCGGCAGCGGGCTCGTCGGTGTGCTGTACGTGCTCGACGAACCCTCGATCGGCTTGCACCAGCGCGACAACCGCCGGCTGATCGAGACGCTGATCCGGCTGCGCGAGCTCGGCAACACCGTGCTCGTGGTCGAGCACGACGAGGAGACGATCCGTGTCGCTGACCACGTCGTCGACATCGGTCCGGGCGCGGGTGAGCACGGCGGCGCCATCGTCTACTCGGGGCCGTTCAAGGGACTGCTGAAGACGAAGGAGTCCATCACCGGCCAGTACCTGTCCGGAAAGAGGTCAATTCCGGTGCCGAGTTTGCGTCGTACCGGCGACGGCAACGCACTCGTGGTCAAGGGCGCGCGCGAACACAACCTGCGCAACATCGATGCCACCTTCCCGCTCGGCAAGTTCGTCGCCATCACCGGTGTGTCCGGCTCGGGCAAGTCGACGCTCGTCAACGACATCCTCGAGAAGGCGTTGATGCAGCGCATCTACAAGTCGAAGCAACCGCCGGGACTGCACAAGGCGATCACCGGCATCGAGCATCTCGACAAGGTCGTCAACGTCGATCAGTCGCCGATCGGGCGCACGCCTCGATCGAACCCCGCGACGTACACGGGCGTGTTCGATCACGTCCGCAAGCTGATGGCGCAGACGCAAGAGGCGCGCGTGCGCGGCTACCTACCGGGCCGGTTCAGCTTCAACGTCAAGGGTGGCCGGTGCGAGGCGTGCGCGGGCGACGGCACCATCAAGATCGAGATGCACTTCCTGCCGGACGTGTATGTCCCGTGCGAAGTGTGCAAGGGCGCTCGCTACAACCGCGACACCCTCGACATCGCCTTCCGCGGCAAGAACATCTCCGAGATCCTCGACCTGTCGTGCGAGGAGGCAGCGGAATTCTTCGCCAACCAACCCGCGATCAGCCGCCACATGCAGACACTCGTGGACGTGGGGCTCGGCTACGTGCGGCTCGGGCAGCCGGCACCCACGCTGTCGGGCGGCGAGGCGCAGCGGGTGAAGTTGGCGAGCGAGCTCGCGAAGCGATCGACCGGCCACACGATCTACCTGCTCGACGAGCCGACCACCGGTCTGCACTTCGAGGACATCCGCCGGTTGCTCACGGTGCTGTCCCGGCTCGTCGACCAGGGCAACACCGTGGTGGTGATCGAGCACAACCTCGACGTCATCAAGACGGCCGACTGGCTGCTCGACCTCGGTCCCGACGGCGGCAGCCGCGGCGGCACGATCGTCGCCGAGGGCACGCCCGAGCATGTGGCGGCCAACCCCGCCAGCCACACCGGGCGATACCTGGCACCGATCCTCGGGGTCGCGGTCGAGGCTTCTGCCTGACCGACCGACTTCGCCCGATTCCTTGAGAATCGGCCCTGGTCAGCCGATGGAAAGGGCGATGGAGCGAGCCGATCTCCGATGACGCGGCGCGCCGCCAGGCCGTTGCTGTACTTCGGCACGGTCGCGATCGTGCTCGGGCTGGCGAAGGTCCACGCCCGCTACATCGGCGACTACGTGCTGCACAGCACCGACCCGGCCCGTCTCGTCTGGACGCTGGCCTTCATCGGTCTGCTCGTGCTGGCCAGCTACGGCGCCGGACTTCCCGAACTGCCGCGTACGCCACGTCAGGCGTTCACGTCGGCCGTCGTCGCGCCCGCGTCGGCGGCGCTCGGCATCTCGGTCGTGCAGCTCCTGCTCGGCGACGCGCTGCTGCCGCGGTTCGTCGTGTTCGGCTCGGCGCTCGCGCTCGTGCCGTGGAACCTCTTCTGTGTCGCGATCGCGCAGGGCGCGCGAGCGCGTGGCGAGCGGCGGGATCGTGTGGTGTTGGTCGCGTCGCACGACGAAGCGATCGCGTTGCAGGACGAGCTCGACGCCCATCCCGAACGCCCTGCCGTGCTCGTCGCGGCGATGACACCCGATGAGGCCGTCCCAGTCGCAGTGCTGTCGAAGCCGTTGTCCGAGCGGGTGCTGGCCGCCAGCGCGACGGTCATCGTGCTCGATCGCGTCGCGCTGGCGTCGCCGGTCGTGGTCGCGCAAGCGGCCGCGTTGCATGAGGCGGGAGTGCGCGTCCGCACGCTGTCACTGTTCTACGAGGAGTGGATCGGCAAGCTCCCGTTGTCCGAGCTCGAACGAGCTTCGTTGCTGTTCGACATTCGTGAGGTGCACGGTTCGCGCTATGTGCGCCTGAAGCGACTGCTCGACTTCGCGCTCGGCTCGGTCGGTCTCGTGGCCTTGATCGTCGTGATGCCGTTCGTCGCGGCCGGCAATGTGATCGCCAATCGCGGTCCGTTCCTCTATCGCCAGGAGAGGATCGGCAAGGGCGGGCGGCGATTCTCGATCCTCAAATTCCGCACCATGCGGCGCGGTGATGGCGGCCTGGCCAACGAATGGACGCGCGAAAACGACCCGCGCATCACGCCCTTCGGTCGCTTGATGCGGCGGACGCATCTCGACGAGTTACCGCAGGTGATCAACATCGTCCGCGGTGACCTGTCGATCGTCGGACCGCGCCCCGAGCAACCGCACTATGTCGAAGAGCTGAGCGAGAAGCTTCCGTTCTACTCACTGCGTCATCTCGTGCGGCCGGGACTCACGGGATGGGCGCAAGTGAAGTACGGCTATGCCGGCGACGAGCGCGACGCGCTCGAGAAGCTGCAGTACGAGTTCTGGTACTTGCGAAACCAGAACCTCGGGCTCGACCTTCGTATCGTCGGGCGTACGGTCCGCAGCGTCGCCGGCCACGACGGCCGCTGACCCTCGAAGCGAGTCACCGTGACGGCTTGAAGAAGACCGCGGTGTCGGTCACGCCGTTGGTGGTCCAATAGCGGCGCCAGTCCGGGGTCAACTCGTCGAACGTGCGCCAGCCGTCGGTTTCCCAGCCGTGGCCGATCGACTCGGGCGAGCGTGAGTCCGACGGCAGGTAGCGCTCTACGTTGTCGATCACAACGATGCCGCCGGCGACCACGACGTCGATCGAGGCGAGCGCGCAACGATCTCGATGGATGCCATCGACGAGCGCGATGTCGACCTCGACGACTCCCTCCGGCCGCGACGCGTACCGATCGACATCGTGTTCGTCGACGAGATGGATGGCGGCGCCGAGTCGGACCGTGGCCTGCGCAACGCGCTGCGCCCACTGCGAGTCGTGCTCGATGCTCGTCACGCTCGCCACCCGCGCCGCGAACCACATCGTGCTGCGGCCCGATCCCCATTCGAGGTACCGGTCGGTCGGACGGACCCACGCGTTGAGGAAGCGCACGGCGTCGGCGGTGAGCCAAGGCTCGTCGCGGTGGCGACGCTGGTGAATCGCCAACCGGCTGCGGTCGAGCACGTAGCGCGGTGTCCAGTGCGAGCGAAGTCCGTGTGCGCTCATGCGCCAGTGCCGCGGAGCTCGCGAAGGGCGCGATCCCATTCCCGCGCGGCGCGATCCGTGCCAGCGTTCGCTCGCGCCCATTCGCGGGCTCGTGCGCCGCGAGCCGCGAGCTCAGCGGGATCGCGCAGCGCTTCCACGGTCATGCGACACAACGCGTCATCGTCGCCGGGTTCGACGACCCATCCTCCCGACGCCTCGGCCACGAGCTCGGCCGCGGGAGAGCCCTTCTCCGCCGCAACGACCGCGGGACGTCCAGCGGCGAAGATCGAGAGCAACTTCGACGGGACCGACGACCACGCCACCCCCGGCTTCAACGGAATGACATGCAGGTCGGCGGAGCCGAAGACCCGTCCGAGCTCCGCACGCGGCCGGAACCCAGAGAAGTGGACGTGGGGTGCGCCGTCGACCGCGTGTTGCAGCTCGTCGAGGCGGGCGCCGGCACCGTGAATCACCAGTTGTGCTCCGGCCGCGCTCGCGGCGCGTACGACCGCACCGAGGTCTTGGCTGCGGCCGACGTTGCCTGCGTACATGACGACCGGCGGCCCCGAGGGAACGCCCAGCTCGCGGAGCAATGCAGCATCGCGTTCGGCGTGTTCGAACAACGACAAGTCGATGCCGTTGCGGATGCTGCGCACAGTGGCACGCGGTTCGGCTCGGGCAATGGCGGGCTCGAAGGCCGGATCGATGACCACGACCATCGCGCTGCGGCGATAGACGAGTCGCAGCATGCGCCGCAGCAACGACACGACGACGCCGGGCGTGGCCGACACCGACTGGGCCACTTCGGGGTACAGGTCCTGCACGTTGTAGGCGAGCGGCGCGCGGCGAAGGCGGGCGATGGCCAGACCGACGACGCCGAGCGTCGGCGGTGGCGACGGCACCAACACGACGTCCGGTCGGGGGGTGCGCACACTCGCGACAAGCGCTCCCGCGGAGAACGACGCGTACTCGATCACGCGCTGCACGACGCTGGCGCGATCGGGCGCGAACCAACCCCACCCTCGGACGTGGTGGACGCCAGCCGGTGGGGTGGCGTCGGGCACCGGGCTGATCACCGTCACGTCGTGGCCGAGGCGGGCGAGATCGCCGGCCAGACCGCCGATGACCTCCGCGTTGGCCAGGGGTTGCGGCAAGAAGTACTGCGACACGATCAGGACGCGCATCGCAGCCTCTCGTAGCGAGCGACGAACGCGGCGCTGACGGCAGGCCATCCGAGTACGTCGGCGGCCGATGCCGATCGCTCCCCACGCTGGTCGACGCGGGACAAGTGGTCGGCAAGGTCCGGTAGGGCCACTGGCTCGACCACCTCGGAGATCGAGTGCAGCCACCGGCCGAACGCGCCGTCACCGACGAGCACGCGTGCACCGGTGCCGGTGGCCTCGTAGATCGAGATCGACGGAAGCCGTGCGAAGACCACGACGTCCGACGCGAGATAGAGGTCAGCCAGCTCACGTTGGGCGAGCATCGGGCGGATCTCCACGCGCCCGTCGCCGTCGAGGCGTGGGGCCGCCTGCTTGACGGTCGTCGCGTAGTCCGGCTCGATCGAGCCCGCAATCACGAGTCGGACATGGTCGGACCGGCTCAGTTGCTCCGCGGCGGCGGCAACGACCTCCACCCGCTTACCCGGGTGCAACTTGCCCGTCACCGCGACAACGAGGTCGTCCTCCCACCTGCGCGCGGCTCGGACCTTCGTACGACGCTCCTCGTCGTAGTGGAACGCGGCAGGGTCGAAGGCGAGTGGGAACAGTTCGACACGCTCGACCGGTACGCCGAGTCGCTCCGAGAGAAAGCTTGCTTCGCTCGGACCGTTCGCCACCCATGCGTCGACGGAGCGGCGGAGCATCGGCCCGAACGCCAGCCGAAAGGCGGCATACACAGTTCGACCCAGGACTGTCATCGATGCGGGCGCGATCGAGTCCTGGATGTGATTGTCGACGAGCAACGCGATGTCATGGCGATTGCACACTCTCGCGGCGCGCGCCGTGGTCGGACTGAACGGTCCGTGGACGTGCACCGTGTCCGGTCGGTGCGCGGTGATGGCGTGGCCGAGCCCGCGCAGCCACGCGCGATCGTGACCCATCTGCAGCGCCGGCAGCCGTACGAGATCGACGCCGGCATCGCGAAGCTCGGCCGAGCCGCGTGCCTCGTCGGGTCCCGAGACGCTGACGGTGTGTTGTCGATGCGTCGAGGACACCACGCGCACGTCGTGACCCGCCGAGGCTTGCTCGCGGGCGAGAAAGAACTCCTGGTAGCCGACATCGGTGTGGAAGTAGTCGATGACGTGGCAGATCCTCATCCGCGAAAGGCACTCCACATCGTGAGCCCGGCGAGGATGGCGTACGCGATGAGTGTCGCCCACGCCGCGCCCGTCAGCCCTGACCACCACGTGAGCAGCGGCACGACGACCACGCTCAAGGCGACGACCTCGAGGAAGACGCGCAAGGCGCGATCGGTGCGGCCCTGGGCCAAGAGCAGGCCGTAGCCCAGACGGGTCAGGCCTTGGATACCGACGGCGACGCAAACGATTGCCGTGATGACCGGAAGATCGGGGCTCGGGTCGATGTGTGCGAGCCAGCCGAGCCGATCGGCGGCGAAGACGAACAGAGGTGAGATGGCGGTGAATGCGATGACGCCGACCGCGACGCGCCGTGTCGTGTGCCGGGCCCGTGCATGGCCGTCCGCTTCGGGCGAGTTCCACTCGGCGACGACGCGCGGCAGCGCCGCGCTCGTGACCGGTTGGGTGACGAGCTCGACCCCGCCTTCGCCGAGTTGGTACCCGAGGGTGTAGACGCCGACCGCGGCGGGGCCGAGAAAGGCGGCGACCACGTAGCGGTCGGCGTAACCCAATGCGTAGCTGGCCGCCGCCAAGCGGCCGATGGGTCCGCCGATCACCTTGCACTGGCGGCGTACTTCGTCCGTCAACGGGGCGAGGCGGCCGCGCGCGGCGATCACGGCGGCCACGATGCCGGTGAGCGCGGTCGGAAGGATGAGCGCGGCGAGGTTGTCGGTGAACGTGGCGGCGACGACCACTCCGCCCCAACCGACCACGGCCCGGATGCTGAGCAGCGCACTGGCGCGGCCGAACTGCTGCCGGGCTCGGAGCGTCTCCGACTCGAACAGCACCCCGCTCTGGCCGAGCAACCACGGTGCGGCCAGCACGACCCCAGGACCGACATCGTTGCCCGCGAGCATCAGCGCAGCGCCGACAGCGGCGACGACCGCGGCGGCGAGCAGCGCACGGTCGAGCAGTCTCCGGCGGTACCGCGCCAGTAGGAGCGTGGGATCGTCTTGCTCGGTGTTGAGTGCGCGTAGCGCGGCGTGGGCGGGCCCGAGCGCGACGACCGACGATCCGAGGTTCGCAGTGATCCACGCCAACGTGAGGAGCCCGAGGGTCCGCGTGCTCGTCAGATGCGCCACTGCGATGAACGCGCCGAACGCGACGAGACCCGGTATGGCGGTGCCTGGTGCATTGAGCACCGTGTTCCGGCGCAGCGTTGCGGTCACGTACTGCTCACCGCCCGCTGCACGCCCTGGATCACCCGATCCACGTCCTCGTCGAGCAGCCGGCGATGGAGTGGAAGGGACAGGCACGTGCGAGCCCACTCGCGTGCTGCGTCCGCGCCTTCGCACGGCACAGATGCAAGCACGGGTTGGTCGGGCAAGGCGCGGGGATAGTGGCGCCCGCTGTCGATCTCGTGTTCTTGCAGCGATGCGGCGACCATCTCGGGCGCGTCGACGCGGATGACCGCGAGGTGAGGGGCACCAACTGCGCCGTGACCGACGTAGCGCGCGCTGGGAGTCAACTCCTGCTCATAGCGCCGGCTGATGGCGCGACGACGGTCGACCTCCCGTGACAACGAGCGCAGCCGGATGCGCAGCGTCGCCGCTTGGATGTCGTCGAGGCGCGAGTTCCGCGCCGGCAGCTCGTGGAGGTACCGCGCATCACGTTCGCCGTGACTGCGCCACGCGCGGACCTCGCGTGCCAACGCGTCGTCGTCGGTGACCACAGCCCCGCCGTCGCCGAGGGCGGCCAGGTTCTTGGTCGGGTAGAAGCTGCACGCACCGAACGCCCCGGCGGATCCCACTGGCCTTCCGCTCGGCAGCACGGCGCCCTGCGCCTGGGCGCAATCCTCGACGACGCTGATGCCGCGACTCGCGAACGCGTCCACGAATGCCGTCGCGTCGATGGCAATGCCGTAGAGATGCACGACGATGACCGCACGGGTGCGGCTCGTCGTTGCCGCGAGTGCGGCATCGAGATCGAGGAGTGGCCGCTCGGCTTCGACGTCGACGAGCACGGGCGTCGCGCCGGTCTGGAGAACGGCGACCGCGGTCGGGAATGCGGTGAAGGCAGGCACGATCACCTCGTCGCCCGCACCGATACCCAGCGCGAGTAGTCCGAGTG
>DASXPN010000080.1:0-6249 GCA_036493595.1 Acidimicrobiales bacterium | reverse complement strand
GCGACGAGGGGCGCCAACGTCATGCACAGCTCGTCGACCGCGCCGACGGCCACCAGCTGCCCGTTGAGCGACGGTCCGCCCTCACACAACACGACTCGCGCGCCGCGATCCCCGAGCGCCGAGAGGGCCCGGTTCACATCGACATCGGTGTCGCCGGCCACCACGACCTCGGCCACCGCTTCGACCTCGGCCAGCCGGCCGGGGTCGCGCTGCTGCTCGGTCGTGACCACCATCGGTCGCGCGTCGGGCGCGGCGGCGGTGAACAACGGACGGGTGAGATCGAGGTCGAGTGAGCGGGTCACGATCGCAAGCCGCGGGGGAGCGGGGCGGTTGGGCGGCGTCGACGGCGGCCCGTAGGACTCGGCCCGCACAGTCCCCGCACCGACGAGGATCACATCGGGCACTGAACGGATGGCGGCGAAGACCCGCTTGTCCGCCGCGCCACCGAGGCCACCCGACCGTCCTTGCACCGCAGTCGCGCCGTCGGCAGTGGCGATCATGTTCACGAGGACCCACGGCCGCGCGGGCCCGCCCGGGCCGAACGACCGCTCATCCCCCTGATATCGCTCTACCGGGTCGACGTCGGCGGCTGGTTCAGGGAACAGCTCACGCATCGGTGGCAGCATGGCACCCGTGAGCGCAACCATCGACGACACCACCCGCACCGCGTATCGCACCTGTCCGTTGTGCGAAGCGGGCTGTGGGCTCGAGATCACCTTGCGGGGGGACGACGTCGTGCGCATCCGGGGCGACCGCGACGACGTGTTCAGCCACGGCTACATCTGTCCGAAGGGGTCGACGCTCAAGCAACTGCACGAGGATCCCGACCGCGTCCGTGCTCCACTGATCAAACGTGACGGTCGGTTCGTCGAGGTCACGTGGGCGGAGGCCTTCAGCGAGATCGAGCGGCGGATGATGCCGATCCTCGAGGCCAAGGGCCGCGACAGCGCCGCGATCTACCTCGGCAACCCGAGCGCGCACAGTCTCGGGGCGATGCTGTTCGGTCGGTTCGCGGTCAAGGCGCTCGGCTCCGGCAACGTCTTCTCCGCGAGCACCGTCGACCAGCGACCGAAGGAGATCAGCGCGGGACTGATGTTCGGCCTGCCGCTCACCATCCCGGTCCCCGACATCGATCGCACTGACTACCTGCTGATGCTCGGCGCCAACCCGTACGCGTCGAACGGCAGCCTCGCCACCGCACCGGACTGGCCCGGCCGGCTCGATGCCCTTCGAGCGCGCGGCGGCCGCCTCGTCGTGGTCGATCCTCGCCGCAGCCGCACCGCGGAGGCGGCCGATGAACACGTCTTCATCCGTCCGGGCACCGACGCGTTCTTCCTGATGGCGATGGTCCACGTGCTCTTCGACGAAGGTCGCGTCCGTCTCGCACATCTCGACGGCATCGTCGAGGGTCTCGACGAGGTCGAGCGGGTCGCGCAGCAGTTCAGCCCCGAAGCAGCCGCCACCATCACCGGTGTCGACGCGGCCACGACCCGGCGAATCGCCGACGAGCTTGCGAGTGCGCCGACCGCGTGCGTGTACGGGCGGATCGGAACCACGACGCAGGAGTTCGGCACGCTGGTGAGCTGGCTCGTCGACGTCCTCAACGTGTGCACCGGCAACCTCGACCGGCCCGGGGGAGCGATGTTCGCGACGCCGGCCACGGGATCGGCCAACCTGCGTGGCAAGCCCCGAGTCGGTCGGGGCCTGCGACTCGGACGCCGCTCGAGCCGCGTGCGCGGCCTGCCCGAGACAATGGGTGAGCTACCGGCGGTCGCCATGGCCGAGGAGATCGAGACGCCCGGGGACGGACAGATCCGTGCCCTTGTCACGATCGCGGGCAACCCCGTGGTCTCGACACCGAACGGCGGTGGACGGCTCGACGCAGCGTTCGAGTCGCTCGAGTTCATGGTCTCGGTCGACATCTACGTCAACGAGACAACGCGCCACGCCGACGTGATCCTTCCCGCGCCGGATCCGCTCGAGAAGTCGCACTATGACGTCGCCCTGTTGCAACTCGCCATCCGCAACGTGGCCAACTACTCGCCGCCGGTCGTGGCCCTGCCCGACCAGCCCGACGAGTGGGAGATCCTCGCCAAGCTCGCGCTCATCTTCCAAGGGATGGGCGCGGATGCCGATCCCGCGATCATCGACGATCTCGCCATCCGGGGACTGATCGACAGTGCCGTCAAGGACGAGACCGGTCCGCTGTACGAGCGCGATCCGGACGAGATCCTCGCCGCACTCGAGCCGCGACGCGGTCCGGACCGGCTCCTCGACTTCATGCTGCGCAGCGGCCCCTACGGCGAAGCCTTCGGTGCGAAGGAAGGCGCCTTGTCACTCGACGAGCTCGTGGCCAACCCGCACGGCATCGACTTCGGGGCGCTCGAGCCACGTCTGCCCGACGCGCTGCGTACACCGTCAGGCTCGATCGAGCTCGCGCCGGAAGCGGTCATCGACGATGTGGCGCGGCTCGCCGCTGCACTCGCCGACCGCGCTGATGGCAACAGAGCGGTGGACGGCGACGGCCACGACTTCGTGCTGGTGGGCCGCCGTCAGCTGCGGTCGAACAACTCGTGGATGCACAACATCAACGTGCTGGTGAAGGGCAAGCCCCGGTGCACGCTGCACATCCATCCCGACGACGCCACTCGGCTCGGTCTGGCAGACGGTGGCGACGCCATGGTCCGCTCCCGTACCGGCGTCGTGCGCGCGCCGGTCGAGATCACCGACGCGATCATGCCGGGCGTCGTGAGCATCCCGCACGGTTGGGGCCACGACCTCGACGGTGTCCAACTCGGCGTCGCCTCGACCATCGCGGCGGGGGTGAACAGCAACCTGCTGGCCGACGACACGCTGTTCGACCCGCTGTCCGGCAACGCGGTCCTCAACGGGATCCCCGTGTCGGTGGCGCCGGTCCCCTGACGCCGGCCGCCGCACACAGCCCTGTGGACGGCAGCCGCGGTTCTCCACGCGGAATTCACAAGGTTGTTCCCCTATCGGTCCACAGGCGGTTCTCAATAGGTTGCAAGCAGTCAAGGGGGGCACCGAGCAGCGCGAGTGGTGCGGATGGTGGCAGACGTCTGCGTCGTGTGGTGGGTGGACCACGCCTTGAGGCTGGAGCGAGGACTGATGGGATGCAAACCTTCGCGAACGGCCTCTGACCTGCACCTTCGTGCTGGCCCCACCGTTGACATGGGTGAAACGACAGTGCTGTAATCTCACGCACGTCATTTGGCACATCTTGTGGCTGGCGCCCGTCAGCGACGAGCGTGAACCCCCAGATGTTGTGGCGGGGAACGGCTCTTGGGGGCACAAAGAGCCGTGACGAGCTGTTGTAACTCATCCAGCTGTCAGCGAGGGAGCGACCATGGCATTGGCGTCTGAGCAGGCGGGAATCGGCCTGCGCCGTCACTTCACGATCGAGGGCAAAGACCCCTACGACGACGTGCGGTGGGAGCGCCGCAACGCGCGCATCACCAACTACCGGGACGGGTCCGTCGCGTTCGAGCAGACGGGCGTCGAGGTGCCATCGGACTGGTCGCTGAACGCCACCAACATCCTCGCCCAGAAGTACTTCCGCGGCACGCTCGGCACCGACGAGCGTGAGTGGTCGCTCAAGCAGGTCGCAGGTCGCGTCGTCGACACGATCACCCGATGGGGCAGCCAGGGCGGTTACTTCGCCGACGAACAGGAAGCCGCCAGCTTCAGCGCCGAGTTGAAGCATCTGATCATCACGCAGAAGGCGGCGTTCAACAGCCCGGTGTGGTTCAACATCGGAGTTGCCGGCGTGCCGCAGCAAGCGAGCGCGTGCTTCATCCTCGCCGTCGACGACACGATGGATTCGATCCTCAACTGGTACGTCGAAGAGGGCACGATCTTCAAGGGCGGCTCGGGCTCCGGCATCAACCTGTCGAAGATCCGCTCGTCCTACGAGTTGTTGAAGGGCGGTGGCACCGCATCGGGTCCGGTGAGCTTCATGCGCGGTGCGGACGCGTCGGCAGGCACGATCAAGTCCGGCGGCAAGACCCGTCGCGCCGCGAAGATGGTGATTCTCGACGTGGATCATCCCGACGTCGAAGAGTTCATCTGGTGCAAGGCGAAGGAAGAGCGCAAGGCGCGAGTGCTGAGTGACGCCGGCTTCGACATGGACCTCGACGGCGCCGACAGCCACTCGACGCAGTACCAGAACGCCAACAACTCCGTCCGCGTCACCGACGAGTTCATGCAGGCCGTCATCGACGACGCCGACTGGGAGCTGCGCGCCGTCACCACGGGTGCGATCGTCAAGACCGTCAAGGCCCGCGAGCTCATGCGCCAGATCTCGATGGCATCGTGGGAGTGCGCCGATCCTGGCATGCAGTTCGACACCACGATCAACCGTTGGCACACCGCGGCCAACACCGGTCGCATCAACGGGTCCAACCCGTGCTCCGAGTACATGCACCTCGACAACTCGGCGTGCAACCTCGCCAGCATCAACCTGTGGAAGTTCCTCGACGAGGCCGACACCTTCGATGTCGACGGGTTCAAGGCCGCGGTCGAGGTCGTGTTCACGGCCCAGGAGATCCTCGTCGGCAACGCCGACTACCCGACCGATCCGATCGGCGACACGAGCCGTAGGTTCCGCCAGCTCGGTCTCGGCTACGCCAACCTCGGTGCCATGCTGATGGCGCTCGGCCTTCCCTACGACTCCGACGCGGGCCGGGCCTGGGCCGCGGCCATCACCGCGCTGATGACCGGCCACGCCTATGAGGTGTCCGCTCGCACCGCGGCGCGCATGGGTCCGTTCGCCGGCTTCGCCGAGAACCGTGAGCACATGCTGCGCGTCCTCGACATGCATCGCCAGGAAGCCGCCAACATCGACGAGGAGCTCGTCCCCGCCGACCTGCTGAGCGCCGCGCAAGAGACGTGGGACACCGCGTGCGACCTCGGTGACGTCTACGGCGTGCGCAACTCGCAGTCCTCGGTGCTCGCACCCACCGGCACCATCGGCCTCCTCATGGACTGCGACACCACCGGCATCGAGCCCGACCTCGGTCTGGTCAAGCTCAAGAAGCTCGTCGGCGGCGGCACGATGTCGATCGTCAACCAGACAGTGCCGCGAGCACTGCGTCGCCTCGGTTACGCCGAGACGCAGATCGCGGAGATCGTCCTCCACATCGACGAGCACAACTCCATCGTCGGCGCGCCGCACCTCACGGCTGATCACCTGCCGGTCTTCGCATGCTCGATGGGCGACAACCCGATCCACTACTCGGGCCACGTGCGGATGATGGGCGCGGTGCAGCCGTTCATCAGCGGCGCCATCTCGAAGACCGTCAACATGCCAGAAGACGTCACCGTCGAAGACGTCGAGCAACTGCACATCGACGCATGGCATCTCGGCCTCAAGGCCGTCGCCATCTACCGCGACAACTGCAAGGTTGCCCAGCCACTGTCGACGGGTAAGGGCGAGGCGACGGTCGCGCCGGTCACGGCGGCGGAGATCATCGAGCGCGTCGTCGAGAAGGTGGTGACGGTGAAGGAGCCGGTGCGCGACAAGCTGCCGCGAAACCGCACGTCGCGCACATTCGAGTTCCGCGTCGCCGACTGCAAGGGTTTCGTGACGGTCGGCGAGTACGCCGACGGGCGTCCGGGCGAGATCTTCATCCGCATCTCGAAGATGGGCTCGACCCTCGCCGGCATCATGGACGCGTTCGCCATCTCGATCAGCTACGGCCTGCAGTACGGCGTGCCGTTGCGCGCGTACGTGGAGACGCTGGCCAACTACCGGTTCGAGCCGGCGGGCATGACCGACGACCCGGACATCCGGTTCGCCTCGAGCCTCGTCGACTACATCTTCCGCCGGCTGGCCATCGACTACCTCTCCGCCGAAGAGCGGGCCGAGCTCAACATCTTGTCGGTGGGCGAGCGCACCCAGCCCACGCTGCCTGGTGTCGAGGAGACGGTGATCGAGACGATCCAAGGTCACGACATCCCCTCCGACCCGCCTTCGATCGAGTCCGCGCTCACACTGCTCGACCTGACCGAGGAGCACGCCGGTGCCGCGGGATCCGCGGCACCGGTGTCCGCCTCGATGCACACACCGGTCTCGCATGCGGACGCGCCGTACTGCATGCAGTGCGGTGTGCAGATGCGGCGAGCCGGCTCGTGCCACGCCTGCCCCACCTGCGGTAGCACCAGCGGCTGCAGCTGATCAACCGGCACCGGCACCGTCTCGTCGCGACATCGACGGATGGATCGAACCGG
>DASXPN010000079.1:0-2256 GCA_036493595.1 Acidimicrobiales bacterium | reverse complement strand
AGCGACGAGCGGCCGGCGCCGCCGAGACGGCAGGTACGTCACCAGAGTCGCTTCGGACATCCGGCGCCGAGAGTTGAGCGCGCTGGGCGCGCTTGGGCGTTTTGTCGGATTGTCGATGACGGATCGCGCCGCCGCTACTTGCAGGAGCCGGCCGACTCCGCGGCTCGAGCCTTGTCACGCGCTTCTTCAGATCGCCGATGGCCTTCAGCATCTCGTCGATGAACTCCTCGCCCTTCGCGATCTCGTCGGGAGACGGGCACTGCTGGCGCGATCGCTCCGGGAAGTTGATCTCGACTATCCAACCGAAGGGATCGGTGTGCAGCGCCTCGTTGAACTCTCCGAGCGGCGACACCTGCACGGTGCCGGACTGCGTGGCCACTCGGGTGACACTGCGGTGCCCGCCATTCGGATCGGGGACGCCGCCGTCGTCTTCGATCGCGACGACGGGTTCGCCGAGCGCCACCGTCTAGCCGGCGTTGTCGAGCAGCCGGAACGCGCTCAACGAGGGGTCAGCGGCGGGAAGCGTCGCTCCGCTCGCCGCTTGCGAGCCGTTGCCATTCGAGCCACTCGACGTGCTCGCGGACGTCTTGGTGCCGCCCGACGAGCAGGCCGCGATCAGACAGAAACCAACCACCACCCCAGCCACGCCCTTCATACGCGGCGGAATGTACTCTGTCGGCACCAGGTCGTTCCTTGGGTGCTGGTTTCACTTGCCCCTGAGCGCGTTCGTCGTGACCGCGTCGGCGGGGAAGAACTGTTCGATGGCGAGTTCCGCGACGGTCACATCGAGCGCCGTTCCGAACGTGGCAATCGTGCTGAAGAACGTGAGTGGCTCATCATCCCCGTTGCGCAGGATCAGTGGCACGAACAAGCGGCCGACGATGTCCGCGTGATCGATGACACCGGATGGCACGTCCGGATAGGTCCGTAGCTCGCGCGACAGCGCCCGCAGTTCGTTGTCCTGGGCGGCGGCGGCTTGGCGGTCGAGCCGCGCCACGAGGTGCGCGGCGTACTGCGGCAAGTTCACGATGTCGGGAGCGAGCCCGTCCGGATGCAAGCTCACGCGCAACGTGTTGAGCGGTGCCTCGAGGAGCTGGGGGTTGCGGACGCGGGCGCCCATCAGGTTCATCGCCGCATCGTTGGCGGCGACGAGGTCCCACCGACGATCGACGACGACCGCGGGAAACGGCGCGTGTCCGGCGAGGATCTTGTCGAGCGCGTCGCGGACCGGACGGAGCTCGTCGGTCTCGAGCGAACGTTGCGCATACAAGGGCGCGTAGCCGGCCGCGAGCAGCATCGTGTTGCGGTCGCGCAGCGGCACCTCCAAGTGTTCGGCGAGATGCAACAACAACTCGCGGCTCGGGCGCGATCGTCCGGTCTCCACGAAGCTCACGTGGCGAGCCGACACCTCGGCGTCGACGGCGAGGTCGAGCTGACTGAGCCGCCGCCGCTGGCGCCAGTCCCGCAGGAGATCGCCCACGGTGGCCGCGGGTGCGGTGACGCTCACGGGATCGACCCTAAACCTGCTCGGTCGCGCGATCGCTTACGTCACAGGTAATCGATCCTCGTCACCAGATGCCCGATGCTTCGACGACACCCGAGAGTGAGGAACAGACATGAATGACGTGACCGCAACCGTGGACACCTACCTGCAGATGTGGAACGAGACTGACGTCGACCGGAGGGCCGAGCGCATTCGCGACGCCTGGATCGAGACCGGGCACTACGTCGACCCGTTGATGGAAGGCAAGGGTCACGACGGCCTGAGCACGATGGTCGACGGTGTGCAGGCGCAGTTCCCCGGTGCCACCTTCCGGCGCACCAGTGGCGTCGACCAGCACCATGCGTTGATCCGCTTCGGTTGGGAGCTCGTCGGTGCGGACGGCACCGAGATCGCTGCCGGTCTCGACATCGGGGTCGTCGCCGACGACGGTCGTCTGGATCGCATCGCCGGCTTCCTCGGCGACCTTCCCGCCGTCGAAGCGGCCTGACCCGTTGCGACGACGCGGGGCTGGCGCGTCGCGTGCCTTCGTCCCACTCGAACTCTTGCCAAACCGGTGACATTTTCCCTATACAGCGGGGCGGCGCCGCCGAGTACGTCGACAGCGGCCAAGTCGAGAAGTTCATCGGTCCCCGCGACGGTGCGGCCCGATCAAGGGAAAGGACGTTTGACCAAATGGCGACCTCCCACATCGACATCGGGATCGTCGTGCGCGACGCGGAGAAGTGCCTCCCCTTCTACCGGGAGGCGCTCGG
>DASXPN010000078.1:0-1753 GCA_036493595.1 Acidimicrobiales bacterium | reverse complement strand
CGTAGCCCAGGCCCGGGAGACGTTGCGCCGCCTCGCTCCGCCCGAGGGCATCCGCAAAGCCAGCTAGTGCTCTGACCACGAACGTTCGCGCGTTTCATGCGGCGCGGCGGGTGTGACCCCATCGGCGTTGGTGTTCGCTGCGGATGCGGGCCCGGTGACGGCGTTCGGCTTCGAGGACGCGTGGGTCTCGAGTGTGGGTGTTGCGCCATCGCAGGTAGGCGCGGATCGCTCGACCCAGCGCCCGGTGATCGGCGTGGTCGCTGTTCGCGAGGACGAACTTGCGGAGCGGTCCGAAGTGCGCCTCGATCGGGTTCGCCCACGATGCGTAGGTCGGGGTGAACACGAGTTCCACGTGGTTCGCTGCGCACCAGTCGCGCAGCGTCCGGTTCTTGTGGTGGTTCAGGTTGTCGAGGATCACATGGATCGGTGCGCCGTCATCGAGCCGAGCTCGGATCGACTGCAACGCTCGCAGCGTCGGCTTCCACCCTTTGACCGGCTCGATCGTTCCCCAGAGCTCGTCGTCGCCGATCGAGTAACACGCGAACAACTGCCGAGATCCGTGTGGCTTGTGATAGTTCGCTCGGAGCCGCACCGGCTTGGTGACCGGTGCCCACGCGGAACCGCCGACCGGTTTGATCGTCAGCGGCCCGAACTCGTCGAACGCGAACGTGCGGTCACGAGCGTGTTCGAGGAGCCACTCGATCCGCGCCAACTTCTCTTCCTTGAGCGGATCAGGCGACTCCTTCCACGTCTTGGTCCGCTGGAACGTGATCCCCTCCGCTGCGAGGATCTGCCGGAGTCGTTCCCGACCGATCCGAACCTTGCGGCCCTTCTTCGTCGCGAGGAACTCGACCAGCTTGCGGACAGACCATTGCGTGAACGGACGACCGAGCTTCGCCGGTCGTGTCGTGGCCGTCTCGACGATGAACGCACGGTCACTCGTCGTGATCTGGCGGGGCCGGCCACCCGCCCACTGAGGGTCCAACGATCGCATCCCCAGATCGTTGAACCGGTGGATCATCTCCCGCACCCGATCCGGTGAGGTCTGCACCAGCCGAGCGATCGCCGCGACGTCATTGCCGCCGACCGATGCGAGCACGACCATCGCTCGTCGCCACTTCACGATCGATCGATCCGACTTGCCGCCGCGCCGCACGATCTGTTGCAGCTGGCGGCCTTCCTCATCACTCACCCGACGGACACGCACACGTTCAGCCATCCACCGAGTCTGCGCGACCCCCAACCACAAGTGGTGGACGCGACCCACCAACCAGTGCGGTCAGAGCACTAGCCCCCGTAGTTCATCCTGGTGTCCTCCATGCGGAGAACGGGCGTCTCCTCGTCCTTCAGGAACGCGGCGTTGACGATCTCGCCCAGGAACAGCGTGTGGTTGCCGACCTCGACCGGCTGCCGGACCTCGCACTCGAGGGACGCGACCGACTGCGCGAGCACCGGCGCGCCGGTGGCCGGGCCGTCGAAGTACGGAAACCCGTTGAGCGTGTGCGCCTCGAGGTCGGCGTCGACCGGCTTCGTGAACTTGCGGACGATCGCGCGGTCCTCACGGTCGACGAGACAGAGCGCGTACACCCCCGACCCCGCGATCAGCTCGTGGGTGAAGGCTTCGCGCTCGACCGCGGCGCGGATCTCCTCTTCGATCGCGGCGAGGTCGTCGGCGTCGGGCTCCCAGGGCTCCGGGTCGTCAGAAACGTCGGCGTTGAGATATTCGTACCGCAGGCGCAGCTTCAGGTTGCGG
>DASXPN010000077.1:0-9878 GCA_036493595.1 Acidimicrobiales bacterium | reverse complement strand
CCTGCGATCGTGAACGCGAACACCTCGCCCGTGTGCTTGTGCCTCGGGATGGTTATGCCCGGGTCGAACCTCGTTCGCAACACCCACAGCCCGGCGCCGATGTCGACTTGGAGCAACTGGATGTGGGTGCCGTCACCGACGGACACGAACGGCAGATCGGATTCGCCCCGGTGCAGGGCCGTCGGGATCTCGAGGACACTCATGCCGTGTAGGTCACACGATCAGAGCGGCGGCAGCAACCCCAACCTGCCGGTCGGTTGCCCGTTGATGGCACCGAGCACGACCGCGGCGTACGCCTTCTCGCCGAGGAGGTTGGGGTGGACGGGCGCGGCCGGCGACGTCGGCACGACCTGCTCGACCCAACGCAGACCCGGCGGCTGGCACGAGTCGTGGCCGATGGTGGCGTCGTACGCGTCGACGAACGTCGCGTCGTTGCCCGCGGCCTGCGTCGCCAGCATCGCGTTGAGCTCCTTCTCCTTCGCCCGTAGGTACGGCACGTCGCCCCACGCGATCGGCAGCGTCGGCCAGCAACCCATCCCCGTCTCGGGAAGGATCGGCAAGTAGTCCACGACGAAGACCCGTGCATCGGGCGAGCGCTGGTGGATCGCCTGCAGCACGTTGGCCACCTTCGGCCCGGTCTGCGCGATGCGATCGCTGACCTGGTCGTCACCGTTCACGACGAACTTGTCCTGGCAGGGCGTGCCCGTCGGCTCGACCGACGCGCAATCCTCGGCGATGCTCGAAAAACCGATGTCGTTGCCGCCGATGCCGAGCGTCACGATCTGTGTGCCGGCGTCGAGCGCATCGAGTTGCGCCGGGTTCGGCCCCGGCGTCACGCCCTGCGGGGCGAACATGTCGCCTGTCTCGGCGCCGCTGCAGCTCTCGTCGCGCAACGGCAGGCCGAGCTTCGCCGCGACGAAGTGCGGGTAGTTGTTCGACGACTTGAGGCAGCCGTATGGCTGCTCGTAGGGCGGGATGACCGGGCCGGCGGTGTACGAGTCGCCGAGGGCGACGTAGTTGGGCGCCGGTGCGTCGGCTCGCGCGCCGGCGGGCACGGCCAGCACCGCGACGGCGAACAGGACGACGAGACACTTCACCTTCTTCACGGCTGAGTGTTCTGCGTTCGCTGCCTACGCTCCTGTCCGCATGCCGGACGTCGTGGTCATCGGAGCGGGCGCGATGGGCTCGGCCACGGCGTGGTGGCTGGCCCGCCGTGGGTGCGAGGTCGTGCTGCTCGAGCAGTTCGAACAAGGGCACCGCCGTGGGTCGAGCCACGGCGGGTCACGCATCTTCCGTTTCGCCTATGCCGACCCGGAGTTCGTCGGCATGGCGCAAGCGGCGTTGCCGTTGTGGCGCGAGCTCGAGGACGACGCCGGCACGACCTTGCTCGACATCACCGGTGAGGTTGATCACGGCGACCCCCACGACGTCGCCGCGGTTGCGTCCGCGCTGGCGTTGCGGGGCGCCGCGCACGAGGTGTTGCCTGCGGACGCCGCCCACGAGCGCTGGCCGGGGATGCACTTCGAAGGCGACGTGCTGTTCCATCCCGATGGCGGACGCTGCCGTTCGGACGACACGGTCCGCGCCCTGCAGACCCGAGCCGCCGCGCACGGAGCAGACGTGCGGTTCGAGACCGGGCCCGCGGTGCTGCGCACGACGGCCAGTGGCGTCGAGGTCGACGCCGCGGGCGAGACGTTCCGTGCTCCCGTCGCGGTCGTGACCGCCGGCGCGTGGGTCACCGACGTGGTCGGGTCCGATGCGCTGCCCGCGGCGGTGAAGGTCACGCAGGAACAGATCCAGCACTTCGTTCCCGTCGTTCAGGGCGAGTGGCCGAGCTTCATCCACCATCGCCGCCCGTGGATCTATGGACTGCACACGCCCGGCGAAGGGGTGAAGGTGGCCGAGCATCACGTGGGCGCAGTCGTCGATCCGGACAATCGGCCGCCCCGCAACATCGATGCCGAAGCGACGGTCGTGCGCTACGTCGAGCACTGGTTCCCCGGACTCGACCCCACCCCGGTCCACGTCGCCGAGTGCCTCTACACGACGACCCCGGACGAGTCCTTCGTCCTCGAACGCCGCGGCAACGTCGTCATCGGCTCACCGTGCAGCGGCCACGGGTTCAAGTTCACGCCACTCATCGGCCGCCGCCTCGCCGACCTCGCCTGCCCCCTTCCCCATCCCCATCCCCTTCCCCTTCCCAACCCCGGGTCCATTGCGGGGCCATAGCCCCGCAATGGAACCAACATTCGGCGGTGGGACGGGTCAGGCGGGCTCGAGGAGGCGACGGGCGATGACCTTCAGGCACAACGTCTCGTCGGCGCCTTCGAAGATGGACAGGACGCGGGCGTCGACGAAGTAGCGCGACACCGGGTACTCCTCGGCGTAGCCGTAGCCGCCGTGGATCTGGAGCGCTTCACGAGTGACCCACTCGGCCGCCTTGCACACGTACGCCTTCACCATCGCCGCCTCGAGCGCGCCTTCACCCTTTGCCATGAGCCGCGCCACCGCGTACATGAACTGGCGCGCCGCCTGGATGATCGTCGCCATCCGGGCGAGCTTCGCCTTCGTCAACTGGTACTCGGCGATCGGCTCTCCGAACACGGACCGATCGAGCGCGTACTGCTTCGCTTCCTCGTACGCCGCTTGCATCACGCCCACGGCGCGAGCCGCGGTCTGCAACCGCCCGTTCTCGAAGCCGGCCATCTGCAGGTAGAAGCCCTTACCCAGGCCTTGCTCGCCGCCGACGAGGTTGTCCGACGACACGAACCAGTTGTCGAACGCGATCTCGTAGGAGTGCATGCCGCGGTAGCCGATGGTGTCGATGGCGCGACCCTCCATGCGACCGCCGCGCTCGTCGGTGAACTCGAAGCCGTGTCCCTCACCGCGCGGCTTCGGTACGACGAACAGCGACAACCCGCGGTGGGTCTTCGATCGATCGGGATCGGTCCGGGCGAGCAGCATCAGCACGTCGGCGCGCGCCGCGAACGTGCACCACGTCTTGACGCCGTTGATCAGCCAACCGTCCCCGCCGTCGCCCACGCCGCCCGCGCCGCCCGCCGGTGTCGCGGTCACCTTGATACCGGCGACGTCCGAGCCGTAGTCGGGTTCGGTGACGGCGACCGCCACCATCACCTCTGCTGACGCGAGCTTCGGCAACCACTCCTGCTTCTGCTCCTCGGTGCCGCCCTTGACCAGCGCACGCGTGAGGATCTCCGGACGAGTGATCAGCGAGCCGCCCGCACCCAGCGAGCCGCGTGACAACTCCTCCGTCGCGATCACCATGCCGAGGTAGTCGGACTCACCGCCGGCGGCGAAGCCCCCGTACTCCTCCGGTACCGACAAGCCGAAGCCACCCATCTCGGCCAGGCCGCTGATGACGTCCTCCGGGATGTCGGCGTTCTCGCGATGGATGTGCTCGGCGACCGGCTTGAGCTTGTCGTCTGCGAACCGGCGGAACGTGTCCTGCACGAGCTCGAAGTCCTGATCGAGATGGCGAGGACCGTCGACCCCCGAGAGCGACGCCAGGAACGTGGGATCGCGATACGTGGACACGAACGGGCGAACCCCGTCGAGCGCGCTCGCGTCGACTCCCCAGGCCGCTTCCCGTCCGTACGCCTTGGCGGCCAAGTCGGCGACCGCATCGGCGACGAACGCGCACGCGATGTTCGCCTCGACCTCGCCGTTGGCGCCGTAGTCGAGCAACGTCCGGGCAATTTCGACAGCCGCGGCGGCGTGCGCGAGGTCGTACGCCATCACCTGGTTGTCGTCGATCGATCCGGCAGCCGCGAGCGCCCGCACGCCGGCATCGACGACGGCATGGGCCGCTTCGACGGCCGACGCGGCGGCGGTGAGGTCGGGAGAAGTCATCCCGCCGACGTTACCGACGGGTCACTTCAGCGGTGCAAAAGGGGGACCCGCAGTCGCTCCTGCTGCAGCACGTGCGTGACATCGTCGGACGCCAGCGGCTTCGACAGGTGGAAGCCCTGCGCGCGATCACAACCGAGTGAACGCAGCCGCGTCACCATGTCGTCGTCCTCGACACCCTCGGCGACGACCTGCAGCCCGAGGTTGTGACCGAGGTCGATGATGGCGCGCACGATCGTGGCGTCGGATGCGCACGTGCTCATCCCGCCGACGAACGACCGGTCGATCTTGATCTCGTCGATCGGGAGATGCTTCAGGTACGACAGCGACGACTGCCCCGTGCCGAAGTCATCGATGCTCGTGTGCACACCGAGGTCGTGCAGTTGCCCGAGCACCTCGACCGCGAGGAACGGGTCGTCCATCACCTCGCTCTCGGTGATCTCGAGCGTGATCAACGACGGCGGGAAGCCGGTCTCGACGAGCAACTCACTGAGCCACCGCGTGAGCTCGGCGTCGTACAGGTTGCGCACGGACAGGTTCACGGCGACGCCGACCGACGGCGGACCCTCGTGCGCCCATGACTGTGCGTGTTGCACCGCGGTGCGGATCGCCCACCGCGTCAACGGCTGGATCATGCCCGAGACCTCTGCGAGGTCGACGAACTCGCCCGGCGCCATCAGCCCGTGCTCGGGATGCTGCCACCGCACGAGCGCCTCGGTGCCGGCGATCTCACCGGTTCGGAGGTCGAACGCCGGCTGGTGGAACAGCACGAGCTCGTCGAAGTCGAGCGCCCGTCGCAGCTCACCGAGCAGCGTGACCCGCCGCACGCTCGAACGGTCCTGGCCCGGGTCGTACACCGCGTACGGACGGGACGAGCGCTTCGCCAGGTACATCGCGACGTCGGCGCGCTTGGTCAGCGCTTCGGGATCCTCGGCGTGGCCCGGGTACAACGCGATGCCGACCGACGCGTTCGTCTGCAACGACAAACCGTCGAGCTCGAACGGTTGCTCGAGCGCTTCTGTGATGCGCCGGGCAACGGTGACGGCGCCGGAGTGCGTCGCGTCGGTGGTCAACAACACCCCGAACTCGTCGCCGCCCAAGCGAGCGATCGTGTCCGCGTCGCGCAGCACGAGTTCGAGCCGGCGACTCAACGCGATGAGGAGGTTGTCTCCCGCATGATGACCGAGCGCGTCGTTGATCTCTTTGAACTGGTCGAGGTCCATCATCAACAGCGCGACGGACGTGTCCGTACGGGCCGCTTCGCGCAGCGCCTGGCGCAGACGGTCGTTCATCAGCGCGCGGTTGGGCAGGCCGGTGAGCGCGTCGTGGGTCGCCTGCCGGCGCAACGCCTGTGCCGCCATGCTGCGCCCGGTCACGTCGTCGAGCGAGACGCCGACCATCCCGCCTTCGAGCGGGAACGCGTGCACGGAGAAGTGGCGCTCCTGCTGGTCGCCCGTGTCGTGGACGATGTCATCGAGGTCGTACGGCTCGCCTCGGCGCGCCACCTCGGCGAGGTGGGAGTGCAACTCGAGACTGGCGAGGCTCGGGAACGCTTGCAACAGCCGCTGGCCGACCACGTCGTCGTCAGGCGTGATCGACAGCTCGCGGGCTTCGGGGTTCACGGCGACGATCTCGAACGTCTCCGGATCGTCGGGATCGGTGAGGCGCACGACGAGCAATGCCATCTGGATGCGCTCGACCAGGTCGGCGTACAACCGCACTCGCTGTTCGGCTTGACGCTGCGCCGTGATGTCGACCATGACCCCGCGCAGGCTCACGGTTCGGTTGTTGTGGTCGGTCACGACCGTGACGAGGTCGCGCAGGTACACCACCCGCCCGTCCGCCGCGATCATCCGGTACTCGAGCTCGTGGTCGCGGCCCTCGTCGATGGCCTTGCTGTCCTGGTCGAGCACCCAGTCGCGATCCTCAGGATGCAGGTGGTCCTGCCAGAAGTGATCCTGCTCCCACATCCTCGGCGCGTAGCCGAGGATGTCGAGGGCGCCACCGCTCACGTAGGTGAAGCGGCACGGCGTCGGCGTGGCCTCCCACACGATGACGTCGACGTCGCCGAGCAAGGCGAGATGGCGATGGCGCAGGCGTCGTTCGTCCTCGAACAACGCGCCGACCGCGATCACGAGCCCGCTGGCGGCGATGACGTAGCCGGACATCCCGATGATGCGGTCGCCGCCCTCCACACCGAACGCGGCGACGCCGAGGAGGACGGTGCCGAGCGCGACCGCGGTGGCGGCGACGCGACGGCCGAACACGGCGGCGGCGAGACCGATGTCGGCGACGAGGACGAGCAGCGCCGGAACGAAGATGGCCGGCGCCAGCATCACGAAGCCGGCGCCGAGCACCTGGCTGGCGTACGGCATCACGAGGGGAAGGCGACCGCGCCGCCGGCTCCACCAGTGCACCGCGAGATCCCAGGGCAGTGCGACACACAGCACCGCCAGCGCCAGTTGCGCGCGGTCGGGCCCGACAGCGGGGATCAGCGCGGCGCAGGCCGCCAGCGCCAGAAGTGAAGCGTGGCGGACTGCGAAGACGGCACGGCCGATTCCTTCTTGCCAGCTCTGCGCCGCAGAATCGGCGACGCGCGCCGTGGCACCATCCGCCGAAATGCCCCCACCGCTCGAGTGCTCTACCACCCTTGGTCGGTGTCGGCATCGCCGTGGCCGATGTTGAGCACTTGGGCCAGGTTGAAACACATCCGTACGATCCTCGGGGTGACCACCTACGACCGACCGTTCGGCCGTTACTACGAGGATTTCGAGCCCGGCGACATCTACAAGCACTGGCCGGGCAAGACGATCACCGAGTACGACGACCACCTGTTCTGCATGATCACGATGAACCACCATCCGGTGCACACGAATGCGTGGTTCGCGGAGCACGAGAGCCCGCACGGCAAGAACCTCGTGGTCGGCAACCTCGTCTACTCGCTGGTGCTCGGCATGAGCGTGCCCGACGTGAGCGGATCGGCCATCGCCAACCTCGAGGTCGAGACGTTGCAGCATGCGAAGCCGAGCTACCACGGCGACACGATCTACGCGGAGACGCGCGTGCTCGAGAAGCGGCTCACCTCCAAGGGTGATCGAGGCATCGTCACCGTCGAGACCAAAGGCATCAATCAGCGCGGTGAAGAGGTCTGCTACTTCAAGCGCAAGGTGATGGTGTGGGCCCGTGACGCGGCGCCACCCCGTGGGCGTCCATATGACGAGTCGATCTGGCAGGACTCATGAGCGACCAGCGCATCGATCCCGCCGCGTCCGCATTCGGGAGCGCGGCGGCGGACTACGAAGCGGCCCGACCGTCGTATCCCGCCGAAGCCATCGATGTGTTACGCACCCGCGCCGGTCTCGGTCCCGATCGGAAGGTGTGCGATCTCGCCGCCGGCACCGGGAAGCTGACTCGCCTACTGGCGGCCACGGGCGCCGGCATCATCGCCATCGAGCCCGTGCCCGGGATGCGAGCGGAGCTCGTCGCCGCCATCCCGGACGTCGACGCGCGCGACGGTGTCGCGGAAGACATCCCTTTGCCCGACGGATCGGTCGAGCTGGTCACCGTGGCGCAGGCGTTCCACTGGTTCCGCGCCGACGAAGCCACGGCCGAGATCCATCGCGTGCTCGCGCCGGGCGGTTCGGTTGCGATCCTGTTCAACGAGCGCGACGACCGCGCGCCGTACGTCAAGTCGTGGAACGACGTGATCGAGTGGCACAAGCGCCGCATCGCCCATTACCAGGAGACCGATTGGCCGGCGGTGCTGTCAGCGGGCGGGTTCCGCGACACCGCGTACGACCGAGTCGAGTGGTCGCAGCCGATGACGCGTGAACTGATCGCCTCGCGAGTGCGGTCCGTGAGCTACATCGCCGAGCTGGACGAGGAAGGTCAGCAGGAGTACGTCGACCGTGTGCTCGCGCTCGTCGTCGGTTTCGACGAGCCGTTCGACCTCCCGTACATCACCCACGTGTGGACCGCGAAACGGGACTGAACCCGCGCCAACGCGACCTGCTCGCGTGGGGTGAACGGCACCGGCGCGATCTGCCGTGGCGTCACACCCGAGATCCCTGGGCCGTGCTCGTCTCCGAGTTGATGCTCCAGCAGACGCAGGTGCCGCGCGTCGTCCCGCGGTACGAGCAGTTCATGGAGCAGTTCCCCTCGCCTGCCGCGTGCGCGGCGCGCCCAGCCGGCGACGTCGTTGCCGCGTGGTCCGGCCTCGGTTACAACCGCCGCGCCGTCAACCTCCACCGCGGCGCGGTCGCGGTGTGCGAGCACCACGACGGCCGGTTGCCGGACGACCTCGACGCGCTGCTGGCGCTGCCGGGTATCGGTCCGTACACCGCGCGCGCCGTGCTGGTGTTCGCGTTCGAACGGGATCTCGGGCTGGTCGACACGAACGCGGGACGTTTCGTGGCGCGAGCGCTGGTGGGTGCGCCACTCACTCGGCACGACGCGCAGGCGCGGGCGGACGCGGAGGTGCCCCCGGGGCGCGGTTGGGAGTGGGGGCAGACGGTCTTCGACCTGGGTGCGACGGTGTGCACGAAGCGCGACCCGGCGTGCGAGCGATGCCCGATCGCGCCGCACTGCGCGTGGCGGCGGGCCGGTTACCCGGAGCCCGACCCGATCTCCGGCAGTGCCGGGATCAGCCGCCCGCAATCGACCTTCGGCGGGTCGTTCCGCCAGGGCCGCGGTCGTTTGCTGGCCCGCCTCACCGAAGGACCACTCGACGCGTCGGGTGTCGCACTGTGCGCGGGTTGGCCCGACGACCCCGGTCGCGCCGCGCTCGCGGCGGCGTCGTTGGTGCGTGACGGCCTCGCCGTCGAGGATGCCGACGGGTCGTTCCGTTTGCCATAGGACGGCTGCCGTCGTGCTTTACAGTCGGTTCGGCACGGGAACGGGCCCGGCGCCAGGCGGCGCCACCCGAGGTAGGGACAGTGATCGCTGGCGAGATGGTGAGAAGAGTCGGACTGCTCGTCGCGATCCCACTACTCGTTGCGTCGTCCTTGACCATCGGCGCGCCGCGAGCGGCGGCCCAGGCCGCGCCTCCCGCCACGCCGCACCGCGATCACGGGAAGCTGGCGACCGGCTTGCGCGGCGACGCCGGCCTCGACGGTCAGTCGCCGAGCCCCCAGCCGAACAGCTCGGCGGCGCCGCGTAATGCGAATGGGGACGTGCACGTCCTCGTGTCCGGCCATGACACGCAGCAAGTGCAGGACGCCGTCCAGGCCAACGACGGCTCCGTCGACATCGCCATCCCCGGCAAGGTCGACGCGCACGTGCCCCCTGACCGGTTGGCCGCGCTCAGCGACGACCCGCGCGTGACGTTCGTGCAGGACAGTCAGCAGTACCACAACACCGCGGGAACCATCACGTCCGAGGGTGTCGCAAACTCCAACGCCGCGCCGTGGCTCACCGCCGGGCGCAACGGGGCGGGCGTGAACGTCGCGATCATCGACGTCGGCGGCTTCCAGGGCTACGACACCGAGCTCGGCGACGAGCTGCCGCCGACCGTGACCAAGAAGAACTTCTGCGGCTCGAACCCGGATGTGTTCGACAGTTCCTTCACGGGTGATCCGCACGGGACTGAGGTCGGCGCCATCATCCACGACATGGCGCCGTCGGCCGGGCTCGTCCTGATCTGCGCGACGGACGACCCGCAGATCTTCGAGGCGCAGCAGTACATCATCGGGCTCAATCGCGACGGCGACCCGTCGAACGACGTCAGCATCGTGAACGCGTCGTGGGGCAACCCGATCGCCGGCCGCGGCGACGGCAGCGGCGACCCGTTCACGGCCGAGGGCATCGTGCGCACATTGCGCCAGAACAACATCCTGTGGGTGGCGTCGTCGGGCAACGAGGGGCTCGCGCACGACACGTTCTCACCGCCGCCGGGGCCGAACGTCTACAGAAACGACTTCTCCCTCGGCGCGGGCCAGACGGTCGAGGTCGCGGTGAAGTGGGACAGCTGGACCGGCCCGCCCCAGGACTTCGACGTCTCCATCCTCGACGCC
>DASXPN010000076.1:0-6867 GCA_036493595.1 Acidimicrobiales bacterium | reverse complement strand
AAGTGAGCGTTGCGGAGCCACTCCCAGTCATCCGCGACGAAGCCGTGCCCGTGCCGGCCATACAGGATGACGTCGAGCAAGACGGTGGCCACGAAGGCACCGGCCACCGCCCACAGCAGGCGCCGTGGCGCTCGCTTCTCGGAAGCGACTTCCGCCGTCAAATCGCTGTTGTCGACTCTCACTGGACCTCCTCGTCACGAGGCCGCTGTCAGGTGATCTGACCGCGCCCGCCATTTACGTCGTGTGCGCGCCTTCCAGGTGCGGGGACTCGTACGGATCCGGGTCGTACACGCCCATCCCCGACCACCGCCTGATGCGAATGAGGTCGGTGACCATTCGAACCGAGTCGTTCGCGATGCGCACTGTGGACGTGGTTCGGTTGGCGACGGTCACCGGCACCTCCGCGACCGACAAGCGGTAACGCTCCGCAAGATGCAGCAACTCGACATCGAACGCGAACCGGTCGACGCGACTGCGCGAGAACACGAAGCGACCGACGTCCGAACGGAAGGCCTTCAAACCGCACTGCGTGTCCTTGTACTGACCAAGCAGCACGAGCTGGCTCAGCGCGTTGAACAGGCGACCACTCAACTCACGCAAGCGCCGGGCGCGAAGCAATGTCGTCGTCTCGATGTGCTTGCGGCTGCCGACGACCATGTCCCAACCACCCTCCACCCCGGCCAGCAAGCCGAGCAGTTGCTCGGGCGGGTACGACAGGTCGGCATCCGTGAACGCGATCGTGCGTCCGTGCGCGGCGAGCACACCCGCGCGTACTGCGGCGCCCTTTCCTCGGTTCTCCGGCTGCACGATGACTTGATCGGCGCCACCCTTTCGCGCCGTGTCCGCCGTCGCATCGCTCGACCCATCGTCGACAACGACGATCTCCAGCGCGCCGTCCGCGGCGACGGCGGCGAGCGCGTCGCGGATCTCGTCGATCACCGAGGCGATGCGTCCCTCCTCCTGGTAGGCCGGGACGACCACGGAGAGCCGGCACGAACCGGGCGCAGGCTCGCGATCTTCACGACGAACCTGAGCCGCCCGGACGTCGCTGCGCAACAGCACCCGGTACCCGCGCACGCGAACAATCGAGGCGACGGCCACCGAGATGCACTTCGCCACGAACAGCGGCGGACCCGACGTCGAGCCCAGCACCGCGACGGCGAGCCGCAACACCACGATGTCGACGAGGCCGGCGACGATCGCGATGACGACGAACGCGGTCGTGTGCTCGGTCCACCGTCGGTGCGGGTCGTCGGCGAAGGTGACCACGGAGTGCAGGACATACGCGAGCGTCGAAGCCACGCCCACGGCAATGGCGTCGGCCAAGATGACCGGCATGCCGGTGCTCAAGCGCAACCCGATGAGCACCGCGATGTCGACCGCCGTCACCGCGATGCCGACCGCGGCGAAACGCCGGAGGCGATCGCGCAGAAGTCGGATCACCCCAGGCCCATTCCCCACATGTGTGTCGGCCGAGACGCGGGGCGACGACGCTGATCGTCGACCGACGGATCGAGCCCGCCAAACCATCTCCATAGATTTGCGCAAGATGCCCATACATTTCACGCGCGCTCCATGAGCCGAACGGTAAGGGGTGAGCATCCGACCGCTCGTACGACCTCGGGTCGCGAGCGATTCGAACGTCTCGCGTTCTGGGTGGTCGTCGTCGTGCTCCTGCTGCCCTTGGCAATCACCGCAATCCGCGTGCTCGGACGCGGCGACTTGAACCCAGGCGGCGACCGCGCGCTCATCGAGCTGCGCGTGCGCGATGTCGGCCGCCACACACCCCTGCTCGGTTCGTACGGGCGTTACGGATTCAACCAACCGGGGCCGATGTGGTTCCTGCTGCTCGCGGTCCCCTACCGGCTGCTCGGTTCGCACTACTCCGGCTTGCAGCTCGGCGCGCTCGCGTTGAGCGCGGCCTCGGTCGTGACCATCCTCGTGATCAGCCGCCGGCGTGGCGGCGTCGTCCTACTGCTGTGGTCGGCGCTTCTCGTCGGCGCGCTGCTGCACGGGCTCGGACCGGCGTGGCTGGCCGACCCGTGGGAGCCGCGCGGCCTGACCCTCGCGTGCGCGGCGTTGATCTTCCTCGTCTACGAGTCGGTCGTCGGATCGGTGGTCGCGCTTCCGATCGCGGCCGCCGTGGCCACGCTGCTGGCACAGGCGCAGGCTGGTCTCGTCGCGTTCGGCGTCTCGATGCTCGCGTTCGCCGCGGGTGCGGTGGTCGTGCGCGTCGTGCGACACAGAGGCGCGGTCGAAACAACGGAATCGAACGAGGCGAACGATGCGACCACGTCCCGCACGCGCGCCGTTCGCATGCTCATCTTCAGCGGCGCGCTCCTCGTTCTGTTGTGGGTCCCACCGCTCATCGCGGTAGCACGGCACGAGACGGGCAACCTCGCGGCGATGTGGAGATCGCTGCGATCCTCCGGCGACACCTTGGGGTTCGGAGATGCGTTGCGGGCCGTGAGCCTGCAACTCGGCCCCCGCGCCCCATGGCTCGGCTTCCACGAAACGCTTCGCCCCTTCGACACGACCCTCGACCTCGGCGGTATCGCCGTCGTGCCGGTCGCGTTGGTGCTGCTCGTCGCCGCGACCGTCTTCGCCTGGCGGCGGCGCGACGAGTCCGTCGCGCTCGGCGCTGCCGTCCTCATCGCCATCGCCGCCGCGGTCATCGCGCTCGGCCGCCTGCTCGGGCCGTTGTTCTTCTGGATCCCCGAGTGGACTCGTGCGGTCGGCATGGCCGCAGGGGTGGCCATCGGTTGGTGCGCGTATCGCGGCGCCGGTGATCGCGTCCGTGACCGAACAGGTCGGATCGCGGTGCCGGTGATCGCGATCGGGATCGCCGTCATCTTCGTCATGAGTACCTCCGACGCGCTGCGAGACAACACGCAGGCCGATCCCAACATCGACGCCGTCCATCAACTGGCCGCGGACGTGCTCCCGACGGCGAGAGCGGCAAACGGGTCGGTGCTCGTCACCGCGACGCCCGATCAATCGCAGCTCCTCGGCTCTGACCCCGGGTTGCCGACACTGGTGCTCGATCTGGCGCGCGACGGCGTCGACGTGGTGGTCGATCCGTCGCTCGAGGATCACTTCGGCCCGCACCGCGCCCGGGCGGCGCCGGCCACCCTCGAGTTGCGGCTCGCCACGGACGCCGACCCGGTCCCCGACGGCTACCACGTCGTCGCCACCGTTGATCCGCTGACCGCCGACCAGCGCGCCGAGCGGCAACGACTGCTGGCCCAACTCCCCGGACTGAGCCCCGATCCGACGGCCAAGGAGATCTTCGACCTGGTTGCCGCCCATCCGGAGCTCGAGCCGATCGCCCGCCAACTGGGTTCGATCCCCGCGGAGCACGTGATCTCAGTACTGTCCCGCGATCTCCGCTAGCGAAATACAGTTATTTCGAAATACAATCGTTTCGCTTCGAGTTGGTTCGGGCAACCGTTCGACTGCTGACGACTGAAGAGATCCCGCGAAATGGACGTTTCCTCCGTACACGACCGCCGCTGGTGGGCCTTGGCCGTGATGTGCCTGAGCCTGCTGGTGATCGGTCTCGACAACACGATCCTCAACGTTGCGCTCCCCGCGCTCGTACGTGACGTCCACGCTTCGACCAGTTCGCTGCAGTGGATCGTCGACGGCTACACGCTCGTGTTCGCCGGTCTGCTCCTCACCACCGGCAGCCTGGGCGACCGGTTCGGCCGGAAGGGCGCCCTGAGCACGGGCCTCGCCATCTTCTGCGTGGGCTCCGCCGCATCTGCGTTCGCCGGCTCGGCCGATGCGCTGATCTTCACCCGAGCCTTCATGGGCATCGGCGCCGCGTTGATCATGCCGGCCACGCTCTCGCTGCTCACCAACATCTTCTCCGACCCGAAGGAGCGCGGCCGCGCCATCGGTGTGTGGGCCGCGGTTGCCGGCGCCGGTGGCGCGATCGGCCCGGTGCTCGGCGGCTTCCTGCTCCAGCACTTCTGGTGGGGCTCGGTGTTCCTCGTCAACGTGCCCGTCACCCTCGTCGCCCTGGTCGCCGGCCGCGTGCTGTTGCCGTCCTCCAAGGATCCCTCGGCACCGCGCCTCGATCCGATCGGCGCGCTGCTGTCCATCGCAGGACTCGTCGCCCTGCTGTGGGCCATCATCGAAGCGCCGACCAAGGGTTGGAACTCGAGCTCCGTCGTGATCGGGTTGATCGCCGGCGTCGGCGTTCTCGCCGGCTTCGTCCTCTGGGAGATCACTTGCGATCACCCCATGCTCGACGTGCGCTTCTTCAAGAACCGGCGGTTCTCCGCCGCCAATGCGGCGATCACGATGGTGTTCTTCGCGATGTTCGGCGCCAGCTTCCTCATCACCCAGTACCTCCAGACCGTGCTCGGATTCTCGGCTCTGGAGGCCGGATTGCGGATGCTCCCGATGGCCATCGTGCTGCTGCTCGTCGCACCGATCTCTCCCCGGTTCGTCGAGCGGATCGGCACGAAGCTGGTCGTCGGCACCGGCCTGCTCCTTGCGGCGGCGGGGCTGATCCTGGTCAGCACCGTGCCTATTGCCGATGGCTATCCGCACCTGCTCGCCGGCATGCTCGTACTTGCGGTCGGCATGGGTCTCGTCATGGCCCCGGCCACCGAGTCGATCATGGGCTCGCTCCCTCCCAACAAGGCCGGCGTCGGCTCGGCCATGAACGACACCACTCGCCAGATGGGTGGCGCACTCGGTGTCGCCGTCATCGGTTCGGTGCTGGCCAGTTCCTACCGGCCGGCCGTCGCCGATCGCCTCACCGCGATGCACGCACCTTCGGATGTCGTGAACGCCGCACGCGATTCCATCGGTGGCGCCATCGATGCCGCCGGCTCGCTGGCCGAACCCATGCGGACCAACGTCATCGGCGCTGCCCGCCTCGAGTTCGTCAACTCCTTCGGCGGCGCGCTGATGGTCGGGGCCCTCATCCTGCTCGTCGCCGCGGCGGTTGCCTTCGCCTTCCTGCCCGCACGGGCCGGCGACGCCCGCGAGCCGGTCGAGGGCGCGCTCGACGGCATCGCATCGCTCACCTTCGCCGAGGCCGAGGGTCAGCTCGAGGAGGACGCCGAGACGGCACAGGTGGCAGAGGTCGGTGCTTCGCACGCGGCGGCCGCGACCGAGCCGGCGTACGCAGAGAGCTCAGCACCGTGAGCGCGACCCGCACCGCGCCCACTTCCACCGCATCGTCTCGACCCGGACGCCACCGCAGTCAGGCCGCCGACACCGCGATCCTCGAGGCAGCTCTCGAAGTCCTCGCCGACGAGGGTTACGCGGGCCTGACGATGGCGGCCGTCATCGAGCGCGCCGGTGTCTCATCCGCCACGCTCTACCGGCGCTGGCCGACGAAACAGCAACTCGTCGTCGCCGCCGTCGAGACATTGGTGCCGGCACCGAGCGACACCGATACGGGATCGTTGGCCGGTGATCTCGATGCGTTTGCCCGAGATGTGGCGGCGTCGATCGCCGTCCATCACGAGGACATCGCGCAAACCCTGAACCGCGAGAGGCGCCGCAATCCGGAGCTCGCGGCCGCGCTGCGCGAGCGGTTCCGCGATCCGCGACTCAGGGAGCTTCGAGGGATGCTGACTCGGGCCAAGGAGCGGGGCGAGCTCGGCACCGCGCCCTCACCCGAGGTCGTGCTCAGCCTCGTCGCCGGACCGATCTACCACCGGGCCTTCTATCTCGGTGAGCCGATCACGCAGGCGTTCGTGCGCACCACCGTCGACCACACGGTGCGCGCCCTGTCATCGGCTTGATCGACGCGTATCACTACACGCGCACCGCCGCGCGCATTACGACACGCCCACGATCTCGGCGAGCAGCTTCATCGACGTCAGCCACTCGTCGAGTGTCGAGCGCCACGGGGCGGCGACGACGTGTTGCACGCCCGCCGCTTCGAACGCCTCGCGTTCAGCCGCGATCTCTTCCGGTGGCATGCCCTGCGGATCCCAGCCCGTGCGCAGCGAGATCGTGAATGCGTCGACGTCGGGATGTTCGGCTCGGAGGCGGTCGACCGCTTCGCCGACGGTGTCGGGCTTCAAGCCGATCAACTGGAAACCGGCTGCCGTCTGCGCGCGGCGATGCGCGGCCGCTCCGGAACCGCCGACCCAGATGTCAATCGGGTGCGCGGGCTTCGGCAGCACCCGGATGTCGGTGAAGTCGTAGAAATCGCCGTGGAAGCTGGCGGGGTCATCCGTCCAGCACGCCCGCAGGATCTCGAGCATCTCGTCCGTGCGCTTGCCGCGGTTGTGGAAGTCCTGTCCCAACGCCTCGAACTCGGCTTCGCTCCAACCGACGCCGACGCCGACCTTGAGGCGGCCGCCGCTCAGCGCGTCGAGCGACGCCAGCGCGTTCGCCAACCAGAGGGGGTGGTACTGCGGAACCACCAGCACGCTCGTTCCGAGCCCGATGGTCTCCGTGGCCGCCGCGCCCCACGCCAGCGTCATGAACGGGTCGAACAGAAACGGTGACGGATAGCTCTGCGCGGCGGGATGGACGACGTGATCGCTGACCCAGATGTCGTCGAAGCCGAGCGCTTCGGCGGCGCGCGCCGCCTCGGTGATCGAGGTCGCGCCGGCGGTGCGGCCGTACTGCGGCAGATGGATACCGAAGCGCATTGTGCTCCTCGATGGTCGACGTGAGTTTCGCTCACACTGCCATGCGCGCGTGGGCCGGGCCCCGAGGGCCGGAGCACCTACGATTCCGGGGCGCGCCGCGGCACATCGCCCCGGGACGCGGGCTCCTTCGTGTGGGCGGAAGGCATGCACACCAAATGATCGCTGGGGACACGGCAACCCGCCGCACGCGGCGGCGGGCGGTGCTCGCCTGTGTGGCAGTACTGCTCCTCGCGCTCGT
>DASXPN010000075.1:0-31533 GCA_036493595.1 Acidimicrobiales bacterium | reverse complement strand
CTTGCCTACTAGGAAAGTAGTTCCTACTCTGTCTCTCATCGCGTGAGACCAGAGGAGGGACCGATGGGGTCTGGAAGCGAAGCCGAAGAGGCAGCCGCGGCGTTGCGGGATGTTCACGAGCGGCAGCGGTCGGTGATGGACGCCGCACTCGTACCCGGTTGGTATTGGTGGCTGCTCGCCGCGTTCGTGGTCCTGCTCGGTGTCGTGGCTGACTCCGCGTCCGGAGTGCTCGTTGCCGTCATCGCGATCGTGGGTGGACTCACTGTCGCGGCGTTGTCGGCTTGGATCATCGCGGGCCGCGGCCGCGCTCGGCTGCGCGAGGACCTGTTGGGCGACACGGCCGCCTTGGCCATCGTGGCCTTCGTGTTCGCGCTCGTCGGTCTGAGCCTCGCCGTCGCGTTCACCCTGCGATCTGCCGGCGTGTCGCACTCCGCGCTCGCAGGGTGCGCCGTGTGCGGGCTCGGGCTGGTGGCAGGCGGGCCCACCCTCAACAGTTACCTGCGGCGAAGGGTGTCGTCCCGGCTCGCAGGCACGGCGTGAGTGCGCGATTCGACGAAATGATCCACGCGCCAACTCGGCTCGCCCTCGTGTCACTCCTGGCCGCGTCGGAATGGGCCGAGTTCCGTTTCATCCGCGACAACTTGGAGATGTCCGACTCGGCCCTCTCGAAGCAACTCAGTGCACTCGAGGAAGCGGGCTATGTCGAGATTCGCAAGTCCTTCGTCGGAAAGTGGCCCCGCACCTCCGCACGACTCACTCGACGAGGGCGGACCGCGTTCACCCGCCACGTGCAGGCGCTCCAGGAGATGGTGAGTCGAGCCGGCGAGTCGATTCTTCCTTGATGCCTCAGTCTTCGGGCCGGTGTCATCCACAGCCGCCGTCCGGTCCGTATTCACGAGGACGGTCATTGGAGTGCTGGTGCCATTCGATCTCGCTGACTACACCGAACGTGCTGCTCGCTTGCGCGTCGACGACATCGACTTCGACACGTTCCGCGCGCAACCGCTGCGCGACGCCGAACTGCGTTGTGTCGCGTACATGCACGACGTCGAGCATCACACTGCGTGCTACTTACGCAACCTGTTGAACACACGCGCGCACAACGACCCCGAGATCACCGACTTCCTCACGATCTGGAACTACGAGGAGCACTGGCACGGCGACGCGCTCGGTCGTGTCCTCGCCGCGCACGGCGCACCGCACGGACGGTCCCGAGTGGCGCGTATGCGGCGCCGGCTCGGCTGGAAGGCGACGGCGAGTCCGCTTGCATGGATGGCGTTCTCTGCGGCCACGCCACAGTTCCTCGCAGTGCACATGGCGTTCGGCGTGATCAACGAGTGGACGACGCAAGCGGGTTACGCGCGCCTCAGCGCGATCGCGGGTCATCCGACGCTGAGCGAACTGCTCCGGCGCATCATGAGGCAGGAAGGCCGGCACATCGACTTCTACCTCTACAAGTCCCGCTCGCTGCTCAACGGGTCTCGCGCCGCGCCGCGCACCACCCGTCTGGTGCTGAGATCGCTGTGGGATCCCGTCGGCGCGAAGGTCATGCCGCTCGAGGACACGCGCCATCTCGTGCGGACCCTCTTCTCCGGACCTGATGGCCGCACGACGATTCAGCGCATCGACCGGCGTATCGACCGGCTCCCCGGGCTGGACGGTCTCGAACTGATGGCGAAGGCCGTCACGAAGTACGGCGCGGCGACCGGCGCCGGATGCGAGCGAGCCGACCTACGCGGCGATCAGTACTGCGTCGAGCAGAACCCGCCGGACGCGTTCACCCAGTTCCGCTGCACCAGGTAGTCCTTGCCGGCGAGCTTCATGTTGGCCACCGATCCGTTGGCCGTCTTGTACGTCGTGCCGAACGTCCACGCGCACTTGTCGGCGTTCTCGTAACCGCGGCTGTCGTACCACGCGTTCAGGTCCGGGTCGGTCACCGACTCTTCGAGCTCGTGCGCCACGATGCTGACCATCGCATCCGCGGCGACGTTGCCGTTGGGCGACTTCGAGGTCTGCGCCGCGCACGCCGCGAGGTTCTTCGACGGATTGCCGACGAACGCGAACTTGATGTCCTGTCCACCGATGGTGGCGGACGTGTGCCAGCCGCAGTATTGCGTGAGGAATCCACTCGTCTCGGCCACGTCACCACTGGTGAGCACGAAGTAGACCGCCGCCGAGTTGGCGGGCAGGCTGCCCGTGGAGATTGCGCGCTGCACCACCGCTTGGACACCGTTGTCGGACAACGAGCTGCCTTGCGAGTACGCGTCCGACGCTTGTCCCGCCAACGACAGGGAGTTCGAGACCTTCGTGCCGGCGCCGTTGTAGTAGGTCGTGTTGATGTTGAAGTACGGCGAACCACTGTCCGACGTCACGAACGACGGGATGATCGACGTCGCCGTGTTAGCCGACCAGTTGCCGTACCAGATCAGGTACACGCTTGTGGTGCCGAGCTGCACGGGACCACCGTGATAGTTGATGCCGTTCGACTGAGGCTTCGACGGCTTGCCCGCATCGCCCCGCACTTGGCCCGGTGCGTTGTCGTCGGCGCGCAGCAGTGACTTGGCCACGTGCTTCGGCGCGAGCTCGTTGCTCTTCGGCGCGGCTTGCGCGACCTGCGGGACCGCAAATGCAAGCACGACCGCCAACCCGACTGTGTACTGAACGACTCTTGCCTTCGCCCGCCCGGTCATGGTCGCCCGCCCTTCGATCGCCCGTTTGCGCCGATGGTACTCCTACTCGTCACTCCGAGTGGGCGAGTGCACACCAGGGGGGTGAACGCGCACCGCCGATCGTTACGATCGGACCGTCGATGCAGGGCGAGCCCCGCGTTCGGTGGTCGACATCAGGAGGAACGATGAGTCACATCCCGCGCATCCTCGAACCGCAGTGCGAGTGGACCGCACCCGACGTCGCCGACGAGGAGACGTGGACCGAGCACTTCGACGAGGCCGAGCAATCGGAGATCGATGCTGCGCTACGGCACGCGCTCGCCAAGACGGACGACATCCTGGCGCTCGGGCGAGACGACTTCCCTCTGCCCACTCTGCAGCAGCGACTCGCGCGAATCGAGGACGAGCTCATCAACGGACGCGGCTTCGTCCGCCTCCGCGGGGTCGATCGACGGTCCTATACCCAGCGCGAGATGGAGATCGTGTACTGGGGGATCGGCAGCCACCTCGGACTTCCGTGGGCGCAGAACAAGCACGGTCACGTGCTGGGCGATGTCACCGATCAACAGAAGGCCGTCAACGATCCCACGGCCCGCGGCAACGAGCTCGGCGGCATCGCGCTGCCGTTTCATTGCGACGGATCCGATCTCGTCGGCCTGATGTGCCTCGAGAACGGGATCGCCGGCGGTCTGTCGACCGTGGCCAGCTCGGTCCGGATCCACAACGAGCTGGTGTCAGCGCGGCCCGACCTCGCCGCCGCGCTCTACGAGCCCTACCCGTACGACTTTCGTGGCGAGCAAGCCGCAGGCGGCGCGCCGTACTACCTCGTGCCCGTCTTCACCGAATGGGAAGGCCGCCTGTTCGTGCGCTGCATCCCGCCCTACATCCTTGCGTCGCAGGCGCACCCGGACTGCCCGCGCCTCACCGACGTACAGCGCGAAGCGCTCGACGCGTTGGTCGAGATGGCCAACGATCCGACGAACCACGTGCAGATGGAGTTGCTGCCGGGCGACATGCAGTTCATCGACAACTACCACGTGATGCACGGCCGCACGGCCTACGAGGATGCGCGAGAGCAGGGGCGCGTCCGGCATCTCAAGCGACTGTGGTTGGAGACGACTGTCCTCGCGAATCGGCCGCAGTACTTCGAGAACCGAAGCCATTGGAACGAGCGCCGGACCGCCAGCCGACTCCAAGTCGCGGCGCCCACCGACCGATAGCGACCAACGGACTAGTCCCATCGGACATCCGAGAATTGATCCTGTGTTGATCTAGCACCTCACGTAGCGCACCCGTACCCTCACTCCAGGTGCTGGAGCTGGCGGACGAGGAGTACGAAGTGCGCAACACCGGTTCATCCGACGTCGTGATCAAACCAACGCCGAGCGCGCCCAAGCGCTCAGTGGCGTGGCGTCACACTCGGCTCAGCTGGTCGACGGTTGGAGCGGCGTTGTGCGGCGTGGTTGCGCTCGCCACCCTCGGTGCGCCGGCGGCACTGGCGGACCAGCCGCAACGGCTCTCGCACGTGATCGTCGTCGGGCGCTCGGGCAACACGAACACCAGGTCCAAAGTCCAGAGCGAGAACGCCGACGTGAGCGTCGACCTTCCGCTCGTCAACGCGGTCGCGACCGACGTCACCGACGACCAACTCAACGCGCTCGAGAATGACCCGTCCGTCGTCGTCGTTCCGAACGTGCCGGTGAGTGTGCAGGCCTTCGCGGACACCGCCGGCGCACGCCCGCCCGCGGCGGTCTTCCCGGCCGCGACCGGAGCTTCGCTCCTCAACTTCGCCGGTCTGAACGGATCCGGTGTCAACGTCGCCGTGCTCGACACCGGCATCGCGCCCTTGCCGGACTTCGGGTCGCGTCTCGTCGCGGGCGTCGACCTCAGTGGTGAGGGCAACCCATTCGCGGACAACTACGGACACGGCACCTTCGTCGCCGGACTCATCGCGGGCAACGGCGCTTCGTCGCAGGGCCACTACATGGGCGAAGCGCCCGGTGCGCAGTTGACGTCGATCAAGGTCGCAGGGGCATCAGGCGTCACGGACCTCGCGACGGTCATCAGCGGCATCCAGTGGGCCGTGACCAACGCCAAGGCGCTGAACATCCGGGTGCTGAACATCTCGCTCGGCGCGCCGCCGCTCGTGTCCTCCGTCGTCAACCCGCTCGATCAGGCGGTCGAAGCCGCATGGAACCGCGGTATCACGGTCGTCGCGTCGGCGGGCAATGCCGGCCCGTTCAACGGCACGATCACCTCGCCCGGTGACGACCCGCTCGTCGTGACGGCAGGCGCGCTCGACGACAACGGAACGGTCTCCGCGTCCGACGACACGATGACGACGTTCAGCAGTGTCGGCCCGACGTACGTCGATGGTTGGTTCAAGCCGGACCTCGTTGCATCCGGTCGCTCGGTCGTCAGCCTCCGCGCACCGGGTTCGACCATCGACGTCGCCAACCCGACGGCGCGCATCGGCGATGGAAACTTCGTCGGCTCGGGTACGTCGTTCTCCGCCGCGATCACCAGTGGCGCGGCCGCCATACTCCGCCAGGCGGACCCCTTCGCATCGCCCGACAAGATCAAGGGCAAGCTGCTGCTCGGTGCCACGAAGGGCCCGGTCGGCAACCCGTTCGTCGACGGATGGGGCTCGCTGAACGTCGTGTCGTCGGTGTTCACCGTGCGCACGCTGAAGCAGCAGGCGCCGGCGAATCCGACGGCGCCGGGCTCGACCGTGTCGCTCCTGTCGACCGGCGCAGTCTCGAGTTGGAACCCCGGCAACTGGAGCGGACTCGGGTCTCTCAACGGCTCGTCGTGGAACGGCTCCTCGTGGAACGGGTCCAGCTGGAACGGCTCCTCCTGGAATGGGTCCAGCTGGAACGGCTCGTCGTGGAACGGCTCCTCGTGGAACGGCTCGAGCTGGAGCGGCTCGTCGTGGAGCGGCTCGAGTTGGAGCGGCTCGAGTTGGAACGGAAGTTCGTGGAACGGGAGCTCCTGGAACTAACGGATGACGACGCCGACGCCTTGTCTCCCGCGCCGAGCGCGCGTCATCGTGTCCATTGCATTCGCGGCGGGTGGGACTGCCGTACTGATCGCCGTCGTCGCCTCGGCGCGCGTACCGACACCGCCATTCGGCTCGACACTCACGATGCTGACGTTCACGGCGTTGGTGATGGCGAGTTGGATCTGGCCATTGGTCATGTACCGCGGCGACTCGTCCGAGGCGGTTCAACTCGACGAGGGCTTCCTCGTGGTAATGGCGATGGTCATGCCCGGGTACGCGGTGGTGCTCGCGTTTGCAACGGCCGTCGTCGTCGCGCAAGTCGTCCGCCGGCGCTCGCTCGTGAAGTCCCTGTTCAACTTCGGACAGGTGGTCGCCGCGGTCGGCATCGCCGTCCTCGCCTTCGAAGCCTGTGGCGGTGTGACCGGGTCGTCGTCGCTGCGCACACTCGTCGCCGCGATGGTGGCCGCGCTGGTGTTCTTCGCCGCCAACAACCTGGCGCTCGCATCGATCCTGCATGCCACCGGTGCGCCGGTTCGCCTCGCGTTGCTCGACGGGATCGAGATCCGAGTACTCCTGGTCGCCGCCATCATGACGTTCGGCCTTGTCGGTGGCACGGCGATCGTGATCCATCCGTGGACGGTGGCGGTCGCAGTCGTGCCGATGCTGGTGCTGCGTCAACTGCTCGCCGGCCACTTCCGTGCCCGTCGTGATCGCCAGCGACTGATCGGTCTGTTCGACGCGACGCTCGAGGCCAACCGGGCCATCGGCGACGGCAATGTCATCGAGACGATTTGCGACAATGCCCGCGCGCTTCTGCGTTGCCAGCAGGTCGAGGTCGTCAAGGATCGGTCCGGCGACGGGGTCGCGGTTCGCATCGAGGGCCACGAGCAATGGCTCGAGGTCTCAGGTCGCAGCCGGTCCGAGCCGTTCGACGACGCCGATCGAGTGCTGCTCAACGCGCTGGCCGCCGTCGGCTCCGGCGCGTTGACCACCGCTCGCCTGCTGGACGAAGGGCGCTACGAGCGCAACCGGCTGGAAGCGATCACATCGAGCCTGGGCGAAGGCGTCTGCGCCGTCGACGCGCGAGGTTGCTTCACGTTCGCCAATCCCGCGGCGAACGACATGCTCGGTTACAGCGACAGGCCGCTGCCGTCCGACGCGCCGAACTGCGTGACCGCGCCGGCGCTGCGCTCGATGGACCTCGGAACGACGCTGCGCAACGACGACACGACTTTCCAGCGAGCAGACGGTTCGGTCTTCCCCGTCGCCTACACCGCGTCTCCCATCATCGATGACGGCGAGCCGGTCGGCGCGGTGATCGTGTTCCGTGACATCACCGAGCGCAAGGCGTTCGAGGAGCAACTGGCTCGACACGCATTCCACGACTCGCTCACCGGACTTCCCAATCGGCGTCTCTTCCTCGACCATCTCGACCACGCCATCCGCCGTTCGACCCGCAGCAACGAGCGACATGCGGTGCTGTTCCTCGACGTCGACCGCTTCAAGCTCGTGAACGACAGCCTCGGCCACTACGCGGGCGATCAACTTCTCGTCGCCATCGCGGATCGTCTCCAGCGCGGGCTTCGTCCGGGTGATCTGCTCGCTCGCTTCGGCGGCGACGAGTTCACCGTCCTGCTCGAGAACGTGAACGAGGCCGAAGAAGCCATCGCCATCGCTCGCCGGTTGATCGTCGAGCTCACCGACCCGATCGCCCTCGGCGGCCGGCACGAGACGGTGGCGACGCTCAGCATCGGCATTGCGCTCACCAGCGCGGACAAGAGCCGCGACGACATCCTCCACGACGCGGATGTCGCGATGTATCAGGCGAAGGCGAAGGGACGGGCGGGGCAGTACGCCGTGTTCGATCCGACGCAGATGGGCAATCGCTCGGCCGAGCGACTCGACCTCGAGACCGCGCTGCGCAGGGCGGTCGACGAAGGCCAACTCTTGGTGCACTACCAGCCGCTCATCAACGTCACCTCCGGCGCTTGCACCGGCGCGGAGGCGCTCGTGCGGTGGAATCACCCGGATCTCGGCATTCTCAGTCCGGGCCAGTTCATCGGTGTCGCCGAGGAGACCGAGCTGATCTTCCCGATCGGGCGCTTGGTGCTCGAGCAGGCGTGCTGGCACGCACGCGCGTGGAAGGGGCAGTTCGGACTTCCACTGACGATGAGCGTGAACCTGTCGCCCCGCCAGTTCCTCCAGCCGAACGTGGTGGACGAAGTCGGCGCCATCCTCGACGGCACGGGCGTCGACCCGTCGCAGATCTGCCTCGAGATCACCGAGAGCCTCGCGATGACCGACATCGAATGGATCATCTCGGTGTTGCTCGAGCTGAAGCAGTTGGGCGTGCGCGTCGCGATCGACGACTTCGGCACCGGCTACTCGTCGCTCGGCTACCTGAAGCGCTTCCCCGTCGACGTGGTGAAGATCGATCGCAGCTTCGTCGCCGGGATCGAGACGAGCGCGGTCGACACCGCGATCATCTCTGCGGTGATCGGGCTCGCCGAAGCCGTCGGGATGTCGACGGTCGCCGAGGGAGTCGAGACCCGGGGTCAACTCGATCGCCTGCGTGAGCTCGGTTGCCGGACGGTGCAGGGCTACTACCTCGCCAAGCCGATGCCGGCCTCCTCGATGGAGGCGCTGTTGTGGGCGATGACCGAGGAGTCGGTGCGCCTGTTCGACGTCGCCCGCGCCCGCCTCGACGCGGCGGCATGCGATGCCCTCGGCGAGGGGCTCCAACTCGCCCGCGAACACGCGTCCGCGTCGATCTCCGTCTGAGTCGCAGTCCGAACGACGCGAGCTCGTCTCGCCCGCGGGATCAGCGAATAGCGTTTGCTGTCGATGAGCGACGCGAAGAGTGACGAGACGAGGGCCGGCGTCGCACTGACCCACCTCGACCAACCGCTGTTCGACGAAGCGGGCGCGACCAAACGTGATCTCGTGGACTACCTCGACGGCATGGCCGACCGGATCCTGCCGGTGCTCGAGGATCGCCCGCTCTCCGTGATCCGCGTGCACCGCGGCCAAGAGGCGTTCATGCAGAAGAACGTCCCGAAGTACACGCCGTCGTTTGTACGTACCGTGCAGTTCTGGGCGGAGACATCGAAGCGAGATGTCTCCTACGCACTGTGCAACGACCGGCGCACGTTGCTGTGGTTCGCCAACCAACGCGCCGTCGAATACCACCCCGCGCTGGTGACGGCAACGCGTCCGGACCACATCACCCACCTCGTGCTCGACCTCGACCCGCCGAGCAGCGATGCGTTCCCGGAGGTGGTTCGTGTCGCTCGCCTCGTCCGGCGCGCCCTCGATGACGCCGGACTGGAAGGAGCGGTCAAGACGAGCGGTGCGAAGGGTCTGCATGTGTTCGTACCGATCGACGAGGGCACGACGTTCGACGAGTCAGCCGCCGCGACGCGCGCGATCGCGGCGCGCGTGGAGCGTCTCGATCCCGATGTCGCCACCACCCAGTTCATGAAGGAGAACCGCGACAACAAGGTGTTCGTCGACGCCACCCGTGTCGGTGGCGCGACCGTGATCGCGACGTACAGCCCGCGGGTTCGTCCCGGGGTACCGGTGTCGTTCCCGGTGAGCTGGGACGACCTCGACGACGTCACGCCGCGCGACTTCACCGTGCACACCGCGCTCGAACTGCTCGACGGGCGCGATCCCTGGGCATCGTCGATGCCGGCGCCCCAGACCCTCAGCCCCGCGCTGATCGAGGAGGGTCGGGCGATCCCGGTGGCGCGGGTGCAGGCGATGCACGAGGGAAGGCGGCGCGCCCGACAGCGCGAGTAACGGTCACGGTCGCAGGTTCTTGCCTACGCTCTGTCCTCGTCCGACCGAGCGGGAGGAGTGGAGATGGACGGTGTCGCGGATGTCGTGATCGTCGGGGGTGGAATCGGTGGCGCGTCGCTTGCCTACGCGCTGGCGGGCGCCGGGCTCGGTGTGACAGTGCTCGAAGCGACGGAGGAGTACGAGGACCGCGTGCGGGGCGAGAGCATGCAGGTCTGGGGTGTGAAGGAAGCTCGTGCGCTCGGTGTCGAGTCCTTGCTGGTCGATGCGGGCGCGCACATCGCTCCAGTGTGGAAGCAGTACATGGAGGGTTTCGGCGACATCGGCGACATCCCGATGGGACTGTTGTCGGAAGGCATCGAGGGCACGCTCAACGTTCGCCATCCGGTCGCCTGCCAGGCGTTGATCGATGCGGCGGAGGCGAACGGGGCCACTGTCGTGCGGGGCGTGCGGGACGTCGCGCTCACCGCGGGATCGTCGCCGTCCGTGTCGTTCCCGTCGAACGGCGGCACCTCGGAGATCAGTTGCGGTCTCGTCGTCGGCGCCGACGGCCGAGCGTCCAAGATTCGCAAGCAAGCCGGCATCACCCTCGAGCGCGAGGAGGCGATCAGCTACATCGCCGGCATCCTGCTCGAAGGTCTCGACGAGATCCCCTCGGATCACGACGTGCTCGTCGGCGAGAACGACATGCTGTTCGTGCTGTTCCATCAGGGTGGGGGTCGCGCCCGTGTCTACCTGTGCCCCGGCGCCGCCGGGCAACATCGATTCGCCGGGCAGCACGGCGTGCAGAGCTTCCGCGACGCGTGCGCGCTGTCGTCGTACCCGTACCGCGAGCAGGTGCAATCCGGCACGCAGATCGGCCCGCTGGCCACGTATCCCGGCGACGACACGTGGACGAGCGCGCCGTACACCGATGGCGTCGTGCTCGTCGGCGATTCCGCGGGTCACAACGATCCGATCATCGGCCAGGGCCTCTCCATCGCGTTGCGCGACGCGAGGACAGTGCGCGATCTCGTGCTCGACGGCGCACGAACGCCTGACGCATTCGCGTCCTATGGCGCCGAGCGCATGGAGCGCATGCGACGCCTTCGCCTGATCGCCGATGTGATGGCGGTGGCGTTGGCAGAGGACGCCGACAACCGTTCCGCGCGGCGCGCCTATGTCGTGGAGCGGATGGCGACGATGGATCCCGAGGTCATGAGCTTGATGTTGGGTGCGTTCACCGGTCCCGAGACCGTTCCCGACGAGCGAGTCGACCCGGGCATCCTCGACCGCATCCGGGCCGCGTAGACGTCACGGCGCCAGTGGCGTCACCTGCAACTCGTCGCACACGCCGGCGTCGTGACGACCACCGGGCGTCGTGAAGGCCTTACCGTCACGACATGCTCCAGTGGCGCAGGGCCCGGCCCGTCCTCTCCTCCTTCGTTCTCGTGTCGGTCTTCGTGCTCGTCATCGGCGCGTGCAGCAGCGACAAGCAGCCCTCGGCTGCACCGTCATCGTCCTCGGGCACCGGCGGCAGCGCTGCGCTCGGCGGGACGTCGACGACCGCGGCGCCCCCGTGCAGCCACCCTCACCCCGCGGGGCTCACGGCCGAGTCGTTCGACTTCCAGGGCACCAACCGGACCTACGAGCTCTATGTACCGAAGTCATACGACGGCACCCGCGAGGTACCGGTCGTGTTCGAATTCCACGGCTTCGGCTCCAGTGCCGCGGCACAGGTCGTGTACGGCGACTTCCGGCCGCTCGCCGATCGCGACGACTTCGTGATCGTCGCGCCTGACGGGCAGGACAGCCCGGGTGGCCGGCACTTCAACCTCACCAGCGAAGCCGGCTTGCAGAACGACCCGCAGATGGTGACGTCGCTGCTCGACACCATCGAGTCGCAGCTGTGCGTCGACACACAGCGCGTGTTCGCGACGGGAATGTCGGACGGCGGCGCGATGACGTCAGCCCTCGCGTGCATCGCGCCGGATCGGTTCGCCGCGTTCGGAGCCGTCGCCGTGGTGATCTATCCGGAGTCGTTCATGCCGGCGTGCGCCACCGCGCGGCGCGTCGCGATCGAAGCGTTCTCGGGAACGGCCGACCCGATCGTCCCATTCCAGGGCGGCAAGGTGAACTGCTGTGGGGGCGCGTCGCTCGCGGCGCCGTCCGACACCATGGCGAACTGGGCCAACCACGACAGTTGCGCGCCCGACTCCGCCGACAACCGTCTCGGGACCGAGGTCATCGAACGAACGTGGCATGGCTGCCAGGACGGCACCGACGTGACGTTCTACATCGTCGACGGCGGTGGGCACACGTGGCCAGGTTCCGCGATCAAGGTGGCCGGACTCGGCCTGACGACGGACCAGGTCGACGCCTCGTCGACGATCTGGGCGTTCTTCCAACAACACCCTCTGGCCCCGGCTTCGCACTGACATGATGTGTGCGCCTCCGGCTCGAACCCGCGCCCATCGATGGAGCACACATGGCCAAGAAAGCAACCGCAGTCGACGACCGCACCGTCACCAAGGACGAGCTGAAGCAGGCCAACCGAGCCAACCAGGCCGGGAAGCAACCGGTCGTGTTCGTTCATGGCCTTTGGTTGCTGCCGAGCAGCTGGGACCGGTGGGCCAAGTTGTTCGAAAGCGCCGGCTACTGCGCGCTGCGTCCGGGCTGGCCTGACGATCCCGACACCGTCGAGCAGGCGAAGGAACACCCAGAGGTATTTGCTCGAAAGTCCGTCGGCCAGATCGCAGACCACTTCGAAGCGGTGATTCGCAAGCTGGACCGCAAGCCCGCGGTGATCGGTCACAGCTTCGGTGGGCTCCTCACCCAGATCCTCGCTGGACGCGGGCTGTCGGCGGCGTCGGTTGCGATCGATCCGGCACCGTTCCGCGGCGTGCTGCCCCTACCGATCTCGGCGCTGCGCTCCTCGTCGGCCGTCTTGCGCAACCCTGCCAACCGGCATCGTGCGGTGCCGTTGACCTACGAGCAGTTTCGCTACGCGTTCGCCAACGCGATCACCGAGGACGAAGCGCACTCGCTGTACGACAAGTACGCCGTTCCCGGCCCCGGCGAACCGATCTTCCAAGCAGCTGCAGCCAACCTGAACCCGTGGACCGAGGCGAAGGTCGACAGCACGAACCCCGAGCGCGGCCCGATGCTCGTCATCTCGGGCGAGCTCGACCACACCGTGCCACCGTCGATCGCCAACGCGTCGTACAAGCGCGAGAAGCGAAACCCAGGGCAAACGGAGATCGTGGAGATCGAGGGCCGAGGTCATTCACTCACGATCGACCACGGCTGGCGTGAGGTCGCCGACACCGCGCTCGACTTCGTGAAGCGTTATGCCTGACCGAGCACCGCGCGCTCGCTCAGCGGACGCGTTCGAGCCGGCGCGCCCTTTCGGCGAGGTCGAGCTTGTCGACCTTGCGCATCGGCGTGAGCGGTAGCTCGTCGACGAGCACGAGCATGTCGGGCGCCTTGTAGTCGGCGAGCGACCGGCTGCTCCAGGCGCGCACGTCCGCGATGGTGGGCGTCGCGTTGGCAGCCGGCACGACGAAAGCGACGCCGATGTCGCCGAGCACGGGATCGGGCCGGCTGACCACGGCGATGTCGGCGACGTCTGGATGGGAGGCGATGATGTGCTCGACCTCCACCGGGTACACGTTGTAACCGCCGCGGATGTACATCTCGCTCTGTCGGCCCGCGAGGGTGAGGTAGCCGTCGCCATCGAGTGACCCGAGGTCGCCGGTGTGAAGCCAACCGTCGGCGTCGAGCACCGACGCCGTGCGTTCGTCATCGTGCCAGTAGCCCTGCATGACCGCGCCGGAGCGGCAGCGCACCCGGCCGACCTCGCCCGCAGTCACTGCCCGGTCGTCGCCGTCCACCACTTCGAGGTCGACATTGACGCGGGCCTTGCCGACCGTGCGACAGATCAGCTCGGGTGGGTCACCGGGCACGGACCCGGTCGTGATCGCCGCTTCGGTGCTCGTGTAACCCAGCACCACCGGGCAGCCGAGCCGCCGTTGCATCTCGCGTACGAGATCGGGCGGGACGCTCGCCGCCCCTGTGCCGGCGATGCGCAACGCGGACAGGTCCGCATCGTCGAACTGCGGTAAGTCGAGGACGAGCCGCCATTGGGTTGGCACACCTTGGCCGACGGTGACGCGCTCACGCTCGAGGAGGAGCAAGGTCTCGTCGGCCCGCCATGGCGTCGGCGGGATCACCGAGGTGATCACCTTGGCGATCTCTTCCCAGGGCCGTGTCATGTACCCAACGTGGGAGAACGGAACCGGGGAGAACCGCCGGTCGAGTGGCGCGCCGAGCTCTCCGGCACCGATGGCAACGGCTTCGAGGTTGCGATGGCCGAACACCGCGCCCTTCGGTGCGCCGGTGGTGCCGCTCGTCCACACGATGGCGACTGGGTCCGTCGGATCGAGGCTCGGGAGTGAGGGCGCGCGGTCCGTGTAGGTCGCGGCCAGGTCGGCGACGCGCAGGGCAGTGCCGCCGCCTCGCCACTCGCCGGGTAGATCGGCGATGTCGCCGACCACGACGACCGCGGGTGAGGTCCGCTCGAGGATGCTCGCCTTCTCCACCGGGCCGAGTCGCGGGTTGATGCCCGACGTGACGGCGCCGAGCCGCATCGCCGCTTGGTAGCTGACCGCGTACTCGATGCAGGAGGGCAGCACGAGCACGACGGTCCCGCCCTTGCGGACACCGGCGGCCGCGAAGGTGGCGGCGAGTCCGTCGGCGGCGCGGTCCCACTCTGCGAAGGTCATGCGGCGCGACAACTCGACGAAGGCCTCTCGGTCAGGTTGCATCTCCGCGGTCAGACGCAGCAGCTCGACGGTGTCGCGCGCCGCCGATTTGGGCATCGCGTGAGCGTAGGCGGGCATGGGAGGCTGGCCGGATGGCGACCGAGCTCGACTGGACCACGACCCTCGACGAGCAACTGAGCTGGCACTGGGACAACCACGCGCGGCCTCGACTCGAGAGCCTCACCGACGACGAGTACTTCTGGGAGCCCGTCGGCAACTGCTGGAACGTCCTCCCACGATCCGCGGCCCGCACGTCGCTCGCGTACGGTGCCAGCGACCTGGTGCTCGAGTTCGAGCATCCCGAGCCAGCTCCGCCGCCGGTCACGACGATTGCATGGCGGCTCGCGCACGTGACCGTCAGCGTGTTCGGCGTGCGCAACTCCAGCCATTTCGGCGGGCACGCGATCACCTATGAGACCGCGGAGTATCCGGCCACCGCATCGGATGCCCTCGACGACCTCGACGCCGCGTACGACACCTGGATCACCGGGGTGCGCGGGCTCGATGCCGAGGGTTTGGCGCGTCCGGTCGGTGCCGCCGAGGGACCCTTCGCCGCGTACCCGTACGCCGCCCTCATTTGCCACATCAACCGCGAAGTGATCCACCACCTGGCCGAGATCATGTTGCTGCGCGACCTGTACCGCTCACGAGCGTGATCCAGTGCTGCGGCTTGGGCCTCGCCGGCACGAGCAGGGCTAGCTTCGTCGTCGAGCGAGGGGGCACGAATGAACGGCAACATCGTCATCCGCGGGGGCACTCTGATCGACGGGACGGGCGCACCCGGTCGCCCGGCCGATGTCGCTGTGAGCGACGGCCACATCGTCGATGTCGGCGACGGCCTGCACGGTGACCGAGAGCTCGATGCCAGCGGCCAAGTGGTGGCGCCGGGCTTCATCGACATCCACAGTCACTACGACGCGCAGGTGTTCTGGGATCCCGCGCTCACACCCTCGTCGTTTCACGGCGTCACCACTGTCGTCGCGGGCAACTGCGGGTTCTCGATCGCGCCGATCAAGCCGCAGAACGTGGCCTTGCTGGCGCGCACGTTGCAACACGTCGAGGACATGAGCTTCGACACGTTGTCGGTCGGCGTGCCGTGGGACGAGTTCGAGACGTTCCCGCAGTATCTCGACGCGGTCGAGCATCGGGGCGTCACGCTCAACTTCGGTTGCTACGTCGGCCACACCGCGGTGCGCCTCTACGTGATGGGTGACGAGGCGTACGAGCGGCCCGCCACCGAGGCGGAGATCGGTCGCATGCAACACGTGATCGCCGACGCGCTCGACGGTGGCGCGATCGGGTTCGCGTCGAGCGCATCGCCGACCCACAACGGCGACGGCGGACGTCCGGTGCCGTCGCGCGTCGCCGACCTCAGTGAGCTGACCGCGCTGCTCGAACCGATGCGTGAAGCCGACCAAGGCGTCGTCGCCTTGTTGCCGGGCGGCGTCATCAAGTTCGACGAGGTGTTCGAGCTGCAGCGTCGGATCCAGCGGCCGTTCACATGGACCGCCCTCCTCACCGTCAAGGGCTTCCCGTACCACGAGAAGGTCATGAAGGAGCACAACGAGGCGCGCGCCCGCGGCATCGAGGTGTGGCCGCAGGTGTCGTGCCGGCCGCTCGTCTTCCAGATGAACCTGCGCGAGCCGTTCACCATGAACACCCGCCAGTGCTTCTCGAAGCTCATGGGTCTGTCCTTGGAGGAGCGCACGGCGCGGTACCGCGACCCGACGTGGCGAGAGAACGCAACGAAGGAGCTCAACGAGGGCATCCCGTTCAACTGGGCGTCGATCTCGATCGCGGAGAGCGAGGCGTTCCCGGAATTGGTCGGTCGCGCGGTGAACGAGTTGGCAAGCGAACGCAACCGCTCACCGCTGGACGTCATCCTCGACATCTCGCTCGACGACAACCTGCGCACGCGGTTCTGGTCGGTGCTCGCCAATGACGATCCCGACGCCATCGAGTGGCTGCTGCAGCAGGACGGCACACTGCTCGGTCTGGCTGACTCGGGCGCGCACGTGTCGCAGCTGTGCGACGCATGCTTCGCCACCGACCTGCTCGGCAACTGGGTGCGCGAGCGCGAGGTCATGCCCCTGGAGCGGGCGATCTACAAGCTGACGTCCGAGCCGGCACGCGTGTTCGGTCTCGACGATCGCGGCACGGTCGAGGTCGGCAAGGCCGCCGATCTGTGCGTGTTCGATCCGGCGACGGTCGATCCCGGCCCGCTGCGACGGATCGTCGACTTTCCCGCCGACGGCGAGCGGCTCACGGCCGACGCGCCGGTCGGGATGACCCACGTACTCGTGAACGGCACGCCCATCCGCGTCGACGGATCACAAGTCGACGCCGAGCGCCGCCCCGGCACCGTCCTGCGCAACGGCTGAATGTTGGCGCCATTCCGGGGCTATCGCCCCGGAATGGACCCGGAGTTCACGTCTGCCTCGGAGTTCACGTCCGCTTCGGCGTTCACGTCGACCGCGGGACGGCGACCGGGCCACGACGTGAGATCAGGTCGCAGCGCGGCGAACGATCGCTCGCGGACACAACCGCGCCACACGCCGGCGCCGTAGGTCATGTCGTCGAGCAGCCGGAGCGCGGTCCAGCGCACAGGATCGAGGGGCGGTCGGAGCCGGCGCCATTCGAGGTAGGCGGGGACGGTGACGGCGGCGAGGACGCCGATGCGGGCGCGAGACGACACCAGCGCGGCGGCCGCGGCACACGGCCACCACACTCGCCGCACGGCGTCGGCCACCGCCAGGCCCGCGTACAGATGGCCCGCACCGGCGAGGCGCGCCGCCTCGCGCCATGGATGCTCGAGGCCGCGCAGCCGCGGCGCGAGCAGGCCGGTAGTGGTGGCGGCGAGCGCGGTGCCGGCGACGGGTGAGCCGGTGCCGGCGAGCGCCCACGCCAGCGCGCTCCACGGTGACACGACGAGCGGCGCGACGGCACTGCCGTGACGGCGGGCGAGCGGTGCGGCCGACGTGCCGTAATCGAATCGTTGACGGAACCAGGCCGCGGCGGTCGACCGCGCGGGGTGCGTGACGCGCGCCGCTGGGTCGTAGCGCACCATCCATCCCGCTCTGCCGAGCCGCCACACCAGATCGACGTCCTCGCCGACCGGCATCGACTCGTCGAATCCCCCGACATCCGCGAAGGCCGAGGCCCGCACGATCAGCGCCGCGGTCGGCACGAAGGCCACGCGGCTACGGGGCCGCACGACGGCTTCGTCCGGGCCCAAATCGAGCGACGGTCGTGCCGATTCGTAGCGAGCGAGCACGGCGGGGAGTGACGCGGGTACCACGGAGGTGACACGGGGCGCGACGGCGGCGACCGACTCGTCGTCGAAGTGCGGCAGCAGTTGATCGAGCCAACCTGGTTGCGGCTCGCACTCCGCGTCGACAAACGCGATGAGCTCGGTCGTCGCGTGACGCGCGCCCGTGTTGCGCGCCGCACCAGGACCTCGTGGACGCTCGTGACGCAGGCAAACCGCGCCGACCCGCGCCGTCACCCTGTCGACCGCGGCCACTTCCTTGTCGACGGATCCGTCGTCGACCACGATGACGGCGTTCACATCACCGAGGGCGTGAAGGGTCGTGGCCAGGCCCTGCGCTCGATCGCGCACCGGGATCACGACGGCGACCTTGCGGCGCGTGCTCGTGGTTCGATCGGGCCGCGGGTGCGCGATCCCCGCGTGCAGCAGCCGGTGCACGAGTCGCTGCGCGCCCAGCGACTGCGGCACGGTGTCGCCCGCCTCGAGGCGATCGACCAGGCGCGCGCCGGCCCGGGTCAGCCGCAGGATGCGCAACGGCGAGCCGCCGACGAGTACGAGACCGCCGTCGATGCGGCGCACGCCGCGATCGAGGGCGATACGCCAGCCGGCGGGCAGCAACTCAGCTCGCGGTCATGCCCGCGTCGACAGGGAGGACCGCACCGGTGATGGCCGCGCTGTCCGGCCCACACAGCCACGCCGCCAGCGCCGCGACTTCGTTGGGCTCGATCAGCCGGCCGAGCTGATGGTGGCTCGCGAACTCGCGCACGTCGTCGAGCCCGTAGACCGCGGCGGACGCGTCCAGCATTGCTGTCGCGGTCGAGCCCGGCGCCACCGCGTTCGCGGTGATGCCTTCAAGACCGAGCTCGGCGGCCAGGCTCTTGATGAACCCGATGACACCATGCTTGGCGGCGCTGTACGCCGACAGCTTGGGCAATCCGAGCGTGCCGCCGGCCGACGACACGGCAACGAACCGTCCGCTCCGCGGTCGCGGTCGCTCGAGCATCGCCGGGATGGCGGCACGAGCGAGACGCCACACACCCTCCAGGTTCACTCGCATCATCACCGACCACAGGTCGTCGCTCGTCGCCCATGCCTCATTGCCACCCGCGATGCCGCCCGCGACCGCGACCGCGGCGTCCACGCCGCCGAACTCCGACACGGCGGTGTCGACCGCGGCATCGAGCGCGCTTTGGTCACGGACGTCCGCCATGATCGCGATTGCGTGCTCGTCGCCGCCGCAGTCGATGCAGGTGTCGCGCAAGTCCTGCTCGGTCGCGAGTGGGTAGGCCAGATCGGGATCGTCGGCGCAACGGTCGACGAGGACGAGCCGCCACCCACTGTTGGCGAGGCGCACCGACGTCGCCGCGCCGATGCCGCGTGCTGCTCCGGTGATGATCGCAACTCGATCAGACAAGAAAGCGCTCCACGTCCTCGATCAGGTTCGAAGCGATCGCATCGAACAACTCATGACCCTCGCGGGCCGACGCGCCCGACGGGTCGCCCAGCACGCCATTCGGTGAGACCGCACGTACACCACCGTCGCGCAGCGCACCGATCAGCTCGGGGAATGGTGCGGTCGGCCCCGGCTCGGCCGCATCGATCCGCACGCGGCCCGCATCGAGCGCGAGGAGGAGCGACGTCTCGGTCCGCCCGGCATGGGCGTCGGCGTAGCCCCGGGGGATCCATCCGAGCACACTCCGTCCTTCGCCTCGAAGCGTCGTGACAGCGCGATCGAGCGGTTCGGCGTTACCTCCATGCGCGCAAACCAGCACCACCGCGGCGAAGTCGCCCGCCGACCGGACGAGCTCCACGATCACCGACTCGAACGCCGCTTGCCCGATCGACAGCGTGCCGGGAAAGCCACTGTGCTCTCCGGCTGAGCCGTACGCCAGCGCGGGCGCAATGACGACGTCCGGTCTGGCCGCCCCGAGTCGGGATGCGAGCTCGACCGCGATGTCGGTGTCGGTCGACAGCGGGAGGTGGGGGCCGTGCTGCTCCGTCGAACCGACCGGCACCACGAGCACTGATGACGGCGCCGCCGCCTCGAGGTCGGGCCAGCAGGCGTCACCGAGGTTCACAGGTAGCCCCACGTGTGCAGTTGGCTCAGCAGTTCATCCGCGGCCGCCGCGGGATCGAGGCGTACGACGCGCGGCGGTTCACGATCCACGAGCGCGCCGCTCAACGCGAGGATCCGCTCGCGCGCGCTCAGCTCGCGAGGAGGGGCGGCCAGCACTCGCGCCCGCGGCCGGAACGGAACCGCGTGCGCGGCCGGTGCCGCCGGACGCGAACCCGGCGACCCGGTCGGCCGCGACCCGGGCCGGTGGGCCTCGATGACGATCGAGCGCGCCGCGACCACACGGTCGAGCGCGGCACGACGCACGCGTGCACTGGCTCCCTCGACCGACACGACCGCGGGCGACATGACCCGAACTCGTTCACGGCGGCCGCGGTCGAGCCGGCGTTCGATGTCGAGTGCACCCCGCGCGGCATCGATCGTGAGGTTCACGGCGCCCAACACTTGCGCGGCGTCAAGGTGGGCGGCGACGAACGCGGGCACGGATCCGCTCCCCCGGTCGAGGCTCCACACACCGCAAACGACCGTGTCGACGACCGACGTACGGATCCACGACGCGATCGCGGCGGCGACCACGTCGCTCGACGAGCGCTGATCGATGTCGATACGCACGACCCTCGCCGCGCCCGCGGCCATCGCGTCGCGCAACATCGGCTCGACTTCGACCCCTCCCGCCGCGATCGCAACGACCTCGTCACGCCACTGCTCCGCCATGCGCAGCGCCCACTCGAGCGCGGCTTCGTCGGCGTCGGACGGGCCGGAGGTACGGGCGTCGGTGTGGACGTCGCCCGTCAATCGATCGATCTCGGGCCGGCGATCGACCCACTTGAGGCAAGCGGCGATCACTCCGACGCTCGCATCACGAGCGGCGGAAGACGACGCCGTAGCCGCCTTCGGGATAGCGCCACGAGATCGCGCCTGCGGTATTGCAGACCATGTAGCAGGTGCCGCACTCGAAGCACTCTTCGTAGTTGAACAGGATGCCGCCATCGGAGGTCGGCACGAAAAGATTCGCGGGGCAGGCGGTGACGCACTCCCGCGTCGTGCAGCCGCGACACGAGTCGCCGTCGACGACGATGTGCGCGTCCGGCGCGACCCGGAACTCGACCGTCGCCATACGGTCCTCGAAGGAGATGTCAGGTTGGTTCGCGCTCGTCATCCCCGACTCACCCGTACGTCCGTAGCACGGCCCACGCGTCACGCGCCGCGTCTCGGATGCCGACACCGGCCGAGCGCAGCTCGCGCCACGCCGTGCGCGCGCCCCCGGCCTTCGGGCGTGGATTGTCGACGGTGAACAACGACTCGATCAGGTTGCACACGATGTTCGGATACGCGTGCTGCACGCGATCGGACAGCACGAGGCCCGGCGCCCGGCGCAGCTTGCGGTGATCGCGCAACACGAAGTTCGCCTCGAGCTTCTTGCGATAGGCGCCGAGCTTCAGCGCGCTCGTGTCGTGGACGTGCAACGCGTCGACCGCGGCCTCGGCTGCCGCGATGCCCGAACCGATCGCGAAGTTGACTCCTTCGAGCCAGATCCCCGCCGCGAGGCACAAGCCGGCCGCGTCACCGGCCACGAGCAAGCCGTCGGCCACCATCTCGGGCATGGCGTCGTAGCCACCCTCGGGGATCAAGTGGGCCGAGTGCTCCTTCAGCTCGCCGCCCGCCACCAGCGGGGCAATCGCGGGATGAGCCTTGACCGCGGCGACGAACTCCTCGGGCCGGCGACCGGACGCCGCCAGCGCCGGCAGTTGCAGGACGCAGCCGATCGAGATCGAGTCGGTGTTCGTGTAGAGGAACGCGCCGCCCGGTACGTCACCGGTGCCGCCGAGGATCTCGAAGTCCGCACCCTCGTCACCCGTGAGCGCGAACCGGGCCTCGATCTCGTGACGCGGCAGCGCCAGCACCTCCTTCACGCCGAGCGTGAAGTGTTCTGGCTCGCTGTGGTCGTAGAGCCCGGCTTCCTTCGCGAGGAACGAGTTCACCCCGTCGCACGCGATCGTGATCGGCGCCTCGATGTCGCCGCCCGGACGATCGGTGTGCACACCACACACTCGACCTTGGCCGTCGCGCATCAGCCCCGTCGCCGTCGTCGAGGTGATCAGCACGGCGCCCGCCGACTCGGCCTTCGCCGCCAACCATTCGTCGAAGTCCGGACGCAAGGTCGTGCAACCGTTGTACGGCGCCGCGGCCCAGCTCTGCGATCGGAAGTCGATGGTGAGGCTCTGCGTGTCGGTCAGCACCATCGTCGCCCGCCGCGTGATCCAACGCTGCACCGGGATCTCGTCCCACCAGTTCGGGATCAGCGAGTCGAGGACGCGCCCGTACACGACACCGCCGTACATGTTCTTCGAACCGGGGAACGGACCGCGCTCGAGCAGCGCGACTCGCTTGCCGGCGCGCGCCAACACCAGCGCGGCCGCTGAGCCGGCGGGCCCGGCACCCACGACCACCGCGTCGAAGCTCTCGCGCTCACTCATCCGGATGCCTCGAGTCGGCGCGCCAGCTCGTCGAGCAACGCGCGCGCGTCGGTCTCGATGGCAAGGTCGGCCATCGCCATCATCGGCGCGCTCGGGTCGGTGTTCACCGCGACGATGTGATCAGGCTGCCCGAGTCCGGCGACGTGCTGCACCGCCCCCGAGATACCGAAGGCGAGGTAGAGCTGCGGGTCCACTGCGACGCCGGTCGTGCCGATGAAACGGTCCTGCGGCGCCCAGCCCGCGTCGGCGGCGACGCGACTGGCGCCAAATGACGCGCCGAGCGCGGTGGCGACCCGTTGCAGCACGTCGAACGCTTCCGGACCGCCGAGGCCGGCGCCACCCGCGGCGATGCGGGCCGCCTCGGCCAGATCCATCGTGGCCGGGTCGGGCGGCACCAGCTCGACGAGCTCGGGATCGTGGCCCGGCACGACCGCCAGCTCGAGCCGCTCGATCGCGGGCACCGACTCGATCGGTTCGACACCGCGCACACCGGGCTCGAACGTCACGACCACCGCGCCGTCGATGGGATGCGGCTCGGCCAGCAACCCTCCCCCGCGCACGAGGGTGGCGTGGTGCTCGTCGACCGCGATCGCACCGGCGAGCAGCGGCCGGTCGAGCTCGAAGGCGAGTCGGGGTGCGAGATCACGCCCGTCCGCTGATGCAGGCAACACCACGACTTCCACGTCACGCAGCGAGTCCACCAGCGTGCGCGACCACGCGCTCGGAGCGAACGAGCCGAGCTCCGCACACCTCACGCCGACCGCGGCGACGAGTTGCTTCGCCGCCGCCTCGGTGCCCGATCCACACAGCAGCGCATGACCGCTCGCCTCTGCGACGCACTCGTCCGCTCCCGACGGGAGGACGCCGTCGCGCACCACGACCAGCGCGAGCATGCTCGTCACAGTGCCGCTCCCACACGCGCGCCTTCGATGACCGCGGCGTGCGCGCGCCGGGGCGCAACACAGTCACCGATGCGATGCACCTCGAGCTTCGGCCCGGCCATCGCTCGCAGCTCGTAGTACAAGTGCTCGAGCGGTAGGGGCGGCACCGCCAGCACCACCCAGTCGCACGGCACTTCCACGTTCGTGCCGGTCGGATGGTGCAGCAACGTGAGCGCGCCGGGCGCCCACGCCATCGGCACGAGATCGGTGCGTTGCTCGATTCCCTTCGCGGCGGCGCGCACGTTCCAGTGCTCGAGGTCGAGCGTGACGCCGAGGTCCTGTCCGACGATCATTCCCGGCGTCACCACCTGCACCGCGCAGCCGCGGTCGGCCAACAGCTCGGCCACCGAGGTCGCGTGATGGAAGCCGAGCTCGTCCACGACCACGACGACACCCTCGGGATGGGCGCGGCCTTCGAGCACGTCACGCACGTCGACGACGGTGGTCGCGTCACTGGGCGCCCAGTACGGCCGGGCCGGCTCGGCGCCGGTTGCCACGACCACGGCATCAGGACGTTCGGCAACCACCGAGGCCACATCGGCCGTCACGCCGAGCCGCACGTCGACTCCGGTCTGCCGGCAGGCGTGGACGAGGTTGCGCACGATGTCGCCGAACTCGGCTCTGCTCGGCACCGTGGCCGCGGTACGCGCCTGGCCGCCCAGGTGCTCGTCGCGCTCGAACAACACGACGCGATGTCCACGCGCCGCCGCCGTGCTCGCCGCCTGCAGGCCGGCAGGACCGCCGCCGACCACGACGACCTTGCGCGACAACGTGACCGGCGCTGACGCCAAGTCGATCCGCGATTGCGCTTCGCGGCCGGTCAAGGGGTTCTCGATGCAGCCGAGCCACCGGTTCAGACCCATGCGACCGACGCACTCCTGGTTGCACGAGAGGCACAGGCGGATGTCGTCGGCCAGGCCGGCGCGAGCCTTGGCCGCGAAGTCCGCATCGGCGATCTGGCCCCGCACGACGCCGACGAGATCGCAATGCCCTTCACCGAGTGCCCGCTCGGCTTGCAGCGGATCCTTGAACCGACCGACGCCCACGACCGGAAGATCGACCGCCTTGCGCAGCGCGGAGGGGATGAACAGGGCGTAGCCGGGCGGCACCTGCATCGACGCTTCGATCATGAAGAGACTCGCCGTCGCGACACCGATCGACGTGTTGAGGTAGTCGGTGCGACCCTGGTCCTCGACCATGCGCGCCACATCGACGGCATCGTCGATGGTGGTGCCGCCCTCGATGAGCTCGTCACCGCACAGGCGGACACCGAGCGCGAGCGACGGACCGATCGACTCGCGTACCGCGGCCACGATCTCGAGCAGCAACCGGGCGCGGTTCTCGAGCGAACCGCCGTACTCGTCGGTGCGGATGTTCATCGCCGGCGACAGGAATCCCCGCACGATCGAGCTGTGCGAGCACTGCAACTCGATGCCATCGAAGCCACCCGCCTGGCAGTGCGCGGCAACCGTGGCGTAGCCGGCGACGATCTCCGCGATGTCGCGGCGATCGATCTCCTTCGGCACCTCGCGGAACAACGGATCGGCGACCGGCGACGGCGCCCACACCGGCAACCGGCTGTACATGCCGGACCCTTGGCCGCCGTTGTGGTTGATCTGCGCAAAGATCGGCGTGCCGTGCCGGTGGACGGCGTCGGTGATGCGCCGGTAGCCGGGAACCACCTCGGGACGGAAGCCGTGGATGAGCTTCTCGTACGGCCAGTCGGTGGGATGGGTCGAGTGTTCCTCGGTGACGATCAGCCCGGCCCCGCCTGCGGCCCGAGCCTCGTAGTACGCGGCGTGCTGCGCGGTGGGCAGGCCGTCCTCTGCGTAGTTGGTCAGGTGGGCGGAGAACACGATGCGGTTCCGCACGACGACCGGACCGATGCGCAGTGGCGCGAACAGATAGCGATAGCGACTCACGAGGCGCTCACGGGTGCCACCGCGACGCCGGCGGCGCGCCCGAGGTCGAGTTCGAGCGCGCAGCGCCTGCCTTCGAGAATCGCCTCGTGGATCGTGCGGGGCGCGACCGCGTCGCCCGCCCGCGGCGCCCGCTCGTGACCGGCGCGCCACACGCGATCGTTGGGCAGCCGGTAGCCGCCGTCGACGACCGCCGCGACCTCCAGCGTCCGCGGCTCTCCGGTGAATCGGTCCTCGAGCTGCACACGACCGGCCGCGACGGCCCGCAGCAGCGATCGCTTCTCGATGGTGACGCCCGCGCTCAACAGCCGCACGTTGGCGGGCGCGAGATCGCCGCTGCGGGAGAGCTCGTTGCCGGCGATGAGGTCGGGCGTCACGAGATGCACGTCACGGCCGCCGTTGCGGAGCCACTCGGCCACCGAGATGCCGATCGGGCCGCCGATGGGGTCCCACACCGCGATGGCGCCATCGGGCAGCGGCTCGCCCGCGAGCACCGCCGCCGCAGTGCGGACGACCGCGTCCGCCTCGATCTCGTAGGTGGCGCGGCCGGGCAGCGACCCAGTGCACAGCACGACCTCGCCGTCGACCTCGGTCAACTGCTCGATGCCGATCTCGCGACCGCGTGCGAAGATCACGCCGAGCTGCGCGCACTCCTGTTCGAGCCAGTCCGCGATCATCACGAACCGTTCCCGGCCGGCACCGAGGGCTGCGACGCGAACGGCACCGCCGAGGACGTCCGAGCGCTCTGCCACCGTCACGCGATGACCCCGGATGGCGGCGACGCGTGCCGTTTCCAGGCCGGCAACGCCACCGCCGACCACGAACACCCCACGCCCGTTGGGCGGCGCGGCCTCGATCGATTCGTCCTCCCATTCGTGGCCCGACGACGGCTCCACGACACAGCTCACGATCGGGTTGCGAGCGTCGCGCACCATGCATGCCTGGTTGCACAAGATGCACGGCCGCACCCGTGCGCGGTGCCCGCGTGACAACTTCAGACCAAGTTCGGGATCGGCGAGTTGCGCGCGTGTCATCTCGACGGCGTCGCACAGTCCGTCCGTGATCGCGGCGTCGGCCTGATCGGCGTCGACGATGGACCCTTGCGCGATCACCACAACCGGCGGCGCCAGCGCGGCTCGGATCGAACCCGCGAGCGCGAGGTTGAAGCCGGGCGCGACGTGCCCGTCGGGCCGCGTCGCGGACACGGTGAAGATCGAACCGCGCACTACGGTCACGTAGTCGAGATCGCCCGCGGCGACCAGCGCGATGGCGATCTCCGCAGCGGCCTCGGGCACGATGCCGGCCCACGGAGCGAGCTCGTCACACGACAGGCGCATCCCGACGATCGCATCCCGGCCCGCCGCCGCCCGGACCGCCGCCATCACGTCGCGTCCGAATCGCAACGGCTCGTGGCCCCACTCGTCATCGCGTTGGTTCGTGAGACGAGAGGCGAACTGGCGGACGAGGCTGTGCTGACCGACGTTGATCTCGATGCCATCCAGCCCCGACGCGATCGCCGCGCTGGCGGCCCACGCGAAACCTTCGACGACATCGGCGATGTCCTCGGGCTCCATCGACTTCGGCACTTCGCGACTGTTGACCTCGGGCACACGCGAGGGCGCCCAGAGCGGAAGCTGGTTGTAGGCCGACGAACCTTGTCCGCCGCTGTGACCCAGCGCGGCGAGGACGAGCGCGCCCTCACCGCGGCACGCATCCGCCACCGCCTTCCAACCGTCGACCGAATCGGACGCCAGCGGGCAACGCTCGTACGGCCAGTCGCTCGCGTGTACTGACGCCTCCTCGATCACGATCACGCCCGCACCACCGGTGGCGCGCCGGCGGTAGTACGCGACGTGGCGGTCCGAGATGGCGCGCCGGCGGGCGAGGTTGGTCTCGTGCGGGCCGAAGACCATGCGGTTCCGGGCGCGGCGCGACCCGAGCTCGAGCGGGTCGAGGAGCGTCACCGCTTCAGCGCGAGGCGGACCGGTACCGAATGGTCGGGACCGCGCGGCGCTGACGACGCGCTGGCACCGAGCAGCGCCAGCTCGCCGTGGCCGTGCACGCACTCCGGGTCGGGGCCGTCGAGCGGCAAGCCGGTGAAGAACTTGGCCGCCATGCAGCCACCCTGGCAGGCGTCATACGAGCCGCACGACGCGCACGCGCCGGCCGCTTCGGGCTCGCGCAAGGAACGGAAGAGCTCCGACGTCCTCCACACCGAGGTGAACCCGCCGGGGTCGCGCACGCTGCCGGCGCGGAACTCCGGGTGCAACACGAACGGGCACGCGTACACCTCACCGACGGGATCGATGAGACACACGACGCGGCCGGCGCCGCACAGGTTCAGCCCCGGCAGCGGATCACCCAGCGCCGAGAGGTGGAAGAACGAATCGCCGGTCAGCGTCTGTGGATGGGCCTGCAGCCAGTGGTACAGATCGATCTGCTGGTCGGCGGTCGGGTGCAGCTCGTGCCAGGTGTCCGCCCCGCGACCCGAAGGGCGGAGCCGGGTGAGGCGCAACTGCGCGCCGTAGCCATCGGCGAGCGCTTGGAACGCGTCGAGCTCGGCGATGTTCTGGCGGGTGATCACGACGCTGATCTTGAATGGACCGAACCCCGCGTCCGCGAGATGGTCCATCGCCCGTCGAGCGGTTGCATACGAGCCTGTGCCGCGAATCGCGTCGTTGGTCGATGCGACGGCACCGTCGATCGAGATCTGCACATCGACGTAGTCGGTACCGGTCAGTCGAGCGGCGCGATCGGCGTTGATCGTCGACCCGTTGGTGGAGAACTTGACACCGACCCCGTTACCCACCGCGTAGTCGATCAACTCGTAGAAGTCGGCACGGATGGTCGGTTCCCCGCCGCCGATGTTGACGTAGAACACCTGCATGTCGCGCAACTCGTCGATGACGGCCATCGCCTCCGCCGTCGACAGCTCGTTCGGATCGCGTCGCCCCGACGACGACAGGCAGTGAATGCACGCGAGGTTGCACGCGTAGGTGAGCTCCCAGGTGAGGCAGATGGGCGCGTCGAGGCCGCCCTTCAGCTGTTCGACGAGCGAGCTAGCCACGGCGACGGATCACCTCGGAACCCGCGAGCGCGTCGAGCGCGCGGTGGAACGCCCGCCAGCGCTTTTCGTCGACGTTGTTCGCACTGAGCGCGTCGTCGACCGTTTCGTGTGCACCGAGCGATCGCACGACCTCAACGAGGTCGGGGGACCGCACGAACGTCAGGCGCCGGTTGCCGTAGTGGTAGGCGAGCGCCCCGAACGGCTCGGGCCGCAATGCCACCATCGGGTCGAGCTCCCACGCTCCGGTCAATAGACCCCGCACATCCCGTCGATCGAAATCTCTTCGACCAGCAAGTCGTCTTCGACGAGGTCGTCATCGGGCTCGTCGTCGAGCTCGTTCGCGGCCGCGGGCGCGGCCCCGCTCTGCTTCAATGCCATCCCGCAAATGTAACCCGGCACCCCACCGCCGCCCCGAGTTGGCGGCGGGACGGCGTTCGCGTCAGTACAGGATCATGCCTCGGACGTTCTTGCCGTCGCGCATGTCCTGGTAGCCCTGGTTGACGTCCGCGAGGTCGTAGGTGCGGGTGACGAGCTCGTCGAGCTTGAGCTTGCCTTCCATGTAGAGCCGCAGGATGCGGGGGATGTCACGGCGCGGGTTGGCGCTACCGAAGATGCTCCCGACCAACTGCTTCTGCTGGAGGGTGAGCTCGAAGAGGTTGAGCTGCACCTCCATTTGCGTCAGCGGCGCGACTGCGGTGACGACGCAGCGCCCGCCCTTGGACACGAGCGCCATCACCGGAGCGATCATGTCGCCCTCGGCTACGCCGGTGGTGATGATCGCCTTGTCGGCGAGCGCGCCCCAGGTCAGATCCATCACGAGCAGCGTCGCCTCCTCGAGGTTGCTCACCGTGTGGGTCGCACCGAACAGTTCGGCCTGCTCACGCTTGAAGGCCACCGGATCGACGACGATCACATGGCGAGCGCCGGCCATGGCCGCGCCCTGCACCGCGTTCATGCCGACACCGCCGCAACCGACGATGACAACGGTCTCACCTGGCTGCACGTCGGCTGCGTAGGTAGCCGAGCCCCATCCGGTGGTCACCCCGCAGCCGACGAGGGCTGCCTTGTCGAGGGGGATGTCCGGCTCGATCTTGATGCAGCTCGCCTCGCTCACGACGGTGTACGGCGAGAATGTGCCGATGCAGCACATGATGCCGAGATCCTCGCCGCCCTTGGTGTGATGGCGGGACGTGAAGTCGGTGACCTGGCGGCCGGCGAGGAGGAACGCACCGAGGTCGCACAGGTTCTGGCGGCCACGGGCGCAGGACGGGCAGCGGCCGCAGGACGGGATGAAGCCGAGGCATACGTGATCGCCGGCGGCCAGGTTCGTGACGCCAGGACCGACCTCGAGGACCTCTCCCGCGCCCTCGTGGCCACCGATGATCGGGAACTGCTGCAGACCGAGCGCATCTGACACTTCCTGCGGCATGACCATGTCACCGGTGACGAGGTGCTCGTCCGAATGACACAGCCCTGACGCGGCCAGCTTCAGCAGGACTTCACCCTGCTTCGGCGGATCGAGCGTTATGTCTTCCACGCTCCAATCGGTGTGCGGCCCCCACAGGATCGCGGCCTGAGTGTCCATCTCGGAACCCCCTCGTTCTCGGTCTTGTTCTCGATACGACGAAAGACCTGGTTGATCGGCTCGGACAGACGATAGGCGCTGGCCGCCTACGCAGCCGGATCGGCCTGCGCCCCGCGCACGAGATGGCCGGGCGTCGCGCCGGTCGACACACCATCTCGACACACCTCGACGCCGTTCAAGAACGTGTGCAGGTAGCCGGTCGACTGCTGCAGCAGGCGCTTGCCTCCGGCGGGCAGATCGAACACGAGCCGCGGCGCGTGCATCCCGAGATGCTCGAAGTCGATGACGTTGACGTCGGCCTTGTAGCCCGGCGCGAGCACGCCACGGTCGAGCAGTCCGACGGCCTCCGCCGTCGCCCGGCATTGACGCTGCACCAGCCACTCGGGCTCGAACCGGCTCCCCCGAGTGCGCTCGCGGCCCCAGTACGCGAGCAGCGTGGTCGGGAAGCTGGCATCGCAGATCGTGCCGACATGGGCGCCCCCGTCGCTGAGACCCGGCACCGCGTGCGGGTGTCCCAGCATCTCCGCGGCAGGGTCGAGGTTGCCGTCGAAGTAGTTGAGGATCGGCCAGTACAGCAACGCCTTGCCGCCGTCGCCGATCATCAGGTCATACAGCAACTCGATCGCGCTCACGCCGAGCCGAGCCGCCCGCGCGCTCACGCTGTCGGACGGGTCGGGCTCGTAGTTCGGCGGATCGCCGAGCTCGAAGAGGCGATCCAGGATGGCCGTGGTGCGCCCGCCGTGCGCATCGACCTCGCCGATGATCGCCTGCCGCACCGCAGGATCGGACAAGCGGGCCACCAACTCGGGCAGCGAGCTCGTGTCGATCGACTTGTACGTGTCTGCGCCGCGCAGCGGGTTCACCGATGCCTGCAAACCGATCAGCACCCCGATGCCGCGGGCGGCGACCTGGGCCCGCATCTGCAGTCCTTCCTGGTTCGCCGCAGTCAAGGTGTCGAGGATGCGCCGGTACCCGTGGCCGGGCGCCGACTGCGACAGCGACACCGACAGCGGCCGGCCGGACACGCGCATCATCTCGAGCAGCGTGCCCATCTCGTCGTCGAAGTCCGGGAAGTCGGACACGACTTGCAGTACTCCCGCGCCCGCCTCGCCGAGCGCGTGTGCGATGCCCACGAGCTCGTCCCGCGCCGCGGTGAGCGTCGGCGTCGGCTCACCGCGACTGGTGCGATGGTTGAGCGTTCTCGATGTCGTGAAGCCGAGCGCGCCGGCGCGCACGCCTTCCGCGGTGATGCGTCCCATCGCCGCGATCTCTTCGGCAGTCGCGGGTTCGCGATCGGCGCCCCGCTGGCCCATCACGAACAGGCGGATCGGACCGTGACACACCTGCGTCGCGAAGTCGATGTCGTGCGGGCGACGCTCGAGCGCATCGAGATACTCGCCGATGCTGCTCCAGTCCCAGGGCAGGCCCTCGTGCAGCGCGGCGCCAGGGATGTCCTCGACCCCTTCCATCAGCTCGATGAGTTGGGCCTGGTCGCCGTCGCGCACCGGCGCGAACCCGACGCCGCAGTTCCCCATCACGATTGTCGTCACGCCATGACCCGACGACGGTTGCAGCCGCGGATCCCAGGTCGCCTGCCCGTCGTAGTGCGTGTGGATGTCGACGAATCCCGGTGTCACGAGCGCGCCGTCCGCGTCGACAACGTGCTCCGCCCTCTCGTCCACCTTCCCGACGGCCACGACCTTGCCGCCGTCGATGCCGACGTCAGCCGTCCGCCGTGGTGCGCCCGTACCGTCGATCAAGGTGCCGCCGCGGATGACCAGATCGAGCATGTGACCTCCCCGCTTGTTGCGTGCACCACCCAGACTAGGTGCGGGTGACGCTCGCCGAAACCGTGGGCAGCGAGCGCAGCGAGCGCTCGCAGCCGAGCGATCACAACGCGGCGAGGGAAGCGCCAGCGACGAGCCGCACTCG
>DASXPN010000074.1:0-21872 GCA_036493595.1 Acidimicrobiales bacterium | reverse complement strand
TGCGGGAACGGGGGATGTGGCGGGGTGGGGGGTGCGCGGCGGATGGGGCGGCGAGCCGGACGTGGGGGGTGGGGGGCGGGCGGGATGTGGGGGGTGGGCGCGGAGTGCGGGAGGATCAGCGGATGCGGGTTGCGTACGACGTCACTTCGCTGCTCGACACCCGTACCGGTGTCGGCGCGTTCGCGGGTGAGGTGCTCACGCGCGTCGCGTCCCACGGGGGCATCGATGTCGTCGGTTACTCGGTCTCGTGGCGCGGACGCGGGCACGCAGTCGACTCGCGGTTGCCGGCGGGCGTGCGCGCCGCTCGCGGTCCGATGGCCGCGCAGCCGCTGCGCCAGATGTGGCGGCGCGCTGACTGGCCGCCGATCGAGTGGTGGACGGGTGAGGTCGACATCGTCCACGGTCCGAACTTCGTCGTCCCACCTTCGAAGCGGGGGGCGGTCGAGCTCGCGACCGTCCACGACCTCACGTGCGTGCGCTATCCCGCATTGTGCACGCGCGACACGTTGCAGTACCCGGATCTGATCCGCCGCGCGTTGCAACGCGGTGCACACATCCACGCGGTGTCCCAGTTCGTGGCCGACGAGGTGACGGATGTGTTCGGTGTCGCGGCCGAGCGCGTCCACGTCGTCGCCAACGGCGTGGACCCTTCGCATCACGGTGACGCGGCCGCGGGACGGGCGAGGGTCGCCGCCGAGCGCTACGTCCTCGCCCTCGGCACCATCGAGCCCCGCAAGGACTTTCCGCTGCTCGTGGCCGCCTTCGATGCGCTGGCAGCGAGCGACGGCGACGTCCATCTCGTCGTGGCCGGCCAGGACGGATGGGGCGCGGAAGCATTCACGCGGGCGATGAACGAGGCGAAGCACCGCGATCGGATCGTGCGACCCGGCTGGGTCGACGATCGGGCCCGCGCCGACCTGCTCGCGGGTGCGTCAGCTTTCGCCTACCCGTCGATCTACGAGGGATTCGGTCTGGCACCGCTCGAGGCGATGGCGGCCGGCACCCCGGTCGTGGCGACGCGAGCGGGCGCGCTCCCCGAGGTGCTCGGCGACAGCGCCACGCTCGTGGAGCCCGGCGACGCCGATGCGCTCGCCTCGGCCCTTCACGACGTGCTCGACGACGGCCCCGAACGGGCGCGCCTGATCGATGCAGGTCGCGCGAGAGCGGAGCACTACTCGTGGGACGCCTGTGGCGAGGGCGTGGTCGCCCTCTACCAAGACCTCTGCTAAGACTCCCGCCGTGCGCGCGCTGATCACCGGCGTCAGTGGATTCGTCGGTCGCCACCTGATCGAGCACCTACGCGCGAGCGGCGACGACGTCGAAGGGTGCGACCGCGAGGACGGGTCGATCGACATCGCCGACCGCGCGTCGATCGACGGGGTGCTGCGCTCGTTCCGCCCGGAGGTCGTCTACCACCTCGCCGGATGGAGCGACGTCGGCGGATCGTGGGCCCATCCGGAGGCAACGTTCCGCGCCAATGCCGAAGGCACGCTCAATCTCCTGCTCGCGTGCCGCGACGAAGGCGTCGAGCGCGTGCTGTCGGTGTCGAGCGCGGACGTGTACGGCATCGTGTCCGAGGACGAGTTGCCGATCGCCGAGACCGCGCCCCTTCGACCAGTCACGCCGTACGCGGCGAGCAAGGTCGCGTCCGACTATCTCGGATTGCAGGCGTGGCTCGGTTGGAAGTTGCCCGTCTTACGAGTTCGCGCGTTCAACCACCTCGGTCCGGGACAGGCGCCCAAGTTCGTCGCGCCGGCGCTCGCCGAACGCATCGCCCGCAACGAACGCGACGGGGGCAACGACGTGCCGATCGGCAATCTGTCCGCCCGCCGCGACTTCACCGACGTGCGCGACGTCGTCCGCGCCTATCGCCTCCTCATGGAGCACGGCGAGGCGGGCGAGGTCTACAACGTGTGCAGCGGTACGGACGTCGCCATCGAGGAGATCGCCGGCCGGCTCATCGCCGGCGCGCGATCGTCGATGGCCCTCGTGCACGACCCGACCCTCGAACGGCCGGTCGACATTCCGGTGCTGCGCGGCGACAACACGCGCATCCGCGCCGCGACGGGATGGACGCCGCAGATTCCCCTCGATCAGACGCTGGTCGACTTGCTGCAGGAGATGCGCGACCGTGTCAGCCAGGGGCGCGGCTGACGCGCACGCGCCGGCGCGCCTCGCGTAGTAACTCGCGCTCACGCAGATCGAGCCCGTGCTCGTCGAACGATCCCAAGCGGGCATCCCACTCGTCGAGCACGCGGCGACGATGACCGTCCTCTCGCTCGAGCCAGGCGAGGTCGTTGTCGAGCAAGGCCACCAACAACTCGAGCTCGGTGTAACGGGCCGCAACCGCCGGGAGGCGCTCGGCCTTCGCGTGCGGGTACTTCGTGCCGGCAACGAGATCATGCGGCTCGATCTTGAACAGCCCGGCGAGCAGCACCACCGTGCGCTCCCCCGGCACCGTCATGCCGGCCTCGAGGTGGGACACGGCCGTGCGGGACACGGCCAAGCGGTCGGCCAGCTCCTGCTGGGTCAGGCCCAGCTTGACGCGAAGGTCGGCGATGCGCCGCCCAAGGCTCTCCAGCTCTTCGCGCATGTGCCAACTCACTTCGCAGACGGGACCGTCGAACGAGCGTAGAACGTCGACATGGCCAACCGCGCGCTCATCACCGGCATCACGGGACAAGACGGGTCCTACCTGGCGGAGTTGCTGCTGTCCAAGGGTTACGAAGTGATCGGGATGGTGCGACGCAGTAGCACCGTCAACTTCGAACGCATCGCCCACATCCAGGATCGCATCGAGTTCGTCGCCGGCGACCTGCTCGACGAAGTGTCGATGTTGAGCATCCTGCGTGAGCACCGTCCCAACGAGGTCTACAACCTCGCCGCGCAGTCCTTCGTGCAGACCTCGTGGTCGCAACCCGTCTTCACCGGTGAGACCACCGCGCTCGGCGTGACGCGCATCCTCGACGCCACCCGGATCATCGACCCGGACATCCACTTCTACCAAGCGAGCTCGAGCGAGATGTTCGGCAAGGTGCTCGAGGTGCCGCAGTCGGAGACGACGCCGTTCTACCCGCGCTCCCCCTACGGCGTGGCGAAGGTGTACGGACACTGGATAACCGTGAACTATCGCGAGTCGTACGGGTTGCACGCGTCGAGCGGCATCTTGTTCAACCACGAGTCACCGCGGCGCGGCCTCGAGTTTGCGACGCGCAAGATCAGTCACGGTGTGGCGCGCATCGCGCTCGGGCAAGCGGACGAGCTCCGGCTCGGCAACCTGGAGGCGCAACGCGACTGGGGCTTCGCCGGCGACTACGTCGAGGCGATGTGGTTGATGTTGCAGCAGGACGAGCCCGGCGACTACGTCGTGTCAACCGACGAGACGCACTCGGTGCGTGAGTTCTGCGAGCTGGCGTTCTCGCGAGTCGATCTGGACTATCAGCAATATGTGGTCCAGGACGAGCGCTTCTTCCGCCCCGCCGAGGTCGACCTGCTCGTCGGCGATTCCTCCAAGTCGCGCTCGACCCTCGGCTGGAAGCCGAAGGTGTCGTTCACCGAGCTCGTGCAAACGATGGTCGATGCCGACCTCGCGCTGTTGAAGGGCGAGCTCCGCCTTTGACCACGGTGCTCGCGGGCGGTGTCGGCGCCGCTCGCTTCCTCACCGGTCTCGTACAGGTCGTCGATCCTGCGAGCATCACGGCCATCGTCAACGTCGGCGACGACACCGTGCTGCACGGCCTGCACGTGTCGCCCGACCTCGACACCGTCACCTACACGCTGGCCGACGCGATCAACCCGGAGACGGGCTGGGGCCTCCGCGACGAGTCGTGGCAGGCGATGACGACACTCGAGCAGTACGGCGGCCCGGCGTGGTTCCGGCTCGGTGACCGCGACCTCGGCACGCATCTGTACCGCACGGGACGGCTGGCGGAAGGAGCCACGTTGTCGACCGTCACCGCGGAGATCGCCGCCGCTTGGAAGTTGGGCGTGCGCTTGCAGCCCGTGACCGACGATCGACTGCGGACGATGATCACCGTCGAGGGCGAAGGCGAGATCGGCTTTCAGGACTACTTCGTCGGCCGCCACCATTCGATCGCCGTCACGTCCCTTCGGTTCGACGGCGCCACGAGCGCGCGCCCCGCGCCTGGTGTGATCGAGGCGATCGACGCGGACGACGTGATCGTGATCGCGCCGTCGAACCCGCTCGTCTCCATCGGGCCGGTGCTCGCGGTTCCCGGCGTGCAGGACGCGATGCGAGCGGCGCGCGACAAGAGCGTCGCCGTATCGCCCATCGTGGCCGGTGCGGCGCTGAAGGGTCCGGCGGATCGCATGATGCGTGAGCTGGGTCACGAACCGAGCGTTGTCGGGGTGGCGCGGCTCTATGCCGACATCGCGTCGGTGCTCGTCGTCGACGAAGCCGACGCCGACCTGTCGTCCGCGGTCGAGGCCGAAGGGCTCCAGTGCGTGGTGACTCCTACGATCATGTCCTCCCCCGCCGCCGCCGCCGCCCTCGCCGAGACCTCGCTCCAAGCAATCGAGAAATAGATGCAACTCACCGTCTTCGGAGTCGAGGGCATCGGCGAGATCGTTCAGGGCGACGATCTCGCGTCGATCATCGCAGCGAACACGTCGTTGCAGGACGGTGACGTCGTGGTGGTGACGCAGAAGATCGTGTCGAAGTCCGAGGGCATGCTCGAAGCCGTCGACGCGAGCAACCCGTTGAGTCACAAGAAGATCGTCGAGCGCGAGTCCGTGCGCGTGCTGCGACGGCGCGGCGATCTCGTGATCAGCGAGACGAAGCACGGGTTCGTGTGCGCCAACGCCGGCATCGACCTGTCCAACGTCGAGCGCGGCTACGCAGCACTGCTGCCGGAGGACTCGGATCGATCTGCTCGCCGCATCCGCGACGGTCTCAAGGCAAAGGCGGCGGTCGACGTCGCGGTGATCGTGAGCGACACCTTCGGGCGCACATGGCGGCGCGGGCTGACCGACGTCGCCATCGGCTGCGCGGGCATCGGCGCCATCCTCGACCTCCGTGGCTCGGAGGACACCTACGGGCGCGAGATGCTCGTGACCGAGGTCGCCGTCGTCGACGAGTTGGCGTCGGCCGCCGAGCTCGTCATGGGCAAAGCGACAGCTGTCCCGGTGGCGGTCGTGCGGGGTGTCCCGCATGAATGGCTGCGAAGGGGCGACGTGCACAGCGAGATCGTGCGCCGGCCCGAGGAAGATCTGTTCAGGTAGCCGATTCCGAGAACCATTTGAGGACGGCCGACACTCCCTCGTCGAGTGTGGTCCAGGGCTGCCAGCTGAGGTGGAGCTTCGCCCGGCCCGGATCGAGTGCGGACCGGTCGAGCTCGCCCGCCCGAGCCGGCGCCATCTCGGCGGGAGCCGTCACGCCGGCGGCCCCGGCCATCGTCCCGTAGAGCGTGTTGACCGAGGTCTCGACGCCCGTACCGATGTTGCACAGCAGACCACTGCCCTTGTCCGCGGCCCGCACGAAGGCGTCGGCGACGTCGTCGACGAACACGAAGTCGCGGGTCTGCTCGCCGGTGCCGAACACGGTGCACGACTCACCCGACAGCAACCGCGCCGCGAAGATGGCAACCACGCCGGCCTCACCGTGCGGGTCCTGGCGCGGCCCGTAGACGTTGGCGAGCGCCAGCGACGTGTACTCCAAGTCGTACAGCCCCCGGTACACGTGCAGGTAGTCCGTCACGACCTTCTTGGCCACGCCGTACTGCGACACCGGCTGTTGTGGGTGCGACTCCTTGACGGGGAGCGCGCTCGGATCGGGATCGCCGTAGATCGTCCCGCCGCTCGATGCGAACACGACCTTGCGCGTGCCGGCGGCACGCGCCCCTTCGAGCACGTTGAGGCTGCCGACGATGTTGATCTCGGCATCGAACGCGGGCCGGGCGACCGACACCCGCACGTCCGCTTGCGCGGCGAGGTGGAAGATCACCTCTGGCGCCCGCCGTTCGATGAGCGCGATCACCCCCGGCGAGCGAATGTCGAGTTGGTGGAACGACAACCGGTTCGAGCGGTCGGCTCGCGATGCGGACAGGTTCGCCAGTGACCCCGTCGACAGATCGTCGATGACGTCGACCGCGTGGCCCTCGGCCAGCAAGCGGTCGACGAGGGTGCTGCCGATGAAGCCTGCTCCGCCGGTGACCAGTGCCTTCATTCGTCCTCCCCGGGTAGCCGAACCGCTCGCACGACCTCGCCCCCGGCCACGGTGACGCCTTCGCCGAGCACCGACAGCTCCTCGACGGTGGCGCCCGGCCCGACTTCCGCGTGCGGACCGATGATCGAGTGGTGCACGCGCGCCTTGGCACCGACGCGGGCACCGGCCATGACGACCGACCCGGCAACTTCGGCGTCGGCTTCGATGACCGCTCCGGGCCCGATCACCGAACGTTCGACCGTGGCACCGGCGCTGACGGACGCGCACGGATCGACCGCGACCGCGCCATCGGGCGCCGCACCCCGGTAGCCGTCGTCGATGATGTCGAGCTGGGCCTGAAGGAAGTCCTGCGGTGTCCCGGTGTCGATCCAGTACGCGCTGCCACCGTCCATCGCGTACAAGGTGCCCCGCGCGACGAGCTCGGGAAAGGTCTCGCGCTCGATCGACACTCGCCGGCCGCCCTCGATGAGGTCGATCACCGAGGGCTCGAGCACGTACGTGCCCGCGTTGATGAGATTGGTCGGTGCCTCACCAGCCGCAGGCTTCTCGACGAACGCGAGAACCCGGCCGCCATCGTCGGTCGGCACCACGCCGTACCGCGACGGATCGTCGACCTCGTGGAGCGCGATGGTGGCTTCGGCCCCGTGCCGGTCGTGGAACGCAATCAGCGCGCTCAGGTCGAGGTCCGTGACGACGTCACTGTTGATCACCAGGAACCGCTCGTCGATCCCGGCGTCGAGCGCCGCGAAACGCATGGCGCCTGCGGTGTCGAGCGGTTCGTCCTCCACCGCGAAATGAAGGCGTGAACCGCCGCAGGTGCCATCAGGGAAGGCGCTCACGAATGCATCCGCGGCGTAGCCGAGGGAAAGGACGACATCGTCCACGCCGTGGGCCGCGAGGTGCGCGACCGACCATTCGATCATCGGCCGGTTCACCACCGGCAGCATCTGCTTGGGGGTGTGGAAGGTGAGCGGTCGCAGGCGGGTACCCAGACCGCCGACGAGCACGACGGCTCTCACGGGCCGCTGGCGCTCGGGACAGTCGTCGCCGTGTCCGGCACGCTCGCCGGCGCGACGCCGGCCCCCGGGACCGCAGCGGTGTCGGGTGCGCCGCTGGCCGGAGCGCCGCTCAAGGGAGCACCGCTGGCCGGAAGGGTGGTGCTCGGGCCGAGGTCGGTCACGCTCGCCACCCGGGTGGCCACGTCGGACTTGGCCGGGATCTTCGAACCGGAAGGCATGAACGCGATCGTGAAGGCCTCGTTCGCGCCCAGACGGATCGTGTCGAAGCCGGACGTGAAGATCTGATTCGGCTTGTTGCCCTGGGCGGCGTCATTGACGCTGTTCCACTTGGCCACTTGGAGCTGGCCGTCCTTGCCGCCCTCGCACTTCGTGGTGCCTTCCTTGTACGTCTGCCCCGTCGCCAAGGTGAGCGTGTCGTTGGTCATCGACACTCCCACCTGGTTGAGGAAGACACCAAGGGTGGCCTTGCTGCCGGCGACGCTGTCGACGAACGGGTGGATGTGGATGAGGCCGTCGCCGTGAGTGTGGATGCCGAGCACGTCCTGCTGAGCATCGGTGAACGGAGCGAGGAATTCACCCGGTACGTCACCGGGCTGGGCGACCGTGGTGGACGTCGCCGAAGTCGTAGTCGTGATTCCGGGCGCCGTGGTGGTCGTGTCACTGACGGGCGGCCCGGCAACAGTCGTAGTCGTGGTCGCCGCGGCCGCTGCTTCGTCCTGCGAGACGCAGACGTAGGTGTCGTAGGCGGAGTGGACGTGGTCCTGGTTGGCTCGGGGGAAGGCATCCGCGTTGCGGCGGTCACGGGCGAAGAGGACGAGGACCAGACCGAGCAGCAGCACCGCGCCGATGGCGACGGGGAAGCCGAGCGGACGCCGTTGACCGGACTTTCGATTGCCGCCCGCACGCGCGGCGCGAGCCACTTTCTTGGACGAGGACGCCTTACCCATGGGGGGGCAACTCTAGATGGACGCCGGGGCCGGGCCGAATCACCCGTCGACGATCTCAACCACGCCGGGCTGCAATCAGCTCGTGGAACAGCTCGTCGTACTGCGCCGCCACGGCCGCGGGTGAGACCCATTGCGCAACGAATGTCCGCCCTGCGGTACCCATCCGCGCCGCCTCGTCCGGGTCGCTCACGAGCCGCTCCACCGCCTTCGTGAACGCCTCGGGATCGTCGGGGGGCACCGTCAGGCCAGCGCCGGCGCGTTCCACCACCTGGGCCACTTCCGTACCCGGATCGACGCTGGCGACGATCGGTCGCCCGGCCGCGAGGATCGAGTACATCTTCGAGGGCACGCTGGCCCGGGCCAGACCCTTACGCAGCGGCACGAGGTGGATGTCCCCCGCCGCCAGCAGCTCGGGCAGGCGATCCTTCGGTTGGTGGTCGATGAACCGCACGTTGGTGAGCCCGGCGGCGCGCCGCTCGAGATCGGCTCGAGCCGACCCGCCTCCGTTGACCACGAACACGAGGTCCGGCTCGTGGGCGAGCGCGGCGGCCGCGGTGAGCACGAGATCCAATGACTGCGAGAAGCCGACGTTGCCCGCGTACATGACCACGGTCTTGCCCGTGAGGCCGTACTCCTGCCGGTAGCCGTTCTCTCTCGTCGCCGGTCGGATGCGCTCGACGTCCACGAAGTTCGGGATCACCCGTACGCGCTCGGGACGGTGGCCGGCGATCTTGGCGGCGACGTTGTCGCGCAGGTCGTCGGAGAGCACGGTGACAGCGTCGGCGTGCAGGTAGGTCCGGCGCTCGAGTGTCTCGGCGAGACGGATGACGGTCGGATTCGTGATCAGTCCGAGCTCGACCGCGACGTCAGGAAAGACGTCCTGGATGTTGAAGACGAACGGCACGCCACGGGCGCGGGCCGCCAGCCATCCCGCGGGACCGAGCGTCAGCGGAGGTGACATGGCGAGCACCGCGTCCGGCCGGGGTTGCGCGGCGGTGGCGGTGGCGGCCACGAGCGCGGTGAAGCCTCCGAAGGCCAGCGCTCGGGCCGGAATGTTGCGCTTGTCGGTAGGGAACGGATGGACACGGGTGATGTGGCCCCACTCGGTCTCCTGCCGGCGCACGAGCCGCCCGCCCCAACCTTCCTCGATGCGGTGATGGAGATACCAGGGCAGCGCGGTGACGACGTGGAGCCTGTGACCGCGCTCGGCGAGCTCGAGGGCGATGCCGGTCATCACGTCGCCCGTGGGCGCGACGTCCGGCGCGAAATGAGGGCAGAGGACGAGCAGGTTCAACGGTCTGTCATCATTGCCGCGCTCCGGTACGCGTTGGTGAGCGCGGACGCCGAAGTCGCCCACTGGAACGTCCCGACGCGTGCCGCGCCGGCCTCGATGAGCTGGGCCCTCCGTTCGTCATCGCGCGCCAGCTCGAGCATCGCCGTTGCCCAACCTTGGACATCATCGGGATCGACGAGGATGCCGGCGTCGCCCACCACGTCGGGGAGCGCGGTCGCGTTGGCCGCGATCACCGGGCAACGGTTGCCCATCGCCTCCAACACGGGCAAGCCGAAGCCTTCGAACCGGGACACGAACGTCAATGCGATCGCGTTGCCGTACAGCCAGTCGAGATCCCCGCGCGGGACGTGGCCGATGCGACGCACACGATCGGCGAGCCCTTCCTCGATCACCAACTTCTGTAGCTCGTCCTCCATCACATCCGGCCGGTGGGTCAGTACGAGCAACGCGTCGACGCCTTGGTCAACGACCTGCGCGAAGGCGCGCACCAACACGAGATGGTTCTTGTGGGGGTACGTGATGGCTGGGTACAAGAAGAAGGGCCGGTCGATCCCGAATGCGGTGCGCGGATCGCACTCGGGTTCCTCCCGAAGCGCCGGGGTGTAGCCGGGAGGTACGACCGCGGTGCGCTCCTCGGGGACGTGGAGCATGTCGACGACCGTTCGGCGCGAGAACTCGGAGGGCGAGATCACCATCCGCGTCCGGGCGGCGGACGCGGGCAGCCGCCGGCTGAGGTACCGCTGCTTGGTGCCGGTGAAGTTCGATGGCATCAGCAGCGGCTGCAGATCGTGGATCGACAGGATCGTCGGAGTGGCGCGGAGCATCGGAATCGTGCCGCCCGCGTGATGGAGAAGGTGGACGCGGCGGCGCCGAGCCGCGGCGAGGAGCCACGTCGACTCCGCCGCGATGCGCAGCGCCTTCGACCGCCCCGACAGGGAGCAGACGTCGGTCGGGAACGCGTCGACCAACTCGGGATACGCGTCGACGAACGGCCGCAGGACGAACAACGTGATGTCGAGATCGTCGTGCGGCCGCTCGGCCACCGCGGCCAGCAGGCGCGTCGTGTACTCCTCACTGCCACCGACGACGCTCGGCACGAGCCAGAGGAGGTTCACGCCGACATGCGCACGGCCCGCCGGGGCACGTGCGCTCACGAGAGCGCCTCGGAGTAGACGGAGGCGACGAGCTCGGCCGTGCGGTCCCACGTGAAGGTCTTGGCCCGCTTGCGCCCGGCCTCCCCCAACCGTCGGGCGGCGTCACGATCGGCGACGAGCTCGTGAATACCGGCGGCGATGGCGTCGACGTCGAGCGGGTCGACGAGCACGCCGGTGTCGCCCGCCACCTCTTCGGTCGCGGTTCCCTTCGACGTGACGACCGGCGTTCCTTGGATCATGGCCTCGAGCACGGGTAGCCCGAAGCCTTCACGGGTGCTCGGGTAGCAAACCAGCACCGCACCGGCGATCAACGCGTCGAGGTCGGCGCGCTCGACGAAACCGAGCGGGTGCACCCGCTCACCGAGCGCGGCCAGCTGGGAGTCGATGGCCTCGTTCCATCCCGCCGGACCGGCGAGTACGAGGTCCACGTCGCCGTCCACGCGGGCGAACGCGTCGAGCAGTCGCGGAAGGTTCTTGCGTGGTTCGATCGTCCCCGCGAACAGCACGTAGTCGCGCGTGAGTCGGAACTTCCGCTGCGCGCGGCCGACGTCGTCGGCGGTGACGACTGAAGGCGCGACGCCCCATGGCACCAGGCGCAGCCGGCCGGCGTCGATCCCGACCGCGACACACTCGTCCATCGTCGCCCGCGACGGACACATCACGAGACGGGCGTGCCGCTTGGCCAGTTCGAGTCCACGGCGAAAGAAACGATGTCCGTGACGCGTCGCGAGTTGCCGGTCGGACAGGAACGCGAGGTCGTGCACGGTGACGACAACCGGCGCGCGTGACGCGGGATAGGCGACCGCGGTGGCGTGGACGAGATCGACCGGACCGGTGGCGCGTTCGACGACGGGCCACCGCGCGAACGGTGCGTGCCATGTCTCGTAGAGCAGATGTCGGGGCAGCGGGAGTTGGCGTACTTCGATCGGCGGTCGCCATTGCGGCAGCGGTTGCTCACGATGCCGTGCCGCGACACCCACCAACTCGACGTCGTCTCGTTGCGCGAGCGCACGCACCAACTCGAGCGTGGACCAGGCCGTGCCTCCGGGGACGGCGTGCCAGCACTGTTCGAGCGTCACCGCGACATGCACGCCGGGCATCGTGCGCGGAGTCTGTCATCTTCCCCTCGGTAGTCTCGCGACCCATGGCATCCACGGACTTCTGGGCTGACCGCCGCGTCCTCGTCACCGGAGGATCGGGCTTCCTCGGGCGGGCGGTCTGCGCGGCACTGGCGGCCCGCGGTGCAGGAACCGTCATCGCGCCGGCGAGCACGGAGTTCGATCTGCGTCAGGCGGCTGATGTGTCGGCCATGTTCGGCGACGCGCAACCGGATCTCGTGATCCACCTCGCCGCCCGCGTCGGCGGCATCGGCGCCAACCAGGCGCGGCCCGCGGACCTGTACGTCGAGAACCTGCTGATGGGTACGTATGTCATCGAGGAAGCGCGCAAGCACGGCACGGACAAGACCGTTCTCGCAGGCACCATCTGCTCGTACCCGAAGCACACGCCCGTCCCGTTCCAAGAGGGCTCGCTGTGGCAGGGCTATCCGGAGGAGACCAACGCGCCGTACGGCATCGCCAAGCTGGCGCACCTCGTGCACGCGCAGGCGAACCGCGCGCAGTACGGCCAGATCTGCGTCTACCTGATGCCGACGAACCTGTACGGCCCGGGCGACAAGTTCAATCCTGCGGTCTCACACGTGATCCCCGCGCTGGTCAAGAAGTGTGTCGACGCGAAGGAAGCCGGCGACGATCACATCGAAGTGTGGGGCACGGGCGTGGCCACCCGTGAGTTCCTGTACGTCGACGATGCGGCCGAAGGCATCCTGCTTGCGGCCGAGCACTACGACGGCGCCGACCCGGTGAACCTCGGCGCCAACGACGAACTCCCGATCAAGGACCTCGTCGGGCTCATCGTGAAAATCGTCGGGTTCGAGGGCGAGATCCGCTGGGACACGTCGAAGCCCGACGGACAGCCGCGCCGCCGTGTCGATCCGAGCCGCGCCGCCGACGCATTCGGTTTCGCGGCGCGCGTGCCCTTCGACGAGGGACTGCGTCGCACGGTTGACTGGTACCTCGAGAACCGTTCCGAGGCCGAAGCCCGCGAGGCCTGACGGTTCCCCTCGGGACGAAGGTCAGAGGCCGAGTTGCTCGGCGAAGTACGGGATGGTGCGGGCCAGCCCCTCGCGCAGTGGCACGATCGGATCCCAACCGAGCTCGCGGTGGGCGAGGGTGAGATCGGGTTGGCGTTGCGTCGGATCGTCGACCGGTAGCGGCTCGAAGACGATCTCGGACGAGGAGCCCGTCAGCTCGAGCACGATCTCCGCCAGCTCGAGCATCGTGAACTCGCCGGGGTTGCCGATGTTCATCGGACCGGTCTGATCCGAGTCGAGCAGGAGGAGGAATCCGCGGATCTCGTCCTCCACGAAACAGAAGCTGCGGGACTGCTTGCCGTCTCCGTAGATCGTGAGGGGCTTGCCGAGCAGCGCCTGGACGATGAAGTTCGACACGACCCGCCCGTCCTCCGGACGCATGCGCGGCCCGAACACGTTGAAGATGCGAACGATGCGCACTTCGAGCCCGTGGTACCGGTGGTACGCCATCGTCATCGCCTCGGCGAACCGCTTCGCCTCGTCGTACACACCCCGCGGACCGACCGGGTTGACGTGGCCCCAGTACGTCTCGGGTTGCGGGTGCACCTTCGGGTCGCCGTACACCTCACTCGTGGACGCGAGGAAGAAGCGCGCCGACTTCGCACGGGCGAGCCCAAGGGTGTTGTGCGTACCGAGGCTGCCGACCTTGAGCGTCTGGATGGGCTTTTCGAGATAGTCCTTCGGCGATGCCGGACTGGCGAGGTGCATGACCGCGTCCACGTGGCCCGGTAGCCAGATGTAGTTGCTGACGTCGTGCTCCACGAACGTGAAGCCGGGCCGGCCGAACAGGTGGGCGATGTTCGCCTGGCCCCCTGTCACCAGATTGTCGAGGACGACCACCTCGTCGCCGCGAGCGAGGAGCGCGTCGCACAGGTGCGATCCGAGGAAGCCCGCTCCCCCGGTCACGACGACCCGCCCCATCAGGTTCGACCGATGCCTTGATAGACGAACCCTCGGCGACGCAGCGACTCACGATCGAGCAGGTTGCGGCCATCGACGACACGGGGCGCTTCGAGCGCGGCAGCCACCTTGTCGAAGTCGAGCCACTTGAACTCGTCCCACTCGGTCAGGACCAGCAACACCGCAGCATCCTCGCATGCGGCGTAGGGATCCGACGCGATCTCGATGCCATCCAGCACGGACGCCTTGTGCGGTTCGAGCGGCAGCGAGACGGACGGGTCGAACGCGACGATCCGCGCTCCCTTCGCCTTCAGCCGCTCGATGATCGCCAGTGCCGGCGAGGACCGCAGGTCGTCCGTGCGCGCTTTGAACGTGAGACCCCATACCGCGACGCGCACACCGTCGACGCTCCCGCCCGCGAGCTCGACCGCCTTGCCGGCCACGCGGTCGAACTGCTCGTCGTTGACGACGACCACACCTTCGAGCAGATCGAACCGATACCCGGCGTCCTCCGCAATGCGAATCAGGGCCAACGAATCCTTAGGGAAACAGTTGTGCGCCACGAGACCGAAGGACGTCACAACGGTGTTTGTCGCCGGCACCTCGAGGCTGTACACCATGCCGTCGAACGGCCTGCGGTCGACATCGACAACGCGGACCCAGGCGACGCCCTTGTCATCGAGCCGGCGGTATCCCGTCGGCGCGATGCGCTTCGTCTGTCCCGAGACGGCGGCGAGCACGATGTCGCGTTCATCGCTCGGCAGCAACCAGCTCGCACGCTCCACCTGTTCGGCTCCACTGATGCAGAGCCAGTAGGTGTCGACCGTCGACTTGGACGTCCGACCGACTTTCACCCGAGCGACGATCCCGAGGTCGCCGAGCAGGCGGACCATCCCGTCCGCCAACGAGCGCGAGACGGTGCCGTATTCGAGCACCACACTCGGGCCACCGCGCACCAACGACCATGACCCATCGCCGTCCCACAGCCCCCGCAGCAGCGCTCGTTTGTCCCGCTCGGGAGCGCTCCAGATCTGATCCGGAATGCAGTGGTCATATGAGCCTCGCCCCACCTTGAGGACATGCTCGAACCACGCGGCGAGCAGACGCGACGAGATCGACACCTGTCGGGTCGTGGTCATGCTGTGGATCGCCGTGCGCACACCGAGCGACTCCCAGTACCGGGCGACGTCCTGCACGAGGGACTCTTCATCGGTCGGATGAAACGACCAAGCAATACGGGTACGAAGTCCGTCGGTCGAGATGTGGCCTTCGGAGAGATACAGGCCTACGACGTGCCAGAACCCTTCGTCGAACGGGATCGTGTCCGGCACATACGTCCCGTTGGTCGTCGTTCCAAATCGACCTCGCGACGTGGGTACCTGCATCGACTGCAACTCGCTGATACGTGCGGTGCCCGCGCGGAGCACGTCGCGACGTCGAGAGGCGCCCAGTAACTTCGATCTCCGCTCGGCAAGCGCGTACTGAAGGTCATCCAACCTTGTGATGACTTGGTTGGGCTCGATGCCGGCCGGTTGCATTCCGTCGAGCACACGCCCGAAGCCGGTGTCGTCGAAGACAAGTGGGAAGCCTTGGGCGACAGGCAGCCAATCGGACGTCGTCAGTTCTCCCGCGAGTCGATCACCGACCCTGCCCCGCACCCCATCTCCCACGACAAAGGGATGGTCAGCTGTGACAGTGACGCGTCGGCCCATCTTGGTCCGTACCGCGACGACATCGCCGCGGTACGGGCGGGCCGTGAATCGCTCGACCCGTTCGAACTCCGGGGTCGTCGCGCCGTCCTGCCACGACAAGACCTCCCAGCCACCGGGTCCGCAACGTTCGACTTCTCCGAACAACGCCTCGAACGTGAGCAACCGGATTCGTCCGTCGCGCCGGGTCAGAGCGGTCTCGTCCCCGAGGAAACAACTCCCGCCCCAGCCCGGGCCGGGTCGAAGGAACTCGTGACCGATGCGCTTGTCGGAACCCATGCCCAGCACGACGTCGTTCATGTCCGCCCCGACCGCCTCGCACACCGCGGCGATGGCGTTGACGAAGCTCACCTTCGCGGCAAGGAAGGCGTTGCTGGCGTACTTGATCAACTCGGCCGACGGTGGATCGGTGACGATGAGCGGCGCGGGGATGCCGAGATAGAGCGACGCGACCCGCATCGCCGCGGACTGGTCGTCGGCGCCGATCACGATCCGGTCCGGGTTCAAGAAGTCGTGTACTGCGCTGCCTTCACGAAGGAACTCCGGGTTCGATACCACGAACACGTCGCTGCGCCCGAGAGCGCGTTCGACCACCTGTGTGGATCCGACAGGCACCGTCGACTTGTTGACAACGATCGTCTCCGAGGACAGGACCGGCCCCACCTCCGCCGCGGCCGCTTCGATGTGGGTCAGGTCGGCGGATCCGTCGAGGCCTTGGGGCGTCGGCACGCACAGGTACACGAACTCGCTGGCAGCAGCCGCCTCGGCGGAGCCGACGACGAACGTCAACTGTCCACCGCGGAGGCCGTCACGAATGAGGTTCTCGAGGCCCGCCTCGAGGATCGGTACCTCGCCCCGGTTCAATGCGGCGACCCGGTCGGCGTCGATGTCGGTACACGTGACGTGGTGGCCGAGGTGGGCGAAGCACGCTCCGGTCGTCAGACCGACGTAGCCGCATCCGACGATGGTGATTCGACTGTTCATCTAGCAGCTCACGTCCTGTGGCGTCTGGGGAACCACGCCGATGGTGGTCGATGTGGTCGTGTTGTCGGTGCTCGGTGGTGCGGTGGTGGTCGTGGTCGACGTGGTGGAGGCGGAGCTCTCGGGCAGCGGCACGGTCGGGCCGGGCGCCGACCGCGTGCCCTGCCAGTCGGCACCGACCACCACGACGACGTCCGCGCTCACGATGAAGCTCGTCTGCTCCAGGACCGGGGTCGCTGCCAGGTAGCTCGCCACTTGCTCAGCCTTTGCCTCGTTGCCCGGCAGGTACCGCACCACCGTCTGGCTGTAGTCGAACCGGTCCGCATCGCCGACGTACTGCGGCGGGATGCTGAAACCGATCTTTCGCAGGTCTTCGGCGGCATCCGTCGCCTTCCCTGCTGCGGGTGTCCCGTTCTGCACGATCACGACCGTCCCGTCCACGGCGTTGGGATCGGATCCGCGGAACATGTTCAGGATCGGCTCGGCTTGCGTCTGATTGAGCTCCAGGACCGATGCGCCGTGGATGCTGACCGGTGTCGCGGGCACCGAATAGGTGTCGAGATTCTCGGGATTGAAGTCCTTGAAGCGGCTGCCGAGGGTGACGAGATCGCCGGGAGTCAAGGTCGGGTCGAGGTGCAGCGCGCTGGTTCCCGTGTCGATGAGGTCGTTCAGCACCGCGGGATTGCGGGCCCCCTTGTCGATGGCCCGCTGGATGACCTTGCGGATGAAGAGCTGCTGACGGCTGATGCGGCCGAGGTCACCGGTCGGGTCCGACTTCCAGTGCCCGTTCTGGAAGTACTCGTAGTCCCGGGACCGCGCGAAGGCCAGTGCTTGCACCGGGTCGAGGGTGACACAGCCGGGGTTCTGGATACTCAGACCGGACTTCACGTCGCGCACGGGCGTCGGGAAGTAGATCGGCACGCCGCCGACGGCGGCGACCACGCTGCGGAACGCGAAGAAGTTCATCTCGATGTAGTGGTTGATCGGAATGCCGAAGTCATTTTTGATCGTGTTGATCAAACGTTCGGGACCGCCCTGGATTGCGGCGTTGATGCGATCACGTCCGCTCTCACCGTCAATCGGGACGTAAAGGTCGCGCGGCAACGACAACAGTTGCGCGTGATCGGAGCTCGGATCGAGCCGCAGGACCATGATCGTGTCGGACCGGAGGCCGCCGGGGCGGCCGGCGAGCACGGGATCGTTCGGGTCGAGTCCCTCCGCCGAGTCGGTCCCGACGATGAGGTAGTTCTCGGCGTGCCCTGCGGTCGTCGTGTCGGCCGGTGCCAGTGCGTTGCCGAGCTGCACCCGTCCGATGTTGCTCAGCTTCGAGTACGCGTAATACATCCCACCTGCCGTGAGCAGGCAGATGAGTACCAAACCGATGTTGCAGATGATCAGCAGGCGTTGGGGCCAAGTCCGTCGCCCACGCGCCCGCCCCCGAGCAGGGGCCGTCACGGTCACCGATCGTAGTTGGGGGTGTCCGGGCCCCAGGTTCAGCTCCGGAGCCTGTACCGCGTCTCCCGCCCTACTCGACCGGCAACCCCAGGTCACGGGCGATGACCAGCCGCTGGATCTCGCTCGTGCCCTCGCCGATCTCGAGGATCTTGGCATCCCGGTAGAAGCGGCTGACCGGCGTCTCGTCCATGAACCCGTAACCACCGAACACCTGCGTCGCGGCGCGGGTTGCCGTGATCGCGGCCTCGGTCGCGTGCAACTTCGCCATGGCCGCCTGACGGCGGTACGGACGGCCCGTGTCGCGCCGCCACGCCGCTTCGTACACGAGCAGGCGGGACGACGCCGCCATCACTGCCAGGTCCGCGCATTTGAACGCGACGGCTTGGTTGGCGCCGATCGGACGGCCGAACGCGTTGCGTTGCTTCGCGTACTCCGTCGACTGCTCGAGACAGGCTTCGATGGCACCGAGCGCGAGGGCGGCGATGGCGATGCGCCCCTCGTCGAGAATGGCGAGGAACTGCGCGAAGCCGCGGCCGCGCTCGCCCAACAGATGGTCGCCGGGCACGCGGCACGCCTCGAACGTCAGGCCGTGAGTGTCGGAGGCGTGCCAACCCATCTTCCGGTAGGGCGGCTGCACGGTGAACCCGGTCGAGCCGGCGGGCACGACGATGGCGGACACCTCCCCGGGTCCGGTGCGAGCGGTCACGGTGACGATCGACGTGATGGGCGTGCCCGAGTTGGTGATGAACGCCTTCTCACCGTCGATGACCCACTCGCCGGTCGCGTCGTCCATGGACGCCTTGGTGCGGGTGCCGCCGGCATCGCTTCCGGCCTCCGGCTCGGTGAGGCCGAACGCACCCAACGCCGTTCCCGCGCACAGGTCGGGGAGCCACCGCTGCTTCTGCTCCTCGGTGCCGAAGCGATGGATCGGGTTGGCGCCGAGCCCGACACCGGCCTCGAGCGTGATGGCCATCGAATGGTCGACGCGAGCGAGCTCCTCGATGGCGATGCACAACGTCGTGAGGTCGGCGCCGCCGCCGCCGTACTCCTCCGGGAAGGGCAGGCCGAACAGCCCGAGCTCGCCCATGTGCAACACGACATCGGTCGGGAACACGTGATCGCGATCCCACTGCTCGGCGTGCGGCGCAATCTCGGCGTCGGCGAAGCCGCGCACGACCCGGCGGAACGCCTCGTGCTCGTCGGACACCTCGAACTGCATCGTGACGACTGTACGCGTGACCCTACGCTTCGGCTCTTGGTCGACGTTCCGCTCGCCGTGGTCGGCGGTCGCCTGCTCACGGGTCTCGTCGACGTGACCTCCGATCTCGCCGCGCTCGACTCGCACGGCACGTGGGCGGTGGTCCTGCCGTTCGACGGCGCGCCCGTGTGCGCGCGGTTCGACTGGGTGCGACCAGCGACACCGTGGCCGGGCAAGCCTTGGCCCGGCGTCGGTTCGCAATCCTGGACGACGAGCCCCGATCGTGACGGGTTCTGCGCACGCGTCGACCAGATCCGTTCGGCGATCGGGGCCGGACTCGTCTACCAGGTGAATCTCACCCGGCGGCTGTCGGCGCCCCTTCCGTCGAACGCAGAGGCGGACATCGCCGCGCTCGGTGCGGCGCTGGCCGATGGCAACCCGGCGCCCTACGCCGCGGTCGTGCGACTTCCACGCCAAGGGGTGCACGTCGCGTCGGCGTCGCCGGAGCTGTACCTGCGCCGCGACGGTGACCTCGTCACGTCGTCACCGATCAAGGGCACGGCCGCGACCCCGGAGGGCTTCCTCCCGAAGGACCGCGCCGAGAACGTGATGATCGTCGACCTCGTACGCAACGACCTCGGGCGCGTGTGCGAGTTCGGGTCGGTGGACGTACCCGCGTTGTGCGCGGTGGAGTCACATCCGGGTCTGTGCCATCTCGTGTCGACGGTCACGGGGCGGCTCCGGTCCGGGCGCGGTTGGAGCGAGATCATCGGCGCGACGTTCCCTCCCGGATCGGTCACCGGCGCACCGAAGCTCGCGGCGGTCGAGCACATTCGAGCGCTCGAACCCGTCGCTCGCGACGTCTATTGCGGCGCCATCGGCTGGGTCGACGCCGATGCGAGGCGCGGCGAGCTCAACGTGGCCATCCGCACGTTCTGGTTCGATGACGGGTACCTCCACTTCGGCACCGGCGGCGCGATCACGTGGGACTCGACGCCGGAAGGCGAGTGGGACGAGACAGAGTTGAAGGCTCGGCGACTGATCCGCGTCGCCAGCGCGCAACCGGTGGGAGCGAGATGAGCGCGACGAAGGTGTGGCTGAACGGCGCGCTCGTCGCCGCGGAGGACGCGGTCGTGCCTGTAAACAACCACGGTCTCACCGTCGGCGACGGGATGTTCGAGACGATGAAGGTCGTCGACGGCACCGCGTTCGCGGTGCGCCGGCACCTTGCTCGGTTGCAACGCTCTGCGCACGGGCTCGGACTCGAAGTGCCGTACGGCGACGGCGCGCTACGAGACGCGATCGAGTCGACCGTCGACGCCAACCAGCCGGACGCGGGTTGGGTTCGGGTGACCGTCACCGGCGGCGCGGGACCGGGAGGCTCGAGCCGCGGCAGCGAGCGCGCCACCGTCGTGATCCAGTGCGGTGCTGCGACGCGATGGTCCGATGCCGCCGCGGTGGTCACCGTGCCATGGCCGCGTAACGAGCGCGGAGCGCTCGCGGGACTCAAGACGACGTCGTACGCAGAGAACGTGGTCGCCCGCGAGCGGGCCGCCGCCGCCGGCGCCGAGGAGGCACTGTTCGGCAACACGGTCGGCAACCTCTGCGAAGGAACCGGGTCGAACATCTTCGTGGTGCGCGACGGTCGCCTCTCGACGCCGCCACTCGCGTCCGGTTGCCTCGCGGGCGTGACACGCGAACTCTTGCTCGACCCCGTCCTCGGTCTCGCGGTCGTCGAAGGGGACACGGCGATGACGTTGCTCGTCGATGTCGAGGAGGCGTTCCTCACCTCGAGCACGCGCGACGTGCAGCCGGTCGCATCGATCGACGAGCGCGCGCTCCCGTCCTGTCCCGGGCCGATGACGATGGCGGCACGCGACGCATTCGCAGCCCTGCAAACGCGCGATCTCGACCCGTAACGGCGCGCCCGGTCAAGCGGGGCGCAAGTGGACCACGTCGCCGGCACTGATCACTCGCTGCGCGCCACCATCGACGGCCACCACGAGGTGACCTTGGTCCGTCAGCTCCGCCGCGTCACCGTCGAAGACCTCGGCCGCCAGCTCGACGCGGACCCGCGAGCCCAGCGTCGCCGATCGCGCTCGCACCGCGTCGACCAGTCCGCCGTCATCACATCGACGATCGAGCTCGCGCAGTATCGCCACCAGTAGCTCCTCCCGGTCGACGTCACGCGACGCGACATGGTTGAGCGAGGTTGCGATGGCGCGTAGGTCCTCGGGGAACGACGGCGGCCAGTTCACGTTGAGGCCGATGCCGACGACGACCGCGGGCGATGCCGCATCGGACCAGTCCGCTTCGGCGAGGATGCCGCCCACCTTGCGATCGCGCTGGTCGCCGAGCCCGGGCCACACGAGGTCGTTCGGCCACTTCAGCCGGGCCGTCACACCGGTCACCGCCGAGACCGCGTCCACCGCGGCGACACCCATCGCCATGCCGCAGAAGCCGGCCGCGGCGGGAGTTGGGCGCAACAACACCGAGAGCAGCAAGGACGAGCCGGACGGTGCCGACCATGTCCGTCCCACACGGCCGCGACCAGCGGTTTGATGGTCCGCCACGATCGCCAGGCCTTCGCCTACGCCGGCTCGAGCGAGGGCCATGACGTCGGCGTTGGTCGAGCCGGTTTCGCTCACCCAGCGCACGTCGGCGAACCGGGTTCCGGCGAGCGCGCGTTTCGCGGCGTCGCTCAGCACGCAGGTAAACATACGGCCGTGTTCTCCAAGGTCTTGATCGCCAACCGAGGCGAGATCGCGGTGCGCGTGATCCGCGCCTGCCGCGAGCTCGGGATCGCTTCCGTCGCCATCTACTCCGAGCTCGACCGCGACGCGCTGCACGTGCGGCTCGCAGACGAGGCCTATGCACTC
>DASXPN010000073.1:0-132264 GCA_036493595.1 Acidimicrobiales bacterium | reverse complement strand
GTCTCGTGAACAACGCCGCGACCGGTAAGCGCAAGCAGCTGTTGGATCACACCGCCGACGATGTCGAATCCGTCATGCGGACCAACTTCATGTCGCCCATCCGCATGAACCTGGCCGTGATCCCGAAGATGATCGATCGGGGCTCGGGCACGATCGTGAATGTCGCCAGCGGCGGCGGCCGGTTCGGCATCGTGCACGAGTCCGCGTACTGCGCGTCGAAGTTCGCGATGTCGGGATGGAGCGAGGTCGCGGCCATGGATCTCGCGGACACACCGATCGAGGTGAAACTCGTTCAACCTGGCGCCATCGCCACCGAGATCTGGGAGCAACGTCCGGGTGAGCTGCCGGGCATGCCGGGCGTGGAGTTCGTATCGGCCGAGGAATGCGCGACCGGCATGGTCGACGCGCTCGAGACCGATGGCTTCGAGTTCTTCGTGCCCGCCGACCTGAAGAACCACGTCGACTTCAAGAACAGCGACATGAGCTCGTGGATCGACCTCATGGCGGGCCTCGGCCGCGAGAAGCTCAGCGGATGAGCGCGGCGCTCGCACCACCGAGCGCCATGATCCTGTCGTCGTGCGGCGACAGCGCCAGGGTCGAGTTCCCGGTCAACGACGCGGTGTCGACGAACATCTGCGAGCCGAGCGCGCTGTCGCCCGAGTTCCCGGTGAGGTTCAGCGCCGCGTTGGGGGCGAACATGATGCCGTCGAAGACCGTGTCCGAGTTGCCGGTCATCGAGATGGCGGCGTTGCTCTCGGTCCACATCAGCAAGTCGTCGAACGGTGAGGACGGATCGTTCGGCGCCGTCCAGTCGAGCTGGCTGTTGCCGCTGAGGTCCACGCTGCCGTTGGCGAAGTAGGCGAACGTCTCGAGCAACGTGAACGTGACGTTGCCGCTCTTGCTGAGCCCGCCGTTGCGCAGGTACAGCGTCGTCGTCGTGGTCGGATCCGACGGGCAGGCCGTGCCGGACGAGGCGACGTCGCAGTTCACCCGCAACGTCCCGTTGCCCGACACCGAGATCGAGTTGTCGCTGACGATGTTCCCGCCGCGAAAGGTGAGCGTGCCACTGGTGGACAGTCCACTCGGGCAGTCGATGTACCAGTTGCCGCGCGGCACCACGGTCGAGCCCGGGCTGCACGAGTACACCGACGTCCACCGCGTGAACCCGGAGGGCACCCCGGTGCCACCATCCGCGGTGATCAGGTCGCCGATGGCGGAGGAGTCGCCGCTCGGGCAGCCGTTCGACGCCGAGCAGTTGTAACGCCAGTCCATCGCCGACCGACCAACCGGAGCCGACGACGCGACCGGGCCGGGGTTGAACGCCCGTCCCGCGCCGACGTCCGACGGATCGTAGGCGCGAGCGGTGTTGCCGGTGGACAGCGCCCACATCGAGATCGCGCCTGCCGTCATCTGTGCGTTGCCGGTGGCATCGACGATCACCTTGTTGCCAGACGGGCACGCCGAGCCGTCGGAGTCGATCGCGATGTAGCCGGGAAGGCCCGTCGACGTCACCGCGCTGATGTGCGAGTTGCCGGTGATCGACATCACGTTGCAGTCGTGCGCGTCGAGCAGGACGAGCGGCGCGTCGACCGTTCCCGGGCCGTGCGTCAGCCGCGCGACCGCACTCACGTTGATGGTCTGGTCGCCCTGACCGAATGGGAAACGCCACGTGTGCGTGATCGCGACGCCGAAGCGGTTGCACGCGGTGCCATCGGATGAGGTCGCCGGTTGCGCAGCGAACAGCGAGTTGCTGTCCGGAACCGGGTTGACGAAGGTGAGCGTGTACGTGCCGGAGGTCGTGGTGACCGTTCTGGCCGTCGTCGCGACGCAGTTGCCGGCGAAGTTCACGCACGACGGAGCCGGCGAGGCCGCGACCCCGAGATCACTGACCGCGTAGTTCCAGGCGGCGGTGCACGCGCTCTGGTTGCTCCCGCCGTTCGAGTCGAGATTGGCCGCGGCAGCCATGGCGATCGCGTCGGCGCTGTCCTGATCGTGCTCGTGCGCGTGCCGAGCACCGCCGAGGTTGATGACGATCGAGGCAACGACGAGGATTGCCGCCATCGACGCCGCGACAATCACCAAGACGACCCCGTCGTCGCCTTCCGCCCGATGCGTCCGACGACGCCGCACCCGTGCGAACCGCCGTCTACAGGCCATTGGTGACCTCGTAGCGGAACACCAACTGCTGGTGCAGCGTGACGGTGTGACTCCAGATCCCCGTCTCGAACACGACGGATCGTTCGCTCATGATCTGGACGCGCGTCTCGCTGCTCGCCTGACCGTCGGTGAAACAGGTCGACGCGGCGCGGGTGACGCCTGAGGAGTCTTCATAGCGCCGCCGCGTCTGATCCAGCGTGGACGAACCGTCGGGGTGCACGTACGCGACGCACAAGATGCGCCCGCTCACGTTGCTGTCGATCGAACCCTGGCTGGCACCGACGACTCGCGTGGCGACGGCGTCGAGATAGTCGTCCATCGACGTGTAGTTGCGGGTCGGCAACGTGGCCGCGTAGCGCCCGGCGTCCCGCACGCCTTGGGCGAGCGCCAAGTTGTCGTTCCACGCCATGCCCGCGCTGACGATGCCGAACAGGAACATGCACAGGATCGGCAGCACGAACGCGAACTCGACAAGCACCGCGCCCGAGTCGCCGCGCCCGATCACGCGCGCCGGTGTCATCGTTCAGAATCCACCGCTGGAGAGTTGGATGCCGGCCGGACCGATCACGATGAGGAACAGCGGCGGGAAGATGCAGAACACCATCGGCACGAGCATCTTCACCGGCGCCTTCTGCGCCTTCTCCTGCGCGTGCTGCCGGCGCTGCACGCGCATCTCCTCGGCCTGGTTGCGCAGCACGGTCGAGACGGAGATGCCGAACTCGTCGGCCTGGCGGATCGCCATCACGAACGACTGAAGTTCGGGGATCTGTACACGCGTGGCGAGGTTGGCGAGCGATTCCGAGCGGCTGGCCCCGGCGCGCATCTCGCCGAGCGCGACTCCGAACTCGGCAGACATCTCGCCCTCGACGTTGGCCACCGTCCTCGACACCGCGGCACTGAAGCCGAGGCCGGCTTCCATGCAGATCACGAGCAGGTCGAGGATGTCGGGAAGCTGGGTCCGGATGAGCTTCTCGCGGTCGGCCACGGCCCGAGTGAGACGGGTCATCGGCAACAGCACGCACGCCGCCGCGCCGAAACCGGCCGCGAGCAGGCGGACCGATCCGAGCTTCGCGGTGGCGGAGTACGCGAGGAGGAACACGACGGGCGCGCCGAGCAACGTGAGCGCGCGGATGGCAAGGAATCGATCCGCGGCACCGGTCTCGGTGCGTCCGGCGCGCATCATCAGGATGCGGATGCGCTCCGCGTAGTCCTTCGGTGACAACCGCCGGCCGAGGCGCGCCAGCAGCCGCTGCGCGGGGTCGCCGACGCGATCGGACAACGACAGCATCAGTTCCTGATCGCGCACGCCGACGAGCTGGTAGAGGTCGTCGATCTCGCGCAGCTTCGTGCGCAAGGTCAGCCGCTCCGCCACCATGAGTCCGACGCCCGCCGCGAGCACCGAGAGCCCGAGCGACGCGACGATCGCGAGGAGCAGCCCACCGCCCGGCGAGTTGAGGATCTCAGACATCGATCGTCACCACCTTCTTCATCCAGAAGAAGCCGGCGACGATCATCACCAACGAGACGCCGAGCATGATGTGCCCCGCGGTCGTGGTGAACATCGGGCGCATGTACTTCGGGTTCCCCGCGTACATCACCGCGCCGAGGGCCGGCGGCATGATCACGAGCATCATGGCGGAGGCACGTCCCTCGGCCGTGAGCGCCTTGACCTCACCCTTGAGCCGCGAGCGAGAGCGCATCGTCTCGCCCACACGGTCGAGCAACTCGGCGAGGTTGCCACCGACTTCGGCCTGGATCTGCATGGCGAGCACCGCCCAGCGAAAGTCGGGACTGCCGACGCGTTCGACGGCGTCGTCCAACGCTTCGCTCACCTTGCGGCCGAGGCGGACCTCCGCCACCACCTTCTTGAGCTCGCGCCCGATCGGGGCCGGCATCTCGCGCGCCAGCGCCTCGAGCGCTTGGCCAAGTGAACGACCGGCACGCAACGAACCCGCGAGCGTGGCGAGCGCGTCGGGCAGTTGGTTCACGAACTTCTTGCGCCGCATCTTCACGATCGTCTTCAGCGCGTACGGCGGCACGATGACGAACAAGAACAGGCTCAGGATGAACATCGTCGGCGTCCGCAAGAAGAGCAACACCGAGAGCGGCACGACGAAGGCGAGCACCGAGTAGGCGAAGATCACCTCCGCCGGTCGCAGCGGGATGTCCGCGGCGCGCAGTGACCGCTCGACGGAACCGAGGACGCCGCGACGCTCGGCGAGGTTCGCGGTGAGCTCGATGGCCCGCTTGACCATTGGGGACTTCTCGAACGCATCGTCCATCCGCCGGTTCAGCGGTCGCCCCGATCCGGGCGATGCTTTCGACTCGTCGCGTGCCGAGCTCGCCTCGCCCGCCATGCGCACGACGATCGCGGCGACCACGGCCGACCCGGCCGTGACTCCCGCGATCATCAGGATGACGAACGGGTTGCTCAGCACGCGGTCACCGCAGTTCCGCCATACGGTCCTTCAGCGTGCGGGTGCCGGCCGCCTCGAACATCGAGCGGTCGACCTCGACCCCGACGGCCTCGAGCTTCTCGGAGAACTTGGGGCGCACGCCGGTCGGGAACAGCTCACCGCGATGGCGGCCGGACGAATCGACGCCGGCGTTGTAGTCGAACAAGAAGATGTCCTGAAGCGTGATGCGCTCGCCTTCCATGCCGTCGACTTCGGTCACGTGGGTGACGCGACGTGAGCCATCGCGCAACCGGCTGAGCTGCACGATGAGGTCGACGGCGGACGCGACCTGCTCGCGGATGGCTCGGATGGGCAGGTCGAAGCCCGCCATCAACGTGAGCGTCTCGATGCGGGCGAGCGCGTCGCGTGGGCTGTTCGAGTGGACGGTCGTCATCGAGCCGTCGTGACCGGTGTTCATCGCCTGCAGCATGTCGAGCGCTTCACCGCCACGGCACTCGCCGACGACGATCCGGTCGGGCCGCATACGAAGGCTGTTCTTCACGAGGTCGCGGATCGCGATCGCACCCGCGCCTTCGATGTTGGCGGGCCGCGTCTCCATCGAGAGCACGTGGCGCTGGTGGAGTTGCAGTTCCTTCGCGTCCTCCACCGTGATGATCCGCTCGCCGTTCGGGATGAACGACGACAGCACGTTGAGCAGCGTCGTCTTGCCTGTGCCTGTCCCGCCCGAGACGATGATGTTCAGCCGCCCTTCGATGCACGCGCGCAGGAAGCGAACGCTGCGTTCGTCGAGTGTGCCGAACTGCACGAGGTCTTCGGCCGTGAATGGATCGGTGGCGAACTTTCGAATGGTGAGGAAGGGCCCGTCGATGGCGAGCGGCGGGATCACTGCGTTCACGCGGGAACCGTCGGGCAGGCGGGCGTCGACCATCGGCGAGGCTTCGTCGATGCGCCGGCCGACCTGCGACACGATCTTGTCGATGACGCGGCGGACGTGATCACCGTCGACGAAGCCGGACGGCACCTCGACCACCTTGCCCTCGCGCTCGAGGAAGATGATCTCGGGGCCGTTGACCATGATTTCGGTCACGGTCTCGTCGCCGAGGAACTCCTCGATCGGCCCGTAGCCGATGACGTCGTTACGGACGTCTTGCGCGAACTGGTCGAAGAGCTCGCCGTCGAGCGGCGCGCCGTTCTCGGAGAAGGCGGCGACGATCGCTTCCTGCAGCCGCTGCTCGAGCTCCTCCTCATCGATGGCGTTGTCGTAGAGCACCGGTCCGAGCTCGCGGATGATCTGCCTGTGCACCCGTATGTGCACATCGGGTGCGAGTCGGTCGCGTTGTTCCGGAGGGGGTGGAGGGGGCGTGGGTCGGAGGGCGGCGATCTTGGCGGCGTGTCCGTCGTCGCCGTCGACCGCCGCCGCGATGTCGCCGTCGGCGTCGGCGTCGGCATCCGCGAGCGCGACCGCGCTCGCTCCGTGGTCGTGTGACGCGTCGAGGATTCGCTGGCGGAGCAGGCTCACGGTGTGCCGGCGGCCGCGGTCACCGGCGGTTGCGCGGCATCGAGAGGAGGAACCGACTCGCGATCGGCGATCGGCGGGATGTCAGAAGGCTGGGTCTTCGGCCCGACGAGCGTGACGAAGACGTCGTACTCGTTGCTGAGGAGCAGCAAACGGGCGGAATCCTCCGGCGCCACGGCGACGGTGTACAGACCGGTGCCCGGGTTCTTCGGCGCCTCGGTCGCGTCGGGCGGCGGCGCGGTCACGTCACCGATGGCGATGATCTCGAGATCCTGGAAGATGTGGACGACAGCCGCGCCGCCCGAGTCGGGCAGGCCGAGCACCGATGCGTTCGGCACCTGCACGAGCAGGTTCACGTGATCGCCGGGACGGACGAGGTCCGACACGGCGGACGCGGCCTCAGCCTTGAACGACACCGCGACCGTCCCGTTGGGGAGCTGGTTCGCGAATGTCGGCGGACCCACGCGTCCGACCGTCGCGGGATCGGCGAACGCGCCGCGCACCACGTATTGACCCTGCACGAGCGCAGCCGTGACGACCATCCCCTGCAGCGCGGTCGGGTCCGTCACCGCGGTCGGCGGTACGAGCGATTGCAGCGTCTGCGCGAACGCGATGCGATGGTCGTTCCACGCCGTGCTGAACGCGGTGCCGGCCGGCACGTCCTTCTGTGCGACGAGCACTTGCACCGGCTTCGACGCCTCGACGGCGCGATTCTCCGCGCCGCTCGCGTACTTCACGAGGCCGAAGCACGACCCGACGGCAACGACGGCGGCAACGATGAGAATGGTGATGCGGTTCATCCCGCGCTCTCCTCTGCGGGTTCGAGTCCGAACAACGAGCGCAGTTGAGCCACGCGGTCGCGAGCGACCGCGTCGTCGAACAACTGGTCGACCGTGCGAACGCTCGGGCGCAACGATGCGGTGGTCTCCTTCAACACGCGCACGACTTCGAGACTCTGCGCCGTGACGATCGCCCATTGGCCGAGCTCGGGCGCGGTGAACGCGAGTGGATCGGGCCCGTTGAATCGCCGCGCCAATCCCGACCACGCCGCGACCGCATCGGCGATCGCGTCGCCCGGGCCGGTGAGCTCCTCGCAGACGAACGCGTCCGCGGCTGCGAGCTCGATGAGCTGCTCGACGTTCACCCGATCTCCCAAAGCGTCGTTCAGTTCCTGGATGGCCGCCAACGAGTGCGCGGCGCCGTCAGCGTCGGGCAGTCGGGTGTCCGCGAACCAACCGAGATGACCGCGCAGGGACGACCACGAGGAGTCGACGTCGTCGCGCAAGGCCGAGGCGCGCCGCAACGTCGCCATCGTCGCCTTGACGTCAGCTGGTGGCCGGCCGGTGCGACTCACTTCCGTGAGCTCCGCGCGGGCGCGCCGGCGAGCGGCGAGCCGCCACCACCGATCGGTGTCGGTCTGGCTGCGGACCGCCGATACGTCCCACACCTCGTCGGTGAACTCCTCGTACAAGTGGTGGTGCACCGCGCCTGCGGCTCGGATCTCCTCACCGAATGCGGCCAGCGCCACCGCGGCAGCACGTGCGGCCGCCGGCCGGCACCAGGCGGGATTCGGGGGAGGCGTATCCGCCAGCCGGAGGACGGCCACGCTGACGCGGCGCAACTGCCCGAGCGACAGGCCGGTGAGATCGGTACCGAGGCCTTCGCCGAGCAACGAGGTCTGCTCGCGCACATGGGTGGCGATGTCCTTCGTGTAGGTCACGAAGGACTCGAGCTGCTGGAGGAGGATGACGGCGTCGGCACCGTCGGTCCGCACGGGCACGATGCCGGTCGTCAAGATGTCGTTTGCCTGCGTCGCCAGCCCACCGTGATGGCGCGGCACGAGCGGCCAGCGCGGACCGTAGGTGCGATAGAGGTTCGCCTCGTCCTCCGCCAGTTGCTCCTGCGCTTCGGACCACAACTGCGCGACGGCGACGAGGGCGGACAGGTCGCCAAGCCGCCAACCACGAGAGCGGGTGGTCACCGCCACGGCTGCTCCCGGCTGTGGCGCGCACCCGTCGAGACTGACGATGTCGGCCCGCGCGTCGATCCGCGCGTCGCTCTCCGCCTCGATCCAGACAGCTCCCACGTTTCCGCCGGTCCCTTCTGTGGCCGCGAATGCCTCACCCTGCATGGTCCGAATCGGGTCGATCGGAGCGACCCTTTAGGCCAAACGGCCCATAGCCCAACCGGGTTAGTCCGGTCGGTGGAACGTGTGGTCACTCCTGATACGGCAGGGCTGGCTCTTCGCGCCGCGGCCGATCACCGTGACGCAGACGCAGCACTGCGATGTTGCGCGCCCGCCAGCGCCGGTGGAATTCGGGATCGAGGGCGGCCACTTCCCGCTCGACATGGTCCTGCCCTGCTTCCCAGAGCGAACAGATCGTGTGGACCTTGGCCACTTTGTCGAGCCGTGCCGGCTCCGCGGCCATGGCCGTGAGGAGATGGTTCAGTGCGGCCGCGTCATCGCGCGCCGCCGCCAGCTCGGTGCTGTCCATCCCGCGGTCGAGCGCGACACCGACCCCGTGCTCGAGCAACTCGACCACCGCGTCCGAATACCGCAACATGCCCTCCGCGTACGGCGGCAGGTGACGGTCGCCCCCGTCGACCAGCGTCGACTGCATCGCCCACGGCGACAGCTCCTCCGGTGCGGGGCGCGACGACTGCGATCGTCGGACCTCGAGTTGCTGCTGGCGCGACCGGCACCACACGAGGACCGTGGCGGTCAGCAGCGAGCAGCAGGCCACCGTGAGGATCACCCATTGCGTCTTTGCGCCGCTGAGTCCGGCGGCGATCCCGACGGTGTACGCGGACGCGGCGAGGACCGACGCCGCCAACCACGGCATCAGGGGTTCGGTCGGAACGATGAGTCGCGCGGGGGCCGCCTGCGTCGCACGTGTCACGGCGACGTAATCGGCGGACCGGCGACGAACCTTTACGACTCCGCCGGTTGCTCCCACTTCACGCGATGAGTTCTGGGCCGCCCGAGCGTCGAACCTGACGACAACGACGTGAATCTGAAGAGGAGGCCACTGTGCCGACGCGTGACGAAGCCCCCATCGGTGCCCCGTGCTGGATCGAGCTCGGAACGTCCAGCCCGGACAAGAGCCGTACGTTCTACGGCGAGCTGTTCGGTTGGACGTCGGAGCAAGCCGGCGAGGAGTACGGCGGCTACATCAACTTCTCGCAGCGGGGCGTGATGGTCGCCGGTTGCATGGGCAACGCGGGGCAGCCGAACGCACAGGACGCGTGGTCGATCTACCTCGCCGCCGAAGAGGCCGAACTCGTCACGAAAGCCGCCGCCGCCAACGGCGGCAGCGTGGTGCTCCCGCCGATGCAGGTGATGGAGCTCGGCACGATGGCGTTCGTGGTCGATCCGGGCGGCGCGGCGATCGGCGTGTGGCAGCCCGGACTCAACAAGGGCTTCGGCGTGTACGACGAGCCCGGCTCACCGTCGTGGTTCGAGCTCCACACTCCCGCGTACGACGCGACCGTCGACTTCTACCGCGAGGTGTTCGGGTGGGACCCGTTCACGATGAGCGACACGCAGGACTTCCGCTACACGACGCTCGGCGAAGGTGAAGCGGCGCTCGCGGGGATCCTGGACGCCACCGGGCTCTACCCGGAGGGCACGCCGGCGCAATGGTCGATCTACTTCGGCACCGCCGACACCGACGCGTCACTGGCGAAGGCCGTGGAGCTCGGCGCGTCCGTCGTCACCGCCGCCGAGGACACGCCATACGGGCGTCTCGCCGAAGCCGTCGACCCCGTCGGCGCCCGCTTCAAGCTCCGCTCGACCAGCCGAAGCTGAGGCTGATCACTCGACGCGATCACTCGACGCTGAGGTAGGGGCTTACTCCCCGGTCACACCATCCACGGACTCGCGCAGGAGGTCGGCATGACCGTTGTGCCGCGCGTACTCCTCGACCATGTGACACAGGATCCATCGCAGGCTGGGCGAACGACCGTCCGGCCAGGTTCGCTCGGCCTGCCGATCCAAACCGCCGTCGGCCAGCGCATCCGCTACGGACACGCGAGCGCCGTCGACGGCGTCGTGCCAGAGCGCGAACAGCGCGTCGGATGAGTCGTCGGCGGCCGTGTGCCACTCCCAGTCAGGATCGGCGTCCCAGTCCACCGCGTCCCACGGTGGCTGGCGATCGCGGCCGTGCAACCATCTCGAGAACCAGTTGGTCTCGACATAGGCCATGTGCTTGAGCAACCCGCCGAGCGTCATCGACGACGCGGCCACGGTCGCGCGCAGGCCGGCGGCGTCGACCCCGGCGCACTTCCATTCCAGAGTGGCGCGCTGGTAGTCGAGGAAGCCGAGCAGGGTCGATGCCTCGTCGGCCGTGAGTGGAGGTTCCTGGCGGCCCTGCTCGTCCAGGTCGGTCATGGTCGAGTCAGCCTTCCGATCGTCGTCAGCGCAACACCTCGATCGTGCATGTCGGACCCGGCGTCGCCGCCAGCTTGGCATCGGCCGTGAGCAGCGGCGCATCGACGAGCTCGGCCAGTGCGACGTACGCCGCGTCGCAAGCCGTCATGTTGGCGCGAAGCTGCCAGCAGCGTTCGAGCAGGGCCGCGTGCGGCACTCGCTCGATCGGGAGCGCCCGCAGGTCGACACGTGCAAGCGCAGCACGACGCTCCTCGAGATGACCCGCGGCCGCAAGCCGACGCCATGCCGAGATGACCTCGATGTCGATCACGTGTGGTGCGGCCAGACGTTCGCCGGCGAGCCGGCGGCGCGTGCGCTCACCGTCCGGGCCGTCATCGGCCAGCGCGGTCACGAGGACGCTCGCGTCCACAACGATCAACGGTGGCTGCGATCGGCGCGCACGGCCTTTGCGGCATCGCGCAACGTCGCGCTGCCCGCGGCGCGCTGGCCGGCGCGCTCGAGCACCTCGTCGAGCGTCGGCGAAGACGCCTCGGCAACCAGCCGCGCGAGTAGGTACTCCTGGAGCGACATTCCCGCTGACGCCGCCCGTCTCCGGAGCGTGGCGTGGACGGCGTCCGGCACGTCTTTCACCTGGATGCTGGGCACATGCGAAGCCTAGCGCCACTTTGGCGCCAGTGGCGCTACTCCAGCGTGATGCGGTAGACGTTCGTCTCGCGCTGCTCGAAGCCGACCTTGCGATACATGTGGTTGGCGGATTCGCGCGACGGGCGCGACGTGAGATCGACCGTGCGACACCCGGCTGAGCGAGCGTGATCCAGCATGGCCTCGGTGAGCGCGGTGCCGATGCCCTTGCCGTTGATCGACTCGTCGACGATGACGTCCTCGATCCACGCCCGCATCCCCGTCGGGATGGGGAAGACGGCGAGCGTCGACACGCCGATGATGCGACCGTCGTCGTCGCGGGCCACGAACTGCGTGATCGAGTCCGACGCCAGCATCGTCGAGACCTCTTCGGCGCTCGGCGGCGGGTTCGACTTCGAAAGCTGTGGCACGAGTTGCTTCAGCGCGACGCCGAGCTCGTCGGCGTCGCCGTCGAAGATCTCGACCTTCATGCTTCGTCGGGTACCGGCACCGGAGGCGGCGGACCCACGTAGCGCGCCGACGGGCGGATGATGCGATTGTCCGCCGCTTGCTCGAGCAGGTTGGCGGCCCAGCCGATGACGCGCGACGACGCGAACGTCGGGGTGAAGAGTGTCCGGGGCAACGCGCAGTCCATCACGACGCCGGCGTAGAACTCGACGTTCGCGTACAGGTTGCGGCCGGGCTTCAGCTCGTCCAGGACCGACACGACCGTCTGCTCGACCTGCTTGGCGAACTCGACCTTGGGCGCCTGGATCCGTTCCGCGACACCGCGCAGGAAGATCGAGCGGGGATCGTCGGTCTTGTAGACGCGATGGCCGAAACCCATGATGCGCTCGCCGCGCTGCACCAAGTCGACAAGGTAGGGGCGGGCGTTTTCCGGAGTACCGATGGCGTCGAGGAGGTCGAGCGCACGCGAGGGCGCACCGCCGTGCAGCGGCCCGGACAGTGCGCCGATGCCGCCGACCACCGCGGCGCCGACGTCCGCACCGGTCGACACGATGACGCGCGCCGTGAAGGTCGACGCGTTGAAGCCATGGTCGATGGTCGTGATCTGGTACTGCTCGACGGCACGGGCGATGTCGGGGTCGGGCTCTTGACCGTTCAGCATCCACAAGTAGTTGGCGCCGTAACCGAGATCGTCCCGCGGCTCGATCGGCTCGAGTCCTTCGCGGTGCCGGTGCAACGCCATGATCAGCGTCGGCGTCACCGCGCAGAGTTGCAGCGCGTTCGCCCGCCGCACGTCGGCAGGGATGTCGAGCGTCGGCTTGAAGCCGAGCGATGCCGCCACCAACGAGAGCGCGGTGCGCAGACCTTCCATCACCGACGACGATGCCGTCGCGATCGCCGGCAACACCGGCCGCACCGAATCCGGGATGGAGCGCAACGGCCCGACCTCGGAAAGGAACGCCGAGCGTTCGGTCACCGATGGCAAGTGGCCGTCGAACAACAAGAACCACGAGTCCTCGAGCCGCCGCTTGTCCGCCAGCTCGACGGCGTTGTACTGCCGGTAGTGGTAGAAGCCCTGCAGCCCGCGCACGTCGCCGACCGATGTCTCGGCGACGATGACGCCTTCGAGCCCTGGCGGCGCTTCGATGGTCGACGGGTGCACGACGGGCTGGATCTGCGCCAGCTTCATGAGGTCGCGCATCGACACGACACCGACGAGCCGGGCGTCCTCGACGACCGGGATGTGGCGGTACCCGTGCGACGCCAGTGACGTGAACGCCTCTTGCACGTTGACGCCCGGCGCGATGCAGTCGGGATCCTCGGTCATCCACTCGCTGACCTTCGTGCCACTGGCGTCCGAGCCCGACGCTGCGAACCGCACGAGATCCCGTTCGGTGAGAATGCCGATCGGACGTTCGCCGTCCACGACGATCACCGAACCGACGCTGCGGTCACGCATGCGGGTCGTCGCGTCCGCAAGCGTCTCCGAAGGGAGCGCCGTGACCGGCGGTGCGCTCATGACCTCGGCCACAGTACGTACGGGCGTGCCTTCGGCCATCGTGCCTCCTCGTCGGTCCCGCGCCAGTCCCGCGCAGCCTAGGAGGCGAAGCGGAGAAAGCGAGCGTTCACCCGATCGTGACCCAGTGGTCACGGTCGCGTCGAGCGGACGACACATGGCTTTCGTACCTTTCCGTCATGGAAACGGTCATCGCCTGGATCCGGAGGCTCGGCAACACCGGGGCAGTGGCCAATGCGCGTGTGCTCGCCGACCAGCGCGCCGCAGAGGTCGGGACGATCGAGGCGCTATTGAGTCGCCTCGATGGGGCCATGCCCGTCAGCGATCGGCCGGCATCCGCCGCGTGAGGAAGGTGCCCCCCAGCCGGCGGAGCTGCTCGCCGGCCAGGCGGAACAGCTCGGCCGTTCGCTGATCGGGTTCATCCGTCGTCTCGACGATGACCCGCCAACCCTTGGCCGCGCTCGGGTGCTCGCGCCGGAGGTCGCCGTCGCCGATGTACGCGAGGTAGTTGAACAGCTTCTCCTGCGTGAGGAGCAGCAGATGATCCGATCCGTCCCACGGCGCCGTCTGCTCGACGACGAGCTCGACGACGCCGTCGGCGGCGACGGTGATGCCGTCGATGGTGCCGGGATTCAGGATGCCCCTGGGTTCGTCAGCCGTGTCACTCAGCGGCTCTGACCACCATCAGGGTCGGAACTCGTTGTAGTAGTTCTCACCGCCGCCGATCGCCTTCACGTCATCGAGCCAGTTGCCCTCGTACTCGTCGGTCGGGCCCTGCATCAGATCGCTCGGTGCGCCGGGTTCGGTGCTGGCGATGCTCCACGCTTGGCGCTTGTAGGTCCAGTTGGACGGGTCGAGCCGGTGGGCCTCGCGCCACCAGTGCACCGCGGCGGTCACGTCGCCGGCGAGGTGCGCATCACGTCCGAGCTCGAAACAGGCGGCCGCTTCGGCCTCGGCGCGACCACGCGGTTGGGATCGAGCGACCACCTCGTCGGGTGACAGCGCGTAGGCGCTCTGCGCGCCGTTCTCGATCCAATCGACGAGCGCGGCACGATACGCCGCGCTGTCGTCGCGTATCTCCTTGACCGCGACCAGCATCTCGCGCATCCGGTCGGGCAAGCCTTCCGGAACCTCGAGGTCGCGCAACGCGCTCTGCTCGATGCTCGCAGGCTCCGCGGGGCGCACGATCATGCCGTCCTCGTCGATCCACACCGCCATGGGCACGTTGACGAACCCGAACAGCTCGTCGGTGATGTGACCCTCGTCGATCAATGACGGGTGGTCGGGTTGCGCGGCAGCGATCCACTGTTGCGCGGCGGCTGCGCCACCCGAGTCGAGCGCGACCGTCACCACCTCGATTCCCTTGTCGTGGTGCTCAGCTCTGAATGCCTGCCACCCGGGCAGGCTCATTCGGCACCCTCACCACGACGCCCATGCGACGAGCACCGTCTTCATGCCGTGCAGCGCGGACAGGTCGAACCGCGCGCCGTCGATCGTCGGCAGCTCGAGCCTCGGGGCTCGGGCGGACGGCAGCGCTCGGCCGCCGAGCGTCGAGGGGCCGACCGCGTAGAGGCCGCGACCTTCGTCATGCACGAGGGGCGCACCGAGACGGTGGGCGACCACGTCGAGCCGCACCTTCCCCGCTTCGAGGCGAGCCTCTGGCGGCAACGGCACACAGACCTCGCCGCGGCACGCACCCTCCGGTTTGATGGCCCAGCCGGTCGTGGACTCGAAGTCGGTTGATGCGATCTCGAGCGTCGTGGTCAGCACATTCGAATCGTAGGCTGGCGACATGGATGAAGCTCCCGCGAACGTCGACAAGTCCGACGGAGAATGGCGTGACGAACTGACCCCCGAGCAGTACGACGTGCTCAGGCGGAAGGGCACGGAGGCACCTTTCACCGGCAAGTACGTCTACAACCACGACGACGGCATGTACCGGTGCGCAGCCTGCGGCGCCCCGCTGTTCGCGTCCGATACGAAGTTCGACTCGGGCACCGGCTGGCCGAGCTTCACGTCACCTGCCATCGCGGCGAACGTGAAGACCGAGGACGACTACGCGCACGGTATGCATCGCATTGAAGTCATGTGCGCGCGCTGCGGTGGGCATCTTGGCCACGTCTTCCCTGATGGCCCCGGGCCCGAAGGCCTGCGGTACTGCATCAACTCGCTCTCGCTCGACTTCGATCCGGCGACGGCCGAGGGGGCCGAGGGCTCCGAGACGACGGCAGGGCGCTAGCGTCGATTCGATGCCGTATGTGACACGGCGGGGCCAACCGCAGCTGCGGAATCCCGTTCTGGTCGCTGGGTTCGAGGGATGGAACGACGCGGGCGAGGCCGCGTCGTTCGCCGCCCGGTTCCTCGCCGAGCGCTGGGACGCCGAGGTGTTCGCGGAGATCGATCCCGAGGACTTCTTCGACTTCACGTCGACCCGTCCGCAGGTTCGCCTCGACGAAGGGATGCAACGCGAGATCGTGTGGCCCGCGACGACGATGTCCGCCGCCGCCATTCCAGGCGGGAGCCGCGACGTCATCTTCCTCATCGGCACCGAGCCGCAGTTGCGGTGGCGCACGTTCTGCGAAGAGATCGTCGCGGTCGCGGCCGAGCACGACGTGCGCCTCGTCGTCACATTGGGCGCGCTGCTGGCCGAGGTTCCGCACAGCCGCCCGGTGCACGTCGTCGGCACGACGCAGGACCCCAGCCTCGTCCGTTCGCTCGGCTTGCAGCAATCGCAATACGAAGGACCCACCGGCATCGTCGGCGTGCTGCACGACACGTTCCGCCGCACGGGTGTCCCGGCGGTCGCGTTGTGGGCGACCGTGCCGACCTACGTACCGAGCGCGCCGTCGCCGAAGGCCGCGCTCGCGCTGCTCGAACGGCTCGCGCACTTGTTGCGCGCGCCAGTGGCGACGACCGATCTCGAGATCGCATCCGCCGCCTACGAGCGCCAGATCGACGAGCTCGTCGCGGAGGACGACGACACCGCCGCCTACGTCGCTCGCCTCGAGGAGTCGGTCGACGAGGAAGCGGTGAGCCCGCCACTGACCGAGGACGTGAGCTCAGAGGATCTCATCGCCGAAGTCGAACGCTTCCTGCGCGACAACGGCGGCTGACCCTTTCCCGTCGGAGTGCGGTCAGACGGCTGGGGCGAAGCGGGGCCAGGGTTGGCGCTGTTCGAAGATGCGGGCGAGGCGCAACGGGATCTCGTCGAGATGACGGCGGGCGATCACCTGCAACCCGACCGGTAGTCCATCCGACGTCCGCCCACACGGAATCGACACCGCCGGGTTCCAGCACAGGTTGGCGAGCATGGTGAACGGCGTGGACATCGCCCCGTTGCCGGTGTCGACGCCGTTGATGATCGACGGTGGCGGCCCCTCCGCCGCGAATGCCGGCACCGCGGTCGTCGGGCACAACACGACGTCGACGTCGCGGAACAAGCGGGCGCAGTCGAGCTCGAGCTGCTCGCGCGCGCGGATCGACCGCGCGTACTTCGGCAGCGTGGTGTGCTCGCTCTGCTCGAGCGAGCGTCGCGTCCACAGCGTGAAGTCGTCGGCGCGCGATGGCCACATCTCCGGCTCGATGTCGAGCCACAACGTGATCGCGCCGGTCGTGAGCCAGGCGCGGACCGGATCCGTGAACTCGACGGGGTCGTCGTCGACCACGAGCCCGGCTTCGCTCGCCAGCGTCGAGGCGGCGGCTTCGACCAGCTCGGCCACTTCGGGATCGACGGTGGCGAAGCCGAGGTCGAGCGACCAGCGGGCGCGCAGACCTCGGACCTGCGTGGTCTCCATCGCGTCCTCGTAGCGCACGGGTGCCGGCGGGAGGCTGAAGCGATCGCGGTCGTCGGGGCCGGCGAGCACGTCGAGGATCCGCGCCGTGTCCCCCACCGTGGTGGTGAGCGAGCCGCGCACACTCGTGTTGTTGCCGGTCGGGCCCGGCAGCGGGATGCGGCCGTGGCTGCATTTGTGGCCGAGCAGTCCCGAGAACGCCGCAGGAATGCGAATCGAACCGCCGCCGTCGGATGCGGTACCGAAGGGGATCAGCGCGGCGGCGACCGCAGCCGCCGTGCCGCCACTCGAGCCTCCGGGCGTCCGGCTCGGATTCCACGGGTTACGGGTGATGCCGTGCGCCTTCGTCTTGGTGAAGTTGAGCGTGCCGAACTCGGGCGATGCGGTCATGCCGACCGCGACCGCGCCGGCAGCCTTGAGCCGACCGACGTTGATGTCGTCCTCGGCTTCGGGACCACGGCCGAGGAACGGCACCGAGCCGTAGGTGGTCGGCATGCCCGCGCAGTGCTCGAGGTCCTTCACACCGAACGGGACGCCGGCCAGCGGGCCCGGATCCAGTCCATGAGCGACGGCCTCGTCGACCGCCGTGGCGGCCTTGCGCGCGAGGTCCGCGTCGAGATGAACGAACGCGTTCAACCGCTCGTTGCCTGTCTCGATCCGAGCGAGGTAATCGTCGAGGACTTCGACGGCCTTGCGGTCCTTTCGTCGCACTGACTCCGCCAACTCGATGACGGTCGGCTCGTTCGTGTCGTGTACCGCGGCCATGGCCGCACACTAGGACTGGTTCAGGGATGGAGCCCTGCGGGCGCCAGCGCACCCACGGGATCGGGAAAGACGGTGGCAAGCGCGGCGAAAATGTCCGACGGGCGAGCCACGCGGAACGCGTTGCGCGCCACGTACTGACGCAAGGCGCAGTCCACCTGGTCGACCGAGCCGAGTGACGCGACGGCTTCTGCACTCTGGACGTACACGCCTGCGTAGTAGTCGGCGGCGTGATCGTCCCAGAACGTCATCGGATCACCGGCGTGACCGCGCACGGCCGGTGCGATGCGGTCGCCCGCGTGGCTCTGCAGTGAGCCAATCTGCACGAACTCGGCGTACGAGGCCATCCCCTCGTCGAGCCACGGGTCACGGGCCTGGTCGTTGCCGACGAGTGAGTAGAACCACTGGTGGGCGAGCTCGTGGACGACGGACCGGTCCTGCGAGCCAGGGCCCTGCATCACGTGCAACGGGAACTCGATGCCGCCTGAGAAGCCCGGCGTCATCGCGACGGTGTAGGTCGTCCACGGGAACGCGCCGAAGCGCGCTTCGTAGTTCGGCAACGCGTCGGCGATGAGCGACAAGTCGTGGTGCGGATCCTCACCCACACTGCGGTCGACACCGACGGTCACGTGCACGCCGGCGACGTCCTGCTCGGCGATGTCGAAGTGTCCGACGCTGAAGCCGACGTCGCGCACCGCGGTCGCACGCCAGTGGTTGTCGGCGCCCCGAACACCGGTCCCGAGGACGTCGTAGCCGGCGGGCACGGTGACCCCGACGTCGTAGTCGGCGGCCGGCGACGTCGCCGCTTCACCGTGAATGGACGTCGCCGGCTCGGTCGCCCATCCGAACCCGGGCTCCCACGCCAGCAAGGGCAGGAACGAACCGAGTCGCATCGTGTCGTCCGCATGCGCGACCCGGTCGTCGTTGTTGCCGGGGATGGTGGCGTGGAACGTCAGCGTCACCGACAACATCGATCCCGCCGTGGCACCCAACGCCACATGCAGTGTCGTCGGATCGCTGAGCGTCGTCGCCACCGGCTGGCCCGTGCCGTTGTCGGTGACTGCGTCGACGGAGATGCGCGCGCCGCTTGCCGCAGGCACCGGTGCGTTTGGCCACAACCGGAAGACCATCTCGTCGACCGCGAGATCGGGCACGAACATGACGATCATCGAGCCGCTGACCGTCGACGACGGCGGATCGATCGCGAGGACGGCTTGGTAGCGAGGACGGTTGGGGTCGGGCGCGGCGAGTGGGCCCGGGTCAGGACACCCCGCGATGAACGAGAGCGGGCTTGCGGTCGTTGGGGTGGGAGGCGGAGCGGTCGATGCCGAGGCGCCAGGCGCCGGCGACGAAGACGATGACGCCGCGCCCGCGGAGGAGGACGACGCGAGAGGGCGCGTGTCGTTGTGGCAGCCGCACAGCACGACCACCACGGCGAGTGCCACCCATCGGCGCATCGACGAATGGTGGCAGAGGTACCTTGCGACGGTGGCTCAGCGCACGTCGACCTGCGTGTGGCGGGCGGATCCCGCGGTGATCGTGGCGCTCGACGAACGCTTCGGCGAACCCGTCGATGCCTACGTGAACGGCTCGCAGACATGGTTGCGCGACGACGGTCCCGGCAGCGTCACGCTCGAATGGCGGCTGCATCCAGTGGCCGGGTACCGAAAGCCGGAAGGGCTCGACACCTACGAGGTGTTCGCGGCAGTCGCGCTCGCACTCGCCACCGGTGAAGATCCGCCGGCGCCGCTCGACTCGCTGTGGGACGGGCTCGAGGCCTACGTCGCCTACGGCGACGAGTTGGAGCCGGCGCCACTGGCGGCCGCCGCGGAGGCAGCACTGGGCGTACAGCCCGATGCCGTCGGGCAGGTCGACCACGACCTGATCGCCGACGAATGGGAGCAGTCCCACGGCACGATGTCGATCGTCGACGCGCTGTTCCGCCAACTCGCGGAATAGACGCGACGTAGGTTGCTAGGTGAGCCAGGGTTTGTCGCGCGGCTCGTCGAAGAGCGGCTCGATGGATTCGCCGCGGATGGCGGCGAATGCCAGCGGTCCCCATCGAGGGAATCCTGCGGCCGGCCACGGCAGCGCGTCCTCCGCGAACCACCCCACATCCGCGCACTCCAACGGATGCGCGGCGAGCTCGCCGCCGATGGCGCGGCAGTGGAAGAGCAACAAGTACATCGGAACACGAGTGAAGCCGAGGCGCAGTCCGTCGAGCACGCCGATGAGGCGCACGACCTCGATCTCGATGCCGGTCTCCTCGCGTACTTCCTTCACCGCGATCTCCGACGCGGAGTAGCCGATGTCCGCCCAGCCGGTCGGGTACAGCCAGATGCCCGAGTCGGCGCGTTGCACGAGCAGGATCTGGTCGTCCTCGTTGCCGACGATCGCGGCGACGCCGACCTTCGGTGTGACATAACCGGGCACGCCCGCGCCGACCATGCCCATCCACTCCTCGACCTGCTCGTCGTGATCGAGCGGGCCACCTCCCGCCGCGTGTGCGATGTCGGCGGCCACGGCGAGGATCTCCTCGAAGCGTTCCTTCTCGTACAGGCTCTGCGTGAAACCGAGCCCGGTGCGGGCAACGCCCGACAGCGCCTGCGCCCAGCGGTGCAGATCCTGTGTCGTGGCGCGACGAGGTTCGTCCTCGGCGCTCGAATCGGCCATCGCGCTCAACCTACCCGTGCCGCGCGACGGCGATGTCAGAGCTTCGAGAGCGCGACGCGTGCTGCCGTCGCCACTGGATCCCACAGAGGGCTCACCGGTGGCGCGTAACCGAGATCGAGGTCGACAAGCTGCTGGACATTCATTCCCGCGGTGATCGCGGTTGCGAGGACGTCGATGCGCTTCGCCGCCCCCCGACCGCCGACGACCTGCGCGCCGAGCACACGGCCCGAGCGCTGCTCGGCCAGCAGCTTGAGCGTGATCTGCGGCGGATCAGCGAAGTACGACGCGGTCGTGGTGCTGTCGATCGTCGCTGCGACATACTCGAACGCCGCCTCGCTCGCCTCACGTTCGTTGAGACCGGTGCGGCCGATCTCGGTATCGCAGATGCGGGTGACCGCGGTGCCGAGGACACCGGGCATCGTGGCGTAACCACCGCCGATGTTGATGCCCGCGACACGCGCCTGGCGGGTGGCCACAGTGCCGAGCGCGACGTACACGGGCTGACCACTGACGAGATGGACGGACTGCGCACAGTCGCCGGCCGCCCACACATCCGGCGCGCTGGTGTGTTGCCGCCGGTCGACACGGATCGATCGGCGGGTGCCGAGCTCGATGCCGGCGTCTTCCGCCAGCTCGCTGTTGGGTTCGACGCCGATGCCGAGCACGACGAGGTCGGCGGGCACCGAACCGTTCGACGTCTCGACGGCGCCCTCCTCGAACCCGGTGACCTTCGTTCCGAGTCGCACGTCGATGCCGGCGCGACGCATCGCGTCCTCGATGGGGATCGCCATGTCCGGGTCGAGTGTCGCCATCACGTGGTCGCGGCTCTCGACGACGGTGACACGCGCCTTGCGGGCCACGAAGGCCTCGGCCAGTTCCAGACCGATGTAGCCGCCGCCAACCACGACGACGTTGTCGCACTCGCTCGTTTCTGCTCGATGCAGCAGTCGCGCGGCATCGGCCAACGTCTGCACGCCCTGCACCATCGCCAGGTCGATGCCCGGGAGGTCGGGGCGGATCGGGCGAGCGCCCATCCCGAGCAGCAACAAGTCGAACGGCACTTGGATGGTGCGCCCGTGACCGTGGTCGCGGACCTCCAGCCGGCCGGCGTCGAGATCGATACCCATGACCTCGTGGCGCACGCGCATGTCGATCAGCGACTTGTCGCGATGTTCCTGGGGCGAACGGGCGACAAGCTGTTCGAGCTCGGCCACCTCGCCGCCCACGAGATACGGGATTCCGCACGCCGAATAGCTCGTCCACTCCGTCCTCTCGAAGGCAACGATCTCGAGCGACGAGTCGAGCCGTCGCGCTTGGGTCGCGGCGGCCATACCGCCGGCGTCGCCGCCGATGACCGCGAGCCTTCGAGCCATCACCGCAGACTACGCAACCGCGGCTGCAAGACTGTCGGGGTGGGTGTGCGCGAAGACTGCCGGCACTACTCGACGCGGACCGTGGCGTCCGGCGAGATCGTGCAACGTTGCCGCGTCGACGCCAACGAGACCGCGCCGTTCGCGTGTCCCGAGCACTGCATCTTCTTCGAGAGTCGTTCGATCGCCGATGCCGGTTGGCAACGGTTCGAGCGCGACGACGAGGAGTAGCGCCTACCCGGTGCGGGTGACGGCGAAGGTCGACTACACGGTGCGAGCGGCCATCGAGCTCGCACGTGCCGACCGCAGCAGTCCGATCAAGGGCGAGCAGATCGCGCGCGAGCAGGGCATCCCGACGAAGTACCTCGAGAACATCCTCGGAGAGCTGAAGCGATCGGGTCTGGTCGGCAGCCAGCGAGGCGCCGACGGCGGCTACTGGCTCGCCCGCCCCGCCGATCAGGTCACCGTGGCCGAGCTCATCCGAGCAGTCGAGGGCCCGCTGGCCAACGTGCGGGGCCAGCGGCCGGAAGAGGTCGTGTTCGAGGGACGATCGGCGCCGCTCCAGCGCATGTGGGTGTGCGTGCGGGCCAGCCTGCGCAACGTGCTCGAGGTCGTAACCGTCGCCGACCTCCTCGCCGGCAAGCTGCCCCCCGAGGTCGACGCGATGGCCGACGACCCGGACGCCTGGAAACCTCACTGACCAGCGCAGAGCCCCACCAAGTTCGCGGTCTTCAGGTTCGGTGGCGGGTGAGATGGATGTGGGCCTTGGCCGCGCCCCACACGAGTCCGGGTTCGTGCAAGGACTGATCGACGTCGGCGAACGATGCCGGCGACAGGTCGTAGATGTCGTCGGGGAAGGCGCGCTCGGCGAACTCGTCGCGCCGGACCGGTGGCACGCCGGCGGCCCGCAAGATCTCGGTCGGGTACCGCACTGCACCGCGCACGATCGACAGTGGATTCGTGCGCTGCGCATCGATGTCGAGTGCGAGCAGCGCACGAACCTGCGCACCGACCTCCGCGCGCGCTCGCTCCCCTGCGGCATGCGCCGCTTCGGTCACCTTCGGATCGATCGATCCGGCCCACGCCACCGCACGCTGCTCCACGCATCGCACCACCCAGCCCGGTAGAGCCGCTTCGACGGCGTCGGCCAGCGCCGCCCCGAACTCGTCGAGCATTCGCTCGTCGTCGGGGTTGGCGTCGCGTGGCATCGCGGCCATGCTGCCACCGTGGAACCGCAGAGGATCGAGCCGGGCCCGGGCCAAGAGTCGGTGTGGGACTATCCCCGCCCGCCGGCCATCGAGCCCAGCACGAGCCATGTGCGAGTGGAGTTCGCCGGCATCATCGTCGCCGACACGGCGCGCGCCTATCGAGTGCTCGAGACGAGTCAGCCGCCTGTGTATTACATCCCCCCCGACGACGTGCGGGCCGAGCACCTGGTCGGGTCGGATCACCACTCCTTCTGCGAGTGGAAGGGACAAGCGCGGTACTACTCGCTGCGAGTCGGCGACCGCGTCGCCGAGAACGCGGTCTGGTCGTACGACCATCCGATCGAGGGGTTCGAGATCCTCACCGGGTACCTCGCCTTCTACCCGCAACGCGTGGACGCGTGCTGGGTCGACGACGAGCGCGTGCAAGCCAACGAAGGTTCGTTCTACGGGGGCTGGATCACGTCGGGCATCGTCGGGCCCTTCAAAGGTGCCGCCGGTACTGCAGGCTGGTGACGTGGTGAACCGACCGACGTGAGGATTCTCGCTCAATCGGTGTTCGAGGGCGTCGTGTACCAGTGCACCGCACTCGATGTCGCGCATCCGGAGCGACCGACGCTCGAGGTCGATGCGTTGCTGCGTCCCGGCGACGCCGACGCCGAGGCCGGACCCCTTCTGTTGCCGGTGGCCGACTACATCCGCATGGTCGGCATCGACGTCGCCCGACCGTGCCTGCACGAGCTCGCCGCGAAGGGTCGCATCACGCAACGGCTCGACGTCGATCACATCTCGTTCCCGATGTGGACTCCGTCCGAGTGACGATGGTTCGACGAGTCGGGCTGCTGACGGTTCTTGCGCTGCTCGCGCTGGCGTGTTCGAGCGGGTCGAAGGCCGCGGCGCCCACATCGGCCCCGCCGCCCGCTTCCGCGTCTGAGTCGGTCGCACCGACCTCGTTCGCGCCCGCCGTGTGCTCCGACATCTTCAAATGGCAGAACCGCATGGTCAACGCCGCCAACGCGTTCAGCGACGACAGCCCGAACCTCGACGTCCCCGGTCGCCGCGCCCGCTACTCCCGGGCCTTCGACGATCAGAAGGTCATCACCAACGACCTGCGCGCCGATCTCGTCGCCGCGCCCGGCAACGGAGTGGCCGATGCCGAAGCCATTCGGGCTGTGCTGCTCTCCGCCACCGACGACGTCCAGACGACGTTGCGACTCAACCAAGCCGACGCCGCCAGTCACCCCGACAGCGATTTCGAGTTCCAGGCGGTGAAGGAGGATCGCCTCTTCGGTGGGACCGAGAAGACACTGTCGCAGGTGCTCAAGCCGCTCGACGAGCAGTCACGACTCCACAACGTGCCCGACCTCGGCGGGACGTGCGGCCGCGCCTGATCACCAGGGTCTGATGATCAGGGTCTGATCACCAGGCCCCCCTACGGCGTTCGCAACGCGTCGTTCAAGTTGCCCGACCGGAGTCCTTCGAGGTCGAGTGTGACGTACGCGTAGCCCGCGCTCTTGACCGCAGTGACGACGTCGTCCCGTACCGACACTGCGCGCGGCAAGTCGTCGACCGGTAGCTCGACGCGCGCCGAATCGCCGTAGTGCCGCACGCGCACATCACGGAACCCGAGCGCGTGCAGACCGCGCTCCGCCCGCTCGACCCGGCCGAGGACCTCGACTGACACGGTCGTGCCGTACGGCACCCGCGACGCAAGGCAGGCCGCGGCCGGCTTGTCCCACGTCCGCAACCCGAGCTCGAGCGACACCGCGCGCACGTCGGCCTTCGTGAACCCGGCATCGACCAACGGGAAGACGGCGCCCCGCTCGCCCGCGGCGCGCTGGCCGGGACGGTGGTCGCCGAGATCGTCGACGTTCACACCGAGGGCGATCACTGCTCCTTCATCACGAGCGACCGGCTCGAGCGCGTCCATCAGGGACGACTTGCACCAGTAACAACGATCGCCGTCGTTGACGCGATACGCGGCATCTTCCATCTCGCTCGTGACGACCTCCGACCACCGCAATCCCCACTCGGCCGCCAACATCTGGCAGTCATCGCGCTCCTCACCCGCGAGCGACGGCGACACCGCGGTGGCAGCGAGCACGCGCGCCGGGCCCAACGTGTCGTTGGCAACCCACGCGAGGAACGCGCTGTCGGCGCCACCACTGAACGCGATCACGATCGAGTCAAGGGCACGCAGCCGTGAGCGCAGCCGCTGCAAGTCAGCCATCGTGGATCTCGATCCGGATGCGCTTGTTGCCCTTGCCCTTCGACTCCGTCTTCACGACGCGCACGCGGCCCACCTCGTCGGTGCTGCGCACATGGGTGCCGCCGTCGGCTTGCTTGTCGAGCCCGACGATGTCCACGACTCGGATCTCCTTCACCCAGTCCGGGATCATGTTGATCTTCGTGCGGATCAGATCCTCGTCCTCCACGGCGGTTTCGCGAGGTAGGAACGACACCTCGATACGGCGCGCCGCGGCGAGCTCGTCGTTGACCAGTTGCTCCACGCGCGGCCCGAAGCCCTCGGGCAGCGGGTCGAACTCGAAGTCCATGCGGGCCGACAAGGGCTCCATGTTCCCGCCGGTGACGGCGGTGCCCCACTCGTTCCAGATGACGCCGCACAGCACATGCAAGGCGGTGTGCGTGCGCATCAACGCGTGTCGACGTTCCCAGTCGATCTCGAGTCGTACCTGATCACCCGCCGCGGGTGACGCGCCTTCGACGCTGTGCCACACCATGTTGCCGTCCTTGCGAACATCGGTGACACGTCCCTCGCCGAGCCTGCCGGTGTCGTGGGGTTGACCGCCACCCGTCGCGTAGAAGTTCGTGCGGTCGAGCGCGACGCGATCACCTTCGACCGCGACGACGGTCGCGTCTGCCGTCGTGAGGTACGCGTCATGTAGAAACAGCAGATCGGTCTCCAAGTCCCACATTCTGCCTCCGCGGCGTCTCCGCGGCACCGGGGCTAAGGTCCGGATCGTCCAAATCCAAATCCGGGGGTATTTGATGCGGCATCGAAAGCGATTGCAGGCACTCGCGTTGCTGATGGGTGTCCTTCTGGTTGCAGCTGCGTGCAGCAGTGACAAGAAGACCAACACCACGTCCGGTTCGGGCGCGTCGAACAGCGCGAGCGGCGCAGCTGCGCCGCCAGGTCAGAAGGGCGCACTCGAGGGCATGCGCGGTACGACCCCGTTGGTCGACCTGCCTGCCGACTTCAAGACGAATCTCGCCGCGCAGGGCCTCGACCTGCAGAACACGTTCAACTACGGCGCCGAGTCGTACGACGCCGCCACCGTCGTCGCGCTTGCCACCGAGGCCGCCGGTACCGACGGCATCGACCTGGCGAAGCAGATCGACCAGGTCACACGCAATGGCACGAAGTGCACCTCGTTCCAGCAGTGCGATCAGCTGATCAAGGGCGGAACCAAGGACATCGACTACGACGGCGTCTCGGGTTCGCTCGAGTTCTCCGGAAACGGCGAGCCGACGGTCGCGAGCTACGGCGTGCTGCAGTTCAACGCGTCGGACCAGGTCGACGACTCGAAGACCGTGTTCAAGACGGCGAAGGCCCCCGCTGCGGCGGACGTGCCTGAGGTCCCTGTCGAGGGCACACGCGCCGGCGACGGCACGCTGAAGCTCGGCACGTTCCTGCCGGTGACCGGCAGCCTCGCCTTCCTCGGCCCACCCGAGATCTCCGGAGTCCGCCTCGCGGTGAAGGACATCAACGCGGCCGGCGGGGTGCTCGGTAAGCCCGTCGCGCTCGACGAAGGTGACTCGAGCGACGCGCAGAACCCGACCGTCGGTACACAGACCGTCGACCGGGAGCTCGGTGACAACGTCGACGCGATCATCGGTGCGGCATCGTCCGCAGTGACGTTGAACGTGATCGACAAGATCACGAGTGCAGGCGTCGTCATGTTCTCGCCCGCCAACACGTCGAAGGCATTGTCGACGTACGCGGACAAGGGCTTGTACTTCCGCGACGCGCCGTCCGACATCCTCCAGGGCCAAGTGCTCGGTGAGGTCGTGGCGGGTGACAACGTCAGCACCGTCGGTCTGCTCGTGCTGAACGACACCTACGGCACGGGTCTCGCCGATGACTTCACGACATCGTTCCAAGGATCGGGCGGCCAGGTCGTGAAGAAGGTCATCTACGACCCGAAGGCGCAGACCTTCGACTCGGAGGTCGACCAGATCAAGGCCGCGAACCCTGACGGCATCGTCGTCATCGGGTTCGAGGAGTCGAGCCGCATCCTCGCCACCATGGTGGAGAAGGGCATCGGCCCGAAGGACAAGAAGGTGTACGGCGTCGACGGCAACATGGGCAACGCGCTCGGCGTCGCCTTCGAAGCCGGCAAGTAGCCGACAACAAGCAGTTCGGGGAGCGGCCTCGCCTTCGGGCGGGGCCGCTACCGCGCCCGGGCGAGGGTGCCGAGGTAGAGCTCGATGACCTTCGGGTCGTCGAGCAGCTCGTCACCGGTGCCGGTGTACGCGTTCGCTCCCTGATCGAGGACGTAGCCGCGGTGGCAGATCTGCAGGCACCGCCGCGCGTTCTGCTCGACCATCACGATCGACACACCGTCGTCGTTGATCTGCCGGCAACGGATGAACACCTCGTCCTGATACGCCGGCGACAGGCCCGCTGACGGCTCGTCGAGCAGCAGGACCGACGGGTCCATCATCAACGCTCGTCCCATCGCCACCATCTGGCGCTCACCGCCGGACAGCGACCCCGCCCGTTGGGCGCGACGCTGGCCGAGCAGCGGGAAGAGCTCGCAGACGTGCTCGAAGCGCTCCTCGAACCGTGCGGGTCGCTGGTACACACCCATCTCGAGGTTCTCGTGCACCGTGAGATGGGGGAACACATTGTTGTTCTGGGGCACATAGCCGAGGCCCATGGCGACGAGCGCGTGTGCCTTGCGGCCGGTGACGTTCTCGCCTCGGAGCATGACCGCGCCGCCGCGAACCGAGATGAGGCCGAAGAGCGCCTTCAGCAGTGTCGACTTGCCGGCGCCATTCGGACCGATGATCCCGACCAGCTCGCCTCGATGCAGCGTGAGGTTGCAGCCGTTGAGAATGTTGACCTCGGGCAGGTAGCCGGCGACGAGGTCCGTCCCTTCGAGCAGTGGACCGGTCCACGTATCCGTCTCGACGAGCTCGATCTCTTCGGAGGACGACGGTTCAATCATCTTCGGCGGCCGCTTCCTCTTCGGCGATGGCCGCCTCGGCTTCGGCCAGCTGCTTCTGCAACTCTGCCTCCGTGGTCGGCGCATCGTGATGACGCCCGAGATAGGCATCGATCACAGCCGGGTTGGCGCCGATCGCATCCGGCGGACCTTCTGCGATCACGCGTCCCTCGGCCAGCACGACGACCCAGTCGCTGATGTCGTAGACGACATCCATGTCGTGCTCGACGAACACGACGGTCATCCCTTCGTCTCGCAGACCTTTGATGTGAACGAGCAACGACTGCGTCAGCGCTGGGTTCACCCCGGCCATGGGCTCGTCGAGCATGACGAGTTGCGGCTGCACCATCAGGGCGCGCGCCATCTCGAGCAGCTTGCGCTGACCGCCCGACAACGATCCTGCGAAGTCGTCACGCACGCGCGTCAGGTTGAAGCGTTGCAACAACGCGTCGGCGCGAGCCTCGACTTGGTTCTCCTGGCCGCGCCAGAACGCGGGGATCAGTCCGCGGAACATGTTCTCGCCTTGTTGACCGGTGGCACCCAACTTCATGTTGTCGAGCACCGACATCAGCGCCAAGGACTTGGTCAGCTGGAACGTTCGCACCATCCCGGCACGCGCCACCTTGTAGGCGCGCTGGCCGGAGAAGGGCTTGCCGTCGAACGTCCACTTGCCTGAGTTGGGCTTGTCGAACCCGGTCAACAAGTTGAAGAACGTGGTCTTGCCGGCACCGTTCGGACCTATCAACGCGGTGATCGCCCCGCGCTGGATCTCCATGTGATCGACCTCGACCGCGGTGAGGCCGCCGAACGTTCGCCTGACGCCGTCGACGACGAGGATCGGATCCGGCTTGGCCACCCCGGGCTCGCGCGCCACACCTTCGGTCCACGTCGCACTTGCCGGTCGCGCGAGCGAGGACGACACGTCACCGGTCACGGATGAGCGCCTCCCGCTTGTCGCCGAAGATGCCCTGCGGTCTGAAGATCATGAGGAGAACGAGAGCGACGCCGACGAACACCAGGCGCACGATGGCGACCTTGCTGTCGTCGATCAACCACGACGGCAGGTAACCGTGGCTGATCGCCTCGCGGGTGAACACGTCGATGAACTGCAGCGCACCGGTGAAGATGATCGCGCCGACGACAGGGCCGAGCACCCGGGCCGTGCCACCGAGGATCAGCACCGCCAACGCGGTGAACGTGAACTTCGTCGCGTAGTCGTCGGGGTTGACGGAGTGCTTCGACACGGCGAACACCATGCCGCTGAACGCACCGAACAGGCCACCGAGGATGAGGCTCTGCATCTTGTACCAGTACGTGTTCTTTCCGAGGCTACGGACCGCGTCCTCGTCCTCGCGGATGCCCTTGACGATGCGTCCCCACGGGCTGCGGATGAGCAGGAACGTAATGAGGCAGCACAGCGCCACCACGGTCCACCCGATGATGCTCACCCACGCGTCGTCGCGGCTGTACCTGAAGATCCAGAACCCGTACTGCGCGCCATGCAGCGGACTGATCTCGTAGAAGCGATTCGTGAATCCCTGCAGTCCATCCGTGCCGCCGAACGTCGGTGTGAAGCGCACCGAGCGCACAGTCAGCCTCACGATCTCGCTGGCTGCGATCGTCACGATCGCGAGATAGTCCGCGCGCAACCGCAACGTCGGGAAGCCGAGGATCAATGCGAGCAGCACCGCGGCCAGCATGCCGAGGAACACACCGAGCCAGAACGAGAGGCCGAATGTCGTGACCGCCACCGCGATGCCGTACGCGCCGGCAGCCGCGAATGCGGCCTGGCCGAAGTTCAGCAGTCCGGTGTAGCCGAACTGCATGTTGAGTCCGATGGCCGCCAGCGCGGTGTAACACGCGACCGGACCGAACGCCGCTTGGCCGCCGTTGCGGAAGATCGAGTCCCAATCCATACGCCTACCCCACCCGCTCTGATCTGCCGAGGATGCCCTGCGGACGAACCAGCAACACGAGGATCAACACCACCAACGCGCCGACATTCTTCAGCTCGGTCGGGATCCACACCGTCGACACGTTGACGAACAGGCCGACGACGAAGCCGCCGACGAGCGCGCCGTAGGCCGTACCGAGGCCGCCGAGCGTGATCGCGGCGAACAGCAGCAACAGGATCGACGAACCCTCCTCGAAGTTCACGTCCTGACTGACCGAGAAGAGGATGCCGCCAAGGGCCGCCAGGCCGGCGCCGAACATCCACACGAGCCGGATCACCGAATCGACATTGATGCCTGACGACGAGGCGAGATCGGGATTGTCGGAGATGGCGCGCATCGCCTTACCGGTGCGGGTGCGTTGCAGCGCGACCGCGACCGCGATGAGCACGACGAAGCTGATCACCGTGCTGATGAACTTCTTCGGCGCCAGGTCGATGTTGCCGATCGACCACGCCGGCTGCGCGTGGTAGTCGGTGTACGGCCTGGTGATGCCGCCGAACGTGTACAGGTACAGGTTCAGCAGTGCGAGCGCGAGCCCGATCGAGATGACCATCTGCGCGATGTGCCCGGTGCCGCGCCTGCGCAACGGGCCCCAGAAGCCGGCGTCGAGGAGCCAGCCGCCGCATGCGACGACGAACACGGCCGCGGGCGCGGCGATGAGCAACGCCCATCCGAAGTCGTGGTTGAAGTAGTAGGCGACGATGGCCCCGAGTGTCACCAGCTCGCCATGTGCAAAGTTCACGAGCCCGGTCGTGCCGTAGATCAGCGACAGGCCAACCGCGCACAACGCGATGATCAGACCGAAGTTCGTACCGTCGACGATGGCTTGTAGGAACTCGTCGAACTTGCCGGTCGTGACCCGGGTCGCCGCATTGAGGTCGAACAGCAGGATGCGCGACTGACCGGGCCCGAGCTGGAAGCTCAACGTCGCCGCGCTCTCGGGGAGCTTGACGCCCTTCGGCAACGTGCTCGTGTCGAGTTGCGCGGTGTAGGCGCCCTCACCGGACGGTACGTCGATGGAGTACTTGCCCTCCTCGTCGGTCGTCGCCGACCCGACCGGCTCACCGCTCGCCTTGCTGACGGTGATCTTCACGTCCTTGACGGGCTGATCGTCCTTCGTGTCGGCGGTGCCCTTCCTGTCGATCAGAGTGCCGTGTACCGACGTGCCCGCCGGGTTGGACGACGACTCGGTGCCCGTCGATGACGACGAGTCGCTGGCCGTGCCGGATGATGACGACGAGCCGGTGTCCGAGGTCGACGACAACGAAGACGAAGACGACGACGGTTGCTGCGCGCCGGCCGCGGGCCCGAACAGTTGGATCGCGGCGATCAGCCCGGCGAGGATCGCCGCGACAAGTAGTCGACGCTTCGTCGAACCGAGCTTCCCACCCACCACCGGCGGACTGTAGTGCCGCGCCGCGCGACGATCGCTTGACGTCGCTCGGCGTGGTTAGAAGACGCGGTCGCCGGGGTTGGCGCGATCGGCCGCAAGTAGCGGCAGCGCTTGGGCTTGACCTTCCGGAGTGTCCGGATGAAGTACGCCCAACACGAGCACTTCGGAGAGATGCGCGCCGATCTGGCGCGGCGCGAGGTTCACGCACGCGATGACGTGCTTGCCGACGAGGTCGGACTCGTCGACAAGCGCGAACTGCGCGACCGATTGCCGCGTACCGAGATGACCGACGTCGAGTGTCACGAGCCTCGATGGTGCGTTGGTGCCGCTCGCGAGTGGTGCCGACTGCACGAGCGCGACACGCATGTCGACGTTCTGGAACTTGCCGAACGTGATGGTCGGCTTCTGTTCCTCACGCGTCACGACGTCAGCCCGAGTGACTCCAACAACTCGTCGACGGGCACGACGAGTCCGGTGAAGAACGCACCGAACTCGGCGTAGATGGCGGAGGCTTCGTCGAATCGCATGGTGTAGACGACGTCCTTGAGATCGTCAGGACGTTCGGCGAACAGAGTGACGCCCCACTCCCAGTCGTCCACACCGGTCGACCCGGTGATCAGTTGCAGGACCCGTCCGGAGAACGTGCGCCCCGTCTTGCCATGCCCGCGCATCAGTTGGTCGCGCTCGTCGAACGGCAGCGTGTACCAGTTCTGGCCGACCTTGCGTCGCTTCGACATCGGATAGAAGCACCACGCCGGTTTTCCCTCGGGCGGCAGTTGCGGATAGAGCCGACGTTGCTTCAACTCCTCCGGCACGCCGGCCGCGTACTCGGAGATCTCGGTCAGCGACACATACGAGTCGACGACGTCGAGACCGGCGGCCGTGAGCTCGCTCTGCAGGACGCGCAGCCGCCACAGATCCGGGCCGAGCGCCATGAACGCGAGATCGGCCTTGTGACCGAGCAGCCCCACTGTGACGACCTGGTGCTCGTCGGCCATGCATGCCTTGACCGCCGCCCTGATCGCCTCCGGATCGGCAAAGGGGGTGGGCTTGCAGAACAGATGCAGCACGCCCCAGCCCGTCGCGGGCGTCAGCTGTTGTGGCACGCCGGGATTCTACGAACCCCTCCGCTGACGCCCGGCATCGACGATCCGGGCACGCCGCGTCAGAGATCGGCCGGTGCGTAGATGTTCAACCTTTGGGGGCGAGCGAACCCGGCGAGCGTCAAGCCCGCCGCCCGCGCCGCCTCGACCGCGAGGTTCGAGGGCGCGCTCACGGCCACGAGCGCCGCGAACCCGCCGGCCCATGCCTTCTGCACGATCTCGAAGCTGGCCCGGCCGCTCACCCAGAGGCCGAGCTCGGCGGCAGGCAACATGCCGTCGAGCAGCATCCGGCCGATGACCTTGTCGACCGCATTGTGGCGGCCGATGTCCTCGCGCACGACGATCGGCGTGCCGGTGAGATCGAAGGCCGCGGCCGCGTGGACACCGCCGGTCCGGTCGAACAGCGTCTGGCCGGCGCGAACCCGGTCGGGCATCGAGGCGAGGAGTTCGAGCGGCATCGGCTCCACGTCGAGCGGCTGCAGCCGTGCACGTAGATCGTCGATCGACGTCGAGCCGCACAGCCCGCACGACGACGTCGTCGGCGTGAGCCGGGGCTGAGGAACAGGGGCGCGGCCGCCTGTCTCCACTGTCACGATGTTGAAGTTGCCCTCCATCGCGTTGCGACCGTCCTCGCAGTAGCGACACGTGGTCACGGCCGCGTCCGCGAGCAGTCCGTCGGTGAAGCACAGCCCGGCCGCCAGCTCGAAGTCGTTGCCCGGCGTCCGCATGGTCGTGGCCACCAAGTGACCGTCGAGGCGGATCTCGAGCGGCTCCTCGACGATCAATTCGTCAGGAAGCCGCTTCGGAGCGTGGCCGTTCTCGACTCGGTGCACGAGCACACGCTCGCTGCGACGCCGGCTCATCGAGATCGCAGGCTACGAAATGGGCAGGACATGCGGTCGCCGGTCCAGAAAAAGACCTGATCGGGTCATGGGAACCGTCCGAGTTCTCTGGTTCGATAGGTACGTGCGCCGAGGGGTCTTAATCCTTTTTCTCGCCGTTGCGGCCTTCATGGTCGCCCCTTCCCCGGCTCGCGCCCAGACGGGTACACCGGTCGTCTACCTCGACGGCAAGGGTTTCGGACATGGCGTCGGGCTGGCGCAGTGGGGCGCCAAGTACATGGCCGACGCCGGCGCCAGCCACGAAAGCATCCTCGGCACGTTCTACCCCGGCACCACGTTGGCCACTGTCGGCGATCAGACCGTGCGAGTGTCCGTGTTCACGTCGCCCAACGGCCAATCGACCCTCACGTTTCCCAACGGCGGCGAGATCCGCAGCGCGCCCGACGGTGACCAGGCCGCGGGTTTCCCGGTATCGGTCGGCCCTGGCGGATCGGTGATCGTCAGCTACGACGGCGCGTACCACGTGACCGGCGGAGTCACGGCCCAGGCGGCGAGCGAGCCGGTGGTGTGGCAGAGCCCGCAAGGCGCCGAGCAGACACCAAGCTGCGTGCTGCCCGGCATCACGTGCCCACCTCCCACCACTGGTGGTGGCGGGGGTTCTCCGCCGCCCGGCGGTGGCTGCATCGTGTGCACGACGACCGTGCCGCAACCGGCGACGACGCCGCCTCCTCAGACGCCCCAGCCTCCGGGCACGACGACGACTCCGCCGACCGACACCACCCCACCGCCGCCGCCCGCGTCGAACACGTCGAGCACACCGCTGTGGGCCGTCCCTGCGGACGGCGCCACGACAGGCGTGGCCGAACGCGGCCGGCACTACCGCGGGATGATCGAGGCCACGGCGGACGGCGGTCCCCTTCGTCTCGTGAACCAGCTCGACGTCGAGTCATACCTCCGCGGTATGGGAGAGGTCCCGAGCAGCTGGCCGCTCGAAGCGATCGCGGCACAGACCGTCGCGGCCCGCACCTACGCGCTGCGGGCGATGTCGTTCAGCGGTGAGTTGTGCGACTACGACTTGTGCCAGGTCTACATCGGTGCGGATCGCGAGACGGCGGGCCAGAACGCGGCGGTCGACGCGACGACCGGACAGGTCGTGACCTACGGCGGCGCGCTGGCGTCGACCGTGTACTCCGCTGACGCGGGTGGCATCACCGCGACGACACTCGAGGGGTTCGGCAGTCCGGATGGCGCGTACCCGTACTTGACGGTCGTGCGTTACAACACGCCGGACCCGCTGCCGTGGCGAACCGAAGTGTCGCTCACCGACATCGCGTCACGGTTCGGCTACCAGGGGACAGTCTCGAACGTCGTCGTCTCGCAGCCCGGGCCTTCGGGGCGCGCCCTGCAGGTCACGATCGACGGGTCGAGCGGGCCTGCGGTCGTCGACGGTCGTCAATTCGCGTCGCACCTGGGACTGCGTTCGACGCTGTTCCAGCCGACCATCGGCACCGACAACAACCCGCCGCCGCCCCCAGCCGATGGCGGTGCGATCCAGGCCCTGCCGGACGACGCTGCCACCATCCGCCAGGCTGCGCTCTCCGGTCAGACGGTTGCCGCGCAGAACACCGCTGACATCAGCGGTATGCGTGACTGGGGCAACAGCCTGTTGTCGCTGGCCCGCAGCACCCACGCGGCGACGACCGACCTCCTCGACCGTCCCGCGACGTGGATCGCGCTGCTCCTCGTCGCGCTGGCGACCGCGCTCGGCATACGTGAGTACGGCATGCCCGGCCCGTTCGTGCCGCTGTTCGCCGACCGTCGAACGTGGCCCGAACCGTGGCGCGACCCTCCCAGCGGCCCGCCGCGTCCGAGACCGCGGATCTCCCTCTTCTTCGCTCGCCCCGGCCAAGCAGCCAACCTGCCGCCCACGACGCCCGCTGCGCTGGCCGACACCGTGCCCTCCGACAACGTGCCCTCAGACAACGTGCCCTCAGACGCAGTCACCCCTGCGAGCACCGCCGCCTGGCCGCCGCCGGATCCGAGCTGGACCCCGCTGTTCGAACCTCCCCCGGACGCGGATCGGCCGGCCCCGAAGGACCGGCCGACCGTACGACTGAGGTTGCGGAGAACCTCAGAGGACTAGAAGTCCTCCATGCCGCCGCCAGGCATGGCCGGGCCCTTGTCCTCCGGCTTGTCGGCGATGACTGCCTCGGTGGTGAGGAACAGCGCCGCGATCGAGGCTGCGTTCTGGAGGGCCGACCGGGTCACCTTGGTGGCGTCCGGGACGCCGGCCTTCAGCAGATCCTCGTAGACGCCGGTGGCGGCGTTGAGGCCGTTCGAGCCGTCGAGGTTCTTCACCTTCTCGACGACGACACCACCCTCGAGACCGGCGTTGACCGCGATCTGCTTGAGCGGCTCCTCGACCGACTTGGCGACGATCTTCGCCCCGGTCGACTCGTCGCCGTCGAGCTTCTCGGCCGCCGTGAGGATCGACGTCTGCGAGCGCAGCAGCGCCACGCCACCGCCGGGAACGATGCCCTCCTCGACGGCTGCCTTCGTCGTCGAGACGGCGTCCTCGATGCGGTGCTTCTTCTCCTTGAGCTCGACCTCGGTGGCCGCGCCCACCTTCAGCACCGCAACCCCACCGGACAGCTTCGCGAGACGCTCTTGCAGCTTCTCGCGGTCGTAGTCCGAGTCCGTGTTGTCGATCTCGTTCTTGATCTGCTGGATGCGACCCTTGATCTCTTCCTCGCTGCCGGCACCCTCGACGATCGTCGTCTCGTCCTTGGTGACGACGATCTTGCGGGCCCGGCCGAGCAGATCGAGCGTCGTGTTCTCGAGCTTGAGGCCGACCTCCTCGGTGATGACCTGACCACCGGTGAGGATCGCCATGTCCTGCAGCATCGCCTTGCGGCGCTCGCCGAAGCCTGGGGCCTTCACGGCCACCGACTTGAACGTGCCGCGGATCTTGTTGACGACGACGGTGGCGAGTGCCTCGCCCTCGACGTCCTCGGCCACGACGGCGAGCGGCTTGCCCGACTGCATGACCTTCTCGAGCACCGGAAGCAGATCACGCACGGCCGAGATCTTCGAGCCGACGAGCAGGACGTACGGGTCGTCGAGCACGCTCTCCATCCGGTCGGGGTCGGTGACGAAGTAGGGCGAGATGTAGCCCTTGTCGAACCGCATGCCCTCGGTGAACTCGAGCTCCATGCCCATCGTGTTCGACTCTTCGACGGTGATCACACCGTCCTTGCCGACCTTGTCGATGGCGTCGGCGATGAGCTCGCCGATCTCGGAGTCGTTGTTGGCCGAGATCGACGCGACCTGCGCGATCTGATCCTTCGACTCCACGTCCTTCGACAGCGTCGCGAGGTTGGCGACCGCCGCCTCGACCGCGGCCTCGATGCCCTTCTTCAGCGACATCGGGTTGGCGCCGGCCGCGACGTTGCGCAGGCCCTCACGAACCATGGCCCACGCGAGAACCGTGGCGGTCGTGGTGCCGTCACCGGCCACGTCGTCGGTCTTCTTCGCGACTTCTTTGACGAGCTCGGCGCCGATCTTCTCGTACGGGTCCTCGAGCTCGATCTCCTTGGCGACCGACACACCGTCCTTGGTGATCGTCGGCGCGCCCCACTTCTTCTCGAGTACGACGTTTCGGCCCTTGGGCCCGAGCGTGACGCGCACCGCGTCGGCCAGCTTGTTCATGCCGGCCTCGAGTGAGCGGCGGGCTTCCTCGTCGAACGCGATGATCTTCGGCATCGATCCCTCCGTTGGGGTCCTCGTTGGGGGTCTTCGTGTGGGAGTGGTTGGCACTCTCCATTCGCGACTGCTAATCCAACCATGCCGAACCGGCTTTAGCAACCGCACAGGCCGAGTGCTAAAGACTGTCCCGCATGCGGACGCTGGTGATCGGCGCTGGGGTCGCCGGGTTGGGCTCGGCCTTGGCCCTTTCCCGCCAGGGTCACGAGGTCGTCGTGCTCGAGCGCGACCGCACCCCGCTCCCGCACGACCCCGACGAAGCCTTCGAGTGGGACCGCCGGGGAGCCCCCCAGGTCCGTCACTCGCACGCCCTGCTGGCCCGGCTGCGGAACCTGTTGCGGGATCGCTACCCCGACGTGCTCGAACGGCTGCACGAAGCAGGCGCGACCGAATGGCCGCTCACCGCCAACCTGCCCGAGACACTCGACGACCGGACGCCGAAGCCAGGCGACGACGACCTCGTGATGCTCGCCTGCCGGCGCACCACCTTCGAGTGGGTGTTACGCCGCACCGTGCTCGAGGCACCGCACGTGTCGTTGCTCGACGGGGTGGTCGTCAACTCGCTGCTGACGTCGGATGGCTCGGTGCATGGCGAGCACGCGACGGTGGACGGAGCGCACGCGACGGTCGACGGCGTCGCGACGACGTTCGAAGCCGATCTCGTGATCGCCGCGAACGGACGGCGCGGCGACGTTCCTGCGTGGCTCGCCGATGCGGGTGTCCACATCGAGGAGACGGTCGAGGACACCGGGATCATCTACCTCTCGCGGTTCTACCGGTTGCGCGACGGCAAGGACGTGCCGGAACAGGCAGGGCCGATCGGCGGTGACCTCGGCTACCTCAAATACGCGACGTTCATCGGTGACAACCGCACGTTCTCGGTCACGTTCGCGACACCGGTCGGCGACGACGAGTTGCGATCGCGGTTGCTCGATCCGGCCACGTTCGAACAAGCGGCACGGTTGCTACCCGCGACCAGGCCGTGGCTCGAGGACGACCGCGCCGACTCCATCACGCCCGTGCACGTCATGGCCAAGCTGCTCAACCGGATCCGGCGCTTCACCGACGAGTCGGGTGAGCCGCTCGTGCGTGGCTTCGCGGCGGTCGGTGATGCGCACACATGCACGAACCCGCTCTACGGGCGCGGATGCTCGCTCGCGATGGTGCAGGCGACGTTGCTGGCCGACGCGCTCGCGCAAAGCCCGGATGATCTCGTTGCCGCGGTTGCCGCGTACGAGCGCGCGTCCACCGAAGAGGTGGAGCCGTGGTACCACGCCGCGGTCATGTCCGACCGCGAGAACCGGTCACCGGCCAGCGGTGACGAATCCGATCCCCGTGCGTTCATGCGCGGTGTGCTGCGTGAAGGGCTCGCACCCGCGATGCGTACCGATCAAGCAGTGCTGCGCGCGTTCCTCCGCACGTTCAATCTGTTGACGACGCCCGACGCGCTCATGCGGGACGGTGACCTCATCACGAAGATCGTTGCCGTGTACAACGATCGCGACAATCGGCCCGCTGAGCCAGAGCTCGGGCCGGCAACCCGTGAGGAGCTGCTGCAGTCGCTGTAGCCCTCAGAACGCCCGGGCGTCGTCGGCCCGGGCGTCCCTCTGGGTGCCCGCTTCCAAGAGTGCGATCACTTTCTGAGCGATGACATCGGGGTCGGCCGGTTTCGTGAGGTACTCGTCGGCACCGAGCTCCCACACTCGCACGAACGTGCGCTCCTCCGACTTGCACGAGAACACGATCACCCGCGTCTCGGGCGCGAGCTTCTGCACGCGCATCGCCTCGAGGACGCTGAAGCCGTCGAGGCGGGGCATCATCAGATCGAGGACCATGCAGTCCGGCGCTTTCGCCGCCAGTTCGTCGAGCGCATCGGCACCGTCCTTCGCCTCCCGCACGGCAAAGCCGTGATCGCCGAGAGTGAAGGCCAGCATGCCGCGGACGTCAGGGTCATCGTCGACGATGAGAACTTCGGGCACGCTCGATCATCGACCGATCTGCCCCAAACCTTGACGCCGGCCGGTCAGCCGCCCGCCACGGCCGGGAGGATGGAGACCGTCTCGCCGTCGGGGACCTTGGTGTCGAGGCCATCGAGGAAGCGGACGTCGTCGTCGGCCACGAACACGTTGACGAAGCGGCGTAGGCCGTTGTCGTCGAGGAGGCGGTCGTTGAAGCCCGGATGAGCGGCGTCGAGCGCGCTGATGACCTCGCCGACCGTGGCGCCCGCGACCTCGACCTCGGACTTGCCACCCGTGAGGGTGCGCAGGGTCGTCGGAATCCGAACCTTCACACTCATGGCGAGCACCCTAACCGGCACACAGTGAGTCTCCTTTCGGGCGATGGGTAACGTGCCTACGTGCGATCGGTCCATACGGTCCTCGCCGCGTTCGACCATTCCGAGTTCGACCTCGAGGTTCTTCTCGCGGCAAAGGACCACCACGTCGTGTCGGTGTGCCTGCCGGCGCGCGACGAAGCGGCGACCGTCGGCGCCATCGTCCGTTCGATCAGGTCGCACCTCGTCGACCAGTGGGGTCTCGTCGACGAGATCGTCGTCGTGGACGACCACTCGGTCGACGGCACGGCCGAAGTCGCAGCCGACGCGGGTGCGCGGGTCGTGGCGGCGGCCAGCGTGCTGCCCGAGCACGGAACCGGTCATGGCAAGGGCGCGGCCCTATGGAAGTCCCTCGCCGTTGCCGATGGCGACCTCATCGTGTGGTGCGACGCCGATGTCATCGACTTCGACCCGCTGTTCGTGACCGGTCTTCTCGGTCCGCTGCTCACCCATCCCGAGATCGGGTTCGTGAAGGGGCACTACGAACGGCCGACGCCCGACCCGAAGGATCGCGGCGGACGGGTCACCGAGCTCGTGGCTCGCCCCTTGCTGGCGCTGCTGTTCCCGCATCTCGCGTCGATCGTTCAGCCGCTCGCCGGCGAGTACGGGGGGCGGCGGGAACTGCTCGAACAGCTGCCGTTCGTGGACGGCTACGGGGTCGACATCGCGTTGCTGATCGATGTGGCCGACCGGTTCGGGGTCGACGCCATCGCGCAGGTCGATCTCGGCAGCCGCATCCACCGCAATCGCCCACTGGACGAGCTGTCGCCCCAGGCGGCCGCCGTGATCCAGACGATGTTGGGCCGCGCCGGGCATCCGGTTCCTGGGCTGGCAACCCTCTACCGGCCGGGCCTCGAGCCGATGGAGATCGAGGTGGTCGAACGGCCCCCGCTCGCCCGACTCGGTGAGGGCGCCGCTCGGCGAGGTGCGTAACCGAAACTCAACGTGGGAACGTGCCTGAACGCACCCCGTCGTGGGTATGACCTGCTGAATGAACCCGTCGGCTTGGGAGAGTTTCTGCAGGGTTACCGCAAATGCGTATTTTCTTACGAGTGCTCAAGTACGTAACCGCCCGTTCCGATCATTCACTTCGAAAGGGCCAACGGGATCGCAGGAGTATCCATGAGTACAGCCCAATCCAACGAGCACATGGCCTCGAGCCGTGAATCTCGTCTCGCGTACACAAATCGTCTGGCGGAACTGGTCGTCCACCTGACCGACTGCGCGCCCGAGCGGGCCATCGCGGCGGTCGAGGCGCAGCATCCGGTCGATCCCGTCAGCTCGGACGACGCCCTCGCGGTCGTGGCCCGCGCCATGTGCAGCGTCCGGCGGGTCGACCTCCGCGACAAGCTCGATCTGCGCGACGTGCCCTCCGAACGAACAGAGCAGTCGCGCGGCCAATAGCCTTCGGGGCATGGCCGCTCCGGAACGTCCCTCCACACCACTGTGGTGGTACGCGATCGTCGCGGTGGCGCTTGTCTTCGCCGCCATGTGGGTCGTGGGTGCCGTTGTCGGATTCCTGCTCGGGATCGTCAAGCTCGCCGTTCTCGTGATCCTCGCCATCGCCTTCATCGGCTGGGTCGTCGGCAAGAAGTCGGCTCGCTAGTCACGCGGGTTGCAATCGTCTACGACGCCGACTCCGCGCGACTCAGCGCTTGCAGCCGCTCGAATACGACCTCTTCGACGCACGCACACGTCTCACCGCGAGCGCGGTCCTCACCGAACCGCTCCACCAACGAGACAGCGTCGACCCGCGCGCCCGCGTCGTCGTAGACCTCACCCGCGACAACGAACATGGGGACGTCCGCCGCCGCGGCCCGTTGCGCCACGCCCCCGACGACCTTGCCCTCGAAGGACTGCGCGTCGACGAAGCCTTCGCCCGTGATGACGAGGTCAGCACCTTCGAGCGCATCGTCGAAGCCGACCTCGTCCGCGACGAGATCGAAGCCGTCCACCAGCGCCGCCCCTACCGCCGCCAGGGCACCCGCAAGACCCCCGGCAGCTCCCGCGCCCTCGACGGTACGCACATCGAAACCGTGCTCGTCGAGGTACACCTGCGCGAGCCGTTCGAGCCGGCGCCGCAGGAGTTCGACCTGCGCGGCGGACGCGCCCTTCTGCGGCGCGTACACCTCCGCCGCTTCGATGAACTTCGTCCTCACGTCACACGCCACCTGGAGGTCGACGCCGCGCAGTCGCTGTAGCGGGTAGATGGCGCGCAGCGCGCCGAGCCCGCCGTCGGTCGTGGCCGAGCCGCCCACGCCGACGATGATGCGACGGACGCCCGCGTCGAGTGCGGCCGCGATCAGCTCGCCAGTGCCGTACGTGGTCGCCGCAATCGGATCGTTCCCGTCCGGGCCACCGACGAGCTCGAGCCCCGAGGCTCTCGCCATCTCGATCACCGCTCGAGTGCCGTTCAACTGCCACGCCGCTTCCACCGAGTCGCCGAGCGGGCCCGTCACCAGCGTCGAACGGTTGGCGCCACCGAGTGCCTCCAACGTGCCCTCGCCCCCGTCGGCCATCGGCACCTCGTCGCACTGCCATCCGGCCGCCTTCGCCGCCGCGGCGATAGCCCCCGCGATGTCAGGCGCGCCGGCAGTTCCACGAAACTTGTCCGGGGCAGCCACGACACGCACGACCAGTAGTTTGCACACTCGTGCCCGAACGGCCCGTCGTGATCGTGTCCAACCGCGGGCCGCTGTCGTTCCGGCGGGGCGACGACGGATCGCTGACGGCCAAGCGCGGCGGGGGCGGGCTCGTGTCCGGGCTGGCGCCGCTGGTCGAGGGAACCGATGCGTTGTGGCTCGCCGCCGCCCTCTCGGACGAAGACCGCGAGGCCGCCAGTGGTGGCCAGGTGGCCGAAGCCGAGGGCCTGCGCGTGCGCCTGCTCGACCTGGATCCGTCCGAGTACCGGATGGCCTACGACGTGATCTGCAACGCGACGCTGTGGTTCTGCCTCCACGGGTTGTACGACCTCGCCCGCCGGCCTCGCATCGACCGGCATTGGCACGAGGCCTGGGAGGCGTACCGCGCGGTCAATCACGCGTTCGCCGATGCCACGGCCGAAGCCGCGCCCGAGGGCGCCGCAGTGCTGGTGCAGGACTACCACCTCGCACTGGTCGCCCCTCGGCTGCGCGCCGCCCGACCCGATCTCGCCACCGTGCACTTCGCGCACACTCCCTGGTGCGACCCCGACGGTCTGCGTCCGTTGCCACAGGCCGCGACCCGCGAGCTCGTCACGAGCATGGGGTCGAACCTGGCAACGACGTTCCACACCCACCGATGGGCCGATGCGTTCGTCAGGTCGCATCGGGCATTCGTCGGCGAAGGCATCCCTCCGCGCGTCGGCGTCAGTCCGCTCGCACCGGATCCCGACGATCTCGCAGCCACTGCGACGTCACCGGCGGCGGCGCGCCAACGCGATCATCTGCGCGAGACGATTGGTGATCGAAAGCTGCTCGTACGCGTCGATCGCATCGAGCTGTCGAAGAACATCCTGCGCGGCTTCCACGCGTTCGACGAGTTGTTGACGTCGTCACCCGAGTGGCGCGAGCGCGTGGTGTTCTGCGCGCTCCTGTACCCGTCGCGCGAAGGACTGCCCGAATATCTCGCGTATCGCCAGGAGGTCGAAGGACTCGTCGAGCGCCTCAACACGAAGTGGGCGACTCCGGACTGGACACCGATCCTCTACGACGCCCGCGACGACTTCCCACGGTCGATCGCCGCGCTCCAGCTGGCCGATGTCGTGCTCGTGAACCCGATCCGCGATGGGCTCAACCTCGTGGCCAAGGAAGCGATGCTCGTCGGCGATCACTCCGCGCTCGTGCTCTCGACCGAGGCCGGTGCATACGAAGAGCTCGGCGACGCGGGGGCGATCGGCGTCAACCCGTTCGACATCGATGACACCGCCGATGCGTTGCGCCAGGCCCTGTCGATGGACGACGGCGAGCGCCGCCGTCGCCACGAGCAACTGCGCGCCGTCGTCGCGGCACGGACGCCGCGGGATTGGCTACGCGAACAGCTCGAGTACGCGAGCTAGTGCTGTGGCCGCGCAACTAGAGCTGCGCCAGCACGTCACGCGCCCCTTCAGGGCCGTCGACCACGAGGTCAGCCGCCTCCAGCAAGGCGGGCGGTGTTTCCTCGCTGCGCACCGCGATCCGCACGACGTGAGCGCCCTCGCGGGCGAGTCCGTCGAGTGCTCGGAACGCAGCGAGGTCGCCCAGGTCGTCGCCCATGAAGCACGCGGCCTCGAGCCCCGCGGCGAGGTCGCGTAACGCGGTCCCCTTGTCCACCTCGATCGGCGGATGCAGTTCGACCGACATGCGAGCCGCACGCACCTCGAGTCCCGACCGCACTGCTTGCTGCTCCGCAATCGCGAGCACTCGCGGGGCAAGGTCGGGCTCGCCGCGGTAGTGCAGCGTGAGCGAAAGCCCCTTCGACTCGATGCGCATGCCGTCCGGACCGTCGGCGCGGACCGCGTCGACCACGTCCTCGATCACTCCTCGCCAGGGGCGCCCGAGCGGATTGTCCGCTCGCACGCCGTCGCGCACGACCTCGAGGCCGTAGAGGCCCGAGAGCACGACGGTGGGGGGAAGGAACTGCTGCAGGAACGACACCGGTCGGCCCGAGAGCACCGCGACCACTGCAAAGCGATCCGCGAGCCGCGCGAGCTCTTCCCGTACACCGTCGAGCGGCCGGGCGGTGGCGGGGTCGTCGACGATCGACGCCAGGGTGCCGTCGAAGTCGGTCAGCACGCCGGCCCGCGAGGGCTGCGCCCGCAGCGGATCGAGCGCGTCGAGCGCCGGCGGTCGGGCCACGAACGAAACGTACCGCCGGTCACCGGTACCGTCGCACCGATGCAGCGCGCACACCGATGGCGAGCACCGGGCCGGGTCGCCGCCCTCGCGCTCGCATTCGCGCTCGCGTGTACCGCATGCCGCGACGATCGCGTGCTCCTCTCGTTCCATCCGCCCACCGGCGCGTCCTACACGTACGCGGTCCATGTCGAGTCGACGTCGACGTCGACCTTCGCGGGCCGAAGCACATCGCCGCACGACGAGGCGGACCTCGCGGTGCAGCAACGCGTGCTCGATGCGAAGGACGGCACCACCCGCGTGCAGGTCATGCTCGGACGCGAAGGGGTCGGCGAGCGCACGTTCGTGATGCGTTTCGATCGCGCTGCGCAACTCACCGCGGTCGAGAGCGTCGAGGGCATTCCGACCGGTGCGCTCGGCGACCTCGGACTTTCAGAGATCTTCCCCGCGGCCGCAGGGGCCCCGCCCGATCGCGGTCTTCGCCCCGGTGACCGATGGACAGTCGACGATCACGTACAGCTCGCCGGCATGAACGCGCCGGCGCTGCTGACCGGCGAGGGTCGTCTGGTCGAGCTCGGTGTCGTCGACGGCCACAAGACCGCAACGGTCACGTCCTCCACCTCGTTGCCGATCACCTCGACGGCGTCCGCCGCCAACGGCGTGCAGACACTGACGGGAACCGACACGACGACGATCACGGTCGTCTACGACCTCGCCGACGGCTCGGTGCGGCATTCGACGTCGATCACCAGGGGAACGTTCGACGCGGTGCTCGCCGCGCCACAAGGTCAAACGAGCGCTCCGATCCAGGGAACGGTGACGGTCGAAGTGCGATCAGAGATCCGCCGCACCTGAATCAGCGGTGCGAGCCGATCAGGCCCAAGGTCAGGCTCAGTTCGCGGCGACGGTGGTCGTGGTTCCTGCACCCGCGCCACCGGCGACGGGCGCGTCGGTTCCGATGAGCACGACGATGTTGGCGTCCTTGGGATCGCCGACCTCGGGAGGGGGTGGATTCGGCAACGGTTGCGCGGCGGAAGGATTGAGCCCGAGCTTCGCCGCGATCTGTTGCGCGTCGGCGTCATAGCCCGCGGTGAAGTAGACGATCGAGGCGGCGACCGGCGCGCCCGTCGTGGCGTTGGCGGGATCGAGTGTCGTGTAGTTGGCCGCCTTCAACTGATCGGCGCCGGCCTTCGCGATGCCGGACTTACCCGAGCCGTTCAGCACCAGCACCTTCACCGTCGCGGGATCGTGCGGCTGCGGTACCGCCGTGGTCGTGGTGGCGCCGCTGCGCTTGACCGTCGTCGACGTGTTGGAGCTCGTACTGACCGGCGCGCCGTTGTCGTTGAATCCTTGCGCCAGCAGCGCGGCGCCGAGGACGACCGCGACGCCGATCAACAGTGCGCCGCGCAACGCGGCTGAACTCGAGTTGTTGTTGGCAGCCGAACGGGTGCCGCGTGACGCCACTACGGGGTTCCTCCACGCCGAGCCGGACGACCTTCATAGCGCGCTCGGCGGCGACGGTCCCGCAGCCGGCGCAACCGGCGTACGACCAGCTGGTCGTACTCGAGCGCTTCGGGCATGTCGAGGAGCTCAGCCAAGATCTCGTAGTAGCGCGTGCTCGACAGGTCGAAGCGCTCTCGTATCGCGAGCTCCTTCGGACCAGGTTCGCTCCACCAGCTGCGTTCGAAGTCGAGGATCGCCCGATCTCTGTCGGTCAGGGCCATTCCTGTCAGGCTGCCCCGCGAGCCCACGCGAAGCAAGCACCCGAGCCCGAGGTCGGAGTCGAACCGACGACCTGACGCTTACAAGGCGCCTGCTCTGACCGGCTGAGCTACTCGGGCGTAGCCGGTCGAGCGTAGGTGACTGGTGCTCAGCCGATGGCGAGCAGATGGCTGGCTTCGGCAGCCGCGCTGTCCTGCAGGTGCTGGTCGAGCTTGCGCTTGATGCGCTGCAGAGCGTTGTCGATCGACTTCACGTGACGGCCGAGCTGCTCGCCGATCTCCTGGTACGACTTGCCCTCGACGTAGAGCTTGAGCACGTCGACCTCGAGCCCGGACAGCATCTGCGCCATCGACGACCGGATCGTCTCCATGCGCTCGCCTGACACCACGGTGTCGGCGGGATCGCCGTCGTGGTGCGCGTGCAGCAGCTCCTCGACAGAACGCTCGCCCGGATCGTCGCCGCCGCGGGCGCCGGAGATCGAGACGTACTGGTTGAGCGGCTGATGCTTCTGGCGGGTCGCGGTCTTGATCGCCGTGATGATCTGGCGGGTGATGCACAGCTCGGCGAACGCCCGGAAGCTGGCTTGGTGCTCGGGCCGGAAATCGCGGGACGCCTTGTAGAGGCCGATGAGCGCTTCCTGCTCGATGTCGTCGGCGTCGCCGCCCACGAGGAAGTAGCCGCGGCTCTTGGCACGAGCGAAGCGGCGGTAGCGAGCGATGAGGGTCTCGAGAGCCAGACGGTCGCCTTGCTGGAACCGAGCGGCAAGTTCGTCATCGGGGAGTTCGGTGAGCTGCTCTGTGACCACGGTGGGGGTTCTCCTGCGTGCTGCGGATTGGTTCGGGTGCTACGGGCAGTAGCCACGATGGACTAGTCACTTTGAACCATGACACAGCCTAGGTGTCAACCGTCACTCTACGAAAACGCGCAAGAAATCTGCCGAACAAACGTTTCTAACCCTCCCGAACCCACCAGACTCGGAAAAACCGGATCAGGACAAACCACCCTACGACCTGGAGTGTCGGTTCGCGGTGGCACCTCGAAGGGCCACGGCGACCCGGAGTTGGATGAAACGATCTAGCCCCGGGCGTCGAGCCGGCGCCGGGCCACCTCGAAGCAGGCGATGGCGCCGGCGGCAGCGACGTTGAGCGACCCGAGCCGCCCCCGCAGGGGGATGCCGGCGACGACCTCGCATCGACGCCGGACCAGCGGCGACAGGCCCTTGCCTTCGGCACCGAGCACGAGCACCACCGGCTGATCGGCGAGCTCGAGACGATCGATGCGTTCGCGGCCGCCGCTGTCGAGACCGACCGTCCACACGCCGAGCTTTGACAATCGCTCGAGCGCGGCGGGCAGGCCGCCGACGACCGCGATCGGAAGATGCTCGATGGCACCGGCGGCTGCTTTGGCGACCGTCGGCGTGACGTGCACGGACCGGTGACGCGGCACGACGACGCCGGTGGCCCCGCAGCACTCCGCGACGCGCAGCAGCGCGCCGAAATTGCCGGGGTCGGTCACGCCGTCGATGGCGATGAGGAACGGCGGCTCGCCCTCGACCACCCTTGTGAGGTCGTCGAGGTCGGTCTCCGGCAACGGCGCGCACCGCGCCAGGACACCTTGTGGTGCTTCGCTGCGAGCCGCGGCGTCGAGCTTGCCCTGCGACACGAACTTGACCGTGACCCGGAGCTCCTCTGCGAGGTCGACGAGATCGCGCAGCGGCCCGCGCTCGGCTCGATCGCCGGACACGATCCACACCTCTCGGACGCGACGTCGACCGGCGAGCAACAACTCGCGCACGGCCTGGCGTCCTTCGACCTGATCGCCACCGAGACCGCGTCGCTCGTCGCCGCCCGGCTTCTTCGAGGTCGCGCCGCCCGGCTTCCTCGACCCAGAGGGAGCCGCTCGCCTTACCGGCGGTCGACGAGCGCCACCGCGAGGCACGCGATCCCCTCCTCTCGCCCGAGTGCGCCCAACGTCTCGGGCCGCGTCGCCTTCACCGTCACATCCGCGCCGACGGCCGCTGACAGCCGCTCGCACATCGCGTCGCGGTGTGGCGCCAACTTCGGCGATTCGCACACAACCGAGCAATCGACGTTGACCGGCTCGTAACCGGCGCGCCGCACCATGTTCGCCACCTCACCGAGCAACGAGATGCTGTCCGCGCCGCGCCATCGTTCATCGGTGTCGGGAAAGTGCTCACCGATGTCGCCGAGTGCCGCGGCACCGAGCAACGCATCTGCACATGCGTGCGCAACCACGTCGGCGTCACTGTGCCCGCGCAGCCCTCGCACACCCTCGAACACCACACCGCCGAGCACGAGCACGCGGGCGTCGCCGTCGGAGGCGAACGGATGCACGTCGATTCCGAGGCCGACTCGTGTCATGGGAGCAGCAATTCCGCCAGCGCCAAGTGCCATGGCTCGGTGATCTTGATGTTGCGGGGGTCGCCGTCCACCGTGCTCACCTTCGCGCCTACGCGCTCGGCCAGTGTGGCATCGTCGGTGGCGTCGGAATCGGATGCGTGTGCGCGTCGCAACACGTCGACCCGGAACGCTTGCGGAGTCTGAACCGCGACGAACCGCGAGCGATCAACGGTTGGTCCCTCCCGCTCGCGCAAGGTGTCGGTGACGGCGACGACGGGCACGACGACCTCGGCGCCACTGGCCAGCGCCTCGAGGACGCGCTGCCACACGTCCAACAGTGGCACGGGCCGCGCCGCGTCATGCACGAGCGTGTGCGTCACATCCGGCGGCAGCGCGGCGAGCCCGGCGCGCACCGACGCCGAGCGAGTCACGCCACCAGGGACAGTCGCGTTGGCCAGCGGTTCGGGTTCGTGCGCCACGTCGGACGGAACCACCGCGACAACGCCCGCGCTCATCTCGGACGCGGTGACGAGCGACCAATCGAGCACACGTTGCGCGCCGAGCCGTTCGTACTGCTTGCGTTGACCGAATCGCTCGCCGGCTCCCGCGGCGACGACGATGGTCCAGACGATCAGTGCGGCCTCGCGACGGTGCGGTTCACGTGAGGCACTCGTCGAGTCGCTTCTCGGCTTCGGCCTCGTTCACGTTGATGGCGAACGTCAGCTCGGACACGAGGATCTGTCGCGCCTTCGCCAGCATGCGCTTCTCGCCGGCCGACAGCCCTTTCTCGTTCTCGCGCAGCGAGAGGTTCCGGACGACCTCGGCGACTTGATAGACGTCGCCTGACTTCAGCTTCTCGACGTGGTTCTTGAACCGCCGCGACCAGTTCGTCGGCATGCGCGCTTCCTTCTTGCGAAGGACGGCGAAGACCTCCTCGACCTCTTCGTTGTTGATGACCTCTCGAAGGCCGACCGACTCGGTGTTGTCGGCCGGAACCATCAACGTCAGGTCGCCGTATGCGAGCCGGAGGACGAGGTATTCACGCTCCTCGCCCGAAGGTGACTCGCGCTTCTCTCGCTTCTCGATGACTGCGGCACCGTGGTGCGGGTACACGACCTTGTCGCCGACGTCGAACGTCGTCATCTTGCTCCCGGGAGGCGATGGGCGGAGGGCTCCTCCACAGGGTAGGTACGGCCCGCGGACCGTACAACTCGATGTCGCGGCACCGGGACCTACCGGCATCTACATTCGCGGGGATGACCGACGCCGATCGACTGACGCGCGTCGATCTCTTCTCAGAGCTCGAGCCGGACGAGCTGGCGAGCATTTCCAATGCCGCGGAGCAGCGGGAGCTGCGCCGGGGCGATGTGCTGTTCTCAGAAGGCGACGAGCCCGACCAGTTGTTCGTCGTGGTGTCCGGGCGCATCGCGCTGGCCAACAAGTCGAGCGACGGCCGCGAGTCGGTCGTCGCGTTGATGGAGGCGGGCGACGTGTTCGGCGAGATGCCGCTGTTCGACGGCCTCGGGCGTTCGACGGCGGCCCGTGCGCTGGAGCCGTCGGAAGTGATCTCGATCCCGTACGCGCCGATACAGGCGGTGTACGAGGGACGGCCGACGTTGCTATGGAGCGTCGTCGCCATGCTCTCCGGGCGGATCCGCGCCATGGACGCGGCACTGGCCGACTCCGTCTTCCTCGACGTCACCGGACGCACCGCCAAGCGGCTGCTCGAAGTGGCGGGCGACGAGGACGAATTCGTGCTGCCGGTGACGCAGGAGGAGCTCGCCGCCATGGTCGGCGCGTCGCGTGAGCGGGTGAACAAGGCCATTGCCGCGTTCGTGCGGCTGGGCTGGATCGAACAGTCGGAGCGCCGCTACCGCATCACCAACCGCCCGCAGCTTTCGTTGCGGGCGCGGTAGCTCGCCGGTCGCTCGCGCCTCACGTCAACCAGTCGATCACGCGCCGCCACGCATCGGCCGCGTCATCGGCGCGGTGCGCCGGACGCGACGCATCGTGCACGAAGCCGTGCTCCGCATCCTGGTACCTCACCACGGTCGCGCCGGCCGCCTCGAGCTCATCGACTTCGTTCGCCGGCGTGTAGGGGTCGGCGGTGCCGATGACGGCCAGCACCCGTTGCGTCGTCTCGGGCGCCGACTGCAACAAGTCGAGCGCGTCGTGCTGCCCTGACCCGTGCCATGCCTCGGGCACGCGGATCATTCCGTAGAAGGCGGCGGCGCGATCGAACCTTCCGGTGGATGCGGCCTTCATCGTGTACATCCCGCCCATACAGAACCCGATCACGCCGACCGGTTCGATCCCGAGGACGTCTCCGGCGACGACGATGTCAGCCAACTGCAGGCTGTCGTCGAGTGTCGGCATCGCGGCCATGCGTTCCTCGAGCGTCATCTGCTCACGTCCGGGGAACGGCTCCACCGCCACTACGGCCCAACCGTTCTCGTCCGCCAGTCGGGCCACGAGATCGTCGAAGAGCGGGCGCAGACCGCCGATGTCGGGGATGACGACCAGGCCGCGGCTGGCAGCGCGGCTACCGCCAGGCCGAGCGACTTCGATCGGTGTTCCGTTGTCGAGCGTGGTGCGCATCTCGATGTTCTAACGGTCGAGCACCGGCGCGGCCACCAACTCCGCGACGTACGGATGCTCGATGACGCCGCCGCCCGCGTCGAGCGACGCACGGATGCCGTCGAACAAGGCAGCTCTCTGGTCGTCGGGCAGCATGCGCTTGTCCGAGTGGGTGTTGAGCACGGCCATGTACCCGTCCGTGGTGTACGTGGCCGTCCACGGCGCCACGTGCTGCACCGGCGGACCGAACCGCCCGCCGCGCTCGAGTTGCTCGACCGACCATGGGACAGAGTTGGAGAACCAACGCCGCACCCCGTGCTCCATCCCCGGGGTGATGCGCTTGTAGATCGGCTGCAGATCGTCGTGCCACGCACAGCCGTCGAGATCGGGACGGTTCCAGATCATCGCGATCCAACCGCCCGGCTTCAGCGCGTCGGCTGCCTTCGGTGGACCGATCTCGAGCGCGTGGTCGCCGGCCTCGACGCCGGTGATCGCCATGAGGCGGTCGATGAGTTCGGGCGGGTACGACGGACGAAGCCGCTCGTACTCCACGGCGATCTCACCGAACACGAGGCGTTGAGGCCGCGGAGGTCTCGGCCTCAATCCACCACCGTCCAGAACACGTTCGTGCACGCCACCACGAGACCTGCTCGTTCGAGGTTGCGATGGCTCGAAGTGCCCGGCGTCGCCAATGAGACGGTGAGCTCACACCCGGCCGCGGCTGCGTCGTGCAGACGGCGATGGATCAGAGCCTGCTGGCATCCCCGCCGCCGTCCGGATGGCAACGTCGACGCGTTGGCGAAGTAGCCGATGCCATCGTCGACCGCCAGCGCGGCAGAGCCCACGCTCTCGCCGGCGACCGACGCCAGGTAACACCACCACTCGGGCTCGGAGGGCCACAGCCCGATCGCGGCCCAGTGCTCGGTGAACCCGTCATCAGACACCTCGTGACCACCGAGATGGACGCGCGCGAAGAGCGCGGCCTCCTCTGACCGCGGCGTGACAACTCGCACGTCGACGCCGTTCGGCGCCTCGCCGGTCGGCGGCGCGGTCCGCGCCCACAACGTGTCGAGGAAACCCGTCTGCCTCGCGCGTGCATCGGTCAGTGCCGCCGCCAACGGCTCGGAGTCGGGCGCGGGTGCGATCTCGAAACGGGGGCGCAGGCCCAACCCGTGGTACCAGGCCGCGATCTTGGGGACGAGAGCCTCATCGCCCGGGGCGAGCCCACCAACGTGTTGCATCCAGCCGACCTCGGGCAACGCGGCCGCCACCGTCGCGAACACCGTGTCACTGAACCGGCGGATCTCGACTCCGCATCGATTGCCGGGCAGGTCACGCAGCAGCTCGAGCCGCCTGATGTGGAATGCGTCCGGAACGGCTGCGATCCGATGACGCATCCCGTCAGTGAGCAATGGCGCGGTCACCGAGGCTCAGTTGTAGCGATCGAGGATGCTGGTCTCTGCGAGACGAGCGAGCCCTTCCTTGATCGCGCGCGCCCGTGCTTCGCCGACGCCTTCGACATCGTCGAGATCGTCGATCGTGGCGCGCATGATCTTCTGCAGGTTGCCGAACCGATCGACGATCTTTTCGATCACGATGTCGGGCAGTCGCGGGATCTTCGACAGCAATCGATGGCCACGGGGTTGCAAGCTCAGGTCGAGGTCGACTCCCGCGCTCAAGTGCAACATGCCAGCCACGATCTTGAGGTCGAGCAGGTCGTCGGTGTCGAGCTCGGCCAGCGCCTCGAGCGCGTCGCCGACATGCCAGGTCTCCTCCTCGCGGAAGTAGTCCTGGATCACGAGGCGCCGATCGTCCTCCACGCCGCCCATGAGCTCTTCGAGCTGCAACCGCACCAAGCGACCGTCCACGCCGAGCTCGACGATGTGACCTTCGATCTCCTCGGCAATGCGGCGTACCATCTCGGTCCGCTGGAGCACCGTGACGACATCGCGCACGGTGACGAGGTCTTCGACCTCGAGCGCCGACAGCGCGCCCGACACACCATCGAGCCGGCTCTTGTAACGCTCCAGCGTCGACAGCGCCTGGTTGGCTTTGTTCAACAACCGCGGGATCGGTTCGAGCGGGTACTTCGCGTCGTCGACATAGACGGCGATCACCTGCATGTCCTCCGACACCGAGATCACCGGCACGTCGATCGAGCGCGCCACTCGCTCCGCGGTGCGGTGGCGCGTACCGGTCTCCGATGTGGGGACGTTCGGGTTGGGGACGAGATGCACGTTGGCACGCGCGATGCGACTCGCGTCGTCGGCGAGGATGATCGCGCCGTCCATCTTCGCCAGCTCCGACAGGCGTTGCGGGCTGAACGCGGCATCGAGCAAGAACCCGCCGGAACAGATGTTGAGGACCTCGGGACCATCGCCGACGACGATGAGCGCGCCCATGCCCGCTTGAAGTATGCGGTCGAGCCCCTCACGGAGGGGACGGCCCGGCGACACCGCGGCGAGCGCGTCGAGCAGCGGAATGCTGCGGCGCGGAGCCACGCCGTGATGGTAACCCCCGACCCCGAGCAGCGAGTCGGGCACGGCCGCGCGACGGCTCCCCCCTGGCTTGGTCATGACCAAGGCCATTGTACGTGCGCTCGTTCATTCGTCCCCCTCGTCGTACAGACCGACAAGCCGGAGCGCGTCAGCGATGGTGCCGGCGCGCAGCGCGCGCAACCCGGGGGGCGGATCGGGCGCGGAGTGTGGCAACAATGCACAGCCGAAACCGAGCCGTGCCGCCTCGGCGAGGCGTCGTGACGTTTGGCCGGCCTGGCGCAACTCACCGCCGAGACCGACTTCCGCGCACGCGACGAGATCGGCCGGCAAGGGGGTGTCGCGCCGAGACGACGTCACCGCCAACGCGAGCGCAAGGTCCGCGCCGGGCTCGGTGACCTTCACACCACCTACTGCGAGCGCGAAGACGTCCGCGCCGGTGAGCGACACCGCGGCGCGGCGCTCGAGCACTGCGAGTAGGAACGCCAGCCGTCCTCCGTCGACGCCCTGCGCGGAACGCCGAGGCATCGGCAGGTTGCTCGATGCGACCAGCGACTGGAGCTCGACGAGGAGCGGACGCTGGCCCTCGAGCGTCGGCACCACCGCGGAGCCCGCCACGCCCGGCCGTCGATCGGCAAGGAACAACGCGCTCGCGTCGGGCACCGGTTCGAGGCCCGCGTCGGTCATCTCGAACAGCCCGAGCTCGGCCGTCGATCCGAAGCGATGCTTCGCGGCGCGCAACAAGCGCAACGCGTGATGCCGTTCGCCTTCGAAGCACAGCACGGTGTCGACCACGTGCTCGAGCACACGAGGGCCGGCGAGGCCACCTTCCTTCGTGACGTGACCGACGAGCACCACCGCCAAGTCGCGCTGCTTCGCCTCACGCACGAGCCGGTGCGCGCACTCGCGCACTTGCACGATCGAGCCCGGCGCCGAACCGAGCGCCGGATCGTGGATCGTCTGGATCGAATCGACGACCACGACCGCGGGCCGCACGCGATCGATGTGCGCGAGCACGTTGCCGAGCTCGGTCTCCGATGCCAGCCACAGCGTGGGTGCGAGCGCGCCGAGCCGTCCCGCCCGCACCCGCACCTGCTGCCGCGACTCCTCCGCGGACACATAGAGCACGTCGAGACCGCCGACGGCGATGGACGCAGCAACCTGCGTGAGCAAGGTCGACTTGCCGACACCCGGCTCGCCGCCGATCAGCGTGACCGAGCCGGGCACCAAGCCACCACCGAGCACGCGATCGAGCTCCGACGAGCCCGTCGGCCACGCGCGAACCGCGCCGAGCTCGACGTCGCCGATCGGTATGGCCGGCTCGAACCCGGACGCGAGCGCGATGGGTTTCGCGGCTGCGATGACCGGCACCTCGACCATCGCGTTCCACGCCTCGCACGTGCCGCATCGCCCAGACCACCGCAGCGCGGTCGCACCACACTCTTCACACCGGAACTCCACCCGCTGCTTCGCCATGTCCCCCATGATGACCAGGGGGTACGACAGCGCCGGTTATCCCGTCGGCGCGTGTCGGGATCAGGCGTGTCGGGATCAGGCCTTGCGGGGTTGGGCGTGACGGGGTTGGGCGCGGCGGCGCTGGCGGACGCGGAAGTGCAACCAGAGGATCAGCAGCACGAGCAGACCGATGGCGGCGACCACGGCGACGACAGACCCGATCAGCGTTTGCCAGCGGGTACTCGTCGACTTCGCGGTGAGCTGCACAGGGCCGGCCTGTGCCAGCGACGGCTGCCAGATGGCGCCGTTCTCGGCCTGGCCGGGCGCGTTCGACGTCACGTCTCCTGGCAGCCGCACGGCGACCTCGAACGAGAACACCCGATCCAGAGGCTCGCCCAACCGAGCCTGGATCGCCCCGAGATCGTCGCCGAGCGGCTTGCCGTCCAACGCCGCGGCGAGATCGCTGTCGCCGAACGCCTCGAGGCCTGCGGCAAAGTCCACCGTCCCGTTGAACGTGAACTTCGTGCGGGCGAACGCGCGCGACCGAGTGATGGCGAAGTCACGGAATGGTCCGCCGGTGCCCGACAGGTCCGCGAAGATCTTCGAGGCTTCGTCCGGGTTGGCGAAGTTCTTGCTCGCCTCGACATAGGTGAAGTTGTCGGCTTCCTTCACCGGGCCGACGACCGTCCATCCCGCGGCCGCGAGGTCGTCGGTCTTCAGCGACTGGACGAAGTTGGGCGCACGCTGCAACGCGTCGTCGTCGAGCCCGACCCGCACGGTGACCGTGCCGCTGCCGTCGTCCTTCACGGTCACGCCGATCTCGGTCTTGACGCGGCACGCGCTCGCGCCGATCACGACCAGCACCACGAGCGCGGCGAGGCGGAGTCGCCGTTTGATCCGAGTCATACGCGGCGAACCGCGAGCGGCCGGAGTGCTACTCCGTCGGGCCGGCTTCGGCGAGCTCGATCGGCGGCGGCTCGAAGCCCTCCACCGACCGGAACACGATCATGTCCTCGCCCTTGTCCGACTCGGGATCGGGCTCGGCACCGACGATCACGATCTCGCCGGCGCGGAATTCCTTGTAGAGCAACCGCTCGGACAGCGGATCCTCGACGAGGCGCTGGATGGCACGACGCAGCGGCCGGGCGCCGAGTGTCGGGTCGTACCCGCGCTCGGCCAGCAACTGCTTCGCGCCTTGGGTGATCTCGATGCCGATGCCCTGGCTCTCGAGCTGCACCGCCACTCGCCGCATCATGAGGTCGACGATCTGGATGACCTCTTCCTTCGACAGCTCGTGGAAGACGATCACCTCGTCGATGCGGTTCAGGAACTCGGGACGGAAGTGCTGCTTGAGCGCGTCGGTGACCTTCTCCTTCATGCGCTCGTACGTGACCGCCTCGTCCGACTTGCCGAAGCCGACGTTGGCCTTGCGCAGGTCCGCGGTACCCAGGTTGGACGTCATGATCAGCACGGTGTTGCGGAAGTCGACCGAGCGACCCTGCGCGTCGGTCAGGCGACCCTCTTCGAGGATCTGCAACAGCGTGTTGAAGACGTCCGGGTGGGCCTTTTCGATCTCGTCGAACAGCACCACGGAGAACGGCTTGCGCCGCACCGCTTCGGTGAGCTGGCCACCTTCCTCGTAGCCGACGTAGCCCGGAGGCGAGCCGACGAGGCGAGACACAGTGTGCTTCTCCATGTACTCGGACATGTCGAGCGCGATCAGTGACTGCTCGTCGCCGAACAGGAATTCGGCCAAGGTCTTCGCGAGCTCCGTCTTCCCGACGCCGGACGGGCCGAGGAAGATGAACGAGCCCGACGGGCGCTTCGGATCTTTCAGACCGGCGCGCGTGCGCCGGATCGCCTGCGACACCGACCTGATCGCCTGCTCCTGGCCGATGACCCGCTTGTGCAGCTCATCTTCCATGCGCAGCAGCTTCTGCGTCTCTTCCTCGGTGAGCTTGTACACGGGGATGCCGGTCCACACCGAGAGCACTTCGGCAATGGCCTCTTCGTCCACCTCGTCGAACAGGTCGACACCGGACGCCTTGATCTCGGCTTCCTTCGTCTCCTTCTCGCCGAGCAGCTCCTTCTCGCGGTCGCGCAGCTTGCCGGCCTCTTCGAAGCGCTGTGCCTCGACGGCCTCCTTCTTCTGCTGCTGCACCTGCGCGATCTGGTTCTCGAGCTCTTTGTAGTCGGGCGGCGTCTCCATGCGCTTGATGCGCAAGCGCGACCCGGCTTCGTCGATGAGGTCGATGGCCTTGTCGGGGAGGTGACGGTCGGAGATGTACCGGTCGGCGAGGTTGGCCGCGGCCACGAGCGCCTGGTCGGTGATCGTGACGCGGTGATGGGCCTCGTACCGATCGCGCAGACCCTTCAGGATCTCGATGGTGTGCGCGACGGTCGGCTCGTCGACGGTGATCTTCTGGAAGCGCCGCTCGAGCGCCGCGTCCTTCTCGAGGTGCTTGCGGTACTCGTCGAGCGTCGTCGCGCCGATGGTCTGCAGCTCGCCACGAGCGAGCATCGGCTTGAGGATCGACGCGGCGTCGATCGCACCTTCGGCTGCACCTGCACCGACGAGCGTGTGCAGCTCGTCGATGAACAAGATGATGTCGCCGCGCGTGCGGATCTCCTTCAACACCTTCTTGAGGCGCTCTTCGAAGTCGCCGCGGTAGCGGGAGCCGGCGACGAGCGCGCCGAGGTCGAGCGTGTAGAGCTGCTTGCCCCGCAGTGTCTCGGGCACATCGTTGGCGACGATCTTCTGCGCGAGACCTTCGACGATCGCGGTCTTGCCCACGCCGGGCTCGCCGACGAGCACGGGATTGTTCTTCGTGCGCCGCGAGAGCACTTGCATCACGCGCTCGATCTCACGGTGACGACCGATGACGGGATCGAGCTTCTTCTCGCGCGCTTGCTGCGTGAGGTTGCGACCGAACTGGTCGAGCACGAGCGAACCGGACGGCGTCTGCTCGCCGCTGCCACCAGCCGTCGCGCCTGCCTTCTCTTGCTGACCGCCGGGGCCGCTGTAACCCGACAGCAGCTGGATGACTTGCTGGCGCACGCGCGAGAGGTCCGCGCCGAGCTTCACGAGCACTTGCGCGGCGACGCCTTCACCTTCACGGATGAGACCGAGGAGGATGTGCTCGGTGCCGATGTAGTTGTGACCGAGTTGCAAGGCCTCGCGCAACGACAGCTCGAGGACCTTCTTGGCGCGCGGCGTGAACGGGATGTGCCCACTCGGTGACGAGCCGCCTTGACCGATGATCTCCTCGACCTGACTGCGAACCGCTTCGAGTGAGATGCCGAGCGATTCGAGCGCCTTCGCGGCGACACCTTCGCCCTCGTGGATCAGGCCGAGCAGGATGTGCTCGGTACCGATGTAGTTGTGGTTGAGCAGCCGTGCTTCTTCTTGTGCAAGAACGACGACACGACGTGCCCGGTCCGTGAACCGTTCGAACAAGATCGCCTCCCCTGGCGGGGGTTGAGTGGCGTGGAGTCTACCCATGACCCTTCGGTTCGCACGTCTGAAGGATTGAGGCGTGGGGGCCGATTGCAACGGGTTTTCGCCCGTCCAAAAGACCCCGTAGCGTGTCGGCGGTGGGGTCGTCCTCGGCGCGTGCGGAGCCTTCGTTCATCGTCGACGCACGAGCGCGAGTGGAGCCGGCGCTTCTCGCGTCGGTCCGCAGCGACAACGACTTCCTCAGCGAGGTTGCGAGCCACCTGATCGTCGCGGGCGGCAAGCGAGTACGACCGCTGTTCGCGGTCGCCTCTGCGGCCTCGAGAAGGGGAGAACCGCAGGTCAGCGAGGATGCCGTGCTAGGTGGCGTCGCCGTGGAGCTCGTCCATCTCGGGTCGCTGTATCACGACGACGTGATCGACGAAGCCGTCACCCGGCGCACGGTCGAGAGCGTCAACGCCCGGTGGGGCAACCTCACCGCCATCCTCGCGGGGGACTTCCTGCTGGCTCGGGCATCGGAGATCGCGGCGTCACTCGGCACCGAGGTGGCGGGACTCCTCGCCGCCACCATCGGGCGCTTGTGTGAGGGCGAAGTCGGCGAGTTGCGGTCTGCCTACGACGTGGGCCGCACCGAGGAGGCGTACCTCGACTCGATCCGCGGCAAGACGGCGGCGCTGTTCGCAACGGCGTGCCGAATCGGCGCCATCGTCGGTGGCCTGCCCCGGGACGCGATCGACGCCTTGACCGCATACGGCGAGGGCTACGGCATCGCGTTCCAGATCGTGGACGACGTGCTCGATGTCGTGGCGTCGGACGACGAGCTCGGCAAGCCCGCTGGTCACGATCTCGTCGAAGGCGTCTACACCCTGCCGGTGCTGCGCGCGCTGGACGGTGCGGACGGTCTTCGCGATCGCCTCGGCCGGCCCCTGGACGACGACCGACTCCGCGAAGCGCTGTCGCTCGTGCGAGCCGATGGTGCGGTCGCTGCCGCCCTCGACACGGCGCGTGAACACGCGGACAGCGCGGTGCGCGCGCTCGCGCCGCTCGGTGAGAACGCGGCGACGGCGTGGTTGGCATCGGCCACCGATGCGCTGTTCGCACGCGTCGACGCCGTACGCGCCGCCGGCTGACGCCAGCCTTCGTCGTTCGTTCCTCGATCTGCTCGCCTCCCGTATCACGGAGGGTGACGTACGGTGTCCGCGGCTCTACGCAGAGGAGGCACCGAGGACACATTGACTCGTGGGCCGGGCGGCGAGCGCGACGCTGTGGCTCCGGCAAGGCCGGCGCCGACGCCTGGACAAGCTGATGCTGGCGCGGACTCAGGAGCGGTCCCGACGGAGTTCGAGGCTGTGTTGTTCGGCGGTCACGCGTGCGAGGAAGTCGAGGACCAGGCGGTTGAACGTGGCGAAGTGTTCGACCATCAGGCCGTGCGCTGCGCCTTGTACGACGGCGAGCTCCGCGTCGGGGATCAGCTCGACGATCTCCTCCGCGTCGGCCTGTGGCGTCAGGATGTCCTGACTACCGACGAGCACAAGCGTCGGTGCTGTCACCGTCGGCAACAACATCCGCAGGTCGTCGTCCATGTCGAGGATGGCGTGCACCTGCGACACGAATGAATGCGTCGGCGCGCTGATCGCGATCGGCGTGAGCACCCCGAACGCGGGCCAGAAGCGGCGCAGCGATCGCGGACCGACCAGCCAGCGCAGGTTGGCGGCGGCGAACGCGCGCATGCCCTGAGCTTGCGCGAGCGCGGCCCAGTCCTCGAGCAGCTCGCGTCGCCAGGTGAGGTGGCGGCACGCCGTGCACGCCAGGATCAGCGATCGCACTCGTTCCGGATAGCGCACCGCGATGATCTGCGCGATCACGCCACCCATCGACGCGCCCATCACGTGCGCGGAGTCGAAGCCCGCGTCATCCAGCACCGCGATCGCGTCGTCGGCCATCTGCTCGAGGTCGTACTGTCCAACCGGCTTGCCACTTCGACCGACGCCGCGATTGTCGAACACGATGCCGCGATAGGAGCGACCGATCGCGGGTCGCTGGAGACCCCAACCACGGGAGTCGGCGCCGAGACCCTGGATCATCAACACCGGCTCGGCGCCACGACGGCCGAACACGTCGTAGTGGATCCGGATGCCGTCAGCGGTCGTGGCGAAGCTCATGACATCCTCAGCAAGCTCGGGGGAAACGCCTCGTCGAGCAATGACTGCACACCGTTGCGAGCCCGCTCGGCGAGGTCAGCGACCGCCAGTGGGCCGCGGCTCGTCGGGCGCTCGATGGCCGGCCCGACAACAACCTGCCAGCGGCGCCCGAGCTCACGACCGATCAACGCAACGGGCACGACATCAGCACCGACGACCAGTGCGGGTGCGAGCAGATCCGGCCGCACCGCGCCCGCGTGATGACGCCGACGGACGGACTGCCCGAGCGTGACCCCGACCATCCCGCCGGCTCGCAGCAACCCGGTGATCTCGTCCGGGCGGGCGAGCACGCCCCCGAACCGACGCAACAACGGACCGACAGGCGCGACATCGGGGACGCCGGCGACGCGCACGAAGCGTCCTGTCGCCTGCCGGATGCCCCGGCTCATCACGAAGGGCTCCGACCAACCCAGCCGGCAGTTGGCGACAAGCAGCACCGCGCCGTGGCGCGGCAAGACGTCGGCACCGATGGTGTCGACCTGCCAACGCAATCCCAGCAACGGTGAAACCGCATCGACGAGCTCGGCGTCGAGTCCCCACTCGTCGATCGCGTACGTACCGTCGAGCCGGTGCCGCACGAACGACCCCGCCGCAACGTCGCTGATCTCGCTCACGCTGCTTCGCTTCCCTGGGGGCTACGCCCCCAGACCCCAAACCAACCGGCGAGCTGGCGCTCGCTCGACTGGAACCACCTGAGCTCGCTGCGCTCGCTCACGCTGCTTCCGACGCCTTCAGGTAGGTGACCGAGGCCCACTCGTAGAGGTCCTGCACGATCTCGAACGTGCTCGTGCAGTCGTCGAGGCCGAGGACCGTCGCGGCGAGCGATCCGTCGGCCGACCGGCCCCTTACCAAGAGCTCTTGCACATGATCGGGCAGCGGCGCGCCCAGTAGCTCCGCGATCGCCCGTGCTGCGAGCCATTGCGGACCGACGACCGGGAACACGATCCGGCCGCCGAGCCGCGCTGCTTGTGCTGCGGTCACGACGCCGCGACCGACGACGTTCAGCGGCTCGTCGCACTTCCGATCGAGTGCCCGTACGAACGCCTCCGCGGCATCGTCCTGATGCAGCAGCGAGAACGGAGGGTCGGACAGGGCGCCGGTGGGAACGACCGGGAGCCGCAGGAGGCGTCCGAGCGGACTCGACATGTGCGGACCGACGATTGGCGCGCACCGCACGAGTGTCAATGACGCGTCCGCGCTGTCAGCCGCCTCACGCGCCGCCAGCTCCACTTCCAGCAACGATCGCCCGAACCCCGATGTCGGTGCAGGCGCAACCGACTCGTCCGGTCGCGTGGCTGCTCCTCGAGCCCGTCCGTAGACCTCGATGCCCGATCGCACGACGATTCGATCGAGGCTGCGGCTGTCCGCCGCCGCGCCGAGCGCGGCCAGAGTGAACTCGTGGGTCAGCGATCGCGCGAGATCGGGTCCGGCGCGCGCATTGGGCTCGTACACGCCGAGGTGCACGACCGCAGTCGGCTCGAAGTCACGCACGATGCGGACGAGCTTGCGGCGATCGCGAGGATCGACTCGGCGGAACTCGGCGCGATGCATCCGGCGCCGCGGCGGGTCGATGTCGACGCCGAGCACGTCGTTGATGTTGTGATCGCGCTCGAGCAGGTTCGTGACGCGGATGCCGATCTCACCGCCCATGCCGGTGACGAGGACGCGCACTACTTGTCCTGACCCTGGACCTGTTCGGGCCTCAACGTGGGGAACAGGATCACGTCTCGGATCGTGGGCACATCGGCGAGGATCATCACCACGCGATCGATGCCGATCCCGAGCCCGCCCGTCGGTGGCAGCCCATACTCGAGCGCGCGGACGTAGTCGGCGTCGAAGCTCATCGCCTCCTCGTCGCCGCCGGCCCGGGCGCGTGCTTGATCCTCGAGCCGCTCCCGCTGATCCACCGGATCGATCAACTCGCTGAACGCGTTGCCGATCTCGCGTCCCGCGATGATCGGTTCGAAGCGCTCCACGTAACCGGGCCGGCTCCGATGGTCCCGGGCCAGGGGCGAGACCTCCTTCGGGTAGTCGCACACGAAGACCGGTCCCCAGAGCTCGGCCTCTGTCGTCTTCTCGTACAACTCGAGCACGAGCTTGCCGGGGCCGTCGGAGTCTCTCCACGGGATCTCGCGCTCGTCGCACAGGCCACGTAGCTGGCTGATCGGTGTGTCGAGATCGACGTCGATGCCGGCGTGCTCCTTGATGAGCTCTGTCATCGTCGCCCGCCGCCACGGCGGCGTGAGGTCGAGATCGCGATCGAGGTAGCGGAGCTTTGTCGTGCCGCACAGCTCCGCGGCTGCGTCGGCGATGAGTTGTTCCGTGAGCGCCATGATGTCGTGGTAGTCGGCATACGCCTGGTAGAGCTCGAGCATCGTGAACTCAGGGTTCCACCGGTACCCAAGTCCTTCGTTGCGAAACACACGGCCGATCTCGAACACCTTCTCGAACCCGCCCGCGATCAGCCGCTTGAGATACAGCTCGGGCGCGACGCGCAGGTACATCTCCATGTCGAGCGCGTTGTGGTGCGTCGTGAACGGCTTGGCGTGCGCACCACCCGGCAAGGGTTGCAACACGGGAGTCTCGACCTCCATGAAGCCGCGGTCCTCGAGCCACCGGCGCGCGAACGACACGAGCCGGCTGCGCAATTCGAACGTGCGGCGGACGTCGTCGCTCACCCACAGATCGACATAGCGCTGGCGGTAGCGAGTGTCGGTGTCGGTGATGCCGTGCCACTTGTCGGGGAACGGCCGCTTCGCCTCGGCGAGCAAGGTCCACTCGTCGACGCGCACGGACAGCTCGCCGCGCTTCGTCGTCATGACGATGCCCCGCACACCGATCCAGTCGCCGAGAGAACGGGCGCAGAACGCGTCGAAATCGGGTGTGCCCTGCGCGGTCGCGAAGAGCTGGATGCGACCGGACGAATCCTGCAACGTGCCGAACGCGAGCTTGCCCTGGACGCGTCGCAGCATCAGGCGGCCCGCGACCGTCACCGTGCTGTCGGTCTCCGTGCCTGGCTCGAGCGAGCCGAACCGACCGTGCAATCCTGCTGCGGTCGCGTCCGGCTCGTAGCGGTACGGGATGGCGCCGCTCACGGCTGGTTCTTCTGGAAGATCAGGCGAAGCCCGTGCAGTGTGAGCCAAGGTTCGTGGTACTGGATGGCGTCCGAGAACGGCGAGATGAGCCCGGCCAATCCACCGGTCGCAACGACCGTCGCCTCCCCCAACTCCTTGACCATCCGCGTGCAGATGCCGTCAACCTGCGCGGCGAAACCGTACAGCGCGCCGGACTGGATCGACTCCGTCGTGTTCTTCCCGATGACACTCCGAGGTTCGACGAGCTCGACCCGGAACAGTGCGGCCGCTCGTCCGTACAGCGCGTCCAGGCTGATCTCGATGCCGGGGATGATGGCGCCGCCGAGGTACTCGCCCTTGCCCGAGATGGCTTCGAGGGTCGTCGCCGTTCCGAAGTCGACGACGATGGTCGGTCCCCCGTAGAGGTCGTAGGCGGCGAGCGCGTCCGCGATCCGGTCGGGTCCCACCTGGCGAGGGCTGTCGTACAGAATCGGCATGCCCGTCTTGACACCGGGTTCGACGACGATGGCCGCGAACCCGAAGTAGCGCTCACTCATCTCGCGTACCGCGGCGGTGATGCTCGGGACTGACGAGCACAGCGCGACGCCGTCGACGTCCTCGTCGAAGCTGAAACCGTGGAAGCCGAGGAACTCCTGCACGAGCAGCGCCAGCTCGTCCGAGGTGCGCTCGGCAGACGTGGCGATGCGCCAGTGGTCGAGCAGGTCGCGCTCGGCACCCGTACCGCGCGGCTCGCCGCCGTCATCGTCGAGCCCGTAGAGGCCGATGACGGTCTGCGTGTTGCCGACGTCGACGGCGAGCAGCACTACGCGCAGACCTCGACGTCGAGTCCGATGTCGAGAACGGGCGCGCTCATCGTGATCGAGCTCGACGAGATGCAGTCGACGCCGGTCGCGGCATAGGCACCGACGGACTCGAGAGTCACGTTGCCGCTCACCTCCAGCAGCGGCCGGCGCCGCCCAGTGCTCGAGCCGTAGCGATCCGCGGCGGCCACGCACTCGACCACCTCTTCGACAGTCATGTTGTCGAGCAGGATTGCATCCGCTCCCGTCGAGAGTGCGCGTTCGACTTGCGAGAGGTCGTCACACTCGACGTGCACGGTGCGCGCGGGCCACGTGCGCCGCGCCCGATCGACTGCCTCTTCGATGCCGAGCAGCGCGATGTGGTTGTCCTTGAGCAACACCCAGTCGGACAAGTTGCCGCGATGGTTCACTCCACCACCCGCGCGCACGGCCGCCTTCTCGAGCGAACGCAGGCCGGGCGTGGTCTTGCGGGTGTCCCAGATCCGCGCTGCGCCACCAGTGGCACTGGCCGCGTTGGCGGCGCGGACGAACCCGCGCGTCGTCGTCGCGATGCCGGAGAGATGGCAGAGAAAGTTCAGCGCGGTCCGCTCGGCGGTCAGGATCGGCGCCAGCGGACCGGTGACGCGTCCCAAGCGTTGCTTCGCGTCGACGTCATCGCCGTCAGCAGCAAACCAGGTGACGTCGATCGAGTGATCGAGCTGCGCGAACGCCTCCGTCGCGCAGTCGACACCGGCGAGGACGCCCGCGGCGCGGGCGACGAAATCGGCGGACGCAGTGAGGTCGCGAGGCAGCAACGCCGATGTGAGGTCGCCCAATGGCGTGAGGTCTTCATCGAGGGCGCGCGCCACCGCGGCGCGCACCGCCGCGATCGGTGGACCGAGTGGATCGTGCATGACTGCCCCAGCCTGCCAAACCGACGTGTCGTCCTCCTAGCCTGATCGTCGTGGAGCGCGCACGGGTGCGCACGATTGTGCTGCGGGGCGTGCGGCGCCGGTGCGGTCGATGCGGAGCCAGGAAGATCTTCCGCACCTACTTCCAGCTCAAGGAACGCTGCCCGCGGTGCGGCTACAAGTTCGAGCGCGAAGAGGGGTTCTTCACCGGCGTGTACCTCGTGAACTACGCCGTCACGGGTGTGCTGCTGGTGATCGAGATCTTCGCCTTCCTGCTGTGGGCCGCCGCCAACGACGGCGACGTGTCACTGGTGCCGTGGCTGCTCGTCGGTGCCGCCATCGCGATCCTCGGCCCGCTGCTGCTGTACCCGTTCGCGAAGTCGACGTGGGCGGCGGTCGACTTCGCCGCCCGTCCCCTCGACCCGGTCGAGGAAGCCGAAGCCGCCCAACACGACGAACGCTGACCCGCCGATTTCGCTAGTTGAGGCCGCGGTCGTCCTGCTTGAGAGCGGTGTCGATCGACAGAGCGGACGCGATCACGAGTGAGCACAGGGGCTCCTGGAGCTCGCCGTGGAGTTGCACGACGTAGTTGTCCGCCGTCGTGAACATCGTCTTCGCGAAGCCTTCCCAGGTCTTGGTGATGCGGGCGACCTCGGCGCCGGTGTGGTCTTGGATGTTGAAGTTCCAGGCCCGCCAGTTCTCGGCGTTGATCGAGCCGTACGCATGCCCGCTCGACTCGAGGCCGAAGTGGATCTTGCCCACGACGTTCTGCTGCACGATCTGGCCGATCTCGCGTCCGGTGCCGTCCGACACGATGATCTTGGACTTCATGAACTTCGCCGGACGGGTCAGCGCCAGCAGCACGGTTCCTTGCATGTCGACGATCTGCAACTTGTGCGTGAGGAACTGGTCGTACGACGTGAGCACGCGGACCATCTTCTTGGCCGTGCTCTGGCCGACCTCGCGCACCGCACCGACCTGCGCGCCGTGCTGATCGAAGATCGCGTACTCGTTGTTGACCTCGATCCACTTCGCCTTCTGGCTCACCACCAGGATCGGCTCGGAGTACACGGTGCCGCCGCCGGCCATCTGGCCGCCCGTGAGCCCGGCGCGCACAACATCGTCTTGGACCTTCGCGATCGTGCGATTGACGGTGGGGACGACGCTCGACCCCACCGGCGGATCGAGCTGTTGCGCACCACCGCCGTTGGACACGTGCTCGGTCCACTGGGTGCCGTCGTAGTACCGCATCTCGAACCGACCGAAAGGATCGGGATACCAGTTCGCGGGATGTCCGCTGACTTCTGTCATCGGGGCATCCTCGCAGCCCTACGAGACGAGCCGCAGCCGGAAGGCGTCACTCGTGTCGGGAAGATCGATGCGGGTGTGCGCGCCCCGGCTCTCCTCGCGTGCGAGGGCGCCGGCGATGAGCGCCTGCGCGACGGTGCCGAGGTTGCGCAACTCGTGACCGCTGACCGAGTCCTCACCCGAGGCCCGCCGAGCGATCGCAGCCGCCTCGCGGAGCGATGATGCGGTCCGCAGCACACCAGCCGATCGCGTCAGCTCGACTTGCAGGTCCTCACGGGTGACCGTCGGACCGTCGTCCCACGCGATGGACGTCGTGAGGCGCCGACCCGCGATGCCATCACCGCGCTCCATGTCGCCGAGCACCGCGCGCATCGCACCGGTTGGTTCGGCCGAGTCCTTGCCCTTCTCGATCGCTTCGACGACACGCGGCGCGAAGACCATGCCGTCGAGCAGCGAGTTCGAGGCCAGGCGGTTCGCGCCGTGGACACCGTTGCATGCTGTTTCACCGGCAGCCCACAGGCCCGGCAACGACGATGCACCGTCGAGATCGGCGACGATCCCACCACACAGGTAATGCGCGGCAGGCGCGATCGGCAGCCAGTCGCGCGAGGGGTCGAGGCCCACCTCGCGAAGGGCATTCGCAATCGTGGGGAACCGCTCGTCGAACCGTTCGAGGTTCGTCGCGTCGAGCCACAGATGATCGACCTGCTGCTCGAGCATCCGCGCCGTCATGGCGCGCGAGACCTTGTCGCGCGGCAACAACTCGTCGACGAACTGTTCACCATCGGTGTCGCGCAGACGGGCACCGTGCCCGCGCAAGGCCTCGGACAGCAGCGGCCGTGGCATCGCGGGATGATGCAACGCCGTCGGATGGAACTGCACGAACTCGAGATCGGCCACCGCGACCCCAGCCCGCAGCGCCATCGCGATGCCGTCGCCGGTCGCCTCCGCAGGATTGGTCGTCACCGCGTACAACTGGCCCGCGCCCCCGGTGGCGACGAGGACGTTGGCCGCCCGCACCTCTGCCCGTGCGCCGCTGCCGTCGAGCGCGACCACGCCGCGGCAGCGACCGTTCTCGACGATCAGGTCGAGTGCGAACCAGGACTCGTAGATCGCAGCCGCGGTGCGGCGCACCGCTTCGACGAGGGCACGCTCGATCTCGGCACCCGTCGCCGCGCCACCGGCGTGCACGACCCGCGCCTTCGAGTGTCCACCCTCACGGGCGAGCTCCAACCGTCCCTGCTCGTCGACGTCGAAGATGGCCCCGAGGGCGATGAGCTCGTGCACGCGGCTCGGCCCTTCGTCCACCAAGACGCGTACCGCGTCCGCGTCACACAGGCCCGCGCCGGCTGCCAGCGTGTCGGCCAGGTGAAGGTCGGTGGAATCAGGATCGCCCCCGCCCAACACCGCGGCGACACCCCCTTGCGCCCACCGCGTGGTCGCTTGATGCAGCTCGCCTTTGGTGAGCACGCCCACGCGCATCCCGTGCGTCTCCGCGGCACGCACGGCCGCGGACAGTCCGGCCACGCCGGACCCGAGCACCAACAGATCGAGCTCCACCACCGTCGACCGTATTCGGCCGGAGTAGCTAACGAGCGAGCGCGTCGACCTCGGTGTAGAAACGGTCCTCGGCCAAGCGGCGGGCGAGCTCTTCGGAGATCGCGCGATTGGCGGTGTCGACGTGCACGATCGTCGGCTCGTGACCGGCTCGCAGCTCGGCGTCCTCGTACTCGCTGTAGCTGATGATGATGACCCTGTCGCCCGGATGGATCAGATGGGCGGCCGCGCCGTTCAAGCAGATGTCGCCCGACGCCGGCTCACCTTCGATCACGTAGGTCTCGAGCCGTGCGCCGTTGTCGATGTCGACGACGGCCACCTGCTCGTACTCCATCAGGTCGGCTCGATCCATCAGCTCGCGATCGATGGTGATCGAACCGACGTAGTCGAGGTTCGCGTCGGTGACGATGGCGCGATGGATCTTCGACTTCATCATGCGGCGGCGCATGATTCCCTCCTGAGGTCAGGTGGGCGCCTTGATGGTCGCCCCCTCGTTGTCGATCAGTCTGGCACGTCCGAACCGCGTTGCGGCAAGTACCCGTAGTTCGCCGCGGAGCGGGTCGACTCCTTGCAGGGTGGCGGCATCGACGACCTCGGCGTAGTCGACCGCGGCCAGGGGTTCGGCTTCGATCAGGTCACGTACGAGCGCCCTCACCTTCGCCGGATCACGCTCGCCCGAAGCGATCGCGGCCGCGCCGGCAACGAGCGCCCAATGCACGACAGGCGCGGCTGCTCGCTCCTCGGGCGTGAGGTAGGCGTTGCGGCTCGACATCGCGAGGCCGTCCCGCTCGCGCACGGTCGGACAACCGACGACCTCGACCGGGAAGGACAAGTCGGCCGCCATGCGACGGATCACCGCCAGCTGTTGCCAGTCCTTCTCACCGAAGTACGCACGGCACGAACCCGCGATGTTGAAAAGCTTCGCGACCACAGTGGCGACGCCGGCGAAATGAGTCGGCCGCGAGGCACCCTCCATGGGCGCCGACACTTCGTCGACGGTCACGGTCGTGAGCATCGGTAACCCCGCGGGATACATCTCCTCGACGCTTGGATGGAGCACGACGCCCGCGCCTGCCTCCTCGCACATCGCGGCGTCACGATCGAAGTCGCGTGGGTACGCGGACAGGTCCTCGCCCGCTCCGAACTGGAGTGGATTCACGAACACCGTCACAACGGTGATGTCGCGCTCCGCGGCCGACCGTTCGATCAACGATCGATGGCCGTCATGCAGATAGCCCATCGTCGGCACGAGACCGACCGTCTGCCCACGGGCCCGCCCTTCCTCGAGGACCGCCCGGCTCTCCTCGATCGTGGTCAGGACTTGCATGCCGCGAGCCTCCGGCACGCGTCGGCCAGCACCTCGTACAACTCGCGCTCCTCTACAGGCAGCGCCGCGAGATGCCGTTGGATGGTGGCTTCGTCGCCCCGCGCCGCAGGGCCGGTGAGCGCATCCGCAGGACCGAGCGCGGCGACGTTGTCCACGGTGGCGCGCACGAGATCGAGGTACGCCTCGAGGGGTACGTCCGCGGCCGCCGCGACCCGCTCGACCTGCGCCAGCAGCGCCACGAGATGGTTCGAGGCGATGACCGCGGCGGCGTGATAGACGGCGCGGTGCTCGTCATCGACCACGAAGGCGTGACCGCCGAGGGCATCGATGACGTCGTTCACGACGGGCTCACCCGCGACCGCGAACCACGCGCCCGAGAGACGCCGCGCGCCGAGCTCGACGTTCGGCAGCGCAACCAACGGATGCAATGACGCGCGACGCGGGTGCGGTTCCAGTACGTCGAGGCCCAGTGAGCCCGCCATGTGCGCGACGACGGCGGTGTCGACGGGCAGAACCGAGGCGGCCACCGACGCGACCGCATCGTCCGGCACGGCAAGAATCAGGAGGTCGACATCACGCGCGGCGCGAGGGGCGCGGCCGTGGTCGACGACATCCACCGTCCAGCCGATCGATCTCAGTGCGCCGGCCAGCGATCCTCCGGCGCGGCCATGCCCGACGATGCGAACGGCGGGCGGCATAGGTCAGAGAGGCTCCGCGGGCGTGACCCAACCGTCGACATGATCCTGCCAACCGGCAGGAAGCAGGTCCGGCGCGACGTCATTCAGCGGGACGAGCACGAACCGGCGCTCGAACATCCGCGGATGGGGGATCGACAGGTCGGGGTCGTTGACCGTTTCGCCGTCGATCCACAAGATGTCGAGGTCGAGCGTGCGCGGTCCCCATCGCTCGACCCGCACCCGACCCGCCGCGGACTCGATGCGATGGCACATGCCGAGCAACTGCCGCGCCGACGCCGCTGACTCGATGGCGACGACGAGGTTGAGATACGGGGCCTGACCGGGCGGCCCACCGACAGGATCTGTCTCGTACAGACCCGACACTGCCGTGACACCCGGCAGCGAGTCGACTGCCTCGCGCAACGTGCGCCGCCGATCGCCGAGATTCGACCCGAGCGACAGCAGAACCCGCCGCGGCGCTTCCGGTGCCTCCATGCCCGCGGTCATCGCGACCGCTCGAGATGAACGCCCGCGGTGGCGAGTTGCTGTGGGACCGGCGGACGGAGCTTGCGCACGGTGACCGAGACCGCGAAGGCGCGTCCATCCCGGAGCGACACCTCGGCGATCCGGGCGGCGAGCCGCTCGAGCAGGGTGAACCGCTCGCTCGTGATCACCTGCTCGACCGCCGCGCACAGCGCGCCGTAGTCGACCGTGTCGTCGAGCGCGTCACTGCGGGCGGAATCGTCCAGATCGAGGTGCAGATCGAGATCCACCTCGAGTGGTTGTGGCCGTTGCTGCTCCTCTGGCAGGGCCCCGCAGTAGCCGGAGGCGACGAGCCCGCGCAGTTCGATGTGATCCGTCACGCGGGTTTCGGCAGTTCCTGGGCAATCGTCACGAGCTGACGGCCGAGGGGACCGAGTTGGCGATGCACGAGTTGCTCGGTGATCGAGATGGCGTCCGGCCCGTGGTCGACCATGCCGGACCACAGCAAGAACCCGGCGATCAGACCCGACACGCGGTCACCCAGCTCGTCCTGGTGCACCAGCACCTTCTGGCCCTCGGACAGCATCCCGCGCAGCTCTGGAAAGAAGCCGGCGACGAACTTCTGCTCGTCGTCGTGCACGGCGAACGGGCGGTGCCGCCACGTCACTCCGAGCTCGTCGTAGTTGTGCAGGTTGTGCGGCGACGGGATCAGCGAGATCACGCACGTGAATCCCTGCTCACGGATCCAGATGATCTCTTCCTGCCTGCGGACGCGCCGATGGTTGGCGCCGTACCCACCGGGGCGCTCGCACACCGCCAATTTGTCCTTCACGACCCACGCGAAATTTCGGGGTTCGATGCCTTGAGCCCACTTGCCTTTCATGCCCGGCACGCTGGCACTCCTGTCTCGATCACCCGGCGACGACCATGGCGGCCTGCACCGTGGCCCGCACATCATGCACCCGGACCATGCGCGCACCTTGCACCATCGCCCAGACAGCAGTGGCGACGGAGGCCTCGACCCGGTCGTCGGCCGCCGTCAGAGTGAGATCGGGTAGCCCGTCGGACTCGGCGGTGACCACGCCGAGGAAACGCTTCCGGCTGGTGGCGAGCAGCACCGGATAGCCGGTCGCGACCAGTGCGTCCAGGTGGCGCAACAGCGACCAATTGTGCGCAACGGTCTTCCCGAACCCGATGCCAGGGTCGATCCAAACCTCCTGCACGCCGGCGGCGACGGCCGCAGCAGCGCGATCGACGAGAAAGTCCCGGACGTCAGCGACGACGTCGTCGTAGATCGGGTTCTGCTGCATCGTGCGAGGGTCGCCGAGCATGTGCATCGCCACCCAACCGACCGACGGGCCGGCCGCTGCGACCACTTCGTACAGTGACGCGGACACGTCGTTGACAAGCGTGGCGCCCGCCGCGATCGCCGCTTCGGCAACCTCTGCCTTCCGGGTGTCGATGCTGACCCGGACATGAGGCGAGAGCTCCTGCACCACCGGGAGCACGCGTCGCAATTCCTCCGCGGGCGGCACCGGCTCGGCGCCCGGGCGAGTCGACTCGCCGCCGACGTCGACCACGTCGGCCCCCTCGGCGATCAGGGCCATCCCGTGCGCGACGGCGGCGTCGTGATCGAGGTAGAGGCCACCGTCGGAGAACGAATCGGGGGTCACGTTCACGACCCCCATGACCTGCGACAGCGGCATCGTTCCCATCGGACCGCTCATTCTGGCCAGGGAGGGTCAGCGGGTGTGGAGGAACCGCATCGCTTCCTCGCGGGTGGCGACGTTGCGGCGGAACAGGCCGCGCACCGCGGACGTGACCGTGGTGGCACCCGGCTTGCGGATGCCGCGCATCGTCATGCACAGGTGCTCCGCTTCGATCACGACCATCACGCCCTTCGGGTCGAGGCTGCGATCGAGCTCGTCGGCAATCTGCGACGTGAGCCGCTCCTGGACCTGTGGCCGCTTCGCATACGCATCGACCAGTCGGGCCAACTTCGACAGACCGGTGACGCGGCCGTCGTCGTTGGGGATGTACGCGACGTGCGCCTGGCCGATCCACGGCAGAAGGTGGTGCTCGCACGCGGAGTACATCGGGATGTCGCGCAGCATCACCATCTCGTCGTGATCGGCCTCGAAGGTCGTCTTCAGGTACACCGACGGGTCGTCGTGCAGCCCGGCGAAGATCTCCTCGTACATGCGCGCCACTCGCACGGGTGTATCGACGAGACCGTCGCGATCGGGGTCCTCACCGATGGCGATGAGGATCTCCCGCACTGCCTTCTCGATACGCGCCTTGTCGACGGCGGACGAGAAAGCTTCGGCCTTGCTGCCGTCTGTGCCACTCACGTGGTGGCTCCGGGGCGCGGCGCTCGCCGCCACGCGCGCCCCACACGCGTCCACGCACGCTCCGAATGCGGCTCGGCGGTCGCGACGGCGACCGGCGTGGGCGCCGGTTCGTCGACCGGAACCGACGGCGGTTCGTCAGCGGCGGACGCCGCCGGCTCGGGCGCGTCGATGCCCGGCCAGACGCCGATGTCCTTGAACAGCTCGGCCAACTCGACGTCTTCAACGGTCTCGCGTTCGATCAGCGCGGTCGCGAGGCCGTCGAGCTCGGCGCGATGGGTGACGAGCACCGCGAGCGCTTCGTCGTGGGCACGGTCGATGAGCCCGTTCACCTCGGCATCGATCTGGGAGGCGAGGTCGTCCGAGTAGTCGCGTTGATGGCCGGCGTCGCGACCGAGGAACACCTCACCTTGCTCCTGGCCGAACTTGCGCGGGCCGAGCGCCTTGCTCATCCCGTACTGCGTGACCATCGCCTTCGCGATCTCTGTGCACTTCTCGATGTCGTCGGCGGCGCCGGTCGTGATCTCGCCGAACACGAGCTCTTCCGAGGAGCGACCGCCGAGAGCCGACGCCATCTGCGCCCGCAGCTGCGCCTTGCTGTGCGTGTACCGATCCTCCGGCAGGAACCACGTCAGGCCGAGCGCACGACCACGCGCCACGATCGACACCTTGTGCACGTTGTCGCCCTCCGGCAGCACGTGGGCCACGAGCGCGTGACCAGCCTCGTGGTACGCGATCACCCGCTTCTCGGCTTCGCTCATCACACGGCTGCGGCGTTCCGGGCCGGCCAACACGCGGTCGATGGCTTCGTCGAGCTGCATCATCCCGATCTGCTCGAGGTCACGCCGCGCCGACAACAGCGCAGCCTCGTTCATCAAGTTGGCGAGATCGGCGCCGGTGAAGCCGGGGGTGCGCTTGGCCAGCAATTCGAGGTTGACGCCGTCGGCCAACGGCTTGGCCTTGGAGTGCACGTCGAGAATCGCCTTGCGACCCGCGATATCGGGGCGGTCGACCACGATCTGGCGATCGAAGCGGCCGGGCCGCAGCAGCGCGGGATCGAGGATGTCCGGACGATTCGTCGCCGCGATGAGGATGACACCGCGGTGCGGATCGAAGCCGTCCATCTCGACGAGCAACTGGTTGAGCGTCTGCTCGCGCTCGTCGTGGCCACCGCCGAGACCGGCGCCGCGGTGACGGCCGACCGCGTCGATCTCGTCGACGAACACGATCGCGGGCGCCGCCGCCTTCGCCTGATCGAACAGGTCACGCACGCGGCTGGCGCCGACGCCGACGAACATCTCGACGAAGTCGGAGCCGGAGATCGAGAAGAACGGCACACCCGCCTCGCCCGCCACGGCGCGAGCGAGCAGGGTCTTGCCGGTTCCGGGCGGACCGTAGAGCAGCACGCCCTTCGGGATCTTGGCGCCCATCGACTGGAACCGTGTCGGGTTCTCGAGGAACTCCTTGATCTCCTCGAGCTCCTCGACCGCTTCGTCGCAGCCGGCCACGTCGGCGAACGTGACCCTCACGTTGGTGTCGCCCCCGTGTTGTTTCGCTTTGGCCTTGCCGAAGTTGAGGACGCGGTTGCCGCCCTGCATCGAGTTCATCAACAGCAGGAACAATCCGAACAGCAGCGCCACCGGCAACAGCGTGAACAGCACCGAGAGCCAGAGCGACTCCTTCTGCTGATCGACGTCGAGCTTGACGTTCGCGTCGGTCAGTTGCGTCGTCAGCTCGTCGCCGTACTCCTGGGGGAAGGTGACCGTGTACGACGTGCCGTCGCGCAACTTGCCGGTGACGACGTGGTCGCTGTCCTTCAGCGTCGCGTCGGCGACGTTGCCGCTCGAGATCTGTCGCTGGTAGTCGTCGAGCGAGAGCTTCTTCGGGCTGCTGCCGCTGCGCAGCCAGAGCGCACCCACCACCAGCGCCACGAGAGCGAGCGCGAGATAGAGGACGAGAGGACGGGTGAGACGCTTCTTCACGCCCGGCAGAGGCTACCGGCGCCGCGAGCGACGCCCAAAGGCTCAGGGCCGCCACAACCTCACTTCGGGCAGGTTGCGCTGACGCTCGCCGACATCGAGCCCGTACCCGACGACGAAGTCGGGCGGGATGTGGAAGCCGATGTACTTGAGGTCGGGGTCCTCGCGCTGGAGCCCGGTCTTCACCAGCAGGGCGCACACCTCGAGGCTGGCGGGCGATCGGGTGAGCAGGTTGCGCCGCAGCCACCGCAGCGTGAGGCCCGAATCGACGATGTCCTCGACCAGCAACACGTCGCGACCGGTGAGGTCGATGTCGAGGTCCTTGACGATGCGAACGATGCCGCTGGTCTTGGTCGAGCTGCCGTACGACGCCACCGCCATGAAGTCGACCTCGACCGGTAGATCGATCTGACGAGCCAAGTCGCTCATGAAGACGAACGCGCCCTTCAACACGCCGACGAGCAGCGGGGCGCGGCCGGCGTAGTCGTCGGTGATCTGCTTGCCGAGCTCGCCGATCCGCGAACGCAGCTCGTCCTCGTTGACGACTACCTCGCCCACGCGTGCGTCCATGAACTCGCCGGGCTCGCCCATCAGGAGCGCACCGTACCCGTGAGCACGAGCCGGCCCCGGGCGCGCGTGACGTGGCGGCCACCACCGACGTCCGTGCCCTTGGTCTCGCCGCGGGCTACGGCCAGCACGCGTTCGACGGTCGCGGCATCCGGCGGATGGCATTCCGCATCGGTCCCGCCCCGCAGCCACGACCGCACGGCGCGGCGCGCGAGCGCGGCTGGTGCCGCTGCGAGCAGGCGCGCGTCCGTCGGATCGAGCGCTCCTGCAAGCTCGTCCAACACGGCGGCTTCGTCGCGCAGCAACTCGGTTTGGCGGACGAGCACGGGTACGACATCGCGCTGCGCGATCACCTCGAGCAGTGGCACCAGCTCGTGACGAACGCGGTTGCGCCTGATGCTCGGGTCCAAGTTGGACGGGTCGTCGACGAAGTCGACGGACAATGTCACGCACAACGCTCGCGTCTCCGCCCGCCGCAGCGCCAGCAGCGGTCGATTCGCTCGCGCCATGCCCTGCAGCCCGTCGAGGCCGGCGCCACGCAGGAGATTGAGCAGAACGGTCTCCGCTTGGTCGTCCGCGGTGTGACCGGTCAGAACGCCGCTGGGCAACATCGCGTACCGAGCCGCCCGCGCTCTCGCCTCGAGGTCGGGACCCGGCGCGATAGCCGCCGTCCGCGAGATGAACGCGGCACCGAACCGCATTGCGGTCGCGGCGACGACATCGGCTTCGGTGTCCGACCCCGGTCGCAGACCGTGATCGACATGCACCGCGGTCACGTCGCAGCCGGCCTCTACGGCGAGCACGAGCAGCGCCATCGAGTCGGGCCCGCCTGATACCGCACACATCACCTGGGAGCCCGCAGGCGGGAAGCTGCATCGCGCGAGCAGGTCACGCATCAGTGCCGCCGCCGTCAGATGGACACGTCGCCGGCGCGCACGACGTCGAGCAGATCGCGCACCGATCGGGTGCCGAGCTTGCGATTGATCCGTCGCAAGCTGGCGTACACGTTCGACCGGCTCATGCCAAGCTCGCACGCCGCCTCCATGATGGTCGGCGACACCGACACGACGTGAAGGAGCTGGCGCTGCTTCTCGGTGAGCGACGCGATGCGCTCCTCACCGATGTGAACCTCGGGTTCGGGGGCTGGGCGGCTCTGCCCCGGACCGCGCTCGAGCGCACTGAGCCTCGGGCGCGGCGCCGCGTTCACGTCGGTCGGCGCGGCGTTGCGCTCGATGCGCGCCAGCATCTCGAGCGCGCTGTGCTGCGCCTTGCGGCGCTGGCCGATCTCGGGCTCGCTGAGCGCGTGGTTCACGGCGGCGCGCAGCGCTTCGAGATCCATCGGCTTCGTGAGGTACTGCACCGCGCCTTCGATGCCACCCTTCACGCGGTCCATTGGTCCACCGAGCGCGGTCAGCAGGATCACGGGGATCTCGGTGATGGGCTTGTCGAGCGCGCTCTTCAGCGCGTCGAGCACACCCCAGCCGTCGACCTTCGGCATCATCACGTCGAGCACGATCAGATCCGGCGGCGCCTCGCGCACCGCGGCGAGCGCCTCTTCGCCGTCAGTGGCAGTGACGACGGTGTGACCGTCGCGTTCGAGGTTCAACTTCGTCAACATCCGGATGTCCGGCTCGTCGTCAACCACGAGGATGGTGGCCACCCCGGTCAGACCCGCACGATGGAGCCGGCACCGATGCGCTTCATCCAGGCGTCGGGATTCCGGATCTCGTCGAGATCGGGCAGGTTCTCGGGCGACTCGAATGCTCGATTGAGCAGCGTCGGGCCACCGACCGACTCGACCGCGTGGATGAATCGCTCGCCCTGTTCGTACTGGTTGAACTTCGCCTCGAGCCCGAGCAGGCGCTGGAGGAACTTCGCGCTCGCGCCCGCGGTCTGACGCCGCTGGTGCAGGACGCGACTGAAGCGCTCCGCGCTCGGGATACGGCCGGCACCGGCACGGTCCATCGTGACGTCACCATGGCCTTCGAGCAGGCTCATCATCCCGCTGATCGATCGCAACACGTCGCCCTGCTCGGGACTGGCCAGCAACGCCACGAGCCCACCGTCCTCCAAGGGATTGTGTCCTTCGCGCGAGCTGTCGATCCACCGGCGCAACGCGGTGATGAACCGCTGAGGATCCGGATCGACCGCGTCGAGACTGCGCTCGACGAGTGAAAGAAAGTGCTCGCGCAACCATGGGACACCCGTGAACTGCGCCCGGTGCGTCACCTCGTGCAGCGCGAGCCACAGGCGGAACTCACGGGGCGGGAACGCGTAGCGCTTCTCGAGCGAGATCACGTTCGGACCGACGTAGTACACGACATCTTGATCGTCGGGATTCTCTTCCTCGATCACCAGCAGGTCGTACTGGCCGAGCACGCGGGCGCTCATCCACCCGAGCAGCAGACCGAGCTCGGCGCCGGTCGCGCGACGAGCGACAGGTGCGAGCCGGCCTTGGCCGACGCGCTCGCCCAATCGATCGGTGAGAGGTCGCAGCAGTCGTGAGAACGACGCGACGTTGGCGTGCACCCAGCCGGCGCGATCGGTGACGCGGGCGCGGGCCGGACCGGCCAACGACCGCAGACCCGTTGCCTCGAAGACGAGCTCTTCTGCTTCGGCGGTGAGCTCTTCGAAATCGGGTTCGAGCGAGGCGTAGTGGTACGACTGGGCGAACGGTTCACGTCCGCTCACGCGGACGGCAATACGTTCCGCGAGAGCCCAGTCGACGGGATCGGTCACGTGACGAGACTACCGGCGCGCCTTCGGGTACTTGAGCGACTCCACCTTCACCAGATAACCCACGATCACACCGAGAACCACGAGGATCGACAGGACGAAGAAGACCAGACCGATCCAGTAATGCCAGATGACCGCCAGGGACATGAGGGCGATCGTATGGGACGGTGGGGCGCCGGCGGAACTCAGAGGGCAGGTGGGTGCAAGACCTCGTGATCGATGGCGTCGGCGATCCGTTGCTTCAAGTCTTCCGGGACCGTCTCCTGACACCGCTTGGCGATCACTGTGCGTAGCTCTACCTCGAAGTCGAACGCCTCGTAGCACGGCGGGCAATCGTCGAGGTGGTGCTGAATCCTCGTGCGCCGATCGTCCGTGAGCTCACCGTCGAGGAAGTGATACAGCTCATGGAGCGCATCGTTGCAGTTGCCTTCAGCCATGCCAGATGTCCTCTAACGGCCCGGGACGCTCATGCGACCAGACCTCGTTCGACTGCAAACTCCCACAACTTCTTCTGGAGCCCTTTTCTTCCGCGATGCAACCGGCTCATCACCGTACCGATAGGTATATCGAGGATTTCGGCAATCTCCTTGTAGCTGAACCCCTCGACGTCGGCGAGCAACACCGCCATGCGGAACTGTTCGGGCAGTGATTCGAGCGCCGACTTCACCTCGTCGTCGGTGTAGCTCTCGAGGAGATCGTCTTCCGCGCTGCGCCCGAGGCCGGCGATCTCGAGGCCGCCGAGTCGCCGGTACAGATACAGATCTTCGACATCGTCGAGATCGGACTCTTCGGGACGGCGCTTCTTCGCCCGGTACGTGTTGATGTACGTGTTGGTGAGGATGCGGTAGAGCCACGCCTTGAGGTTGGTGCCTTCCTCGAAGCCACCGAAGCCGCGGTACGCCTTGAGGTACGTCTCCTGCACGAGGTCCTCGGCATCCGCAGCGTTACGAGTCATGCGCAGCGCGGCGGCGTAGAGCGAGCTCATGAAGGGCATCGCCTGTTCTACGAACGTCGCTTGGTCGGCCATGTTGCCGCGTGTCCCATCCCGTGCCGAGGGTCGATCCCACCTGGTCACGTCGACCCTACCCCCGGTGTGTGACAACGGAACAGGCGGGTAGCTTGACGCTCGTGGCTGAATTCTTGACCGACATCCAGACCTTGCGCGAACGCGCCCGAGCGAAGATCAACGAAGGTCCGATCACCGAGGCGTACGGCGCCGATCGCCTCCGCGTGATCGAAGTGCTCAACGAAGCGCTCGCCACGGAGATCGTCTGCTACCTCCGTTACAAGCGCCACTACTTCATGGCCCAAGGCATCATCGCCCAGGCCGCGGCCGCCGAGTTCCTGCAGCACGCCACCGAGGAGCAGGGCCACGCCGATCAGATCGCGTTGCGCATCACCCAACTGCAAGGTGAACCCAACTTCAGCCCGGAGGGCATCACGTCACGAAGTCACGCCGAGTACGTCGAAGGCGATTCGCTCAGCGACATGATCCGAGAGGACCTCGTCGCGGAGCGCGTCGCCATCGAGTCGTACAGCGAGATCATCCGATGGCTCGCCGACAAGGATCCGACGACGCGCGGCCTGATGGAGACGATCCTCGCCGTCGAGGAGGAGCATGCGAACGACATGCTGAGCCTCCTCGACGATCTCGGCGAGAACACCTGACCGTTTCGGTCACGGAATCATCGGTCAGGCGCGGTCAGGCGCCACCCGCCACCATGATCTGAGTCGTGATCTGGTCGATCGAGCCGGCGAGCTCGGACAGATCACGATGGGCATCGAGCAACGACTGGCGCAGGCCCGGCCAGATCCCCTCGAACTCCTTCGCCTTCGGCCCGTCCCAGAAGCAGGGCTGCGCGAGGTCGTCGCCGCTCACCAGCAGACGCTGGATGGCATCGATGAACCCGCTGTCGAGGACCGATCGGAACTGCAGGATGCGCTCTTTGGCGACGGGATCGGCGAGCACGCGCATGGACATCAGTAAGACTCCTGTCATCTCAGTGATTTTCCGTCATCGTCACTCAAAATGGTGGCCAGGTCAAACGGGCCTGACGTCGGATGTCCGTCAGTGGATCGTGATGGCCACAAAATGGAGCAGGAGCCCGGCGAGGCCGCCGACGACGGTGCCGTTGATACGGATGTATTGCAGGTCGGGTCCGAGGAGCAGTTCGAGCCGGCGTGAGGTTTCCTCCGCGTCCCACCGATCGATCGTCCCGCTGACCAAGGTCGCGATCTCGCCGTTGAAGTGGTCGACGACGTAGCCGACGGCCTCTTCGATCGCATCCTGCGCCTTGCCCGCGAGCACGGGATCGTCCTGCATCCGCGCGCCCGCCGTGCGGAACGAGTCGGCCAGCTTGCGCCGGAGCTGGGAGTCGGGGTCAGCCGCTTGGAGGCGCAGCGCTGCCTTCAGGTCCGTCCAGACCGATGCGGTCCAAGCTCGCAACTCGGGCTGCGCGAGCACGTCGTGCTTGATCTGCTCGCCACGCGCCCGTAGCTCCGGCGACGTCTCGAGATCGGACGCGAACTGGGCGAGTCGAGCGTCGAGTTGGCGTCGCAGATCGTGATCGGGATTTTTGACCATGTCGTCGACGACCGAACGCACGCCGTCCAGCATCCGCTCGAAGATGCGATCCTCGACCGCGCCCGGCAACCACCACGGCGATTGCGCGGCGAGCCGAGCGCGGAACTCTTCACGGTGTTCGTCGAGGTAGTGATCGAGGCCGTGCAACGCGGCGTCGACGACCTCGTCGTGGCGTCCGTCCTCGGTGACGAATCGCAGCGCGCGTCCCGCGAGCGGCGCCAACGGCGTCTCCTCGATGCGAGTGCGCACGACGCCGTCGATGGCCGCGTGCACGTCCTCGTCGCGCACCAGATCTGCCAGCGCGACGGCCCCGTCGAGCACATGGCGGGCCAGCCGATCCGCGCTCGCGGGCTGGCACAACCAGTCGGCGGCGCGCTTGACAACCCCCGCGCCTCGCATGCGTTCGAGAACCACTTCGCGCGTGAGGAAGGTCTCCTGGATGAACTCGCCGAGCGTCTCGCCGAACTGTCGCTTGCGCTCGACCACGATCGCGGTGTGCGGGATGGGTATGCCGAGCGGATGGCGGAACAGCGCGGTCACGGCGAACCAGTCGGCGAGCCCGCCGACCATCGACGCCTCTGCCATCGCCTGCGCGTAGCCGGCGAGCGTGGTCTCGCCACCCCACAGAGTCAGCGCGAGGAACACCAGCGTCACCGCGCCGAGCAATGCGGTGGCGCGCCGCTTCATGATCGCCAGCTGCTGCTCCTTGAGCTGCGCGGAACGCAGCCCCGGCACGGTTCCGGTCAGGGCCATGCGGCCTTTGTACCCAGCAACCGTGGCTCGAGCGCGCAATACGCCCGGATCAGAAGTGACGGATGTCAGGCCACAGCGTGTCCCAGTCGGCGAGCTGATCGCGGCAGACCCAGATCGACACGCCGTCTTCCTCGTTGTGAATGCCCTCGGGTGAACGGAAGGTGGCGGCGAGCTGCACATCACCGAACCACTGACGCAGCGTCGCTTCGTCGTACCCGACGACGATCGTGTCGGCCGAACGCCCGCTCGGATGACCCCAGTACCAGTACGTCATGTGGCCGCTGATCGGCTGCGGCATGCCCATCGGTTTCCCCAGCAACTCGATGGCACCCGCCTCGCCGTAGTTGCGGGTCAGCACCGTTGCTCCCGGATGCTGTGCGTAGACGGTGTCGGCGGTGTCGACGAGCTGGTGCCAGCCCACCATCTCGGTGATCTCCTTGTTGACGTGGCGGACGCCGTCAGCCGTGCTGAGCGGCAACATCGGGAGCGCCAGCGGAAGGGAGACCAGGCCCCATGCGACCATCGCGGTGACCCACGTCGTCGACGTCGTCACGGCCGCGGTGGCTCCCGCCGCGAACAGCACGGGGGTGAACACGCCCGCGTAGTACGGCTTGCCCTGCGTCGCCGTCACCAGCACGACGATCACACCGAAGGCGATCGCCAGCGCGCGGTAGTGCGACGCGTCCTCGGACCGGATCAGCCACCACAACCCTGGGATGGCGAGGATGACCGCCGCGCCGGCGAGGACGAGCGAGCCGGGCGCCGTGAAGAGTGCCTCGGTCGGGTTGCGCAGGCCGCTCGCCACCTCGAACTGCGGCCAGCCATGGTCTGCCTGCCACAGCAAGTTGGGCAGCCACATCACGAACGCGATGCCGATGCCGGCCCACAGCCACGGGGTGCGCAGCACGTCGCGGTCGGGCACGATCAGCAGCCCGACGGTCAAACCGACGAGCAGGAACCCGGTCGTCCACTTGTCGAGCATGCCGAGCCCCGCCAGGGCGCCCACCGCGAGCCACCACTTCGGATCGCCACCGTTGATGATGTGGACGACGACCAGCGTGATCGCGCTCCACGCCAGCAACTCGGGCGTGACGGTCGTGAGGAAGTGACCGGTCGTCACCAACATCGGCGCAACGGCCGCGCCGATCGCGGCCACGACCTGAGCGCGGTGATCACCACCGAGTTCTCGCGCGAGCAGCGCGATGATGACGACGAGCCCGGCGTGCAGGCAAGCGGGGATGACCCGCAGGCCGAGTAGCGACGACCCGAACAACGTGTCACTCACTCGATACAGGAACGGGGTGAGCGGTGGCTGGTCGACGTAACCCCACGCGAGTCGCCGGCCGGACGCGAGGTAATACAACTCGTCGCGGTGGTAGCTGTAGACGGCTGCCGTCGCGAGGTGGAACACGGCGACGATCGTCGCGACGATCCATGTCGAACGAGCGAAGGTCGCACGCGGGATCACGATGTGGACGCCGGCGCGACCACCGCATGCACAGGCGGCGCGTCATCGGTCTCGCCCGCCATCGTGCGCAGCAGGACCTCGACGCCGTCCAGATCCACACATCGTCGAGACACGTCGACGAACGGCCATCGTCCCGACGCCAGCAACTGGAGCGCGGCCTCGTACGCGGCGTAGTCGACGCCGAGCGCGCCGACGACCTGCAACTCCTTGTACACGATGTGATCCGGTGCGAAGCCAGGAGTGTCGTTCGAGCCGCGGGTGCCCGCGAGAACGACCGTGCCACCGGTGCGAGCCAACGCGACGGCTTGGCCGAGTGCGGCCGGCGCCTTCGCGGTGACGTCGACGACGACATCCGCCAGCACCCCGGTCGCCGCTCGCAACACCTTGACCGGGTCCTGCTTCATGACGTCGACGGTGATGTCGGCTCCGAAGCGACGGGCCGTCTCGAGGCGTTCGACATCGCGCTCGCCGCGACCGGTGACAAGTACGAGCGATGCGCCCGCGTCCTTGGCTGCCGCGCAGACGGATAGGCCACGCACGCCCGGGCCGAGCACGGCGACAACCGCGCCCGGCTGCATCGCGGGCACGGTGACCCCCCAGCGGATCCCCGCACCAATCGGGTTGAACAGGGTCGCGAGGGCCGGATCGAGCGCGGGCGGAACCGGCAACACCATCGCGTCGGGCCCGAGATACAGGTGGGTCGCGTAGCCACCCCACAAGCCCGGGGGTTTGTCGACGTCGATGAAGCCGTACATGTCCGCCATACCGTGGCGCCGGCATCGGCGGTAGCGACCGGCTGCGCACTCGTCGCACGACCGGCACGACTGGAACACCTCGACGGCGACACGATCGCCGGCGGACACCGCCCACCTTTGCGCCGCTCGGGTGCCGAGTTGCTCGATGACGCCGACGACCTCGTGGCCCGGGACGAACGCGAACCCGGCCGGGATGTGTCCCGTGTACTGCTCGTGGTCTGTGCCGCACAGACCACACGCCTCGACCCTTAACAGGCCGTCGTCCTCGCCGATCTCGGGTACCGGCAAGGATCGAGCCACCAGCTCTCGCGGCCGCTCGAGGACCATCGCGCGCGCGTCGATCTGCACGAGCGCGCAACCTAGGCGCCCGTAGACTCGCCGTCCTCATGGCCAGTCGCGCGGCGTCCGGGCTCGTCGGATCGGTCGGGTCCGCATTGGACAGGCTCGGCATCGACGGTGATGGCGCGGAGCCCAAGTCCGACGTCGAGGTGGCCCGCGCCGTCTTCGGCGACAGCGCCTCGCGCCGCGTCATCGCCGCGGCGGACGGCGTGCTCGTCGCGTACTGCCTTCTGTCCCTCGCCGTGATCATCCGCGCCTACATACAAGGCAACGCGAATGGCGGCGGCGTGATCGCGATCGCGGTGTTGCTCGTCGGCAATGTCGCGATCAGCGCGCAACCGATCCGGTGGCGGCGTCCGTTGCGGGTCGAGCTCGTGCGTGCCGCGCTCGGCTGTGTCATCGCTCCCGTCGCGTACCTCACGACCACCGAGCCGTTCGGGCATTGGTGGCCGGGCTTTCTGCTGATGTGCGTGACGAGTGCCGTGACCGTCGGCGTGCTCACGGCGTCGCCTCGCAGCGGACGGCTGATCGTCACCTACTACGTCGCGCTGTTCGCGGTGTCCGCGTTGATCGCCGGCGACGTCACGCTTGCACGCGGTCTCGTCGTCGGTGGCGGCATCGCGATCGCGGGGCTCGTGTTGGGAGAGTGCGTCGCCGGACTCGGTCAGAAGCTGGCAGTGGAGCGCGCGCAACACGCGCAGATCGAACAGCTGATGTTGCGCGTGTTTCCCGAGTCGGTGGCGGCCGCGCTCGAACAGGACCTCTCCGTGGCCGACGAGTTCGACGACGCGTCGATCCTGTTCGCGGACATCCAAGGATTCACCGAGCTCGCAAGCCGGTTGACGCCGGCGGAAGTCGTCATCCTGTTGAACGAGGTGTTCTCCGTGTTCGACGATCTCGTCGACGAGATGGGCCTCGAGAAGATCAAGACGATCGGCGACTGCTACATGGTCGCGGCCGGTGTTCCCGATCCCCGTCCTGATCACGCGACGGCATTGTGTGCGTTCGGCCTGCGACTCCAAGAGCTGATGGGTGAACGTGAGTTCGCTGGTCGGCGGTTGCAGTTCCGCGTTGGCATCAACTCGGGGCCTGTCATCGCCGGCATCGTGGGTCAGAAGCGATTCCTCTACGACCTCTGGGGCGACGCGGTGAATCTCGCGAGCCGCATGGAGTCGCACGGCACGGCCGGTGTCGTGCAGGTCACGGCGGCGACCTACGAGCGCATCGACCACGATTTCGTGTGCGAGCCACAGGGTGTGACGGACATCAAGGGAAAGGGTCCGATGCCCGTCTGGCACGTCGTCGGGCGCCGCCCGGTGTCGGGACAAGCACCCTAGAGGTCCGTAAGGTCACGTTTGCCAGACAGCTCGCAGGGAACCTATTTCAGTCGGCCTCCACACACGGCGACTGGTAGGGATGACAAGCAATGGATCACCAGGGCAGCAACGGCGCGGTGAGCGTCCGCTTCAAGCTCCCGTCCGAGGCGGGTGCGGAGCGGGCGTGGGTCGTCGGTGAGTTCAACAACTGGTCGATGGCGAGCCACCCGATGAAGCGCAAGGACGATGGCTCGCTCGAGCTCGTCGTCACGCTGGTGCCCGGCACCTACCGGTTCCGCTACTACCTCGGCGACGGCCGGTGGGAGAACGCATGGGACGCGGAGACCTACGCCGCCAACGAGTTCGGAGGCGCCGACTCGGTGGTGGTCGTGCGGCCCGTCCGTCGAGACGGCAACGGCACGCGAGCCGAGTAGCGGGTCAGCGGCCCGTGTAGTTCGGCGCCCGCTTCTCGAGGAAGGCCTTGACGCCTTCACGATGATCATCGGTCTTGAACAGCTCGGTGAGTGACGTGCTCACCCACATGCCGAGCGCGTCCCACTCCGGATCGAGCGCCCGCCGCAGACCCTCCTTGATCTTCTGCACGGCGAGCGGTGGATTGACCGCGATGCGAGCGGCGATCTCGAGCGCGGCAGGAACGAGCTGCTCGTGCGCGACGACGCGACTCACGAGACCGATGCTGCGGGCCGTGTCCGCGTCGATCACCTCACCGGTGAAGAGCATCTCGGCGGCGCGCTCACGGCCGACCAATCCGGCCAGGCGCCCGATGCCGGCGACGTCGGTGCACAGGCCGCGCAGCACGAACAGCTCACCGAACTTCGCCCGCTCGGACGCGACACGGATGTCAGCCATCAGGGCCATCTCCATGCCCCACCCGACGGCCGCGCCGTTGACCGCGGCGATCACCGGCACGTTGCTCGACAGCAACGCCTCCGCCGCGGGTGTGATGCGTGGCTCCACCTCGATCGAATGGTCGGCGTCCCCGCCACCCATGATCTGGCGGACGTCGTCACCGGAGCAGAACGCGGGGTCGGCGCCCGTGATGACGAGACATCGGCTCGTCGTGGTCCGCACTGCTCGCTCGAGCTCGTCGTAGGTCGCGAATCGCAGCGCGTTGCGGACGTCCGGCCGGTTCAGCGTGATCATCTCGACCTCGCCGTGCCGGCTGACGATGATGTCCTCGTAGCTCATCCGTCCCCCTGGTCGACCAAAAAACGCGCGCACTGACTAGCACGACGCAACGCACAAAATGACCCGATTAGGCCATTGGTGCGGATCCGCTTTTCCGGCTGAATAGCCCAATGCGATGGCTGCGGGCTCTACCGTATGACGAGCCGCTCCCGCGCCGTCGCGCCTTGGTGTTCCTCGCGCTCGCCCTGCTCGCCGTCGGGGCGTTCGTGTTTGCGAACGAGCCCCGCTCGTCCAACGCGACAACCGCGACTGCGGCCACCGAGTTCAACCTCCTTCCGGTCACGGCATCCCCCACTCCGCCGAACCTTGCGCTCGCCTGCCCGACCTCGGCGCACGGAGCGTGGGCCTGGTACGACGTGTCGTTCGGCTACCAGCTCGACTCGCCCGACCCGGTTGCACGCTTCGACATCGACTACGGCGACGGACACACGTACTCCAACTCGTCGGTCGACGGTGTGTTCGCGCACCGGTACACGACGTCCGGCACGTTTGCCGTGACGGTCACCGTCACGACAGTCCACGGCCTCGCCGACACGGACTCGTGCAACTGGCAGTTGTCGCTGAACCCGAGTCGCTGACGGCGTATGCCGAACGTCGTCGAACGTCGTTGAACGGCGCGCGCTGAGCCGGCACTAGCTTGCGCGTCATGGCCGAACCGATCGAGATCGTCCGACAGTTCTGCGCGGCGTGGGGTGACGGCGACCTCGACACCATCATGGCGTTCTTCGCCGACGACGCCATTTATCACAACATCCCCATCGCCCCGGTCACCGGACGCGATGCGATCCGAGCAACGATCGAAGGCTTCACCGGCGGGGTGGACTCCGTCGAGTTCCGCGTCGAACACATCGCGGCAGCAGGGCCCATCGTGATGACAGAGCGGGTTGACGTCTTCCGCTTCCCGGCGTCGACCATCGAGCTGCCGGTGATGGGAACGTTCGACGTCGAGAACGACAAGATCACCGCGTGGCGCGACTACTTCGACCTCAACCAGTTCATGTCGCAGATGCCACAGGCCTGATCGTCCGCACGTCCGTCCGCACGATCACGTGAGTACGTAACCGGCGCGGAGGACGGCGACGTTCGCCGCCGGCGTGATGACCACGGCGGTCCCGTCGCGAGGACGAACGGCAGACCCGTCGTAGCCGCTGACACCGCTCCACACGCGTAACTCGTCGCCGTCAACCCGCGCCGCCCTGCCGTCGACCTCGACGAACACGCCGTCGGGTAGCTCCGGCCATCGAACCGCGTGCAACCGCTTGGCCCGACCGTCCGTGCGGTCGGCGTGCAATTGCGCGTCCATGGCGTCCGCGCCCAGACGCGCACCACTGGCTGCCTGCCACGCGTCCCGGTAACGCTCGTAGTCCTGGCGGCGGCACAGGGCGCAGGGCCGATGTCCTGCCGCGAACGCGACCGCCTCGTCGTCGAAGAACAAGGCCGTCCACCGGCCCGGCTCCCACTGCGGCGCCCGCCAACCGCGGAACTCGAGCACGCAGGTGATCCACCGCTTGGACGCCCACGGGCGCACGATGTCGTAGCCCCGATGGATGCAGCCGCGGTTGCCCATGAAGCGACCTCGGCGCGGAGAGGCGATGATGTCGCCATACGGGGTGACACGGTTGCGATGAGGCACCGCCCCTCCCAAGGGGGTTCACATGTTCGACTTGGACGAGTTCATCAAAGAATGCGAGCACGCTGTCACGGAGAACGAACCGAGGCGCGCCATTCGTGAGGTCCTCGAGCGCGCCGTGGCGCGACCGACCGCGGTGGCGGACGAGTTGGAGCATGGCCGCGGCGGGCTCAACCTGCTCCACCGCTCGGACACCTTGACGGTCTTGAACGTGGTGTGGCCGCCGGGCATGACGCTGCAAGCGCACGACCATCGCATGTGGGCGGCAATCGGGATCTACGCGGGTCAAGAGGACAACGCGTTCTTCCGGCGGGACCGATCGAGCATCAACGCGTCCGGTGGCAAAGAGTTGCATGAGTCCGACGTGTTGATGCTCGGCGACGACGCGATCCATTCGGTCACGAACCCGCGTCGCACCCACACGGGTGCGATCCACGTGTACGGCGGCGACTTCGTCGCGCAACCGCGCAGCCAGTGGGATCCGGACACGATGCTCGAAGAGCCGTACGACTACGAGCGCGTCCTCGAGCTGTTCAAGACCGCCTGACGCCGATCACGCAGCGACGATCACGCGACAGCAGCCACGATCACGCGACAGCAGCCATCGCCGCGATCACGACGTCGAGCCCTCGGTCCCACTCGGCGGTCGTGATCGTCAACGCGGGCGCCAAGCGCAACGTGTCGTCGTGCGCGCCGCACGTCAAGACGAGCACGCGATCGTCGAAGCAGCGTTGCTGGATGGCAGCAGCCTCGTTACTGCTGGCCAACGGCACGCCGATCATGAGGCCGATGCCCCTGACATGCGTCGCTCCGGAGATCGCCAACCGTTCGAGCGCGTGCACGCCGAGCACGCGCGCCCGCTCGTAGCAGCCTTCGCGCTCGAGCACGTCGAGCGTGGCGAGTGCAGCCGCGCACGAAACTGGATTGCCACCGAACGTCGAGCCGTGCGCGCCGCGGGGCCACGACGACATCAACCTGCCGGACGCGATGATCCCGCCGAGCGGCATCCCGCTGGCGATCCCCTTCGCGAACAGCAACACGTCCGGCACCACCCCAAAGGTTTCCGCCGCGAACGGGCGTCCGGTCCGCCCGACGCCGCATTGCACTTCGTCGAAGACGAGGAGCGCGCCCACCTGATCACACCGCGCCCGCAACGCTCGCAGCCACTCGACGGGCGGCACGACGTAGCCGCCTTCACCGAGCACAGGCTCGACGATCACCGCGCCGACCGACGGGTCGAGGAGGGCATCGAGGGCAACAAGCGCGGCTTCGATGTCCCGCACGTCGCGGCAATACGGCGCGTGGCGCACACCGGGTAGCAGCGGCTCATAGCCCTCGCGGTAGTTCGGCTTCGTGTTGGTGAGCGTCGTCGCTGCGAGCGTCCGGCCGTGGAAGGCGCCGTCGAACGCGACGACACCAGGGCGTCCGGTCGCGCGCCGCGCCAGTTTCAGCGCGCCGTCGACCGCTTCCGCGCCCGAGTTGCAGAAGAACACCTGCGGCTCGTCCAGATACGGGCACAGCGCAACGAGTCGCTCGGCCAACTCGATCTGGCGTTCATGACGGGTGACCACGGACGTGTGCAGCAACGTGCGCGTTTGCGTCTCGATGGCAGCGACCACGTCGGGATGGCAGTGACCCGTGCTGTTCACCGCAATACCCGCGCCCAGGTCGAGGAATCGGCGACCGTCGACGTCGGTCAGCCACACGCCTTCGCCACTCGCCGCGACGATGTCGAAGTAGGTCGGTAACACGGGCGCAACCGCGGCGTCGTAGCGCGACAGCCATTCGTGCGTCGCAGTGGGTACATGATGATCGAGCGCGGTCATTCGGCCTCCAATGGGTGCGTGTCGATCTGCGCCTTCTGCAAGCGCCCGGAGTGGTCGAGATACACGGTCTTGATCTGGCTGAACTGTTCGATGCCTCGCGCCCCTGCTTCGCGGAAGCCGTTGCCCGTTCGCTTCGTGCCCCCGAACGGCAGTGGGATCTCCGCACCGATTGTCGGTGCGTTGACGTAGACGATGCCGGTGTCGATCCGACCGACCGCGTGGAAGGCCGCGTTGATGTCGCGCGTGTAGACCGCAGCGGAGAGTCCGTAGTCGACGCTGTTCACGACATCGATCGCCTCGTCGAGCTGTTCGACCTCGAGCACCGCGAGCACAGGACCGAAGACCTCCTGTCTCGCGATGCGATGGTCGGGCTTCACACCGGTCACAACCGTCGGTTGGACGAACGTGCCCCCGTCACACCGGTCAACGTCGGTACGCACGCGACCACCGCAGGCAACTTCCGCACCCTCACCGGTCGCTGTTTCGATCATGCCGGCGATGCGGGCGGCCGCATCAGACGTGATCACCGGACCGACATCCGTCGCGGTATCGGTCGGATCACCGAGTTGCAGCGCGTTGGCCCGATCGATGATGCGCGCCACCAGCTCGTTCGCGACCGCGGGATGGACGATGAGCCGTGACGTCGACGTGCACCGTTGCCCGGCCGTGCCGAACGCACCGAAGATCGCCCCTTCGACGACGAGGTCGAGATCCGCGTCGGCCCGGACGATCATCGCGTTCTTGCCGCCGAGCTCGAGCGACACCAGCTTCGGGCCTGCTTCCATGGCGCGGGCGGCGACCGATCGGCCCGCGGGTACCGAGCCGGTGAAGCTCACCGCACCGACGCCCGGATGCACAGCCAGCGCGGCAGCCGGCTCGACGTAACCGTGCACGACCTGCACGAGCCCTTCGGGCACGCCCGCCTCGATGCACGCGGCGACGAACGCCTCGCAACAAGCCGGCGCATGTTCCGACGGCTTGATGACGATGCCGTTGCCGGCGAGCAGCGCGGGGAACACCTTCCACGAAGGGATCGCGACCGGGAAGTTCCAGGGCGTGATCATCCCGACGACGCCGACGGGCTGACGCGTCGTCCAAGCAAGCTTGTCGGTCAACTCCGACGGCACCGTCTCGCCCCAGGCCGAGCGGCCTTGCCCCGCGACGAACGCGGCCATGTCGACGGCCTCCTGCACGTCACCAGCCGCTTCGACGAGCACCTTGCCGGCCTCACGTGCCACCAGCTGAGCCAACTCCGCCTTGCGCGACGCGAGCACCGCACCGGCCCGGGCGATGACGTCCGCACGACCGGGCGGCGTGACCCCAGCCCATCGCCGTTGCGCCTCCGCGGCGGCGACCACGGCCCGATCCACATCCGCGGCCGTGGCCGCTTCGTAGCGGCCGATCAATTCGGCGGGCCGCGCCGGATTGACTGACGAGAAGGACGCCATGAGCACTCTCCGGACTCTTTGTACCGATCAGAAGGAGATGTGGAACATCCGTTCCACCCCCACGAGGCCAGGATACGTTGTGCAGCCATGACCGTGCGCGACCGGCTCGAAGCGCGCCGAGATCACCTGACGCCGTCCGAGCGTCGCGTCGCTGGAGTCGTGCTCGACGATCCCGAGGCAGTCGCCTTCGGCACGGTCGCCGCACTCGCCAAGCGAGCCGGGACGGGCGGCGCCACCGTCCTGAGGCTGTCCGAACGTCTCGGCTACGAGGGATTCGTCGGGCTGCAGTCCGCCGTGCGCGCCGACCTCACCGGACGGCTTCGTCTCGCCAGCGAACGCATCCGCCAACCCGCCGCGCACGACGACCTCGCGGCGCGAACACTCACGACAGAGCTCGAGAACCTTGCCGCCACGTTCGAACACGTCGACCGAGACGCGCTCGGTCGCGCCGTTGCCGCGCTCGCAGGCAAGCGAGCGCGCGTGGTGGTGTTGCCAGGGGGCGCCTCCGTTGGAGTGGCGCGCCAAGTCTCCGACGAGCTCGCACTCTTGCGTCCGGGCGTGGCGCTCGTTACCGGATCACCGCTTGCCATCGCGGCGCGCATCGCCGACATCCGTTCCAACGACGTCGTCGTCGCCATCGACCTCCGCCGTTACGACAGCTCGGTGCTCGACGCGGTCGAGCTGGCGGTCGACGCGCACGCGACGGTGATCGCGATCACCGACAGCGTGCTCTCACCGCTCGCGAGCTACGCGGACGCGACGTTGGTTGTCGCCGCGGAAGGCAGTGGTCCGTTCGACAGTCACCTCGGTGTCCTCGGCATCGGCAACGCGCTGGTCGCCGGCGTCGCGGCCAAGCTGCGTCAGTCCGCGACCGAGCGGATCGACCAAATCGAAGCGGCCTGGCGCTCGACCGGCGCCGTGATCGACTCGTGAATGCGGGCGCGACCACCGGCACGAACAATGGATGACGACGTGACCGAGCCGAAGGTGACCGTGACTCGGATCCAGCCGTACCAGGCCCGAAAGCCGTACCTGTGCCCGGGCTGCCAGCAGGAGATCGCGGTCGGCCTCGGCCACCTCGTGGTCGTTCCCGATGACGATCCCGACGAGCGCCGGCACTGGCACCACGCATGTTGGGCGATGCGTCATCGACGACGTCCCGGCCGACCGCATCCTCGCTGACCTCGCCAGACGCCCGGAGGTGGCGACTACGCACGCTCCGTAGTCATGGGGCGCTCTTGCGTGCGGGGACGAGAACCGTCACACTGTCCCGCTCCGGAGCCTGCGGACGGCTTCGGAGCAACGCAATCCAGGGCGATTCTCTCTGCGCGCGCCGCGCTCAGTGTCGGAGCTCTCGTCTCACCACGCATGCCCCGATACACACCAACACGCACCACCCTCGTCGCTGTCCTCGGTCTTCTCGTCATGCTGTCACTGGCATGGCGGATGAAACCCACGCCTCCTCCACCGGTGACGCTCGACGCCATCAAGGCAGCGGCGCATCAGGCGTCCACGTCGACATCGACATCGACATCGACGACGGCATCGTCGAGCACAGCCACGGCGCCCCCCACCGCACCGACCGCGCCAGGCGCGACCACGCCCGGCGCAACCGCTCCGGCCGCCCCTGCGCCCACCGAACCACCGACCACCGCACCGGCGCCCCCTCCACCCCCGCCGCCGAGCCTGGGGTCGGGCAAGGGCATGTGGATCTGGGAGCCGGATCAGGTCGAGGGTGGCGACGTCAACGTCATCGTCGCGAAGGCACAGGCCGCGGGGCTCACACACCTGTACGTGCGCACCGGCTCGTCGTTCGACGGGTTCTACGCCGCTCCGTTCCTCGACGCGCTCCTGCCCGTCGCGCACGCGGCGGGGTTGCGGATCATCGGTTGGGACTTTCCCTACTTCGAAGACATCGGCGCCGACATCTACCGCGCGGTCGCGGCGATCACGTACACAACACCGACGGGCGATCGCCTCGACGGGTTCAGTCCCGACATCGAGACACCGAACGAAGGCGTCTGGTTGTCACCGGACAACGCGACGTCGTACGGCGCGGGACTTCGCGGCGCGGTCGGGCCGAGCTATCCGCTGATCGCGACTGTCCCTCGCCCGAGCGACTCGCGGCAGGCCGACTATCCGTATGCCGAGGTCACCGCGTCCTTCGATGCGATCGCGCCGATGGTCTACTGGATCGACACGCCACCGGATGACGACGTCGCGCAAGCGCTCGACTTCCTCGCTCAGTTCGGCAAGCCGGTGATGCCGATCGGCCAGGCCTACGACGGCAGCCTCGAAGGTGGTCCTCCGGGCACGCCGACGCCCGACGAGATAAGCGCGTTCATGAACATGGCGGCCGCACACGGCGCAAAGGGCGTGTCGTTCTGGTCGTGGCAGCATGCGACGGACCCGATGTGGCTCGCCATCGCCGCAGGACCCGAGATCGGTCGGTAGACGCGGGTCTACGTTGTCCCGCGATGACCCGCGGCCGCGACGTGATGTTGGATGTCTTGCGGACCGAAGGCGTGCGCCACATCTTCGGCAACCCGGGCAGTACCGAGCTTCCACTGATCGACGCGCTCGCGACAGCGGACGATCTCCACTACGTCCTCGCGCTGCAAGAGGCGACCGCGGTCGGCATGGCAGACGGCTACGCGCAGGCGACGGGCCGTCCCGCGTTCTTGAACCTGCACACCTCGGCCGGCCTCGGCAACGCCATCGGCAACCTCACCAATGCGCGCGCATGCCAGGCGCCGCTCGTGGTCACCGCCGGCCAGCAGGACTACCGCCACATCGTCAACGATCCGCTTCTTGCCGGCGACCTCACCGGCATTGCGCGCGCAGTGTCGAAGTGGACGCACGAAGTCCGCACGACCGACGAGCTCGCGGTCGTCCTGCGACGCGCGTTCCACGACGCGATGAGTCCGCCTGCCGGTCCGGTGTTCGTGTCGATCCCGATGGACCTGCTCGACGCGGAGACCGACGCGCCCATCGTGTCGCCGTCGAGCTTGCACCGGCGCGCCGTTGCCGACGGGCTTGACGACCTCGCGTCACTCCTCACCTCCACGCCGATCGGAACGCTCGCCATCGTCGTCGGGGACGAGGTCGCGCAATCGGGTGCGGTCGACGAGGTGGCGGCGGTCGCCGAAGCGTTGGGCGCACCCGTGTACGGGTCGCCGCTCCACGGCAACGCAGTGTTCGCGCCGGCGCACCCCTTGTGGCGCGGCATGCTCACGCCCGCGGCGTTTGCCATCAATGCGGAGCTGGCGCCGTACGAACGAGTGCTGCTCGTCGGCGGGCGGGCATTCATGGTGTACCCGTACACGCCCGGTCCGGCGCTCCCGCCCACGACCGAGCTGTTGCATCTGTCCCCGGACCCGTACCAGCTCGGCCGCGCGTACCCGACGAGGTGGGGCGCGGCCGGTGACCCGAAGGCGTCGCTCGCCGCGCTGCTGCCGTTGGTGCAATCGCAGGCGGACGCGACCGCGGCCGGAGCAGCCGTCGCCGCTGCCGGCGCGCGGCGGTCAAAGGAGATCGACGACCTCGAGACCACCGCGGCGGCGCGGTACGGCAGCGTGCCGATCGATCCAATGGCAGCCGCGCACGCGTTGGTGCGCGCCGTACCGTCCGGGTCGTTCATCGTCGACGAAGCGATCACGACTGGCGTGTATGTGCGCGGCTTCCATCACCAACCCGTCCCTGGTCGCTATTTCTTCTGTCCGGGGGGTGGCCTCGGCTGGGGCATGCCGGCCGCGTGTGGCGTGTCACTCGGCCACGACCGCGCACCGGTGTTGTGCGTCGTCGGTGACGGGTCCGCCATGTACTCACCGCAAGCCTTGTGGACGGCAGCGCGCGAAGAGCTCCCGGTGATCTTCGCGGTGGTCAACAACCGCCAGTACCGAATCCTCAAGAACAACCTGCGGGGCATGGGGGGCGACAGCGCGCGCACCGACCGCTACGTCGCCATGGACATCGACGATCCGCCGATCGACTACGTCTCGCTCGCGGCATCCATGGGTGTCGACGGCACGCTGGTCGAGAAGGCGGCGGACGTCGGCGAAGCGGTACGCCATGCGCTCGAGCGCGGTCGACCGCACCTGCTCGAGCTCCCCATCGCCGCGGGCTGACAGGACGCTCAAGAATCACCGTCCGCGCGGGCCGCGCGCGCTGGAGAGCGACTTAAACCTTCACCTCGGGGAGTGGGGGCCATGCGCATGCAGCGCGGCGGGCGAATCGCAGTGGTGATGGCGGCAGTGGTAGCGGTGCTGGACTCCGTCATCGTGTCGTCAACACATCGCGCATCAGCGGACGCAACGACATGCCCCGCGGGAACGACGATGACGTTCACCGCCCACCAGGACGACACGATCCTGTTCCTCGATCCCGACCTCGTGCATGACATCCAGGCGGGTCGATGCATCCGCTCCGTGTTCCTGACCGCGGGTGACTCGGGCCTCGGCACCGCGTACTGGACATCCGGCAGTGACGACGACCAGCGTGCTGCTCACCGTCACGTCGGTGAGCACCAAAACCTCGGCCATCGGACTCGCAGAGATCCAGGTCTTCGCGTCCGGCTGACACAGGATGCCGGCGCACGCGCCGGGCGCACTCCCGATCGGCTGCTCGCGTTCTGGGTCGACTGAACCTCCCGCCGCGTTGCTGACTCGACCCAGAACCAACGGCTCCGCAATCTGTGTCGACCCACCGCCCTGATTCGGTGGCTCAGTCGACAATGTGCGGCGAGGGCGGCGGTGGCTCAGTCGACAATGTGCGGCGAGGGCGGCGGTGGCTCAGTCGACAATGTGCGGCGAGGGCAGGGGGAGGGGGCGGGAGGGGCGGAGCCCGAGAGGAGAATCGAACTCCTGACCTGCTCATTACGAGTGAGCTGCTCTGCCGTCTGAGCTACCCGGGCGGGAACGGGACAGCGTACTTCGGTGGCTCGCTACGCCGACGCCGTAACTCGCAGCACGGGCAGCCTCAGCAGCAACGCCTGCAGCAGCAAGGTCTCGTTCGGGTTGCGCTCGAGTGCTTGGTGCGAGTCGTCGATGAGGTCGATCGCTTCGACCGCGGACCGAGGATCGAGCGCCGGTGGCGACGTCGACAGCGTCTCGCGGTAGCCACCCGCCAGAGTGGCGAGTCCGAAGCGGAGCTCGTCGGTCCGATGACGTCGCAGTTCGCGCCGATGACGTTCGACGAGCTGAGTCTTGCCCGAACCGCGCTCGCCGTAGCGCTCGACGCGTTCCTCCAACTCGACGAGCTCGACCGCGTGGCGCGCTTCGAGCGGCGCCGCTGCGTCGTCGATCATCGATCGCAGCTCGGCGACGAGCCGCGCGACCGTCGCGCCGGTGTCGTCGAGCGCGTGCGGGACGGCGGCCCACGCCTGCTGCCGTAACGAGAAGCGCGGGTCGGTGGCGAGCAAGCGAGCCCGACCGAGATCGCCGGCTGCAGCGCGCGACACCGATGAAGCCACCTGTTCATCGACGCCATCTGCGATCAACGCGTCGCGAAGGACGGAGGACGACAGGGGATCGACCTCGATGCGCACGCACCTCGAGGCGATCGGTACGAGCGAGGGCGAGACCGTCTCGGCGAGCACGACGAACACGGTCCCGTCCGGCGGTTCCTCGATCGTCTTCAACAGCTTCGCCTCGACCGCCGGTTGCACGAGATGGAAGTCGACGAGCACCAACACCTTGCGGCTGCTCTCGACGCCTGACCGACTCGCCTCCCGGATGATCGCGTCGGCCTGCTGCACCGTGATGTACGGACCAGCTCGCTCGAACTCGTGGAGGTCGGGATGGCGACCGGCGAGCGCCAGTCGCGCGGCACGGTCGGAGTCAGACGTGGCGTCGGCGAGCAACGATGCGGCGAACGAACGAGCGAGGGCGCGCTTGCCGCTGCCACGCGGACCCAGGAGCAGGTACGCGTGCACGGGCCTTCTCGACGAGGCCTGGAGCGCGGTGACGGCTCGGGGCTGCCCGACGATGCCGGCCCACGGATCCACCATCGCCGCAGTCAAGCAGCCCGGGCATCACGAAGACGCGAGTAGGAGGGAGGTCGTGCCATTTCATAGTATTTCATGTTAATGCATATTATCCTCGACCAGGTCGAGCTCGATGTCACGGCTGACGGGTCCGCTACGGCAGCGGATCTGGGTCAGGACGGGTGGTGGCTCGACGGCCGGTTCCACCATCCCGACGACCCTCTCGCCGTCTACGAAGGCGCCGCCGTCACCACCACCCGTCCCCCGTCCACACCCGACACCGCGTTCGTTCTCGAGATCGTCGGTGGTCTGCGGGCGGGGCGCTCGTACCCGTTGCATCGACGCGACCTCGTGATCGGTCGTGCGCCGGACTGCGACATCGTGCTCGAGGATCCGACGGTGTCGCCGCACCACGCCGTCATCGACGCGCACCATCGCATCACCGACCTCGGATCCGTCAACGGCACGCAGATCATCGGGGACCTCGTCCGGTTCGGCGCGACGCAAGCTCGCATCCGTCCACACCGTGTCGAGACGCGAGGGCCGGGACCGTTCAATCGTCCGCCACGAGTGCCGATCCCTGCTGCCGCGCCGCCGCCCACGCCCCCGCGCACACCTGATCGGGCGCGCTCGATCGGCGTCGCGGCCATTGTCGGACCCGCGCTCATGGGTGGGACGCTCGTCATCGTCTACGGCGACCTCCGTTTCGCGCTCATCGCAGTGATCGGTCCGATCGTCGGGATGCTGACGTGGCTCGGGACGAAGCGAGCGGCGCGCAAGCAACGGCGTTGGCACATCGGCGCGATGCGCGCCCACCAGCGCGCGCTCGTCGATCACCGTGAGAAGGAGCGACAACGGCTCGAACTGGTGGCACCCGACCCGTCTGTCATGGCGCGCCACCTGTGGGCTCGACGTCCGGACCACGACGATTTCGGGCTCGTACGGCTCGGCCTTCGCGGTGACATGCCCGTCGTCGCGCAAGCGATCACCGAGCAGATCGGGATCGCCGGCGATCGATCCGCCGCACTGGCGTTGGCCCGAGCGATCGTGTGCCAGGTCGCGGCACACCATGGTCCGGCGGACGTTCGCATCGCGGTCGACCACGACGGTCGCGGCGGCGACTGGGACTGGACGAAGTGGCTACCGCACCGAGCGAGCGCTACCGCGACGGCGACCTTCACCATCGCAGTGGCGTCGCCCGAGAGCGAGCTTCCAGCGGCGTGTACCACCGTCGTTCGCATGGCAAGCGATCTCGGCGACACCGACGAGTTCCTGGCCTGCGGTATGGACGAACCGACGGCACGCTCGTTCGCCCGATGGTTGGCGCGCTTCGAGGACCCGGAGGTCGAGCCGGGTGCCACCCTTCCGACGACGGTTCGCCTCGCCGATGTGCAGCCGACCGCCGTGCAGCCGACCGCCGCACAGCCGACAAACAGTGTCGCGATCGGCATCGGAACGGACGGCGTCGTCGTCGAGATCGACCTCGTCCGCGACGGACCGCACGCGGTGATCGCCGGCACCACCGGTTCGGGCAAGAGCGAGTTGCTGCGCACCCTGATCGTCGGGCTCGCCATGCGGCACACGCCCGACGAGATGGTCTTCGTGCTCGTCGACTACAAGGGCGGCAGCGCGTTCGACGAGTGCGCGCTGCTTCCGCACTGCGTCGGCCTCGTCACCGATCTCGACGAGCACCTCGGGCAACGCGCGTTGCAATCACTCGAGGCCGAGTTGCGACATCGCGAACGAGTGCAGCGCGACGGCGGGCCGACACCACCCCGGCTCGTGGTCGTCATCGACGAGTTCGCCACCCTCGCGGCAGAGCTGCCCGACTTCCTCGGCGCGCTCGTCGGCATCGCGCAACGCGGCCGCAGCCTCGGGATGCACCTGGTGCTCGCGACCCAACGCCCGTCGGGCGTCGTCAACGCGAACATCAAAGCCAACGCCAACCTTCGCATCGCCTTGCGGGTGCAGGATGCCGCCGACTCAATCGACATCATCGACGGGCCCGAAGCGTCGTCCATCAGCAGGGACACGCCGGGCCGCGCCTACGTTCGGCGTGGCTCGAGCGACGTCGTGCTCGTCCAGACCGCGATCTCCAGCCTGCCGGTGTCCAAGGTCAGTCGACCGGTCCGGGTTCGCGCCTTCCCGTCGGACGAACCGGTCGAGATCATCGACGGACCGACCGAGCTCGCCGTCGCCGTCGAGCAGCTCCGCGACTGGAACGGAGCCGCACCGCGGCGTCCGTGGTTGCCGATGTTGCCCGAGCGCATCGACCTCACCGATGTCGAGCGTGACGCCGACCACGATCTCGCCGAGCACGATCTCGCCGGCGACGATCTCATCGCGTTCGCGCTCGCCGACGAGCCCGATCAACAACGCCAGGTCGCGGCGGGCTGGCATCCGCGCAAGGGCAACCTCGCGCTCTACGGCATGGTCGGCAGTGGCACGTCGACGGCACTGCGCGCCGTCGTCGAACGGATCACCGGCGCGCACATCTACGAGATCGACTTCGGCGTCGACGCTCACGAACGGCACGCGCGGCTCATGCGGCTCTTGCGGGCGGAACTCGACCGGCGGCGGGCAGCCGGCGCGATCGCGCCGCTCATCGTCACGTGCATCGACGGCGTCGGTGCATTCCTGGCCGAGCACGACGGCATCGACGGTACCGAGGTGACCGAGTCATTCCATCGGCTGTTCGCCGAAGGCCCACAGTTCGGCATCACCTTCGCCATCTCTGCTGACCGCGTCAATGCGCTCCCGCTGCGGCTCAGCTCACTCGTGAGCGAGAAGCTGCTGTTCCGCTTGGCCGACCCGCAGGACTACGCGCTCGTCGGGCTGCGTCCGAAGGAGGTCCCGCCGTTCGTACCGGGCCGCGCCATCCACAGCGACGGCAACCGGGTGGTCCAGGTCGGCATGCCTCGCGAGCGAATCACGTCCAGGCTCATCCGGACGATGCCGCGGCAGGTGCACCTGGCGGACCTGCCGCCCGGCGCGATCGGCCTCGACGAAGACCTCGAGCCCGTCTGGCTACGCGACCCTGAACACCTCCTCGTCACCGGACCGCCGAGGAGCGGCAAGAGCACCGCTCTCGTGACGATGCGTGATGTGCTCCGCGGCCACGTCTTCGTCGACGATGCCGCCAACGTCGACGCGATGCTGCTCGACCGACCGATCGTCGCGGCAGCCCGCACCGACGATGTCCGTGGCGGCTACGGCCACTGGCTGCGCGAGATCAGGAAATCGCGCAGCGGATTGCTGCTGCAACCCGACCTGCACGCGGACGGCGATCTGCTCAGTGTGCGGTTGCCTCGACGGGTCAGCACGCCGACTCGGCCCGGGCTCGGGTTCCTCGTCGAGCACGGCGAGGCTCGCCTGGTGCAGATCGCTACAGCCGGTCCTTGACCGCGCTCCAGATGAGCTCGCCGACATCGTCGGCCGATCCGACCGCGTCAATGACGATCCAGCGTTCGGGATCGAGCCGGGCCAGTTCGAGGAAGCCGGCTTCGACCCGCTCGTGGAAGCCTTCGTCACCGGATTCGATGCGATCCAGCCGTCCGCCCAGTCGTTCGCGGCGCACATAGCCGGGGACCACGAGCAGTAGCACGATGTCCGCCTCCGGCGCGGCGGCGAACGACGAGAGCGTTCGCACCTCATCGACGTCGAGGCCGCGACCAAAGCCCTGGTATGCGAGCGATGAGTACAGATAGCGATCCGTGACGACGGTCTGGCCGATCGCGAGCGCGGGAGCGATGACCTCGTCGACGTGGACAGCACGATCGGCCGCCATCAACAGCGCTTCGGTGCGCGACGACATGTCGGATCCGTCGAGCAACAGGGCTCGAAGCTCCGCACCGAGCGGCGTCGCGCCGGGCTCGAAGGTCAGGACCGCGTCGAGACGTTGCGCGAGGACGCGCGCCTGCGTCGACTTGCCGCAACCTTCGCCACCTTCAAACGCGATCAGCATCCAGGTCCGCCTTCGAGGCGGCGGCCATCGAGCGGGCGACCACCAACCCCGCGACGAAGATGATGACCGCGGCAAGCCACAGCGTGAGGCGCACACCCGGCAGGAACAGGCTGTGGCCACCCGGAAGGGTCACGGTGCGGTCCGTGAGCAGCGAGCTCGAGATGCTGTCGAGTAGCTCGGACAGGAACGGCCCGAGCGCGAACGCGATGAGCAAGCACAGCCGCACGATCGTGTAGAGCGCGCTGAAGGTGCGACCTCGCAGCTCGTCGTCGACGTTCTCGTGCAACAGCGTGAAGCCGACGACATACACGGAACCCGCGCAGATGCCGAGCGTGAACACGCCGATCAACGCCAGGGGCAGCGAGGACATCGACGCCGCGAAGAAGAGTCCGGCGGCGGCGCCGAAGATCGACAGCTCGAACATCTGCACCTTCGGTAGGCGCCGTTGCGTCAGCGACAGCAGCAACACTCCGGCGGCGACACCGAAACCCAAGGCGGTGATGAACACCCCATAGCCGGCTGCACCTGCGCCGAGCACTTCGGTGGCGAAGATCGACCCCAGCGGCACGACCATCCCGCCGCCCATGAGCCCGGTGGCAAGACCGAGGTTGACGGAGCGCACGATCGGGTTCATGAAGATGAACCGCCAACCTTCCTTGAGCTCGCGGAAGGTCTGGGAGAAGTCGATGCGCTTGTCGCCGTTCTTCTTGGCGCGACTGCGGCGAGCCGCCTCTGGCAGTGCCAGCGTCGAGATCATGATGGCGGAGACGAGGAAGGTGACGGCGTCGACGTAGAAGGCCAGTGCCTCCTGGTCGGTCTTGAAGAACTGCAACGCGTCGATCGAGCCGAGCTTCTTGCCGAGTTGGGCGAGCAGCGCGAACAGCACCGCTGCGATCGGGAACGTGCCATAGGCGGCGGCGAGTGAAAGCGAGTTGGCGGACGTCAGTCGTTCTGTGGGTACGAGGTTCGGGACCGACGCCTCCTTCGCCGGCGACCACGCCAGCGTGCAGACCTCCAGCACGAGCGACGCGAGCACCAACCCTGAGACGTTGTGCACGAATGGCAACGTGCACAGCACACCGGCGCGGATGAGGTCGCAGGTGACCATCACCTTCTTGCGATCCCAGCGGTCGATCATCACGCCCATCACGGGCGACAGGAAGAACCCCGGGATGATTCGAGCGGACATGACGAGGCCAACGGCCGCGCCGCCCGAGCCGGAACCGACGGAGGCGGCCAGGATCGTGATCGCTAGGAAGCCGAGCCAGTCCCCCAGCGCGGAGACGACCTGCGCGATCCACAGGCGGAAGAACATGTGGCTACCGAACAGGCGCACATGCAACGCGACTTCCTTGGGCCCTACCTCTTCGTCGAGCAGACTCGACGGCAGAGGCACGAGTGGCACGTCGATGCCCGTGGTGGGCGGCCCGGGCAGTGAAGGTGGCGGCGGTGGGTGCGGGAGTCCCGCGGGCCCGGCGTCGTGCACGGGTTCAGCGTCGTGCACGGGTTCTGTGTCGCGCACAGGCCCCGTGTCGTGCACGGGTTCGGTAGGTAGAAGCGGTTCGGCCGAAGACCGCTGAGGGGCCGGTTCAGCCACGGCTTCCGAGGTTACCGGCGCGGGTCGCGGCCTCCCGGCTACCCCTGCTTCTTCGCGGTCTTCTTTGCAACGGCCTTCTTCACCGGAGATTTCTTCTTGGCGCTGGCTGTCTTCTTCGCCGTCTTCTTGGCGCGCTTGGGCTTCGTCGGCGCCGTGTCGCGCCGGATCTGGAGCAACTCACTCGCCCGCTCGATGGTGATCTCTTCGACGGTGTCACCCTTGCGCAACGACGCGTTGGTCTCCCCGTCGGTGACGTACGGACCGAAGCGACCGTCCTTGACCACCATTGGCTTGCCCGTGTCGGGGTCGTTGCCGAGCTCACGCAACGGCGCCGCGGGCGCGGCCCGCTTGCGACCGAACTGCTTCGGCTGTGCGAGCAGCGCCCTCGCTTCGTCGATCGTCAGCGTGAAGAGCTGCTCTTCGCTCTCGAGACTGCGGGTGTCGTCGCCCTTCTTGAGATACGGCCCGTAGCGGCCGTTCGCCACGAGGACCTCGACTCCGTCGCTGTCCTCACCGACGATGCGCGGCAACGACAGCAGGCGCAGGGCGTCGTCCAGTGTGATCGTGTCGAGCGACATCGACTGGAACAGCGAGGCCATCTTCGGCTTCTCGCCGTCGGGCAGCGTGTCGGCATTTCCGAGTTGCACGTAGGGACCGAAGCGTCCGTTCTTCGCGTACACCGGCAGGTTCGTGGCCGGATCCTCGCCGATCGGCTCATCGCCCTTCGGCGCGTTCAGCAACTCGACGGCGCGGTCCATCGTCAGCTCGTCGAGCGCGATGCCGTCGGGCAACGACGCAGTGTCGTCACCGCGCTTCACGTACGGCCCGTACTTCCCGTTACGGACCATGACGAGCTCGCCGGTCTCGTCGATCCCGAGCGGGATCGCATTGATCTCTACGGGGTCGGCTTGCTCGATGGCCTTCGCGCACAGCGCTTTCACACCCAGCGTGCCGTTGCCGAACCAGAACTTGCCGAGCCACGGCTCGCGCTGCTCGCGGCGGCCGGCGATCTCGTCGAGGTCATCCTCCATCCGCGCGGTGAAGTCGTAGTCGACGAGGGAGGCGAAGTGGGTCTCGAGCAGGTTCACCACCGCGAAAGCATCGGTGGTCGGCACGAGCGCTTGGCCCTTCTTCCACACGTAACCGCGGTCTTGGATCGTCTGCATGATCGAGGCATAGGTCGACGGCCGCCCGATGCCCTTCTCTTCGAGCGCTCGCACCAGCGTTGCCTCGGTATAGCGAGCGGGCGGTTGGGTCGAGTGGCCCAGCGCTTCGATCGCCGGGGGCGGCAACGTCATGCCTTCGATCAGCTCCGGCAACTTGGCCGAGCCGGATGCGTCCCCGTCGGCCTCTGCGTCGTCGCCACCGAATCCGTATGCCGCGAGGAAGCCGGGGAACGTGATCGTGCGACCGGAGGCCGACCACTCCGTCTCCTCGGTCGCGGTGCTGATGGCCACGAAGCGAGCGGTGACCGTCGAGCCGCGAGCGTCGGGCATCTGCGATGCGATCGTGCGCTGCCAGATCAGCTCGTACAGACGCAGGTCGTCGCCTCGCAACTCGCCGTGGAGCTGCGCCGGTGTGCGCCACTCGTCGCCGGCAGGACGGATCGCCTCGTGTGCCTCCTGCGCGTTCTTGGCCTTCTTCGTGTACGACCGCGGCCCGTCGAGCACGTACTCGCGTCCGAACAATTGCTGGATCTGCGATCGCGCCGCCGCGAGCGCGGTGTCCGACAACGTTGTCGAGTCGGTACGCATGTACGTGATGTAGCCACGTTCGTACAGGCCTTGCGCGACACGCATGACCTGCTGCGCGCTCATGCGCAAGCGGCTGCCGCCCACCTGTTGCAGCGACGACGTGATGAACGGAGGCTTCGGCCTCGACGTGTACGGCTTCGTCTCGACGCTGCGCACGGTGAACTCGGCGCCGTCGAGACGTGAGGCAAGGCCACGGGCTGACGTCTCGTCGAGGACGACGAGGTCGGCGGTGCGCTTCGGCTGACCGACGGAGTCGAAGTCCTTCCCCTCCGCCACCTTCGCCCCGTCGACGGCGACGAGCGAGGCCGAGAACCCGGGCTCGGTCGGGAACGTCGCTTCGAGATCCCAGTAGGCGGCGGCGACGAACGCCATCCGCTCGCGTTCGCGCTGCACTACCAGGCGCACCGACGGAGACTGCACCCGGCCCGCCGACAGGCCCGTGCGGATCTTGCGCCAGCACACTTCGGAGACCGGATAGCCGAAGAGCCGGTCGACGATCCGGCGACTCTCCTGCGCGTCGACGAGGCCGTAATCGACGTCACGCCACTGGTCGACAGCTTCGGCGATCGCGCTCTGCGTGATCTCGTGGAAGACCATCCGCTTCACGGGCACCTTCGGCTGGAGCACCTCGAGCAGGTGCCACGAGATGGCCTCGCCCTCGCGGTCCTCGTCGGTGGCGAGATACAGCTCGTCGGCGTTGCGCAACGCGTCGCGAAGCTCCTTGATGACCTGCTTCTTGTTGGGATGGACCTCGTAGTCGACCTTGAACCCGTTCTCGGTGTCGACGCTCAGGCCCTTCGCAGGCAGGTCGCGGATGTGGCCCATGGATGCCTTGACGACGAAGTCACCACCGAGGAAACCCGCGATGGTGCGGGCCTTGGCGGGCGACTCGACGATGACCAGGGGTTTGGGCATTGGTTCAAAGAGCTAGGGGCACCGACGCTGCGCTGTCAACCCGTCGGTGCTGATCGATTGAGAAACCAGGGCCGCAGAGGACGCCCGCGGCCCGTCCTTCGGTACTGTCAGCGGCCGTGAGCGACGGGGGCGGAACGCAGGGAGCGGCCAACCGCCAGGCGGCCATCGACGTGCTCGACGTGTGCGTACAGGCGGCCACCGCGTACCGCCGCGACGACCTCAGCCGGCGGCTGGCCACGACCCGCGACCACCTCGTCGACCCGCTGTTCCACACGCTCGTCGTCGGGGAGTTCAAGCAAGGCAAGAGCTCGCTGATCAACTCCTTGCTCGGAGTCGACGTCTGCCCGGTCGACGACGACGTGGCCACGGCGGTGCCGACGATGTTGCGGTGGGCCGAGTCCCCCATGGCAGTCGTGCATCTGAACCCCACCGCGGACGGCACGGCGGCCGGCGACACGGCGGGAGATGCACCGGGAGATGCGATTCCCACGGCCAGCTCGGTGACCGTGCCGGTCGATCAGGTCGCCGGGTACGTGTCCGAGGCCGGCAACCCCGGCAACCACCGGCAAGTGCAGTCCGTCGAGGTCGGGCTGCCGAGTGAGCTGTTGCGCACCGGTCTCGTGCTGGTCGACACGCCCGGTGTCGGCGGCCTCGGATCGACCCACTCGGCCATCACCATCGGCGTGCTGCCGATGGCCGACGCGGTGCTGTTCGTGTCGGACGCGTCACAGGAGTACTCGGGGCCGGAGCTCGAGTTCCTGCGCACGGCGCGGAGCCTGTGCCCGAATGTCTGCTGCGTCGTCACGAAGATCGACTTCTATCCCGCGTGGCGCAAGATTCTCTCGCTCGACGAGGAGCACCTCGCGGCGGCGGAGTTACCGCTGCAGGTGCTGCCGGTGTCGTCCGTGCTGCACCACATCGCGACAGACCGACAGGACACCGAGCTCGACACCGAGAGTGGCTTCCACGGGTTGAGTCGGTACCTCGACGACGAGATCGTGGCCAAGCGTGAAGAGCTCGTCGTGCGCTCGGCGACGAGCGACATGCTGTCAGTGGTCAGCCAGCTCGAGAGCCAGTTCGCCACCGAGCGCGCCGCGCTCGCCGACCCGGCTCGCGCGCAGGCGTTGGTCGACCAGCTACGCGCCGCCGCCGAGCAGAGCGACCGGTTGCGGAGCCAGGCAGCGCGCTGGCAGATGACGTTGAACGACGGTTTCGCCGATCTCATGACCGACGTCGACCACGACTTGATCTCCCGGCTGCGCGCCCTCACCCGCGAAGCGGACGAGGCCATCGACGCCACCGACCCGGCCGAGTCGTGGGAGGAGTTCGAACCTTGGCTGTACCGCGCCGCGGCCGATCACATCGTCGCCAACTACACGTTGCTGCAGACACGCGCCGCCGAAGTCGCGGCGCGTGTCGCCGATCTCTTCTCGGTCGACGGGCACGACGTCGCATCGCAGCTCGACATCCCGAATCCTGCGGAGCTGTTGCAGACCGTCAGCGCGAGCGCGGACGTCGAGCTCGAGATGGGCAGCGGGCTCGGCACCGGCATGGCCGCCCTGCGCAGCTCGTACGGCGGCGTGCTCATGTTCGGCGTGCTCGGCCAAATGGTGGGCCTCGCATTGATCAACCCGGTTGGCATGGTCGCGGGCTTGCTGTTCGGCGGCAAGGCGTACCGGGACGAGAAGAACCGCGCGCTCGCGCAACGTCGCGGCCAGGCGAAGAACGCACATCGCAAGTACACCGACGAGCTCGCGTTCGAGGTGGCCAAGGACAGCCGCGACACCATCCGTCGCATCCAACGCCAGCTGCGCGATCAGTTCTCGGCGAGGGCAGAAGAGCTCTACCGGTCGACGACCGATGCGTTGCAGAAGGCGCAGCAAGCGGTACGCATCGACGAATCGACTCGCGAGCCGCGCCTCAGGGACGTCGAGGCCGAACTCCGGCGCATCCGCGGTCTGCGCGACGAGGTGCTGGCAATCACGGCCGATACGGGTGACCACTGATGGCACACCGCCCGACGTTGCTCGACGAGGTGCGAGGTCTGCTGCAACAGGCCGCGCAGGTGTATGCCGGCACGCCCCAGCTCGCGCCCCTCGAGGCGGAGCGCGCTCGGCTCGACGAACCGCTGCGGGTCGCCATCGCCGGCAAGGTGAAGGCGGGCAAGTCGACGTTGCTCAACGCGCTGGTCGGCGAGGAGTTGGCACCGACGGACGCGGGCGAGTGCACGAAGATCGTCACCTGGTACCGCGATGGCATCACGTACCGCGTGACGATGTACCCGTACGAGGGCGAGCCACGCCAAGTCCCGTTCTCCCGCGACGCGGGCGCGCTGGACGTCGACCTGCAAGGCCGACCCGCCGACCAAGTCGAACGGCTCGAGATCGAGTGGCCCTCGTCGTCGCTGCGGGCAATCACGCTGATCGACACACCCGGCATCGCATCGCTGTCGGTCGACGTGTCCGCCCGCACCACCGCGTTCCTCGCGCCGGGTGATGACATGGTGACACCGGCCGACGCCGTCCTCTATCTCATGCGGCACCTGCACACAACGGACATCGGCTTCCTCGAGGCGTTCCACGATCAGGAGGTCGCGCAAGCAACCCCGGTGAACGCCATCGCCGTGTTGTCGAGAGCGGACGAGATCGGAGTCGGGCGGCTCGACTCGATGGCTTCGGCGTCGCGCATCGCTGCTCGCTACAAGCACGATGCCAAGGTGCGCCGGCTGTGCCAGACAGTCGTGCCCGTGGCCGGCTTGCTCGCCCAAACCGGATCGACGTTGCGCGAAGCCGAGTTCAAGGCGCTGCAACAGATCGCGGAGGCGCCAGCCGACCAGGCGGAGCGGTTGTTCCTGTCCACCGATCGGTTCGTGACTGCGTCGACGCCCATCCCGCTGACGACCATGGAGCGCGAGCACCTGCTCGACCGGTTCGGGTTGTTCGGCGTACGGCTCGGCGTCGCGCTCATCCGTCAAGGCGCGGCGGCGACCTCGAGCCAGCTCGCCAATGAGCTCGTGCTGCGCAGCGGACTCGTCGAGCTGCGCCAGGTGCTGCTGTCGCAGTTCGCGGCGCGCCGTGACGTGTTGAAGTCGCGCTCCGCTCTGCTCGCGGTGGAGGCGATCGTGCGTGACGCGCCAGTGGCCGGCAGCGAGGCGATCGCGTCCGAGCTCGAGCGCATCACCGCGAGCGCGCACGAGTTCGCGGAGGTTCGTCTGCTCAACGCGTTGCGTTCGGGCGCAGTGAGGGTCAAGTCGCCCGAAGCGGAGGAGATGGAGCGGTTGCTCGGGGCCGAGGGTTCCTCGGTGACCCTCAGACTCGGACTCGAGGCCGGCGCCGCGCCCGCCGACATCCGCAACGCGTTGCAGAACGCGATCGCTCGCTGGCAGCGGCGAGCGGAGAATCCGCTGTCGAGTCGTGACGTCGCCGACGCGGCGCGCGTCCTCATCCGGACCTGCGAAGGCCTCCTCGTCGACGCGGCCTGACCGCGATCGCGTCAGCTACGAGGATTGGGGCCCGACACCGACGCCAGATCGTCGGACAACCCATCGCGGATGCGTTGCGCGATCGCAGCGCGTGCAAGTTGCTTCGAGTGCGAGACCGCGCCCGTGCGCAACTCGGCCAAGCGGCGCGCGGTGCGTGATGCTTCGTCGACCACATCATCGGCGGCGACGACGCGATCCAGGTAGCCGACGGCAGCCGCCACATCAGGCGGGTAGACCTCGCCCAGCAACGCAGCGTTGAACCCACCCGGCGTCAATCGGTAGCGGGCCATCTCGATCGCGAAGGCAGGCAGGCCCATCCCGATAGCAACTTCGTTGAGGCCGAGCTTGTAGTCGCCGGCCGCTCCGATGCGGACGTCACCCGCGAGCAAGAGCAGCGCGCCGGCCGCGAGTGCGTGGCCGGTGCACGCAACCACGACGGGCGCAGGGAACGTGAACAACCGCATCAGCAACTCGGCACCGGCGGTGACGAGACCGCGCATCTGCTCCTCGCCCGCGGTCATCACCGAGAGATCGAATCCAGCCGAGAACCGCCCGGTCCGGCCGGCGAGGAGCACGGCGGCCGCGCCATCGTCGCTCGCCCTCGTGAGCCCGTCGTCGATGGCGGCGAGCACTTCGTGGGTCAAGGCGTTCGCCTTGCCGTCGTCGAGCCCGATCACTGCGACTGACCCGTCATGTTCCAAGGACACCGGCACGATCGACGAACCTAGTGTGCGCGACATGGACTTCTCGCTGTCGCCGACGGCCAGCCGCCTCCACGACGAGCTGGTCTCGTTCATGGACGAGCACGTGTACCCGGCAGAGCCCGTGTTCCGCGAGCAGCTCGAGTCGTCGGGTGATCCGCACTTCCATCCGCCGGTGATGGAGCACCTCAAAGCTGAAGCCCGCAAGCGCGGCCTGTGGAACCTGTTCCTGCCGCACAAGACGCAATGGACGGACGGGCTGTCGAACCTCGACTACGCGCCGCTGGCCGAGGTCATGGGTCGATCCGGCATCGCGTCCGAGGCGTGCAACTGCTCTGCCCCCGACACGGGCAACATGGAGTTGCTCACGATGTTCGGCACGCCCGAACAACAGGAGCAGTGGCTGCAACCGTTGCTGGAAGGTGAGATCCGTTCCGCGTTCGCGATGACCGAACCCGCGGTGGCGTCGTCGGATGCCACCAACATCGAATGTCGCATCGAGACCGACGGCGACGACTACGTCATCAACGGTCGTAAGTGGTGGATCTCGGGCGCGGCCGATCCGCGCTGCCGCGTGTACATCCTCATGGGGAAGACCGATCCCGACGGGCCGCGTCACAGCCAGCAGTCGATGGTGCTGGTTCCGGTCGACACGCCGGGCGTCACCAACGTCCGCGCGCTACCGGTGTTCGGCTACCAAGACCGCGAGGGACACTGCGAGCTGCTGTTCGAGGATGTGCGTGTCCCGCGCTCGAACGTTCTCGGTGAGGAAGGGGGCGGATTCGCGATGGCCCAAGCGCGGCTCGGCCCCGGACGCATCCACCACTGCATGCGAACCGTCGGCGCCGCGGAACGCGCGCTCGAAGCAATGTGCACGCGGGTGCAGACCCGCACCGCGTTCGGCAAGCCACTCGCCGATCAAGGCGTGATCCAGACGTGGGTGGCCGACGCGCGGATCGATATCGATCAGTCGCGCCTCTACACGCTGTACGCGGCATGGCTCATGGACACGCAAGGCAACAAGGCCGCTCGTACGGAGATCTCGGGCATCAAGGTGGCGGTGCCGCAGATGGCGCTTCGCATCATCGATCACGCCATCCAGGCCCACGGCGGCGCGGGAGTCAGCGATGATTTCGGGCTTGCATCCCTGTATGCACACATTCGTACGTTGCGGTTGGCGGATGGACCCGACGAGGTGCACCGATTGACGGTGGCGCGACGTGAGTTGCGCAAACACGAACCAGTCGCCGGAAGCAAGCGAGATGCCCGCTAGTCTCCGTTCGCTAATCAGGCGGACGACCCTGCGGGGGCGGACGGCCCTACGGGGACAGAAGGAGATTCGATGCGCAAGTTCCTGGCGTGTGCGGTCGTGGGTGTCACGGTCTTCGGTGGTGCCTTGGCCGCGTGCGGCGGCGGAGGCAGCAGCAAAGCCAGCGGCGGCAGTAGCAGCAGCAATGGCGGTGGCGGAGGCAGCCAGGCGAAATTCTGCTCCGATCTGAAGACAGACGTACAGGACTTCAGCGCCCTGTCCAATCAGTCGGATCTGAACGACTCGCAAAGCCTCGCGGCCGTGTTGAACGCGTTCGACCAACTCGTGAAAGACGCGCCCTCCGAGATCCAGAACGACATGCAGACCCTCGACAAGGCCATCAAGCAGCTCGGGGATCTCAATGGCGCGTTCAGCTCCGCCGCGAAGAACGGCGACTTCAGCAAGCTGAGCCAGCTCGGCAGCTCGTTCTCGGATCAGAACAAGGGCGTCGACCAGGCGTCGCTGAACATCGAGAAGTTCGCGAAGGACAAGTGCAACATCGATCTCGGGTCCGGCTCGTCGACGAGCAACAGCGGCTCGGATTCGTTGAACCTCAGCGACCTGAGCAACTTGAGCGATCTCAGCTCGCTCGGCTCCGTGTTCAGCGAGCTCAGCTCGTTCAGCGACTTGTTCAGCAGCTGACGAACACGCGGCGCGCCGTGCTGTTCTCCGGTTCTCCGTGGCCCCTCTAGGGGCCCCGGAGAACCAACATTCGGCGTCGACTCACTCGAAGACGCGGATCTCGCCGTCCGAGGCCTGCACGACGGCCATCGCGGCTTCGTGCAGTCGCTGATGGAGCGACCGGAACAGTGCGACGTCGTCGTCGAACTCCTCGCCGGCGGCGGGCGGGTCGTGATCCTCGTCGGTGCTCAGGAGCTCGAGGGCGGCATCCCAGTCCGTCGTCGCCGCCTGCCGGCGCAACCGCAAGTCGGGCGCCTGGAGCAAGGCGCGGTCGAGATCGTTCACGATGGCAACCACGACATCGGTCGTGGTGCGCACACCGGGCGTGGAGAGCAGCCTCAGCGCTTGCAGCTTGCGCATCGCCAGCGCGGCGATCATCTCGGGGTCGCCCAACTCGACGACCGCGGAGTCGATGTCACCGAGGTCGATGGCGACCGACGCGGGCACGTCGAACCATCGCCGCAGCATGCCGAACAGATCGTCGGTCACGTCGTGCAGGGCGAGCAGCTCGTCCGGCTTCGGGATGGCCGCGAGCGGCTCGTCGTTCATCGACACCGGAACCGCTTCAGTGCCGAAGGTGCGCGGTGAGAAGGAGTCGCACGGTCGTGCCGCCGCCCTCGGGACGGAACTCGAGCTCGTCGGTCAGCTCGCGCATGAGCGGAATGCCGAGACCGCGCTCGAACATCAGCCGGTCGGGCTTGGTCACCTCCGGGTGCGGTGTCAGAGCGCCGGGATCGAATCCGCCGCCTTCGTCGTGCACTTCGACGACCACGTAGTCCGCCTCGAGATCGCAACGCACGACGATCGGGCCTCTGTCGGCCTCGGGCTTGCACCGCTCGGCGTCGATGGCATTCGCACATGCCTCGGTCACGGCGAGGCGGAGATCTTCGATACGGCGATCGGGCAACTTGGATCCCGTCTGCGCGATGAGCGTGACGATGGAACGGATGAGCGACAGGAACTCAGGACGGGCGGGAACATCGAGCTCGATGTGATCGCCCACCGTGATTACTCCCGTGTGCCGCCCTTGACGGCGTCGTCGACCGAAGTACACAGGTCGAAGGCGCTGTCGAGCCTGGTGATCTCGAACACCTTCCGCACACGAGGTTGATTGGAAACGATGCGCAGCTCGCCTCCCTCGGTGCGAGCCCGCTTCAGCACACCGACGAGGACCCCGAGCGCGGTGGAGTCGAGGAACGTGACCTCATCGAGATCGATGATCAAGTTGGACCGCCCCTCGGCCAGAAGGGTGTGCAGCTTCTCGCGCAGACTGGGCGCAGTCGCGATGTCGATCTCGCCACTCACGGCGAGGACTGTCCAATCATCGTGATCGCGCACAACCAGGCCAAGGTCCATGACCCGAGGACCTTACCCGACCAGTGCAACAATCCTCCTGATCACAGCCCTGTAACTACACGGATGGAACACGTAGGCTCTGCGCCGCGATGGCACTGCTGGAAAGGGAAGTCGCCGCGGACGGCTTGGCGAGCGTGCTCGCCGACCTCGACGCGGACGGCCGGCTCGTCCACGTCGAGCGGCTCCCGGCGCGCCCCGCGCAGATCGCGGCACCGCGGCGGCCGATGCCCACACCCGTGTGGGAGCGGCTTCCCGTCGACGCGCTGTGGTCGCATCAAGCAACGGCCATCGACTTCGCACGAGAGGGATGCGACATCGCGGTCGCCACCGGAACCGCGTCGGGCAAGTCGCTGTGCTACCAGGCGCCCATCGCGGAAGCGGTCGTCGATCCGATCCGGTCGGGCACGTCGCTGCTCCTGTTTCCCACGAAAGCACTGGCGCACGACCAGTTGCGGGCGCTCGCGGACTTCAACCTTCCCGGCCTGGTGCCGGCGGCGTACGACGGTGACTGCACGCCCGAGGAACGCACGTGGGTGCGGCGCAACGCCAACGTCGTGATGACGAACCCGGAGATGCTGCACTGCGGGTTGTTGCCGCACCACGCCCGCTGGGCGACGTTCTTGATGCGCCTGCGCTATGTCGTCCTCGACGAGCTGCATGTGTTCCGAGGCGTGTTCGGTACCCACACCGCGCACCTGCTGCGTCGCCTACGACGCGTGTGTGCGTCGTACGGAGCAGCACCGACCTTCATTGCGACCTCGGCGACGATCGGCGAACCCGCGAACCTCGCGGGCGCGCTGTGGGGCGGTCCGGTCACGGCCGTCACCAACGACGGCTCGCCCCGCGGCGAGCGCGTCATCGCATTGTGCAATCCGCTGCAGTACGACGACATACGCGTCTCGTCGCACTCCGAGACCGCCGGTCTCCTGACGACACTCATCTCGTCGGGTCATCGCTCGATCGGGTTCTGTCGCAGCCGCCGAGGCACTGAGGTCGTCGCCGCCGATGTGCGGCGCCGCCTGCCCGATGACCTCGCGGAAGCCGTCCGCCCCTACCGCGGTGGCTACCTCCCGGAGGAACGCCGCGAGATCGAGAACGAGTTGTTCGGCGGACAGCTGCGCGGGGTGGTGGCGACCACTGCCCTCGAGCTCGGCGTCGACATAGGCGGGCTCGACGCCTGCGTGCTCGACGGGTTCCCCGGCACCATCGCGTCGATGCGACAGCAGATGGGGCGCGCCGGGCGCGAGCGTCAGGAGTCGTTGGCGGTGCTTGTCGGCGGTCAGGACCAACTCGACCAGTGGTTGATGGCGCACCCGACCGAAGTCGTGAACCGTCCGCCCGAGCCCGCGGTGATCAACCCGGCGAATCCGTTCATCCTCCTTCCACATCTCGGATGCGCGGCGTTCGAGCTGCCGCTGTCGCCGGCGGACGAACGGTGGTGGCCCGAGCTCGACGACGGCGTTCGCGCCCTCGTATTGGACGATCGGTTGAAGGTCCGCGCGCCGACATCGCGCCGGCCCTCGGTCAGCGCGGTCTGGGCCGGTCGAGGCTTCCCCGCGCACGGCATCGGCCTGCGGTCGGGATCGAATGGCGAGTACCGCATCGTGCGCGACGACGACGCGCTGGTGGGAACCGTCGACGAAGCCCGAGCCTTCGACATGGTTCATCCCGGCGCGGTGTACCTGCACCAAGGCACGACGTATCGCGTCGTCGATCTCGACCTCGATGATCACGTGGCCTTCGTCGAGTTGTGTGACGGGTCGGAGTACACCGTCGCGCGCACCGATGTCAGCATGCGAGTGCTCGGGGTGGATACGACACGAACCGTCGGGCTCGCCGGCCTTCATCTCGGATCGATCGAGGTGGCGTCGCAAGTCACGGGCTACCAGCGCAAGGACACGGCGTCAGGCGAAGTGCTCGGCACGCAGGTGCTCGATCTGCCGCCCAGCCGGCTGGTGACCCGGGGCGTCTGGTACACGATCGAGCCCGCCGACCTCTCACGAGCCGACGTGGCGCCGGCGCGATGGCCCGGCACGCTGCACGCCGTCGAGCACGCGGCCATCGGCATCCTCCCTCTGTTCACCATCTGTGACCGATGGGACGTGGGTGGCGTGTCGACCGCGCGTCAACAGGACACGGGACTACCGACGATCCTGATCTACGACGGCTATCCCGGCGGGGCCGGCATCGCGGAACTGGGCTACGAAGCCGCCGATCGCCACTTGCGCACCACGCTCGAGGTGATCGAAGGATGCGCGTGCACCGAGGGCTGCCCATCCTGCATCCAGTCACCGAAGTGTGGGAACTGGAACGAGCCCCTCGACAAACCTGGCGCGGTCGCCTTGCTACACCACGTGCTCGACGTGGACCGGCAGTAGGGCGCGGTTCGCCTTCGCGGCGCGGCGCGAGAGGAAGAAGAACAGGCCGGCCCACACGGCGGCGACCAACGCGGCGGCGAACGGCTTGAGCAGGCCTGCTCCCGAGGAGCTTCCGCGCCCGATGCGCACGCTTCCGTCACCAGGAAGGTTGGCAGCCGCAGCCTGCTGGCCACCAGGCTCCGCATCGTCGGCCAAGGTGCCACTGCCGTTGAACACCGCGGTGGCCGGTGTCGTCGCCGACTGCGGTCCGGACAAGCCCGGCGCTCCGGTGGCGCCGGTCGTCGAGGAAGTCGACGACGTGCCCGCGAGACCCCCGGCGGCGCCCGACGATGAGCCGGAGGCGGAGCTCGGCAGGAAGACCTTCACGGGTTGCGACGTACTCGCTGTCGTCGCGGCACCGGCACGAACGGCATCCACCTCGTAGGTGTAGGTGCCGGTAGCCGGGACATCGACGTCGCTGTACGAGGTCGCCATCGTGGGTGTCGGGAGGACTTGTTGGCGCTTGTGGCTCGAGTCGACGCGGTAGATCTGGTAGCCGCTGAAGTCGGGCGGAGCAGGTCTGTCGCCGTAGCCGCTGGTCCAGGCGAGTGCCACGGAGCCACCGCCCTGCGGTGTCGCCGTCACGCCGGCCGGCGCAGGTGCGGGGACGGCAACGGTGATGTCACTGAGCGTCAGTGTCTCGATCGTCTGCGGCGGTGCCGTTGGATTCGGGAGGAACTCCGATTGCGCGGTCGCGCTGTACACGCCGTTGCAGATCGCGTCACCTTCGGCGAACGAGAAGTCACGGGGAGGAGGGAACTCTGGTGGCGGCGGACGTTGGTAGTCGACCGACGCGTTGGCCGATCCCGCGCAGCCGGGCGCGGCATTGGCGTTCGTCAGCGTGAGCTGCACGCGGTCGATGGTCCCGTTCTCGAAGGTGCCGGCGAACACACCATCGGTCGTCGTGGTGTCGTTCGTCGTCGGCTCAGTCCAGTGACTCGAAGGCGGCAGCTGCTGCGCCGACGCGCTCACGAGGGGCAGCACCGAGACACCAAGGACCAGCGCCCCTGCAAGGAGGACGCGCCGCGACCGCGTGCTCATGCGCCCGCAGTCGAGCCGGCGGGAGTCGGCACGAGCACGGCCTGGACGATGAGACGTTGAGCGGCGGAGCCCTTCGGATGGCACGTCGTCAGCGTGAGCATCGCGTTGGGCGGTGCGGGATCGCCGGGCCGCGCCGTAGGTGGCGGGGCGACGACGTCGACATCGGTGGGCGCGACCGGGAATGCGGCGTCGCGGCTGTCGAGCGGATGGTCGCCGGGCGGCGCCCGCATCACTTGGTAGGTGCACGATCCGACGGGCGTCTCGAGGGTGATCTGATCGCCAGGCTGGAGCAGGTCGAGGTCGGCGAACGGACGCCCGTATGTCGTGCGATGGCCGGCGATGCCGATGTTCCCGTTCTCACACGGCAGCGGGGTGTCCTTGTAGTGACCGGCGCCCGCCCGCAGTGCGTCGTCATCCGTACCTTGGACGACCACCACGTCGACGCCGATGGCCGGGATCTTGATGCGGGTCAGGCTGTCGCCGTCCTGAAGTTGGTGGGCGAGGTAAGCCTGCTTGAGCTCAGGGCTGGCGAGCTGATGGTCGAGCCGGGACTGGATCCGGCTCTGCACCAAGTTCGTGTAGAAGGGGTAGCCCAGCATCGCGACGGCGAACACGAACGCGGCGAGGGACCCGATCGAGAGCGACCGGCGGACCCACTTGTTGCGCCGCAGGTTGTCGACCATCCATCCCTGCGGATCGTCTCGGAACGAGATCTTCGGCCCCGCGGCGACCGCGACGCCGGCAGCGACCGCAGCTCGCTTCTGGCGCGTGAGGATCGAGGACTGGGCCCCGACCAGGACCAGTATGAGGGCGGCGGCGAAGATCACGACGATCATGGGTCGTCTGATGTATTCGACGTCGCGGGCCTGCACCCTTCACCCAGTCGGTTTGGAATCCGCTGAGATCACTCGACGCGCATCGTCGCCTCCGCGGTGAGATCGACGTCGCCGAGCAGGGCGCCAACCAGTGGCACGTCCGTCGATTCGGCGTACGAGACATGCACCGTGACGTAGCTGCCGCGGCCGGCGCGTCCCTCGGAGGTGACCGACATCCTTCCCGGGTCGAGGTTCGTTGCCAGGTGCGCCGCGACGACGGGCGCTTGCGGATCGAGCTCGACGGCCGCGGCCCGTGCCGCCTCACGGGCCGCGTGCGTCACCAGCACCTGCGCTCGCACGACCAGGCCAACTTGCACGACCGCGAGCAAGAGCAGCACGACGAATGGCAGGACGAGCGCCGCTTCGACCGTTGCCTGACCGCTGGCATCGCCGCGGCGGACCTGACCGAGCCCGGCCATCAGAGCTTCGACATCACCTGGTCGATGACGGCATCGAGCAGTTCGGTGATCTTGCCCGACTTCGTCGCCCACGCCACGAGCGCGAGCGCGACCGCTGCCGCGCCGAGCAGCACGAGGGCGTACTCCGCGGTGGTCTGGCCGCGATCGTCCGACCATCGAAGTCGAACGAGGGCGGCTTGCATGTACACGAACAACGGCACCATGGGATCTCCCGAGATAGGCGTCCGCTCGAAGCGGACGGGTCAGCCGAGGCGCAGCGACCCGAGGGCGCCGGCGAGTAGGGGCGCCACCGTCAGGGCGCCGAACGCGGGGAGGATGCACAGCACCAACGGGAACAGCAGCTTCACCGGCACTCGCCGCGCTGCTTCCTCGGCGTGCCGGCGGCGCTCGAAGCGAGCTTCGATCGCGAGGCGTTCTAGCGCGGGCAGCAACGCGGTGCCGTAGCGCTCGGACGACACCAGCACACTGGCCAACGGATGAGCGTGATCACCAGTCGTCTCAGGCAGCCGCTCCAAGGCATCGGCGACTCCCACACCGCGCTTGAGGCGCGTCACCGCCGCGCCGAGCGGATCGACCCACGACGGGGGTGCCCGACTCGCCACCGCCTCGAGGGCGAGCCGCAGGTTGAGCCCGCTGCCGAGGGCGAGCGCGAACAGATCGATGACGTCCGCGAGCTCGCGGGCCGACGTCGCGATCACGCGACGACGGCGCCGGTACGCGAGCAGCGGCACGAGCGTCGCCGCATACCGCGACCATGTGCCCACGCGTGCACGTGCATCTCGGCTCGATCTCGGATGCGGGACGGTCACGGGGCGGACCAGGGGTCGCGGTCGATGAGCGGTCGCAACCAGCAGTGCCATCGCGGACCACACCGCGACCAAGAACAGTGGCGACGTCGTCACGTGACTGCCGCCAAGCGATGCATCCACAGCGCGCCGAGGCCGTCGAGCACGACGCCAGTGAGCAGACACGCGATACCGGCGGGCGTGCGCAGCAGGAAGTCGATCGTTTGCGGATCCATGGCCGCGGCCACCATGGCGAAGCCAACCGGCGCGACCCCGATCACGAGACACGACGCACGTGCCTGGCTCGACAGGGCGCGCACCTCGCGTCGCAGCCCGTTGCGATCGCGCAGTGTGGCCGCAACCCCGTCGAGCGATCGAGCTGCAGCACCACCGACCTCGGCCGACAGCGCAAGTGCAGCGGCAGCCAGCCGCACCCCTTCGCCCGGCACCCCGGCCGACCATGCATCGATCGCGTCCACAAGCGGCACGCCGCGCTCCGCGGCCGCCACTACCCCGGCGAGACCTCCGCGAAGTCGATCCGGCGCGTGCTCGCTCGCCTCTTGCAACGCGACACGCAACGACGCGCCGGAGCGCATCGATCGAGCCGTCGCCTCCAGCACGTCAGGCAGGGCGAGATCGACCTTGCGCACGGCGCGCCCGCGCACTGCATCGAGTACGACCCACACGCCGATGGCGATGGCGATGACGGCAACCAGCAGGACAGGCCAACCACCGACGAGCAACGACAATCCGAGAGCAAACACGGTGCCGGCAATGCCCCACTGGCAGACGCGTTCCGCGGACCAGGGCAGCCCGGCATCGTCCAGGCGCGCCGAGAGCATCCGGTGCCAGCGATCATTCGCGTTCACCGGACCCACTCGATTGCGGGAGGTTCGCCCGGAGCTCGCATGGCGCGTGATGGCAGCGCGTGCACGACGTCGTGGCTGGCAATCACGCGCACGCGGGCCGCGTCATCGAGGGGCGAAGCGCCGCCTCCACCGCGGCCGGCGACGCTGGCAACAACTTCCGCCACCTGCTCGATGCGGCGTCGGCCGTTCGCGTCGCGAACAACATGGACGACGAGATCGACCGCCGATGCAAGTTGTTCGCGCACGGCATCGAGCGGTAGTGCGACATCGCTCATCAACACCATCGTCTCGACTCGGCGCAGTGCATCTGCCGGCGAGTTGGCATGACACGTGGACAACGAACCCTCGTGACCCGTGTTCATCGCCTGGACCATGTCCAACGCCTCGCCGCCTCTGACTTCGCCAACGATGATGCGATCGGGCCGCATGCGCAGGGCGTTGCGTACGAGCGAGCGCACCGAGACGGCACCGAGGCCGTCCGCGTTGGCCGGGCGCGCCTCGAGCCGCACGACGTGACGGCCGGGGAGGCGCAGCTCCGCCGCATCCTCGATCGTGATCACCCGCTGACCATCGGGAACGCTGGCCGCCAAGGCGTTCAGCAGCGTGGTCTTGCCCGCGCCGGTACCACCGCTGACCAGGATGTTGGCCCGCCGGCGGACAGCCCACGCCAGCACCGACGCAACGGTGGCGCTGCACAACTCCGACAACGGGATGGCATGCGCGCCGAACCGTCGGATCGTGATGCACGCGCCGTCGATGGCGAGCGGAGGGACCACGATGTTGACCCGCGAGCCGTCGGGCAGCCGCGCGTCGACGAGGGGACTCGTACGATCGACGCGCAAGCCGAGGGGTGTGACGACGCGCTCGATGAGCTGGAAAACCGTGCGGGCGGCCAGTCGCACTCCGGTCTCTTCGAGCAGGCCGTGGCGCTCGATCCACACCGGCGACTCCCCGTTGACCATGACCTCGGTGATGTCGGGGTCACGCAACAGGGGCTCGAGCGCGTCGAGGCCTCCAGTGCGCGCAAGTACGCGATCGATCAGTTCGTCGAGCGCCGGTGCAGTGGCCAGTGGATGCGCGAGTCGAGCCATCCGCGCGATGTCGTCGCGTCCGCCGGCACCACCCGAGCGTTCGTCCACCACGCGCGAGTGCAGCGAGTCGACGAGGACGTCGACGTGACCCGTCGCGCTAGGCAGCATGGCGCAGCTCGCGCTCGAGGGTGCGCGGTAGCCGCGCCGCGAGCAGGCCCGCGTCGACTGCCCGCGCCACTTGGGGCGTGACGCTCACGCATGCTCGTACCGGCACACCGAGCACGTCCTCGACGTCGATCGGGGTCAGCGCTCGACCGTCCTCCGCGAGGAAGACGAACCCCGGTAGGCCGAAGCGGGGATGCGACAGCGCGCCGAAGGCCGAGGAAGCATGGACGCACCACGAGCAGCGAGTGCTCGGCGGCGGCGGCGATGGCTGCCACAACGCCGGCGCGACCGTCCGCGGGGCTGTGCGCCGTTACCAGTCCGCCGTCGACCACCACGGGCCGCGGATCCGCAGCCAACAACGCCGCCAGCGCGGCCGCGCGAGCGGACTGCAACGGACCGCGGCCGCGGGACAACAGCGCGAGCGAGTCGGTTGCCGCGATCTCGACGCGTGCCAACCCGTCAGCCGGAACGAGCTGACCCTCGCGCAGCCACTCGGCCACGCCCGCGCCACCTGGCTCACTGGCGAGCCCGAGCGCGGCGGGTGCGTCACCGGCGAGATCAACGAGCAGCGCGCCTCCCCGTGCTCGCTTGCTGAGCACGACCGCGAGCGCAGCCGCGATCACAGTGGTGCCCGAACCACCTTTCGACGACCAGCAACACACGAGCACGATTCCTCCCTGGAGCGCGACGAATGAACGACAGGCGAATGCCAGGGGGAAGTGGCCGGGGGAAGAGGCCGAAGCCGAGCGCCGTGCAGCACGGCGTCCGAGTGGTGGTCACCATACGCACGGGATGTGACAACGACAAGAGGCTTTCATCTTGCGGACATCGCACGGAGATGTGATGCCGTTATGGTCGGCGCCGTGGAGGCAGCATTTTTCGACCTCGACAAGACGGTCATCGCGAAAGCGTCGATGGTGGCGTTCGGCCGCCTCTTCTATCGCGAAGGCTTGATCTCGCGCCGCCTGCTCATTCGCGCGCTGTACGGCCAGCTCGTGTACATGCAGCTCGGCGCGGACGAAGCGCGCCTTGCTCGCATGCGCGACTCGGTGCTCGCCTTGACGAAGGGTTGGTCACAGGCGCGCGTGCGCGAGATCGTCGAAGAGACGCTGGACGAGGTGATCGAGCCGATCGTGTACGACGAGGCACTCGACCTGATCCGCGAGCACCGACAAGCGGGCCGCCTCGTGTACATCGTGTCGGCCTCACCCGAGGAGATCGTGGCCCCACTCGCTCGCTACCTCGGGGTGACGGGCTACCTCGCAACCCGCAGCTCGATCGACGAGGACGGGCGGTACACCGGCGAGACCGAGCTCTACTGCTACGGCCCGGCAAAGGCAGTCGTCATGTCCGAGCTCGCCGCCGAGCTCGGCATCGACCTCGCGGCGTCGTATGCGTACAGCGACTCCGCCAGCGACATTCCGATGCTCGAATCCGTCGGCCATGCAACCGCCGTCAACCCGGACCGCGAGCTGTTGCGGGCCGCGCGCGACCAGGAATGGGACGTGCGCACCTTCACCCGCAGAGTCCGGCTTCGAGACAGGATGCCGTCACCGTCACCAGGTCCGACCGCCGTCGGCGGGATCGTGGCCGCCGCCGTCGGGGGTGGGGCCGTGTGGTGGTGGCTGCGGCGCGACCCGGCCAACCTCGCCAGTGCCGCTCGGCAGGCGGGCCGGCCGGTCCTGGCTGGAACTACGCGGCGCGGACCTTCTTGGCGGCAACTGCGGCGAGGGCGACGAGAACGACGAGGAGAAGCAGCTTCTTCATGGCGGCGGATCTTAGAGCGATCGGTCGCGTCGCGCTCCGGAGATCGCCGGGGTGCGCCGAGCGGCCCGGCGGGTATCGCGGGTCGCCTCCGCGTTCACCCTTCGTCGTGACCTGACCGCCATTTCATCGAATACACGCTCGCCACGCGCCAGCCGATCTCGAGCAGTGCACCAGCCACCGCGATGGTGCCGATCGCCGCCATGAACACCACGAGCCGTGGCATGTCGAGCGCGAACGACTTGCGGAAGCCCCCGGAGATGATGGCGATGACGAACAACGCGACCATCAACGCGATCAACGCCACCCGCGGCCGCGTGAAGGGGCGTACGACGATCGACAGCACCCAGATGCCGACGCCGAACAACACCAGCGTCGCGACCGTGCGGCATTGCGACAGGGTCAGTCCTTCGTCGCGCGCCATGGCATAACCCGCGAACGTCGCGCCCGCCGCGACCAGCCCGGCAGGAACGGCGGTGCCGAGCACGCGTCTCGTGAAATGTGATTCGACCCGGTGCTCGCCGGGTGACAGCGCTAAGACGAACGCGGGGATGCCGATGGTCAACGAGCTCACGATCGTGAGATGACGCGGGAAGAAGGGGAACGGGAGCCGCGCAATGCCCACCGAGATCGCGAGCAGACATGCGTAGACCGTCTTGGTGACGAACAGCTTCGCGACTTGCTCGATGTTGCCGATGACGCGGCGCCCCTCGGACACGACTGCGGGCAATCCCGCGAACCGCGAATCGAGCAGGACCACTTGCGACGCGCTCCGCGCCGCCGACGCCCCCGATCCCATCGCAACACCGAGGTCGGCTTGCTTCAGCGCGAGCACGTCGTTGACGCCGTCGCCGACCATCGCGACCGTGTGGCCGCTTTGTTGCAGCGACGAGATGATGGCGAGCTTCTCGTCAGGACCGACTCGGCCGAAGACGTTGCCTTCGTGCACGGCGGCGGCGTACGTCGCCGGATCACTGGGCAGCTCACGCGCGTTCATCGGACGGTGCGCGCCCGCGATGCCGACCGCGGCCGCGATCGCGCCGACCGTCGTCGGTTCGTCGCCGGAGAGCACCTTGAGCGTGACGCCCTGATTCGCGAACCACGCGACCGTCGGGGGAACGTCACCGCGCACATGCTCGCCGAGCGCCACGATCGCGACCGGTTGGAACTGCCCGTCCGGCCGGTCGCTCGCGCCGGAACCCGGATACCAGCCGAACAAGAGCACCCGTCGGCCGACCGAGACGTGTTCGCGCACGCGTTCCTTCGCGAACGGCACGACATCTTGATACGCGGGCGTGACCCAGTCGAAGAGCACGTCGGGCGCGCCGAGCGCCCAAGCGCCGTCGCCGACACCGATGGCCGACCAGCGTTGCGCGGACGAGAACGCCACGCGCCATGTCACCGGCCACTCGGCACTCGGCAACGCCCTGCGGATGGCGAGCAAGCTGGCGTTCGGATCGGGATCGCTCGCGGCGAAACCCGCGAGTGACACATCGACGTCGATGCCTTCCGTGAGCGGTTCGATCACCGCGAGCTCGGGTTGGCCGTCGGTCAATGTGCCGGTCTTGTCGAGACACAGCACGTCGACGCGCGCGAGTCCCTCGAGCGCGCCCAACTCCTCGACGAGGACGCGCCGCCGGCCGAGCCGCACGATGCCCACAGCGAGCGCGGTGCTCGTCAGCAGCACGAGGCCCTCGGGCACCATGTTCACCACGCCGCCGACCGAGACCCGCAGCGCCTCCGAGAGATCCTCGGCTTGGGCGATCTGGCTGGCGAACAGCAGCACCGCAGTCGGAACGAGTACCCACGTGACGCCGCGCAGGATGGTGTCAATTCCCGAGCGCAACTCGGAGCGGGCGAGCACGAACCGCCGTCCTTCCGCGGCGAGACGCCGGCCATACGACGCTTCGCCGACGACTTCCGCAAGTTGGCGTCCGGAGCCGGCGACGACCCACGAGCCCGACAGCAACGTGGCCCCGACGGGCTTCGCCACCGGCTCGGATTCCCCGGTCAACAGTGATTCGTCGACCTCCAAGTCATCGGCGACCAGCACGGGACCGTCGACCACGATCTGATCGCCGCGCCCCAGCGCGAGCACATCGCCCTCGACGACCTCGCGAGAGGCAACGTCCCGCGCCCCCTCGGCCCGCACGACCGTCGCGGTCGCACCTCCGACGACGACGAGGCGGTCGAGCGTCCGCTTCGCCCGCAGCTCCTGGAACACACCGACCGCGGTGTTGCCGATGAGCACGAGCCCGAACAACGCGTCCTGAAATGGGCCGACGATGAGGATGACAACGAGGAGCGAACCGAGCAACGCGTTGAACCGCGTCATCACGTTGGCGCGAATGATCTCCTTGACCGGACGGCTGGTCTGGTCGGCGATGACGTTGGCCCGGCCCGCGGCGGCGCGTTCTGCAGCCTCAGCCTCCGTCAGGCCGGTGGCCGCTTGCACCGTGAGAGCGGACGTCACCACCGAATCGTCGCGCCACTGCGGTGATCGTCGCAGTGTTCGTCGCCCGGGTGGCAGAAGCGGCACACGCCGCGTGCCGACACCTCCACGGTCACCTCACGCTGATCTCAACTCACGATGACGAGGCAGGGACGATGTTGGCGTTGAGGTGAAAGACATTGCCGGGGTCGTAGGTCGCCTTCAGCTGGGCGAGCCGCTCGTACTTCGCGCCGTACGCGGCGCGCACCCGGTCCTCTTCGTACTCCGCCATGAAGTTCACGTAGCCCCCCACGCCGGACGCGTGCGGAACCAAGTCCGCCCAGAACGAGCGCACCCATTCGCGATCGGCCTCGTACAACTCGGGAGTCGGGCCCGCCGCGGAGACGTTGACGAGGTACGTGATCCGGCGACTGCCGCCGAACGCCGTCGCGTCCTCGTCGGCGCGGCTGTACGCGCCGCCGAGGGCGAAGATCGGAAGGAACGACAGCGGTGATGCCTTCTTCGGCTGGTGCTCGACAATCACGTCGATGGCCGCATCGGTCAGCTCCTCGAGGTACACGGCCTTCTCGTATGCGCGCACGCCCCAGGGCGCCGACTCGTCGAACATCTGTTGCAGCGCGACATACGGAATCGGCGTGACCATCTCGAACCACGGCGTGATCGCGTCGCGAATCGGCGCGACGAGATCCGCATGCGTCGCCTCGTCGCGTAGACCGACGACCGCCAGCGCGAACGCCGGTTGCATCTGGCACTCCTCCGGCACGAACGGTGCGGGCGGCGCGTTGAGACCGGCGAGGAAGACGCCGCATTCATCCGGCAACCCACGCACGTAGTCACGGGCGAATGTGAACATCTCGCGGCCTTGCTCGGGCTTGAAGAAGAACAAGCCCAGCTGCACGAAGGGCCCCACTGCATGTAGATCGAATTCGAACGACGTCACGATCCCGAAGTTGCCGCCGCCGCCACGCAGTGCCCAGAACAAGTCGGCGTTCTCGTCCGCTGACGCCCGAAGGACGCGACCGTCCGCGGTGACGACCTCGGCCGCGGCCAGATTGTCCGAGCTCAGGCCGGCGAGCCGGCTGAGCCAACCGAAGCCGCCGCCAAGCGTCAGCCCTGCCACCCCGGTATGGCTGATGAAGCCGCCCGGCACGGCCAGCCCGTGCGCTTGCGTCGCAGCGTCGAGCTCGCCCCACGTCGTGCCGCCTCCGCAGACCGCCCGGCGTGCGTTCGCATCGACGGTGACCGACTTCATCGGCGTGAGGTCGATCATGAGACCGCCATCGCACAGCGCATGACCGGCGAAGTTGTGCCCGCCGCCCCGCACTGAAACCTCGAGTCCCGCTTGCTTCGCGAATGCCAGCGCGGACACGACGTCGTCGTTCGACGCACAGCGCACGACGACAGCGGGGCGCTTGGCGATCGCGCCGTTCCATATCGAGACCGCGTCGTCGTACTCAGGCTCGCCCGGCAGCGCGACGACTCCACTGGCACTCGCCCGCAACCCCGCAACCGACTCGATGGTGACGTCAGCCATGGAACCCCTCCCTCTGGCGCGACCGATGCCGCGCCGGGACGCTAGACCGGTCACCCCACCGGATGTGCGGCCGTCGCATTGCGTGACTGTCACGTCGCGATGCGAATCCGTCCGACCCGAGAGAGTCATGCACGCGTTCATCGTCAGCTTCGGAGTCATCTTCGTCGCAGAGCTCGGCGACAAGAGTCAGCTGATGGCGCTCACGTTCTCGGCGCGCTATCGCGCGCTGCCGATCCTCATCGGCATCGCGATCGCGACTGCGATCGTCCACGCGTTCTCCGTCATCGTCGGCGCAGTCCTCGGCGCCACGCTTCCCACGCGCGCCATCTCCGCATTCGCGGGGCTTGCATTCTTCGCCTTCGCGGCGTGGACGTTGCGGGGCGACTCGCTCGACGAGGACGAAGCAGGGCGCGCTGGACGCAGCACCCACTCCCCGGTGGTCGCCGCCTCGGTGGCGTTCTTCGTCGCGGAGCTCGGGGACAAGACGATGCTGGCGACGATCACGCTGGCCACCACGCAGAGTCTGTTCGGGACCTGGGCCGGCTCGACCGCCGGAATGGTGACGGCCGACGCGCTGGCGATCGGCGTGGGTCATCAGCTCGGCGCCCGCCTGCCCGAGCGGGCAATCCGCATCGGAGCCGCCCTTGCTTTCGTCGCCTTCGGCGTGCTCCTGCTGGCCGAGGCGATCAGGGGCTGATCCGGTTTTACGGTTTTGCCCGAGTCCGCTTGACAGAACGGGGCGTGTTCGGGGTACCTTACATACCAGTGCGTGGCACCCTTACACCCCCGGGAGCGAGTTCCGCTCCGACGGTTCCGGGGATGCGCCGCGTCTGCTTCATCCGCTTCGACCTGTCGGATCACGACGTCTCGGCCACCGCGGTCGGCGTCGGCCACCGCTGCCCTGCCGAGTGCCGGATCAGTGTCAGCCAAGGTCTCGAGCTGGCCAAGCACTATCCGATGGTCGTTCACGATCACGCGAACGGTGACGACGCGGCCGGCTCGGTTGTTGCGGACGCGGCCGGCTCGGTCGGAGGCGGGGCCTGATGTACGTGTGCAGCTGCCGCGCCGTGAGCGACCGCACGATCCGTGCCGAGATCGAGCGCGGTGCCGTCGACGAGTTCGACATCGCCGATCGCTGCGGCGCCGGCACGCATTGCGGTAGCTGCGTCGACGAAGTCCGCCGGCTGTGTGACGAGATCCGGGCGCAGGTGCAGGGCACGCCGGTCCTCGTCGGCCGCTGACGTCCTCGCTTCCCTCTCCCGTCCGCCTCGTCCCCGCGCACGCCAGGGCTACGGTCTGATCGATGCAAGGCGATGCCGCGATCATCGAGCTCCTCAACGAGGTGTTGACGGCCGAGCTCACCGCGATCAATCAGTACTTCGTCGACTCGAAGATGTGCGCGAACTGGGGCTACGAACGGTTGGCCAAGCAGTTCAACGACGAGTCGATGGGCGAGATGAAGGACGCCGAGCACTTGGTCGAGCGCGTCTTGTACCTCGACGGGGTACCGAATCTGCAACGACTCGGGCAGGTGCGCGTCGGTGAGACCGTGCCGGAGAAGTTGCAGCTCGCGCTGGCGCTCGAGAAGGAGGCGATCACGCGGTTGAACCGCGGAATCGGTCAATGCAGCGAGACCGGTGACAACGGTTCACGCGATCTCCTCGAGGAGATCCTCGAAGGCGAAGAAGCGCACGCGGACTGGCTCGAGTCCCAGCTCACGCTGATCGAACAGGTCGGCGAGGCGCACTACCTCGCGCAACAGATCCACGACTGACGCCCCGGGCTCTCGCGTCGCCCGTTGGCCTAGCTGTTGCCGGGCGCGCTGCTGATCTCGGCGGCCGCATCGATCAGCGCGGGCGTGATCCATGCCGGCGCGATCGGGTCACATGCCGAGTATCCGGAGGCGGCCAAGGCGTTCGCGGCGACCGCGCTCGTACAAGTGGCGTGGGGCGCGGTCGCGCTCGTGCGTCCGACCCGGCACAGGCGGCCTTCAATCAGCCCTCAACCGGGGCGTGATCCGAGCGATCGGTCGAATCGATCGGCACAGGCGTCGGAGCAGAACCAGTACGAGCGCTCGCCCTCGTGGCGCGTCGCCGGCGCATCGACCGTGCGCACCTGCATGCCGCACACCGGGTCGAGCGCGTACCCGTCACCACCACCGAGCCGGGCGCGGTTGCGAGCGAGCCAGTAGAGCAACCCGAGCACTCCGAGGAACACGATGTTGAGCACGGTGGTGTAGTTCCATTCGAAACCCGCAGCGACGACGTCATGCGGACGATCGGTCGGGATCGCTCCTGCGATACCGAACAGGCCTTCGACGGCCAGTCCCGCGACCGACATCACCAGCCAGAACGTGAGGAACAGCCGCAGCGCCAGCTTCGTGCCGTAGTACTTGCGGTAGATCAGCAACAGCGGCAGCGCGATGAGATCGGCGAACACGAAGCTGATGACGCCGCCGAAGCTGATACCGCCGTGCCAGAGTGCCGCCGCCATCGGCACGTTGCCCACCGAACACACGAAGCTGATGCAAGCGATCAGTGGCCCGATCACGACGTTCTCGATCGTGGTCAACAGCCCGTGGCCGGGGATGAACAAGTTGTTCCAGACGTCCATCGGCACGAGCACTGCGAGGAAGCCCGCGACGCCGTAGCCGATGAGGAGCTCCTTGCGCAGCATCTTGATGTCGGCCATCGAGTAGGTCGCGGCGTCTGCCCACGCACCCTTCGACGTGAGCTTCTCCCGCCACGGCGTCTGGTCGAGCTCGTGGTGGCGCGCTTCGCTCAGGCCGACCATGGCGTCGTGTTCGTGGTCGCGGCCCGCTGCCGCCGCCTTCCCCGCCGTCTGGCCCTCCTGCAACCGACGCCGCGCCTGCTCGACCTGGTGGCGATTGAACGCGTACGCGCCGACGATGACGAGCAGCAGGATCATGATCGGACCACCGACGAATTCCGCGGCGGCGAACTGCCAACCCATGAGGATGAGCAACACCACGCCGAGCTCGATCACGAGGTTCGTCGAGGCGAACATGAAGACCATCGCGGTCACGAAGTCGGCGCCTTTCTGGAACAGTGACTTCGACATCGCGGTCGCCGCGTAGGAACAGCTCGATGACATCATCCCGAAGCCGGTCGCGCGCGTGACTGCGGGCGCACCGTGGTCGCCCATCGTGCGTTGCATGTCCTCCTTCGACACGAACGCTTGCACCGCGCCCGAGAGCGCGAAACCGAGGACGAGCGCCCACAGCGTCGCCCAGAACATGAAGAACGCTTCCTTCACGCTCTCGCCGATGTCGGCGAGGCTGATCAGCCCGACGGCGTGGATCACGAACGGACGAGACGGGCGATGGCCGCCGAGGCCTCGGCCAGCTTCTCGTCTGCCGACGTCCGGTCGGTGCTGATCGCCTCTGCGACACAGTGCGATAGGTGGTCGTCGAGGAGCTCGATCGCCACGGCTTGCAATGCCTTCGTCACCGCGGCGACTTGGTCGAGGACTTCGATGCAGTACTTGTCCTCGTCGACCATGCGTTGCAGGCCGCGCACTTGTCCTTCGATGCGCCGCAACCGCTTCTGCACCGCGTCCTTGTTGTCCGAGTAACCGACCATGGGGCCAATAATACCCCCTAGGGGTATCAGAACCTCAGGCCGATCAGCGCTCCAGCACCGGAAGGTCGACGTCCTTGGCGGAGACAGACGCCCTGTCGGTCAGGTCGATCGGACGCGGCCAGTCGATGCCGAGCGACGGGTCGAGCGGATTGACCGCGGTACCGGCCATCCCCATGACCCACTCGTGATCGAAGCAGTACAGGTACTGCGTGTTGTCGTCGCTCGCGGATTGGAATCCGTTGCACACGCCTTCGGGTACGAGCACCTGCTGCCCGGGGACGAGATCGAGCGTCACCACCGAGCCAAACGTCGGGGAATCACGCCGGACATCGACGTACGCGCCGAACGCCCGGCCGGCAGCGATCGCCACGAGCTTGTACATGGACTCACCGTGCAACCCGCGCAGTGCGCCCGGCTTCGACTCGGTGACGTTGATCTGGAGCCACGGGCCGAGGTCGGGCAGGTCGTGCTCCTTCCAGGCCGAGGCCCGGTAGAACTCGCGCACGACACCGCGCTCGTCGTCCACTTCCTTCATCTGGATGACGACGAGCCCTTCGATTGCGGTCGTCTGCGTCGACATCTCTCGGACCGGCATGGCCGACATGATGGCAGCGTCGCCTGTGTCAGGACACCTTGACAGGGCCGGTGTTGTCAGGACATCCTGACGGCGTGGGTGGAACCGATGATCTCTGGACGCAGTGGCGCCGGCTCACGAAGAGCGCGGCTCCCGATCCGCTGGAAGTGGCACGACTCGCCGCGGCGTTCGAGCGGTACTTCGACGCGGTGAAGACCGAAGCGGTCAAGGCCGCCCGCGCCTCGGGGCACTCGTGGGAGGACGTGGCGGCCACTCTCGGCACGTCGCGGCAGTCCGCCTGGGAGCGCTACCGGATGGCAGAACGCACGAAGTCGGCCCGATGGTGGCCCGTACCGATGCCGTTCCAGTTCCCCCAGTCCGGAACCCCCTGACGCAGTTCGCCGTCGGCGGTAGCTTCCGGCGCGGAGGTGTCTGGGTACCTGGTGGGCTCCCCCGCCTTCAAAGCAAGAAACGCGCACCTCCGTGACCTGGGGACATCGGCAAATGCGCAGGTCGAGCCGCTTCTTGCGTATCAGCGCGTGCCATCGCGTGTTGCTTGATTGTGAGCCGTTCGCGGACTTTTCGCGGACCTCGCGCTGACTTCTAGTGTGCTGCAGTGCCTGTGCCGCCCGGCCAGCCGGTCTTCCAATTGCATATCGCGTTGTGTGAGGTTCGTCCGACGGTGTGGCGGCGCCTTCTTGTACCCGGGGCGGTGCGATTGAACAACCTGCATCGCATGTTGCAGGCCGCGATGGGGTGGCATGACAGGGTGATGTGCGGGTTGACAAACCCACCGTGACGGGTGCAGAATGGGTTTGTGAAGTTGACCTTGGCGACACTGCGTAAGCGGGTGCAGAACGAGAACGACGCATACCTGCTCCTTGAGGAACTGCGTTGGGGTCAGGACAACGCGCGGATGGCGTGCCCCCACTGCGGTCACGACCGGGCGTACTTCCTCAAGCCCAAGACCGGCAGCCGCGGGACCGGGATGAAGGACGCCAACGGCCGCCGGTCACAGTCAGTCCGCCGTGTCTGGAAGTGCGCCAAGTGCCGCAAGCAGTTCTCGGTGTTGACCGGAACGATCTTCCACGGCTCACACGTCGCCATCTCGACGTGGCTCACGGTGATGGTGCAGATGTGCTCCGCCAAGAACGGCATAAGCGCCCGCGAGATCGAGCGGATGCACGACGTCACCCCGGAGACGGCGTGGTTCATGCTCCACCGTCTGCGTGAGTCGATGAAGCGTGACCCACTGGTCGGGATGCTGCGCGGCACCATCACCGCGGACGAGACGTTCATCGGCGGCAAGCCACGCAACAAGCACCAGCAGGGCCGCGGACGCAAGCCTGTCGGCGCCGGCTCG
>DASXPN010000072.1:0-70039 GCA_036493595.1 Acidimicrobiales bacterium | reverse complement strand
GGCGATCACGTCCCACAAGGCTCCGCTCCGTCGCCGGTACTGACGCCTCAAATAGCCCTCGTCGGTGAACCCCGCTGCCTCGTACAGCCGCCGGGCACGCGCATTGTGCGGCCACACTTCAAGGACGATCTTGTGGCACTGCGTAGCCCGTGCCCAGTCGATCGCGGCCTCGAGCAGACGTCGACCGATGCCGCGGCCGCGGTGGCTGTCGACGATCGCCATCCCGACGTGAGCAAGCCCCCGCTCCTTGCGAACGAAAACTGCACCGACGATCAGCCCGTCAACGTCGGCAACAAACCATGTTGAGTCAGGGCTGCCTACGGCGGCGCGAAAGTCATCCTGCCAGCCAGGTGCGAGGGGTAACTCTGGCCCGATCCACTCACCCTCAGCCGCAACCTGCGTGCACGCGCCCTCGACGGCTTCGGCGTCAACGATTGTCGCGGCCCGGACTGTCACCACCGCGTAAGTCTTGACGTTGTGGTGATCTGAGCATGCCGAATTTGGATGCCGGCTGTTCCAGCTCAGGCTCCACGCGACCGGTGAGCCCCAACGTGGATCGCAGCCATCCGGGACGTGCCGCTGTGCGCTCGCCACTGCAGCGCGTTGATGTGCTCGACTGGCGTTGTGGAGCGACCCTCGATGCGGATGTCGGGTCCGGTTCTGGATGCACCTGATGTCGCGCGACTGACCCGGTTTTACGAGCAGTTGCTCGGTTGGGAGATCGAGGAGCTTGAAGGTCCTCGACCGGGGTACTCGGAAGGGGACGGCTGGTCACGCCTTCGCCCGTCGAACGGCAGCACCAAGATCGAGATCCAGTTCGACGAGTTCTACGAGCCACCGGTTTGGCCCAGCGAGCACGGCAGACAGGGGATGCAAATGCATCTCGACATCTGGGTCAATGATGTCGGGGCGGGCATGGAGTGGGCGCTCGCGTGCGGCGCGAGTGAGGCAGCGCGACAGCCGGCGGGACGCGATCTCGACAGACTTCGCGTCATGCTCGACCCTGCCAGACATCCGTTCTGCCTCTGGTCCTAACGGGCCCAGATGTGGGGAACGTGCCGTTCGCGCCGGTCATCGGTAGCGCCGATCCAGCTTCGGGCAGGCCAGCCTGAGGTGGATTGTTCGGCGGGGTGACTCGCGATCCGGCTGCCCGTCCGCCGCTGTCGTACCCGGACCACGACGTTCTCGTCGCCCTGACCGACCAAGACGACTGGCGCTCCGTCCCTTTGAGCGGCTTCACACGGCAGAGGTCCGCCGTTCGAGTCTGTGTGCGCCCACCACGAGCCGCACATCCCTCGAACTCCGGGTCCATTCCGGGCCTATGGCCCCGGAATGGAACCAACATTCGCCGTGGTCGTCGCCGTAGAGGGGGCGGGGACGTCGAGCACCATCGTCGCTCCCCCGCGGGGCTTGCACTCCTCGGACTTCTTGTCGTTGACGTCGCGCGCGCAACTCGTCGCCTCGATCGTCAGCTCGCTGTACGCCCGGGCGGCGAGGGGCACCTTGATCGTCGTGTGGACGTTGCCGCCATCGTCGGCGAGCACCGTCGCGTCGATGATGCAGTTGAGCTTCGTGGTGCAGTCGTCCTTGTTGGCGCGCTCGTACGCGTAGATGTGGACGTTGTCCGTCGCCCGCAGCCGTGACGCCGTGATGGTGAGCTGCAGCGTGCTCGAGCCGTCCGTCCGGTCGATCGTCGCGTCGAGCTGCGGGCTCGACGAGGCGTACTGGCTGCGGGCCTCGAGGCGAATGGCGGAGTAGATGCAGCCAGCCAGGAGGAGCCCGCCCGCCACCACCAGCACCTGTTGCAGCGACCACAACTTCTTACGGTCGCGGTCACGGCCGCGCCGCCACCGGACGAACCCGAACCCGAGCAGCACGGCACCGAGCGCACACAGCCCCAGCGACGTCCACCCCGCCGCCGACAGCGTGCGCGGACTGCTGCCCGGCGTCGGCAACGCCCAGATCATGAACGTCATCGGGATGATGGCGACCACCCAGATGCCGAGCGCGAACCACGGACTGATCGACCCGTGGAGGAACACGCTCGCCACGGCCGCGGCCAGCGCGAGTGCGAGCAACAGCGCAACGACACTCGGTGCCCATGCCTCGTTGCGCAGGATCGAGCCGACCTCGGTCTGGCTGATACCGACGAATCCGAAGATGCCGGCGGCCACGCCGAGCGACGCCCCGATGACCTTGCTGACCGAATCGAACTTGAACGAGTCGTCTTTGCCATTGCCTCCAGCGGCGGTCATGGGTTCCTCCAGCGGTGAAGCAGATGAAGCAATAGAGCGAAGCGCGCGTTACGGGATGGCGCCGGCGTCCTTCAGCTCGATGATCCGATCCCAGTCGTAGCCGAGCTCGAGGAGGACTTCCTCGGTGTGCTGCGCGAATTCCGGGGGCATGGAGCGGGCCGTCCACGGCGTGCCGTGGAAGTCGACCGGCGTCGCGACCATCGTGACCGGGTCGCCGCCGTCGGCCGCCGGCACCTCGACGAATCCGCCCGCGGCATGGGCCTGCGGATCGTTCACGGTCTCGTGTGCGTACTGCACCGGTGCCCACCACACGTCCTCGCGATCGAAGATCGAAGCCCACTCGGCGAGCGGCTTCGTGGCGAAGACCATCGACAGCTCCTCGACCAGCTCGGCCGAATGCTGCCATCGCGCTTCGATGGAGTTGAAGCGCGGGTCGTCCGCCCAACCGGGGCGATCGACGGCGCGCAACACGTCGGGCCAGTGACGGTCGGCTTGCAACCCGAGCATCCAGAACCGGCGGCCGTCGCCTGCGGTGTAGGCGTTGATGAGTGGGTTCGGCGGCGCCGTCACCGTCATCGGCACGACAGGGATGCCAAGCCGCAGCGACATGCTGATGTCCCAACCCATCATGTACATCCCGATGCGCAAGAGCGATGTCGACACGAGTTGTCCTTCGCCCGTTCGCTCGCGCGCGAGGAGCGCGGCCGCAACCGCGCCGGCGGCTGCCATTCCCGCCATGTGGTCACCCATGCCACCGCGCTGATACGGGAGATCGGCGCCGTCGGGAGTGAGTGCCGCGGCGATGCCGGCACGTGACCAGAACGCGCCGACGTCGTACGCGGCGCGGTTGCGCTCGTCGCCCGCGACGCCGTAGCCGCTGACCGACGCGTACACGAGGCGCGGGTTGCGCGCCGACACCGTGGCGTAGTCGAGACGCGCTCGTTCGAGCGCGGATGCGCGCGCGTTGGTGATGAACACGTCGGCCTGATCGACGAGTTGCGCGGCGACGCGCCGACCGTCCTCGTGCGACAAGTTCAGGCCGACGCTGCGTTTGTTGCGGTTGTCCAGCTCGAACGGTGGGCTCGCTCCGTCGCCCCCGAACGCCGACAGCAAGCCGCGGAACGGGTCGCCGTCCGGCGGCTCGATCTTGACGACGTCCGCGCCCCAGTCACCGAGAACGGCGGCTGCCGATGGTCCCGCGACCCACATACCGACTTCGACGACGCGAAGACCGTCCATGGGGCCGGGCACTCGCCGAGCCTAAGTCCTACGCTGCGAACGACGCGGGCGAACGAGGAGGTGCGCCGTGAGCGAGTGGAACTTCATGGACTTTGCGAGCAAGGAGAACCTCTTGCGCACGGTCCGTCAGCAGTCCGACGAGATGATCGCGATGGCGTCCGCGCCCGAGTCCTGGGAGGCGCCCACCGCGGCCGGACACTGGGAGGTGCGCGATGTGATCGGTCACCTCGTCGACACCACGGAGGGCTATTTCGCGGGATGGGGTGCGGCGGCCGGCAACGGCACGGTGCCCGACGCGCTCGGCGTGAAGGGAATGGACAAGCACGTCGACGACGGCGCGACGGCGTTTCGAGATACACCGCAGGACGAGATGCTGCAACGCCTCGAGAAGGATCGCGCCGAGATGCTGGCGATGATCGAAGGGCTCGATGCCGACGCGTGGGGTGGCTTCATCGTGCCCCACAAGTACATGGGCCCGCTGCCGGCTTTCTTCTATCCCGTCGCACAGCTCGTGGACTACACGGTCCATTCGTGGGACATCCGGCAAGGGTCCGGACGGTCACATGCGATGGACGGCGACGCCGCAGACCTGCTCGTGCCCTTCTGTTTCATCGTGTGGCAGTCGACGGCAGAGTGCGTATCGGTCGACCCGTTCACGCTCGGCGTGCGCTTGTCGGGCAACAACGGCGGCGAGACGCGCGTGACGGTGAGCCCGGAGGGTGTCGGACTCGAGCCAGGCGACGTGGGCGACCTCCCGCTGGTGATCGACTTCGATCCCGCGAGCTTCGTGCTCACCGCCATGGGACGGATCAACGGCGGAACCGCCCGCGGCGACACCCGCATCGCCGACCGGTTCTGCAACTTGTTCTTTCGCATCTGACGCGTCACCGCACACCCGTCAGCGCCACAGCGCGGCAGGGTCGAGCGCGACGCGTTCGCCCAGTTGCGCGGCGTCCTGCGTGCCCCACAGCACGACGGCGAAGCCGACGACCGTCTCCTCGGTGAGATCGACCGTCCACGGCATCGGCGGCGAGTCCGGTGGATGGAATGTGATCTGCGTGTAGCCATCGAGGTCAGCCACGGTCAGTGGGAACATCCGCATCGCGCTGATGAGCTGGTCCATGCGCGCCGGTCGAACGGCCATGTGCTGATGCCCTCCGGCCATCGACCAGCGTGGGCCGCGTGCACCGTGCAGCGCGAAGTCCTGACACGCGAGCAGCACATCGCGGGAACCGAGCACGTCGCCTTCCGCATCGAGCGCGTTCAACGCATCCGCGACCAACCCGCGCGCAACCATGTAACGAACCGGCTTGGAGCTGAGTGCACAGAGCGTCTCGAGATCGGCTTCGCCGAACGCGCGCCACCACGCGAGTGCGATGTCCGCGCTCGCGCTGCGAGCTTCTGGCGTCACCTCATGGCCCGACCCGAAGGCAGTACGCCACCGATCCGGTCGCCGGTTGCAACCGCTCCGAGTCAAGCGGGCACCCTTGCGTCACCCCGACTTGAGCGACCACCGCTCGGGCGCCCGGCGTGCCGCACGACGCCGGCTGCACGGTCGGCCCGTCACCGATCGTGACGCACGCGCTGCTCCCCCCACCGCCACCGGGCTGGTCTGTGGCGGGGTTGCCGGTGACCGCGTACGCGGTGAACACGAAGATGGCCAACAGCACCACGATCAGGACGACCCACGGCAGCCCACGGATCACCCGTGAAGCGGGATCCATGACCTCGACGGTCTCGGGCATCGTGCCGTCGAGCCGCGTGGCGAACCGTTCGTCCTCGGACTCCCAACGCGCTCGCACGCTCATGACCGGATCGAGCTCGGCGTCATAGCGGCGGCGTCGGCCAGGATCGCCCAACACCCGCCAGGCCTCGTTGACCTCTTGCATCGATCGTTGCGCCGCGGCGCGCTGTGCCGTCCCCGCGTCGACGTACCGATCAGGATGGAACTGCCGGGCCCGACCGATGTACGCCCGGCGCACCGCGTCACCACCGGCAGAGCGGGAGACGCCGAGCACCTCGTAGTGCGTCCGGGTCATCGGCTGCACGGTACCCGCACCGCGTATGGTCGACGCATGTCGCGCCTGCGCTCGTGGTGGGGTTGGGGATGGGAGGACGCTGCGCTCCGGCCCGATCAGATCGAGAAGCTCGCGGCCGCGCTCGGCCCGCGCTTCGGCACCGATCTCGAGGTCCACCCACCTCCCGACCTCGACCGACTCGACCTCCCCGAGCCGCGAGTGTCACCGCCCCCTCCGCTCGACGCCATCTGCACGTCTGACCGCCGCGAGCGCGTGGGACACACCTACGGCAAGTCGTACCGCGACGTCGTGCGTGGCTACCACGGCGACTTCTCGCGACCGCCCGATGCCGTCGGCTTTCCTCGCGACGAGGACGACCTCGTCGCTCTGCTCGACTGGTGCGCCGGCGCCAACGTCGCGGCGGTGCCGTACGGCGGTGGATCCTCGGTCGTGGGCGGTGTCGAGGCCGGCCTCGTCGACGACAGCTACGCCGGTGTCGTCACCATCGACCTGACGCGGCTCGACCGGGTGCTCGAGATCGATCCGGTGGCGCGTGCGGCTCGCATCCAAGGCGGCACGCTCGGGCCGGTGCTCGAAGACCAGCTACGGCCGCATGACTACACGCTGCGTCACTTCCCGCAGTCGTTCGAGTTCTCGACCCTCGGCGGCTGGCTCGCCACGCGGTCCGGGGGCCACTACGCGAGCGTCTACACCCACATCGACGATCTCGTGGAGTCCATACGCATGGTCACTCCCGGCGGCGTCATCGAGTCACGCCGGCTGCCTGGCTCCGGCGCCGGCCCGTCGCCTGACCGACTCGCACTCGGCGGCGAAGGCACGCTCGGCGTGATCACCGAAGCGTGGATGCGCGTACAGGACCGCGTGCGGTTCAAGGCGTCGGCCGGCGTGCGCTTCGCGGACTACGGCCGCGGCGTCGACGCGACGCGCGCGGTCGCGCAGTCCGGTCTGTTCCCGACGAACTGCCGCCTGCTCGACGCGGGCGAGGCCATGATCTCGGCCGGCGTCGACGACGGCAGCGCGCTGCTCGTGCTCGGGTTCGAGTCGGCGGACCATCCCGTCGACGCGTGGATCGAGCGCGCCGTCGAGTTGTGTCGAGACCACGGTGGTGTCGTGCCCGAGGTGCGATCCGGCGCGACCGAGGATTCCGTCGGCACGTGGAAGAACTCCTTCCTGCGGGCTCCATACGGACGTGACGCGCTCGTGGCCATGGGGGTGATCGTCGAGACGTTCGAGACCGCGTGCGTGTGGTCACAGTTCGAGGCGCTGCACGCCGGGGCGACCGCGGCCGTCGAGCGAGCCTTGCGAGACATCTGCGGCGGCGGATGGGTCACGTGCCGCTTCACGCACGTCTACCCCGACGGTCCCGCTCCGTACTTCTCGGTGACCGCCCCCGGGCGGTGGGGATCCGAGCTGTCGATGTGGGCCGAGATCAAGGCGGCCGCGTCGGAAGCCGTGCTCGCCCACGGCGGCACGATCACGCATCACCACGCCGTCGGCCGGGATCACCGCCCGTGGTACGACCAGCAACGCCCGGAGCCGTTCGCTGCCGCGCTGCGCGCTGCGAAGCACGCGCTCGATCCCGCTGCCATCCTCAACCCGGGCGTGGTCATCGACCCGTAACGGGAATTACGGCTCGAAGGTGCCGCCCGCCCGCCAGTACTCGCCGCTCGCTCGTTCCATGAAACCGTCGTCGACGAGGTAACGCCGTAGCGCCGCGCTGTCGTCGTGCCACCGCCGCAGAATGGCGTTGACCTCTTGCTCCGGGTAGCGCCGGCCCGGGTCGAACTCCTGGGCCAGGCGGTTCAGCACGACGAGCCGCTTCGAGTGTTGCGTCGGGATCGACTGCAACCGTCCGTCGCGCACGAAGGAGCGGAGCACTCGAGCCTCTTCCGTCGGGGCGTCTGCATGCTCATCGCGATCGGGCGGCGGCGCCGCGGATCGCGCCGCCGCGACGAAGGCCTCCTCGATCACGACGTAGTCGCGGTCACGACCCGGAAGGACGAGCTCGCCATCGATCAGACGCGACAAGGCCTTGACGATGGCGCCGGACTCGAGGCCGGTCGACTCGCGGATCTGCTCGACGGTGCGGTCGCCGAGCACGAGCGCGGACACGACGCGGCGACGCGTCGAGTCGGCCAGCAGACCGGCGAGCCCGACGGCGTCAATAGCCAAGAGACGGATCGACGAGTCCGAGCAGCGGTTCGCCGCTCCCCCACCGCCGCACGTTCTCGGTGATGCGAGCGGCGAGCAAGGGAAGCGCCATCTCGGGCGTGTTGCCGACATGGGGCGTGAGGATGCAGTTCGGCATCGACCACAACGGATGGCCGTCAGGCAACGGCTCGGGTTCGGTGACGTCGAGCGCGGCTCCGCCGATCACCGCCGCCTGCAACGCGTCCACGAGCTCACCGGTGACGACGTGCTTGCCCCGCGCCACGTTGACGAGCCAACCGCGCTCGCTCATGCGTTCGAGCTCGGCCCGGCCGATGATGCCTTCAGTGTCGGGAGTGAGGGCGAGCGCAAGCACCACGCCGACAGCGCCGTCCAGGGCGTCGTGCACCGAGTCGATGCCGACAACACGCGCCGCACCGTTCATGGATACCGGACGGCGCCGCACGACGGTCACGTCGGCACGGAATCCCGCGACGAGACGAAGGAACGATTCGCAGATGCCACCGCCGCCGATCACCGTGACCTTGCCGCCCAGCAGGTTGGTGCCAGACGGCTCGGTCCAGGTGGTGGCGCGCCCGTAGCGGCCGAGGCCGCGCAGGCCCGCGAGCAGCAACGTGAGCGCATGCTCGGCGACCGGATCGGCGTAGACGCCCTTCGCACACGTCCACACACGATCGCCGTTGATCACGCCGGCATAGGGCTCGATGCCCGCCCACGGCAGTTGCACCCACTTCACGCCCGCGGCGCCGCCATGCAACAGGCCGTCGAGCTCGGCGGCGCGCGCCGGCTCGGCCCACACCAGTGCTTCCGCGTCCGCCGCATCGACGACCGTGCCGCCGCCGGCCTCGATCGCATCGGACAGCCACGCGCGGACGCCGTCCGGGGCCAGCGCGACGCGCGGTGATCCCATCGGGGCACCCTACCGACCGGGCGTGACCGCGGTCGCGAACAAATCGCGTAGCCGGGCGTCCTCGTCGTCATCGAGGATCCGGAAGGAACGCAGGCGCGCTCGCACGTCGAGCGGAGGGTTGCGGCGAGGGTCGGCGACGACCGCCGGGGCGATCGCGTCGAGGCGAGCCGTGACGCCGTCGATCGTCCACATCGCGGGCACGGCCCGGAAACGGTCCGCAGCATGCGCGGGCTCGCCGGCGTAGTCGACGTAGCGATGGCCTCCGGTCGCGTTCGCGGCCGAGTTGGTCACTGCCGCGACATCGGTGAGCAGCAGGCCGCCTTCGAGAGGCACGACGAATTGCACATCCGGAAGAAGTACCTCGATGCCGACCGTGTCGCTCGCGCTCGTCACGATGGCAGACGCGTCTCCCGCGATGAGCTTGTCGATCGGGTGCGCACCGTCGACGGGCAACAGTTGCCCGAGCTGCACCGAGTTCGCGAGGTGCGTCGCCGTCGCGGCGATCTCGTCCATCGTCGCCGTCGACGGATCGACGTCGTCGGCCAGCAGCGCGATGCCGAGCGCGTGCCGCGCGTCGTTCGGAAGGACGACTCGCCCGTGCAGATCCGGCTGGAACAATTCCTTCGCGCTCGTGAGGTCGCGGCCCAACGCACGGCGGTCGTACGCGATGCCGACCATTCCTTGCGCCCACGTCGCGTTGCCCGTCGCCGGCACCGCGCCGTGACGTGCCAGTTGCGCGGCGGCCCAGTCACTGACGACCACGACGTCACGTCCGAGTGGTTGCCCGCTCACCACCCGTTGCAACCCGTTGGCGAGCCACACCGCCTCGTCGACGATTTCTTCGTGATACTCGACGTCGATGCCGGTCGCCGAGGTGAAGCCGGGATTCGTCGTCGCATCGATGTAGAAGGGGAAGTTCGCCACCGTGATCACACCGGCCGGCGCCCCCAGGGCGCGGGCCCGCGAGCTGCATGCCGCCACCGACGCGGCCGCCATCGCTGCCGCGCCGGCAAGGAACCGGCGGCGACCGATGGGTGCGGGCATGATGGCAAGGGTGCCTGACGATCACGAGCTGCTCCAACAGCAGGCTCACCGCCACCTCTGGATGCACTTCAGCCGCCTCGGTGCATTCACCGGCAAGGACATCCCGATGTTCGTGCGGGGGGAGGGCGTCCACCTCTACGACGACAAGGGCAAGCGCTACCTCGACGGGTTGTCCGGGCTGTTCGTCGTCCAGGTCGGTCACGGTCGCGCGGAACTGGCCGGGGCCGCCGCCGCGCAGGCGCAGAAGCTCGCCTACTACCCCATCTGGGCGGCGGCTCACCCCGCCGCGGTCGAGCTCGCCGCCCGTCTCGCGTCCCTCGCTCCCGCTGATCTGAACCGCGTCTTCTTCACCACCGGTGGATCCGAGGCGGTCGAATCGGCATGGAAGTTGGCGCGCTCGTACTTCCGCGCCATCGGCCAGCCCGGCCGCACGAAGGTCATCGCCCGCAACCTCGCCTATCACGGCACGACCATGGGGGCGCTGTCCATCACCGGTCTGCCCGCGATCAAGAGCGCATTCGAACCGCTGGTCCCGAGCGCGGTGCACGTGTCCAACACGAACCGGTTCCGTTCCGCGTTCGCGCCCGAGGTCACCGCCGACGACGATCGCTTCGGGGCCGCGTGCGCGGATGCGATCGAGCAGGCGATCCTCGCCGAAGGTCCCGAGACGGTGTGCGCGGTCTACCTCGAGCCCGTGCAGAACACCGGTGGCTGCTTCCCGCCCCCACCCGGCTACTTCCCACGGGTGCGCGAGATCTGCGACCGGTACGGCGTGCTGCTCGTGTCCGACGAAGTCATCTGCGCCTTCGGTCGTCTCGGCTCGATGTTCGCGGCGGACCGGTACGGCTACGTGCCGGACATGATCACGTTCGCCAAGGGCGTCACCTCCGGGTACTCGCCACTCGGTGGGGTGATCGTGCGCGACACGCTCGCGGAACCGTTCCTCGAAGGCACCGCCAGCTTCGCCCATGGCATCACGTTCGCCGGTCATCCCGTGAGTTGCGCGGTCGCGCTCGCCAACCTCGACGTGTTCGCACGCGAGGGCATCGTCGAGCACGTGCGCGACAACGCGGCAGAGTTCAGGCGCGGGCTCGATTCGCTTCGCGACCTCGACATCGTGGGCGACGTGAGGGGTGACGGCTACTTCCTCGCGGTCGAGTTGGTGAAGGATCCGCACGACCCACGTGCCCGCTTCACGCCCGAGGAACGCGAGCGGCTGATGCGCGGCCTCGTCGCACCCCGGCTGTTCGAAGCCGGACTGATCTGCCGCGCCGACGACCGCGTCGACCCCGTCGTCCAACTCGCACCCGTGCTCACCTGCGGACCGGAAGAGTTCGCGGAGATCGAATCGATCCTGCGGGCCGTCTTCACCGAAGCGCAGAAGGAATGGTTGGGATGACCGCCACCGTCGGCGTGCCCTCGGAGGTGAAGGACAGCGAACATCGTGTCGCGATCACGCCCGACGGCGTTCGGGAGTTGACCCACGTCGGTGTCCGGGTCGTGGTGCAGTCGGCCGCGGGATCAGGCGCCGGCATCACCGACGCCGAATACGAAGGCGCGGGTGCGGCCATCGTCGACGACGCCGGCGCGGTGTGGGACCAGGCCGACCTCGTGTGCAAGGTGAAGGAACCACAGGAGTCCGAGTTCGGCCACTTGCGCGACGACCTCATCCTCTTCACCTATCTCCACCTCGCCGCCTATCCCGAGGTGGCCAAAGCGTTGCTCTCGTCGAAGTGCACCGCGGTCGCCTACGAGACCGTACAGACCGACGACGGCGCGCTCCCGCTGCTCGCACCGATGAGCGAGGTGGCGGGCCGCATGGCGACCCAGGCGGGCGCCCACTACCTCGAAAAGGCAAGCGGCGGCCGGGGCGTGCTCCTCGGTGGCGCACCCGGCGTTCGTCCCGGTCGCGTCGTCGTGCTCGGCGCCGGCAACGTGGGATGGAACGCGGCGTGGATCGCGGCCGGCATGGAGGCCGAGGTCGTCCTCCTCGACAAGAACATCGACCGGCTGCGCTGGGTCGACCAGATCCACAAGGGCCGCATCCTCACGCTGGCCTCGAACAAGGGCGCGCTCGAGCGAGCTGTCGCCGATGCGGACCTGCTGATCGGCGCCGTGCTCGTGCCCGGTGGTCGCGCTCCGACGCTCGTGACGGACGACATGGTGCAGACGATGCGGCCAGGGTCGGTGCTCGTCGACGTCGCGATCGACCAGGGCGGCTGCGTCGAAGGCATCCGCGAGACCACGCACACCGACCCGGTGTACGTGCGTCACGACGTCATCCACTACGCAGTCGGCAACATCCCGGGCGCGGTGCCGCACACGTCCACCTACGCGCTGACCAACGCCACGCTGCCGTATCTGGTGGCGCTCGCGGTGCACGGTGTGGCCGAGGCGATCCGTCTCGATCCACCGCTCGCGCACGGCCTCAACACATGCAACGGGATGGTGACCCACCCTGCGGTCGCCGATGCGCTCGGCGTGGACGGCTTCGAGGTCGCGGAAGCGCTCGGGTAGACATTCGGGGGCATGAGCACGCCGGTCCAACACCTCACCGTCGAGGACAGTGAAGACGCGCTCATCGACGGCGACAGGCCTTTCGTCCCGGGAAGCGCGAGGGACGTCCTTCGCGATCGCGTGTTCAAGGTCGTGTTCTTCGGCGCGTTCGCGTCGAACATCGGGACATGGATGCAGAACGCGGTGCTCATGGGGTACGCGTTCACGCTCACCCACAGCGCCACCTACGTCGGCGTCATCGTCTTCGCACAGCTCGGGCCGCTGCTGCTGCTCTCGGCCATCGGTGGATGGGTCGCCGACATCGTCGACCGTCGCATGCTGCTCGTGTGGGTGTCGGTCGAGCAGTTGGTGTTCTCGGTTGCCCTCGGTCTCGTCGTGCGCGCCGAGAACCCGTCGCAGATGTGGATCTTCCTCATGGTGCTCGCCATTGGTATCGGCCAAGCGATGTTCGCTCCCGCATACAGCGCCCTGCTGCCGTCGTTGGTGAGCCCCGAGAACCTCGCGCCGGCGATCTCGCTCAACTCCGCGCAGATGAACGGGGCACGAGTGATCGGCCCCGCCATCGGCGGCGTGCTCCTGCATGTCGTCGGCGCCGAGTGGGTGTTCTACGGCAACGCCGCGACGTACCTGTTCGTGATCGCGGCGCTGATGGCAGTCAAGCTGCCGCCACCCGCCGGGTACGACGCCGCCAGTGGGCGCGGGTTCCGCCAACTCACCGCGGGTCTGCGCGTGGCGAAGGCAGACCGCGTCGTGCGCCGCTCGCTCGTCACGATCTTCGTGTTCTCCGCGTTCGCCCTGACCTTCGTCGGCCAGCTGTCGGTGGTCGCCGAGGAGAACTTCGGCATCGACGCGGACTCGCTCGGCTACGGACTGATGTACGCGACGTTCGGTGTCGGTGCCGCGCTCGGCGCGCTGTCGATCGGCACCGTGCTGGCCAAGCAGTCACTCGCCGCCCTCGTGCGCGTCGGGATGCTCGGCTACGCGATCACGCTCGCGGTATTCGCCCTGCTACGAGCGCCTGGGGTCGCATTCCCGGTCGTCGCGGTGCTCGGGTTCTTCTATTTCGCCATGGTCACGTCACTGTCCACCGCGTTGCAGGAGCGGTTGGACGACAGCGTGCGCGGCCGTGTCATGGCGCTGTGGATCATGGGCTTCGGGGGCACGGTCGGTCTCGGCAACCTCATCGCGGGCAAGGTCATCGACGCCACCTCGGTCACCGCAGTGCTGCTCGTGAACGCGGTCGTCGCCTTGGGCCTCACGTGGTACGCGGACGTCCGAGTCCCCGTCGACGCCCCTCGGTTCGCCGTTCTCGAGGACGAAGCCGCGTAGAACGGGATCGTGTGCTCGCTGTCTCCCACGTTCTGGGTCGGCTCAGCCACGTAAGCCGTGGCCCGGTCGACAATGTTCGGCCACGGCTTGGTTCTGGGTCGAGCCAGCCACCCGGCCGGGTGGCTCAGTCGACAATGTGCGCGGTGAGCGCGGCGGCGAGCGCTTCGAGTCCGGCGACGCGGCTGCCCTTGACGAGCACCGCGTCACCCTCACCGATGGCTCGCTGACCGATCGCCTCGAGCGCACCGTCGACGCCGTGCACTACCGGCACCCCGTAATCGGGCGCATCGACGGCGATCACTTCGATGTCGAGGTCGTGCGCGAGGGACCCGATGCGTTCGTGCTCCGCCGGTCCCATGACGCCGAGCTCCGCCATCACGCCGAGCACCGCGATGCGCCGCCGCGCCGGCAACGCCGCGAGCGAACGCAGTGCCGCTTCGGTCGATGCCGGGTTCGCGTTGTACGCGTCGTTGACGATGACCGCACCGTCTCGGGTGCGCCGGATCTCCATGCGCCAGGGGGACAGCTCCGCGGTGGCCAGCCCCGCGGCGACGTCGTCGGGAGTTGAGCCGGCCGCCAGTGCCGCCGCGGCGGCCGCCAGTGCGTTGCTCACTTGATGCAACCCGGCGACGGGCAGGCGCACTGACGCACTGCCCCACGGCGACCCGAGCTCGAACGAAGCTCGCAGCGCGTCGTCGAACGCCACCGCCGCCGCAGTCACATCCACACCTGGTGTTTCGACGCCGAACGTCAACACGCGGGCCGCGGTCCGCGACGACATCGCCAGCACGAGCGGACGGTCCCCGTTCAATACCGCGGTGCCGTCGCTCGGAAGCGACTCGACGATCTCGCTCTTGGCCGCCGCGACCTCCTCGATCGAGCCGAACAACTCCGTGTGCGCGATCTCCACCGCGGTCACCACACCGATCGTGGGACGGGCGACATCGCACAGCAGCGCGATGTGCCCGCGACCGCGCGCACCCATCTCGACCACCGTCACGTCGGTCCCGTCGGGCGCGTTCGCGAGCGTGAGTGGGACACCGAGCTCGTTGTTGAACGAACGGTCGCTGGCATGCACGGCGAACCGGGGCTTCAGCGCGGCGCGAGTCAGATCCTTGACCGTGGTCTTGCCGACGGAACCGGTGATGCCGATGACCCGGTCAGGCAGGTGCGCGCGCGCGTGGCGGCCGAGTCCGAGCAACGCCGTACCCGTCTCGTCGACGAGAATGGCGGACGCATCGACGTCCGCGGGCGGTTCCGCGCTCAGGTACGCGGTGGCGCCGTTCTCGACGGCCGCCGGGATGAAGAGGTGACCGTCGCGCTCACCCACGATGGCCACGAACAGCGAGCCGGGTTCGACCGAACGGGAATCGATGGTGACGTTGCTGACCTCGACGTCCGGACCGCGCAATTCCCCCCCGAGCGCGGCCGCGATCTGAGTGGCCCGGAACTTCACGGCCAGACCTTACGATTGGGCCGTGGCCCGCCCCGACCGCACCCGCCTCGTCGTCCTGTTCGGAGGGCGATCAGCGGAGCACGAGGTGTCGTGCATCTCGGCGCTGCACGTGTTGCGGGCGGCCGATCCCGAGCGCTTCGACATCGTGCCCATCGGCATCACTCGTGACGGCCGTTGGATCGAGTCGGGTGAAGCCATGGCCGCACTCGAGGCAACGGCAAAGACATTGCCCTCGCCGGACGACAGCGACGCGTCGGAGCTCGATCCGCTGCCGGCCATCGTGCCTGCGAGCCACACGTCGTCCGATGTCGTGGTGTTCCCGCTCGTGCACGGACCGATGGGTGAGGACGGCACGGTGCAAGGTCTGCTCGAGCTCGCGGGCGTGCCGTACGTCGGAGCCGGCGTGCTCGCATCCGCGCTGTGCATGGACAAGACCGCGGCCAAGGACGTCATGCTGGCCCACGGGCTGCCCCAGGCACGATGGCTCACCGCGCGCGAGCCCGACGCGGGCGACGCGTTCGTCTCGCGTGTCGTCGACGAGCTCGGGCTCCCCGTGTTCGTGAAGCCCGCGAACCTGGGCTCGTCCGTGGGAATCACGAAGGCGCACGAGCGCGACGAGCTCGTCGCCGCGCTCGAGGATGCATTGCGTTACGACGAGTACGTGCTCGTCGAGGAGACGATCACCGGCCGCGAGATCGAGCTCGCGGTGCTCGGCAACGCGACGCCACGCGCGTCGGTACCCGGCGAGGTCGTCCCGAGCCACGAGTTCTACGACTTCGACGACAAGTACCTCGACGGCAGCGCCGGTCTGCGGATCCCCGCGCCACTTTCCGACGACGAGACCGAGCGGGTCCGCCGGCTCGCAGTGGACGCCTATCGCGCCCTGCGGGTGGACGGCATGGCCCGCGTCGACTTCTTCTACGAACAAGACGGGCGCGGCTTCCTCGTCAACGAGCTGAACACGATCCCCGGGTTCACGCCGATCTCGATGTACCCGAAGCTGTGGGAGGCAACGGGCCTCCCTTACGACGAGCTGGTCGACGAGCTCGTCCGTCTCGCGCTCGAGCGCCACGAACGCCGGGGCCGCTTCGACACCAAGCGCTGACAACCCCGGCCACCGCCGCCGCCCGCCGCACATTGTCGACTGAGCCACGGTCAGCGTGACTCGGTCGACCCAGAACCAAGTCGTCGCCGAACATTGTCGACGGGGCCACGGCTTGCGTGGCTGAGTCGACCCAGAACGTAGGTGGCGACCTACACGCCGAACGCACGAGCAGAGGCTGACACCTACACGACGAGGGCGTCGCGGAGCAGCGCGAGGAGGCCGTTGCGGCGGCGGACGAGCGACCGCAGGGTCTGCTCTTGACCGAGTGCGTCGACCACCTCGACCTCGGTCGAGACACCGACGACCATCGAGTACACCGCGAGCAACACGAGCGACGGGTCGTGCGGCCGCAGCCGTCCCGCCGCCATCTCCTCCTCGATGAATCCCTGCGCCCGCTTCACCAACGGATCGAGACGCGACGCGAGGTGCGAGGACGCAGGGGGACCCAGCCGCGACACCTCCCGCAAGAACCCGAGCAGGGCCGGGCGGCGCGCCGCCAGCCGGAACACTTTCCGGACCACCGCCTCGATCCGTCCCCACCCGTCGCCGGCGCGCCCCAGCGTGCGCTCGAGCTCGGCGATCAGCTCGTCGGCGCTGGTATCGATGACGCCGTCGAGGAGGGCGTCCTTGCTCGGGAAGTAGTACAGGATCGTCTGCTTGCGGACCCCGAGCTCGGCTGCGATCGCGTCGAGCGAGGTCGCCTCGAACCCCCTGGTCCCGAAGGAGGTGAGCGCCGCATCCAGCACTCGATCTTTCGTGCTCACTTACCAAATGGTAGACAGATGGGGATGATCCGGGAAGGGCTCGCCGGCAAACGCATCGCGGTCACGGGCACCACCGGTTTTCTGGGGACCGCTCTGCTCGAGCGATTGCTGCGCACGGTCCCCGACTGCGAGCTCGTGCTGCTGCTCCGACCTGGCCGGCGATCGACCGTCGACCAGCGCGCTCGCCGTGAGATCTTTCGCAATGATGCCTTCGACCGGCTCCGAGCCGACGTCGGCGGCAACGCCGCGTTCGACGAGCTCATCAGCCGGCGGGTCACCGTCATCCCGGGCGACGTCGGGCGCGACGGCCTCGATCTCGACGATGCCGGGCGCGCCGCGCTCGCCGGCTGCGACATCGTCATCCACAGTGCAGCCACGGTGGCGTTCGACTCGCCCCTCGATCTCGCGGTCGAGGTCAACCTCCTCGGGCCGAGTCGCATCGCGCAGACGTTGCAGTCGCTCGGCGTTGCGCCTCACCTCGTCGCGGTGTCGACTTGTTATGTCGCCGGCAACCGTCGCGGCGCGGCGCCGGAACAAGTGTTGTCGGAGAGCCCGTTCTTTCTCGACATCGACTGGCGCGCCGAGGTCGATGCCGCCCGCCGCGCCCGCCTCGACGCCGAAGCCGAGAGTCGTACGCCCGAGTCGCTGAAGCGGTTCCGCACGACCGCCCGGCGAGAGCTCGGCGCGGCCGGCGTGCCGTTGTTGGCCGAGAAGACCGAACAGCACCGCTCGCAGTGGGTCAAGGAACGGATGGTCGAAGCCGGACGCGCGCGCGCCGCGTCGCTCGGCTGGCCCGACGCGTACGCGTACACCAAGGCGCTGGGCGAGCGCGCGCTGGCGGAGTCGCGCGGCGAGGTCCCCGTTTCGATCGTGCGGCCGTCGATCATCGAGTCCGCGCTGGCCGAGCCCAAGCCGGGATGGATCCGCGGCTTCCGCATGGCCGAGCCGGTCATCATCTCGTTCGCGCGCGGGTTGCTGCGCGAATTCCCCGGTGTGCCCGAGGGCATCGTCGACGTCATCCCTGTCGACCTCGTCGTCGGCGCGGTGTGCGCGGTGGCCGGTCGCGGTCCGTCCGCCGGTGGCGAGGTGGACGTGACCCAAGTCGCGTCCGGCTCGGCGAATCCCCTGCGCTACCGCCGCCTCGTCGACCTCGTCAGCACGTGGTTCATCGAGAATCCGCTGTACGACGCGAAGGGCCAGCCGATCGTCGTGCGCCCGTGGACGTTCCCCGGCCGCGGCCGGGTACAAGGCCAGCTCCGCCGAGCGAAGGTCTCCCTCGACCGAGCGGAACGGGTACTGCAGTCGCTGCCGCTGCGGGGCAAGCAGGCGGAGCTCAGCGCTCGCCTCGAAGAGCGACGCGACGAAGCAGAGCGGGCGCTCTCCTACGTCGAGTTGTACGGCGCGTACGCCGAGTGCGAGGCGGTGTACGGCGTCGATCACCTGCTCGCACTGTGGGATCAGGTCGATCCCGCCGAGCGCGACTCGTTCTGGTGCGACCCTCGCGTGATCGACTGGGACCACTACGTCCGCGACGTGCACTTGCCGTCAGTCGTCGTCCACGCACGCGTGCGCACCACACCGGGCAAGTCGACGGTCGAGAACCGTCACGACCGCCTGCGCCGGCAGGTTCTCTCGCCGGACCGCCATCTCGCCGCGTTCGATCTCGAGAACACGTTGATCGCGTCGAACGTCGTCGCCTCGTACGCGTGGCTGGCGACGCGCCATCTCCGCGCCGACGACCGCTTGCGGTTCATCGGTCGGACCCTGGCAGAAGCACCGAGGCTGCTCGCCATGGATCGCCGCGACCGCGGTGACTTCTTGCGTCACTTCTATCGCCGCTACGAGGACGCGCCCATCGCGCAACTCGACGAGGACGCCGTCGAGATGTTCAGCGATCTCATCATCACGAAGTCGTTCCCTGCTGCCATCCGTCGGGTTCGTGAGCATCGTTCGCTCGGCCATCGCACACTGCTCATCACCGGCGCGCTCGACTTCGTGGTCGCGCCGTTGCGCCCGCTCTTCGACGACGTCGTGTGCGCGTCGCTCGCGCCGACCGCCAACGGCCGCTACGCGGGCGAGTTGACCGACGTCCCGCCCACCGGCGAGTCGCGTGCGCAGGTGTTGTTCGACTACGCCGACGCCCAAGGTCTGTCGCTCGCAGAGTCGGTGGCCTATGCGGACTCTGCCTCCGATCTCCCCATGCTCGAAGCGGTCGGCTTCCCGGTTGCGGTGAACCCCGAAACGCGCCTTGCCGCCATCGCCCGCAAGCGGGGCTGGCTCGTCGAGCAGTTCGCGAAGGCGTCGGGCGGCCCGGGCAAGTTGTTGCCGCTCGCCCCACCCATGCGAGCGGCGCGATGAAGGCACTCGTCTTCGAGCGCAAGGTGGCGCGCTACGCGGCCGCGGCCGTCGCAGGACGGGTTCGGCCCGGCAAGGGTGCAGCAGTCGGACCGCTGGCGCTGCGCGACGTCGACGAACCCGAACTGCCCTCCACCACGGGCTGGGTGCGGGTCCGTCCCCGGCTGGCGGGCATCTGTGGCTCTGACCTCGCCACCATCGACGGGCACTCGTCGCGCTACTTCGGCCCGATCGTGTCGTTCCCGTTCACGCCCGGACACGAAGTGGTCGGCGACCTCGACGACGGCATCCGCGTCGTGCTCATCCCGATCCTCACGTGCGCGGTGCGCGGTGTCGATCCGATGTGCGCCTGGTGCCTCGCCGGTCAACCCAACCGGTGCGAACGCATCGCCTTCGGACATCTCGAGCCCGGTTTGCAAACGGGCTTCTGCGAGACGACGGGCGGAGGATGGTCGATCGCCTTCGTTGCCCACGAGTCGCAACTCGTGGCGGTTCCGGACGAGCTGTCCGACGAAGACGCGGTCATCGTCGAGCCCACGGCCTGCGCGGTACACGCGGCGCGATCCCTTCTCCCGGGCGACATCGCGATCATCGGCGCGGGCACATTGGGCCTCCTCACGATCGCCGCGCTTCGCCACCTCGGCGCCGATCACACCATCGTCGCGACGGCGAAGCACCCGCAGCAGCAGCGCCTCGCCCGCGACCTCGGCGCCGACCGCGTCGTCGCCGCGGGAGAGCTCCCGCGCGCCATCCGCTCGTTGACCGGTGCGATGGTCATCGGGGATCAGCTCACGGGGGGCGTGTCCTCCGTGGTCGACTGCGTCGGCAGCGCGGACTCGATCGGCCAGGCGCTCAGCGTCGTGGCGCCGGGCGGCGAAGTCGTCCTCGTCGGCATGCCGGGGCCGTCCACCGCGCTCGATCTCACCGGGCTGTGGCATCGCGAGACCTCACTGCGCGGGAGCTACGCCTACACGCGAGACGACTTCATGCGCGCCATCGACGTCGTGCGCGACCAGCAACTCGGCCGTCTCGTCTCGGCCACCTATCCCCTCGCTCGGTACCGCGACGCCATCGAGCACGCGGCCAACGCCGGGGGCCGCGGCGCGGTGAAAATCGCCTTCGACCTGCGCAACGAGAAAGAACGGAACCGGTAGGAGACCGCTGAACCATGCCCCGTCCTGGATTCGTGCTCGACGTCGATCGCTCGACCCCGCCGCTGCTGTTCTGGCACGGCGAAGGCTTCCGCCTCGAGAAGCTGCCACCCGAGCGCACGCGCGTCATCTATCCACCCGAGCCGCTCGACCCGATGAAGGACCCCCAAGCGGCGATCCGCCGGGCGCTGCTCAACCCGTTGGGCGACTCCAAGCCGCTGCCCGAGTTGTTGTTCCCGGACATGAAGCTGACGATCGCGTTCGACGACGTCTCGTTGCCGCTGCCGCCGATGCGCCGGCCCGACGTGCGCCAGCGGGTGATCGAGGCAGTGCTCGACATGGCCGCCGAAGCCGGCGTCGACGACGTGCATCTCATCGCCGCACTCGCGTTGCACCGCCGCATGACCGAAGCAGAGTTGCGCCACGCGGTGGGTGATCGCGTGTACGACGCGTTCGCGCCGTCGGGACGGCTCTACAACCTCGATGCCGAGGACACCGACGCGATGGCGTACCTCGGCACGACCGAGTCGGGCGAAGAGGTCGAGATCAATCGGCGGGCGGCAGAGTCCGATCTGCTCGTCTACGTGAACATCAACCTCGTCGCCATGGACGGCGGTTGGAAGTCCACCGCCACCGGGCTGGCCAGCTACCGATCATTGCGCCATCACCACAACGTCCACACGTTGCAACAGTCGCGATCGCTCATGGACCACCACCGCAGCGAACTGCACTCGAGCAACTGGCGCATGGGCAAGGTCATCACGGATGCGGGCGTGAAGATCTTCCAGATCGAGACCACGCTCAACACCGACACGTTCCCGTCGCCGTTCGAGTTCCTGATGAAGCGCGAGTGGGAATGGACGGCGCGCGATCGCGCGCTGTTCATCGGGTCGAGCAAGAGCCTCGCCCGGACGCCCTCGCGCATCACGCGCCAGATCTTCCAGTCGATCAAGGCGCCGCATCAGATGACGAGCGTGCAAGCGGGCGAGGTCGGACCGGTGCACGAGGAGACCATCCGCAACGTGCATCGCCAGCAGCTGGTCGAGGTCGACGGGCAGACCGACATCCTCGCCATGGGGCTGCCGTACATCTGCCCGTACAACGTCAACTCGATCATGAACCCGATCCTCGTGATGTGTCTCGGGCTCGGCTACTTCTTCAACCTCTACCGCAACAAGCCACTCGTGCGCGAGGGCGGCGTGCTCATCATGAGCCACCCGACGCCGTGGGAGTTCCACCCCGTCCATCATCCGAGCTACATCGACTTCTTCGAACAGGTGCTGTCGGAGACAACCGACCCGTTGCGCATCGAAGCCGAGTTCGAGAAGGGCTTCGCCGAGGACGAGTGGTACCGGCATCTGTACCGGACGAGCTACGCGTACCACGGAGTTCATCCGTTCTACATGTGGTACTGGGGCGCGCACGCGCTGCAACACGTCGGCCGCGTGATCATCGTCGGCGGCGAGCCTCGCTCTGTGCGACGTCTCGGCTTCATGCCCGCGTCGACGATGAACGACGCGCTCGAGATGGCGTCGGACGTCGTCGGCCGCACGCCGACGATCACGCACCTGCACGTGCCGCCGCTGTTGCTGGCCGACGTGAAGTGAAGCTGCCGCAGATCCCGCGCCTGTCGCTTGTGTCACGGCTGCCGTTCCCGTTCACCGCGGCCCGTACCCCGATCGCCGTCGACCCGCTGCCCGACAAGCGTCGGACCGGCGCCAACTACGACACCGAGTGGGCGCGATCGTTCGGTGCCCGCATGGCGCGGCTCGGCCTCCTCGAGGGCGTGCTCACGCCGGCGATGGAAGTGCTCGCGGTGCCCGATCGCCGCGGCCTCGATCGACTGCGCGATCTCGCCGACGCGGATCCGCCGCAGCCCGTGATCTTCGCCGCCAACCATCACAGCCACGTCGACACCCCGTTGCTGTTGTCGTCGATCCCCGAGCCGTGGCGGCACAAGACCTTCGTCGCAGCCGCGGCTGACTACTTCTTCACATCGCGCGTGCGGTCGGCCGCGTCCGCGCTGGTGTTGAACGCGATCCCGATCGAGCGGACGCGGGTGTCTCGGCGTCCCGCTGATGACGCCGCCGCGCTGATCGAGGACGGATGGAGCCTCGTGATCTTCCCCGAAGGCGGCCGGTCGCCCGACGGTTGGGGCCAGCCCTTCCGCGGCGGTGCGGCCTACCTCTCGCTGCGGTGCCACGTGCCGGTCGTGCCGGTGCACATCGAGGGAACCGGCCGCATCCTGCGCAAGGGCAAGAACCGGCCGAGCCGATCGGCAACCCGCCTCACGTTCGGCGAGGCGCTGTGGCCGGGCGAGGGAGACGACTCCCGCCGGCTGGCCGTGCGCATCGAGCGCGCGGTTGCCGCACTCGCCGACGAGGTCGGCACCGACTGGTACAGCGCCCGGCTGCGTGCCCACCGCACCGAGACGCCCCCGCTGTCCGGGCCGGACGCGCCGTCGTGGCGGCGGGCGTGGGCGCTCGGCGATCGCGGACCGAAGCGGCGCCGCCCGCAGGAACGGCGCTGGCCCGATCTCGGCTAGTGGCTAGTGCACCGGCGTCGGATGCGGCGGCGCGGGCTCAGGTGGTGCCGGCGGCGAGAGCACGGCATCCCAGTCGATCTGCTCGTGGAGTGCAGCCGCTCCCCCGCGCAACCCGAACAGGCGCTTCGCGTACAGGAGGTACACGAGGATCGCGACGTTGACGACGAGCGCGGCGAGGCGCAACACCGTCACGCGGTCCATCAGCTCACGGATCTCGAAGGGCAAGAAGCCGGCGGTCGCGACCACGGTCAGGTACTCCGCCCAGCGGCGTTCGAGCCACAACCCCACCGCTTCGACTCCTTCGATGACGGCGTAGGCGGTGGCGGTGATCGCCAACGTGGTGACCGTGCCGCGGTCGAGGTTGGCGAGCTTGTGCAACTCGCGACTCAGCACATCGTGGCTGGCGTGCGGGCCGGTGTTGCTGGCGACCCCGTCGAGGCGATCGGCGGCATCGCGGGCGAAGGACTGGAGGTCGAACAGCTTCGTGTCGAGGAAGATCAGCGCGACCGCGAGGAGCCCGAAGATCAATGAGTGCAGGGCGCGGTCGATGGCGATGACCCGCAGCACGATCGCGTCACGCAGTGGCCGGCCGCGTCGCGGCTTGTCGAGCTCGGACAGCGGCGGGACGACTTCGTACGCGGCGGCGTCGTCGCCGACAGGTGGGAAACCCTCGACCCAAACGTCACACCGGAGGCAGCGCGCCATGCGGCGGCCGTCGGCCAGCTCGACCCCGAGCTCGCGGTCCTCCGGTCGCAGCCGGGCCGCAGCCGACGCCGGTGTGACGTGCCCGCGCATCGAGCACACCCACGTCTCCGCGTGCCATCGCCGCGGCAACACCTGCATCCCGCAAGGTTGGCAGACGCCGGATCAAGGCAGTGGCAACGTGAAACAGAAGCGACTGCCGCCGTCGTCACCGTCCTCGACCCACAACTCGCCCCCGTGGGCTCGCACCACGCGGTCGCACACTGCGAGGCCGATGCCGGAACCGGGCCGATCGGAGGCGGGGTCCACACGCGTCAACATCTGGAACACCCGTTCGCGCTCGGACTCCGGAATACCGATGCCGTTGTCCGCGACGTACACGAACTCGGCATCTCTGTCGGCGCCGAGGACGACGTGCGGCGTCGTGTCCGGCGCCACGAACTTCATGGCATTCGAGAGCAGGTTCTGGAACAACTGGCGCAGCATCGTCTTGTCACCCAGGACGACCGGCAGGCCGTCGATCTGTACCGCGCCGTTGCGCTCGCCGGGTCCGCCGACGTTCTCTGTCACGACCGCACTCGCCAGCTCGGTGAGGTCGACGCGCTCGAACTCGCACGGCGTCAGCCCCGCGCGCGAGAACAGGAGGAGATCGTCGATGAGCCGGACCATGCGCTCACTGCCGTCGAGCGCGGCCTTGACGAACAGGCGTGCCTCGTCGTCGAGCAGGTGGTCCTTCGTCCGGCACAACAGGTCGAGGTAGCCCTGCACGACCATCAGCGGTGAGCGCAGGTCGTGGGAGGCGACGTAGGCGAAGTCGTCGAGGTCGCGGTTGGAGCGAACCAACTCGGCGTTGTGCACCTCGAGCTGCTCGAGGAGACGCTCGGTCTCGTTCGTCTCGTCCGACAAATCGCCCACCCCTCCCCTTCGAGGGCACCACGGAAGGATCGTACGTCGACAAGATGGCGGATGACTATGACCCGAACGGGTGGTTTGACACCGTCCGATCGGGTCACTCCACGAGGCGGAGACCGCTCGGCGCCATCGATCGGTCGGCGCGGGTCAGCTCGACCACGAACTCGGTCCGGGCCGCCGGAAAGACGTGCTCGCTCATCAGCACCGGTTGCCCGTGCATGTCGTTCGTGACCCGCTCACACGAGAGCATCGGCGCACCGGGGGCGACTTCGAGCAATGCGGCGTCCGTCTTGCTCGCGGCGGCCGCCGCGATCGTCTGAGTCGCGGCCCCGAGCTCGACGTCGAGCAACTCGTAGAACGTGGACTGTTCGACATCGTCGAGGGACAGGTGCCGGCCGAGATGCTCCGCACACCACACGGTCACGCGCGCGAAGGGCGTGCCCTCGGCGAGCGTGAGCCGCTGGACTTCGAGCACCCGCCGAGCTCCGAGCACGCGGCTCACCCGCGCCGGCGCCGCGATGAATCCGAACTCGAGCACCCTGCGGGTCGACACGATGCCGGCCTCGGCGAGCTGCGCCTCGATGGTGCCGAGCCGGCCGAGCGTCTGGCGCAGCGGGTCGGCGGCCACGTACCAGCCGACGCCTCGCCTCGACGCGATGAGGCCGTCCTCGCGCAGCACGTCGAGCGCTCGACGGACCGTGATCCGGCTCGCGTCGTACGCTGCACAGAGATCAGCCTCACTGGGTAGGAGACGCACACTGTGAGACTCGGACGCAGCCCGCTCGGCGGCGAACTCCCCCGCCTCGAGCCGGCGGCGAAGGTCGTCGGCGATTTCGTGGTAGCGCACTGACCTCACTTGTATTAGACTTGTCTATATCAGGTCGAAAAGCAAGCGGCACGCAAGGAGCACATGATGGCCGTCACCGCCGGAACCCCCGTCTCCCTCGTCGAGCAGGTCTACGACCAGCTGGCGGAACGAGTTGCGATCGGGCAGGAACGGCTGGGCCGGCCCCTGACGCTGGCCGAGAAGATCCTCCTCAACCACCTGCGCGACGCGCGCAGCCAGGCGCTGGAGCGCGGCCGCAGCTACGCCGACTTCGATCCCGATCGTGTCGCCATGCAGGACGCGACCGCGCAGATGGCGCTCCTGCAGTTCATGACGGCGGGTCTCGACACCGTCGCGGTGCCGTCGACAGTGCACTGCGATCACCTGATCCAAGCGAAGGTCGAGGCGAACATCGACCTGAAGTTCGCGCTCGATGTGAACTCCGAGGTCTACGAGTTCCTGCGCTCGGTCTCCGCCAAGTACGGCATCGGCTTCTGGAAGCCGGGCTCGGGGATCATCCACCAGGTCGTGCTCGAGAACTACGCGTTCCCCGGCGGGATGATGATCGGCACCGACAGCCACACACCGAATGCCGGCGGCCTCGGCATGGTCGCCATCGGCGTTGGTGGCGCCGACGCGGTCGACGTGATGACCGGATTCCCGTTCAACGTGCGGTGGCCGAAGCTGATCGGTGTCCACCTGACCGGCTCGCTGTCCGGGTGGAGCGCCCCCAAGGACGTGATCCTCAAGGTCGCCGAGGTGCTCACCGTGAAGGGCGGCACCGGCGCCATCGTCGAGTACTTCGGGCCGGGCGCCGACACCATCACCGCCACCGGCAAGGGCACGATCTGCAACATGGGCGCGGAGATCGGCGCGACCACATCCCTGTTCCCGTACGACGACAACATGGCGGCATACCTGAAGGCGACGCGCCGCGAAGAGATCGCCGACGCCGCCAACGCGGTCGCGGTGCACCTGCGCGCCGACGCCGAAGTCGAACGCGATCCCGAGCGCTTCTTCGATCAGGTCATCGAGATCGATCTGACGACCCTCCAACCGCTGATCAACGGGCCGGACTCCCCCGACCTCGCGCATCAGGTGTCCGAGGTGGGCGCATGGGCCCGTGACAACGACGTGCCGGTCGAGGTGTCGTCGGCGCTCGTCGGGTCGTGCACGAACTCGTCTTACGAGGACATCACGCGCGCCGCGTCGATCGCGCGCCAAGCATCCGCGAAGGGGCTGCGGGCAAAGACGCAACTGCTCGTCACGCCAGGGTCCGAGCAAGTTCGCGCCACGATCGAGCGCGACGGCCTGCTCGCTGATCTCGAAGCCATCGGCGGCACAGTGCTCGCCAATGCGTGCGGCCCGTGCATCGGGCAGTGGGATCGCTCCGACCTCGATCCGTCGAAGGTCAACACGATCGTCAACAGCTACAACCGCAACTTCCCGAAGCGCAACGACGGCAACGCCAACACGAAGGCGTTCGTCACGTCACCTGACATGGTCATCGCCTACGCACTGGCGGGCACGCTCGACTTCAACCCGCTGACCGACGAGATCGAGGGCGTGCGACTGGAGCCACCCGTCGGTGAGGACCTCCCCGCGAAGGGCTTCGATCCCGGTGAGTCGGGCTTCGTGACCCCGCCGGAGAACACCGCCGGCATCAACGTCGTCGTCGCGCCCGACTCCGAGCGGCTCCAACTGCTCGAGCCGTTCCCCGCGTGGGACGGACAGGACTTCATCGATCTCCCTGTCCTGATGAAGGCCAAGGGCAAGTGCACCACCGACCACATCTCTGCCGCCGGCAAGTGGCTGCGGTTCCGAGGCCACCTCGAGAACATCTCCGGGAACCTCTTCCTCGGCGTGATCAACGCCTTCACCGGTGATGCCGGCGAGGGCAAAGATCCCATCGACGGCGAGACCCGATCCTTCCCTGACATCGCCAAGCACATGGGCGAGTCGGGAGTGCGTTGGTGCGCGGTCGGCGACGAGAACTACGGCGAGGGCTCGTCGCGCGAGCACGCGGCAATGGAGCCTCGCTTCCGTGGCGGTGTCGCCGTCTTCGCTCGCAGCTTCGCCCGTATCCACGAGACGAATCTGAAGAAGCAGGGGATGCTGCCGCTCACGTTCGCCGATCCGTCGACCTACGACGAGATCGGTGAGGACGATCGCATCTCCGTGCTCGGGCTGGCCGACCTCGCGCCGGACACGCCGGTCCGCTGCCGCATCACGAAGCCCGATGGCACGACCGTCGACTTCGAGACCGTGCAGACGTTCAGCCCGGAGCAGATCGAATGGTTCCGGGCCGGCAGCGCGCTCAACATCATCCGGGCCAAGCAACAGGGATGACCGTCGACGAGTTGCTCGACGTGCTCGAGTCGTGCGAGCGGTTCTACGACTCGTTGGATGAGGACGGGGACCCGATCCCGATCCTCCCCCACTCGCTGCAATGCGCGGCCCGGCTCGCCGAGGTCGCGCCTGACGACAGCGAGCTGATCCTCGCCGGTCTCGTGCACGACATCGGTCATCGCCTGCAACCGCACCATCCGATCGAGCACGGTGCGATCGCGGCCGACGCGGTGCGCGGGCTACTCGGCGAGCGCGTCGCCGCGCTGGTCGAGTTGCACGTGCCTGCCAAGCGCTACCTCGTCACCGTCGATGCCGGCTACGGCGCCACGCTCAGCTCGGGCTCGACCGCGAGCCTCGTCCACCAGGGCGGCGCGCTCTCGGAGGAGGAGCGAGCGGCGCTCGAACGACGGCCCGAACTGGCGGACGCGCTCACCCTGCGCCGCGCCGACGAAACCGCCAAGGATCCCGACGCGATCGTCCCCGACCTCGACCACTGGCGCCCGCTGGTCGAATCCGTCGCGACCTTCCGCAACGCCTGAACCAAGTCGCGGTCAGTCCGAGCCGGGGCGGCGCTCGCGTTCGTGCTCGCCGGCGGTGGGTACCTTGCCGGACGGGTACGTCTTCGCCAGCTCCTCCGCGGTCGGCTTGTGGACCTCGTTCGCCTCGGGCGGCAGCAGCGCGCTGATCGCGCTCATGATGCGCGTCGTGTCGTCGTCGAGGCTCTCGCCTTGCAGCTCGACCGGCGCTCCCATGCGGATCGTGATGTGAGGCGGGTTCGTCACGTTGAGCACGTTCGGCACCCGCGCGCTGCGGGGCCACACCTTCTCGGTCCCCCACATCCCGACCGGGATCACCGGTGCGCCACTCAGCTGCGCCAGGCGGGCCGCACCCCATCGACCCTTGAGCTCGGGATCGAAGAACGCCTCGCCGCGCGGGATCGTCCCCTGCGGCATGATCGCCACGACCTGACCGCCGCGCAACGCCTCTGCGGCCGCCTGCAACGGCTCGTCGGATCCAGTGCCGCGATCCACACGGATGCCACCGATCGCCTTCGCCAGCTGCCCGACCACAGGTACGTCGAACACCTCCTTCTTGCCGAGGAACCGCACCGGTCGCCCGCGCTGCGCGAACGCGAGGCCCATCGCCAAGGGATCGAAGTAGCTGCGGTGGTTACCGACCACGATCGCGGCGCCGCTCTCGGGCAGGTTCTCCATGCCGCTGATGTCGAAGCGGGCGTACGGGATCAGCTGGGGGAACGCGCCCGCCATGAGGATCTGCTGCGGTTCGATGCCGAGCACCTTCGGCACCCCGTTGGGGACGTCGAGGTTGAGGATCGGCCACCGCCGCACGAAGGCCTGGCCGAGCAACCGCAGGTCGGGGTTCACCGCGTTCGGATGGCCGACGGCGGACAGCAGCGGCACGTCGTACCAACTGTCGGAGTACGCGTACGACTCGGGCAACGACACGTCGTGCGTTTCGGCCCACTCCTGCACGGCCCGCAACTTGCCCTTGCCCCACACGAACTCGCCGGTGATCGTGCCGTCGTACCTGCCGTCGCGCACGCCGTAGTGCGTTGCGACGACGTCGTCGAGACCGAGCGCGTCAGCGAGCGGCTTCACGAGATCGAACGGAGTCGTGGTCGCGAGGACGACGGCGCGCCCCGCCGCTCGATGCTCTTCGATGATCGGGGCCGCAAACGGTTGAACCGATCCGGTCAGGTTATCGGCCGCGATTCGCCCCGCCTCCTGTGCCTGCTCGCGCGACCAACCTTGTGAGAAGCGCGCCGCCTGCCGCGCCAGCTGCATCGTCGGACGGCTCTCCCCGACGAGATCGAACACGCGGTAGATCAACCCCTCGCCCGGGATGCTGCGATCGCGCAACAGACCGACCGACTTCAGCGCCTGGCTGATCACCGGACCGCTCGCGCCGCGCAACAGCGTGCGGTCGAGATCGAAGAAGGCAGCTTCTCGACCCATGCCGGCACCGTAGCCCGGGAAAAAGTGAAAGGGACCGGCGGGGGGTGCCGGTCCCTTTCGAAGGCCGAGGCGGCGGGGGGTTGCCGCTTTTCGACCGTGCACGAGCGGGACTCGGGGGGAGAGTCGCGACGCTCGGCGTCTTGTGCGAGTCATCATCTCCCGCAGCCGGCAATCTGTCCAACAGTTCTAACCGATAGCTGCCATCATGCGGGGCGATGGATCTACGCCAGCTCAACGCTCTGGTTGCGGTCGCCGAGCACAAGTCGTTCTCCTCGGCGGCCCGGGCGCTGCACACGGTGCAGTCCAACATCTCGACTCACGTGGCCCGGCTCGAGCGCGAGCTCGGGGTCACCCTCATCGACCGCACCACGAGCACGCTGACCGATGCGGGAGTGGTCGTCGTGCAGCGGGCGACCCGTGTACAGCGCGAGCTCGAGGCACTCGTCGCCGACGTCGCCGCGGTACACGACGAGATCGCCGGCGTGGTTCGCATCGGTGTGATCGGCACGACCGCCCGCTGGCTCGTACCGCCGCTCCTCGAGTCGATGGCGGCGCGCTACCCGAGGGTTCGAGTCGTAGTGGTGGACGCGACCACGACATCGTTGCTGCCCCAAGTCCACACCGGTCAGCTCGACCTCGCCGTCGTCGCCCTTCCCGTACATGACCCCGATGTCGAGTCGGAGCAATTGTTCGAGGAGGATCTGCTCGTGATCGCGCCGACCGACCATCCCCTCGCGGAGCGCGACCGCGTGACGTTCGCGGAGCTCGCGGAGCACGACCTGCTGCTCGAGCCACCGGGCACCGTGTTCCGCGACGACCTCGAAGTACAGGCGGCGAAGGCCGGGGTGACGTTGCGGGCGAAGGCCGAGGTCGATGGCATGCGACTCGTCGCGTCACTCGCGTTCGAGGGCTTCGGCGCGGCGGTGCTTCCCGCCTCGGCTGCGCCCCGATGGTTGCGCGGGGGATGGAAGGTCGTCGCGGTCGACGGGCTCACCGGACGGTCGGTCGGGTTGATCCGGCGTCGCCGTGGCCTGCCGTCGGCACCTGCCCGCGCCATTGCCGACACGTTGCGCAGCGTCGTCGCCGAAGAGGCCGCGGGTCAGCCCGGCATCCGCCCGATGAAATCGAGCACGTGAGCACATGGCGGATCGAAGACCGTCCGATATCCGACTGCGCGGCGGGACACCCGGAGCGGTCGACGCGCGGCGCACGCGCCTCGGTGACCACGACGTGATACTCGCCCGCTGCGATCCGTCTGTTCGCAAGGGTGCGCTGACTCCTGAAGACGGCGAGACCTTGGCCGACGCCGCCCGTCACGCGCTTGCGTCGCGGCTTCCGTTGATCGTGTCCATGGCGTCGAGTGGCGCCGACGTCGGCGCAGGGCTGGCCGCCACCTTCGGGTGGGGCCGAGCGGCGCGCGCCATCACCGAGTGCTCGGGTGTCGTCCCGATCCTGATGGTGGCCGCCGGACCCGCGGTCTCGGGGCCCGCGCTGTTGCTCGGGCTCGCCGACCACGTCGTCATGACCACCGATGCATACGCGTTCGTCAGCGGGCCGCGCATGGTGATGGAAATCACGGGCGTGGCCGTCGATCCCGACGAGCTCGGTGGCACGGCTGTCCACGCCGCCCTCACCGGTCTCGCCGCGCTCGTGGCCGCCGATGCCGACGAGGCGCTCGACGCCATCACCGATCTTCTCGACTACCTCCCCGCGCACGTCGACGAGCGGCCTCCCATTCGCCCGACCAGCGATCCGGCCGATCGAGCCACGCCCGAGCTGCGTGATCTCGTGCCCGCGGCGAGTCACGGCAGCTACGACGTCCGCGACGCGATCCGCTCGATCGCCGACGACGGCGAGATGATCGAGCTGCGCGCCTCGTGGGCGGGCAACCTCGTGACCGCGTTCGCGTCGGTCGACGGCCGGCCCGCCGGCTTCCTCGCCAACCAACCGCAGACGATCGCCGGCACGCTCGACATCGCCGCGTCACAGAAGGGCGCGCGCTTCGTCGCGTTCTGTGACGCGTTCAACCTCCCCCTCGTGACCTTGATCGACACGTCCGGCTTCTACCCCGGCAAGGACCTCGAATGGCGCGGCATCATCCGCCACGGCGCGCAGATGGCGTTCGCGTACGCGCGTGCCACCGTGCCGAGGATCGCCATCGTCTTGCGCAAGGCGTACGGCGGTGCGTACATCGTCATGGACTCACGGCCGATGGGCAGCGACCTCTACCTCGCGTGGCCGAGCGCCGAGGTCGCGGTGATGGGTGCAAAGGGCGCGGTCGAGATCCTGCACCGGCGAGCGACGCCCGACGAGCGCGCCGAAGCGGAGCTCGCGTACGAGGACGCGTTTCTCAACCCCTGGCGGGCCTCCGAGCGGGGATCCGTCGACGCGGTGATCGATCCCGCGGACACCCGGCGCGAGATCGCGAACGCCCTCGAGACACTCGATTCGAAGCAGGAACGTCTCGCCGGGAGACGCCACGACAACACCCCCCTGTAGGGTTCGCCGTATGTCCGAGGGGGATGCGAACCGGACGGTCAACCTCAATCTCGGTAACGCGGCCGAGCTCAACATGGTCGTGATCAATGCCGCGCACATCGCCTATGTGAAGCTCACCGGCTCGATGAACAGCGGCCAGCGACGCATGGAGATCAACCTTGCCAACGGCGGTGTGATCAGCATGAACTTCGACGAGCACGATCACGCGGAGCGCGTGTTCGCCCAAGTGATCGACACGATCAACCGGACCATCCCCGACCACCTCGCGGGCACGCCCATCGTCGTTCCCCAGTAGATTCCGGTCGTGGCTGAGAGCATCACGATCACCGACAACCGTACGGGCGACTCCATCGAGATCCCCATCGTCAACGGCGGTGTCGACGCCACCGAATGGCGCAAGCTGTTGCCGAACACGTGGTTCTACGACCCGGCGTTCATGACCACCGCGGCGTGCTCGAGCGCCATCACCGAGCTCGACGGCGACGCCGGGATCCTGCGCTACCGCGGCTACCCGATCGAACAGCTGGCGGAGCATTCGACGTACCTCGAGGTCGCCTATCTGTTGATCCACGGTGAGCTGCCGACGCAGCAACAGGCCGACGCCTGGCGCCACGAGATCACGTTCCACACGTTCATCCACGAGAACATGCGCAAGCGCTTCATGGAGGGCTTCCACTACGACGCTCATCCGATGGGCATGCTGGTTTCCGCGGTCGCGGCCATGTCGACCTTCTACCCCGAGGCCAAGCAGATCGACGACGCGGCGATCCGTCACTCGCAGGTCGTGCGGCTGATCGCGAAGATGCCGACCATCGCGGCGTGCGCCCACCGATTCTTCGTCGGCATGCCATTCGTGTATCCGGACAACTCGATGTCGTTCGAGGCCAACTTCCTGCGGATGATGTTCGAGCCGCTCGAGAACGTGCCGTGGCGCGACCCGGTGCTGGCGAAGGCGCTCGACGTGTTGTTCATCCTGCACGCCGACCATGAGCAGAACTGCTCGACCACGGCCATGCGCGTGGTGGGCTCCGCCCATGCGGACCCGTACACCGCTTGCGCCGCCGCGTGCGCCGCGCTGTACGGCCCTCGCCACGGCGGCGCCAACGAGCAAGTGGTGCGCATGCTCACCGAGATCGGATCGATCGACAACGTCGACGCGTTCGTGAAGAGCGTGAAGGAAGGCACCGGCGGCCGCCTGCAGGGCTTCGGCCACCGCGTCTACAAGAACTACGACCCACGGGCGACGATCATCAAGAAGACGGCGGAGGAGGTCTTCGCCGTCACCGGCAAGAACCCGCTGCTCGACATCGCGCTGAAGCTCGAAGAAGTGGCACTGAACGACGAGTACTTCACGAGCCGCAAGCTGTACCCGAACGTCGACTTCTACTCCGGTCTCATCTACCAAGCGATGAGCTTCCCGATCGACATGTTCCCCGTGCTGTTCGCCATCCCCCGCACGACGGGTTGGCTCGCGCACTGGGAAGAGCTGCTCGAACAGGACTCGCGCATCGCTCGCCCGCGCCAGCTCTACATCGGCACCCAAGCCCGCGACTACGTACCGATCGATCAGAGGTAGTGCGCGCCGTCACCGTCGCCGACGGCGCGCTCGAGTGGCGCGAGCACCCCGACCCGGAGCCCGGGCACGGTGAGTTGCTCGTCGCCGTACGCGCCGCGGGGCTCAACAGTGCGGACCTGATGCAACGGGCCGGCTTCTATCCCGCGCCGCCCGGAAGCCCGCCGGACATCCCCGGCCTCGAGCTCGCGGGTGAGGTGATCGCGATCGGTGAGAACGTCCGCACGTTCGCGCCGGGCGATCGAGTGATGGCGGTGGTCGGTGGAGGCGCGCAGGCCGAGCTCGCGCTCGTCCCGGAACGACACGCGATCGCGATCCCCGACACTGTCGGTTGGTCCGAAGCGGGCGGCTTCCCGGAGGTGTTCACGACTGCGCACGATGCGCTGTTCTCGCAGTGCGGGCTCGGCATGGGCGAGCGGGTGTGCGTGCACGGTGGCGCCGGCGGTGTCGGCCTCGCCGGCGTGCAGCTCGCAGTGGCCGCTGGCGCATCGGTCGTCGCCACCGTGCGCAGCGAGTCGCTCCGCGACGCGGTGTCGGCGTTCGGGGCCATTGCCGTCGCCCCCGACGAGTTCACCGACCACGGACCGTTCGACGTCATCCTCGAGCTCGTCGGCGCGCCCAACTTCCCGGCCAACATCGACGCCCTCGCATCCGGTGGACGAATCTCGATCATCGGTTTGGGCGGCGGTTCGTCCATCGAGCTGAACCTGCTCGGCCTCATGCAGAAGCGGGCGCGCATCCACGGGTCGGCCCTGCGGACGCGATCACTCGAGGACAAGGCGTTGGCCGCCCGCCGGATCGAGCGTCACGTCATCCCGCTGCTCGCCGACGGCCGTGTGCGCGTGCCCGTCGCGGAGACGTTCGCGATGGCGGACGCGGTGGCGGCCTACGAGCGCTTCGCCGCCGGCGGCAAGCTCGGCAAGCTCGTGCTCACGAACTGATCGCGACGCCGGCGCCCATCCTGGTGACGGGTGTGCCATCTTTGGGCCATGCCCCTCACTGGGAGTGACGCGCACCGCACGTTTCGAGCTGCTGGAGTCGTTGTGGTGGTACTGATCTCCGTCGCCGTCACGCTGACGGCGACCCAACGACCGGCCAGTGCCGCACCGGTACCCGGCGGCTTCACCGACACGACCATCAGCGGCCTGAACGGACCGACGTCCATGGCCATGTTGCCCGACGGTCGGGTGCTGGTCGCCGAGCAATCCGGTGCGCTCCGGGTTGTGGAGGGCGGCGCGCTGCTTCCGCAGCCCTTCGTGAAGCTCAGCGTCGACTCCTCAGGTGAGCGCGGCCTCATCGGAGTCACGGTCGACCCAGGCTTCCCCGGACGTCCGTTCGTGTACGTGCACTACACCGTGCCGGGATCGCCGGCCCACAACCGGGTCAGCCGGTTCACGGCCAACGGCGACGTCGCGGTGCCGGGCAGCGAGCACGTGGTCGTCGACCTACCACCGCTCAGCTCGGCCACCAACCACAACGGTGGCGCGATCCACTTCGCACCAGACGGGACACTCCTCATCGGTGTCGGCGAGAACGCGAATCCGCCCCGCTCACAGCAACTCGACAACCCGTTCGGCAAGATCCTTCGTGTCGACCCGACCTCGGGCGCGGCGCCGAGCACCAATCCGTTCTTCAGCACGGCAGGCGCGGACCAGCGTGTGTGGGCCTATGGGCTGCGCAACCCGTTCACGTTCGCGTTCCAGCCGGGCACAGGGCGCCTGTACATCAACGACGTCGGCCAATCCACCTTCGAGGAGATCGACGAGGGCTTCCGAGACGGTTTGAATTTCGGCTGGCCGACGACCGAAGGTCCCACCAGCAACCCGGCATTCACAACGCCCGTGTTCTTCTACGGGCACGGCACGAGTGACACGACGGGGTGCGCGATCGCGGGTGCGACCTTCTACAACCCCGTGTCGCCTGCCTTCGGAGCGGACTATGTGGGCGACTACTTCTTCGCTGACCTGTGCAGCGGTTGGATCCGTCGCATGGACGTTGCGACCAAGCAGGTGTCGCCGTTCGTGCCGTTGAACGGCGTCGACGGTCCCGTCGACCTCCTCACGACACCAGGTGGTGCCCTGCTCTACCTGGCGCACAACAGCGGCGTGCTCGGTCGGATCGCTCGCGAGCAGTCCTGGAACCTGCGCACCACCAACACGCCGGGACCGCCCACGATCCAAGCGGCCGTCGGCTCAATCGGGCAGTCGGTGGCCTGTGACTGGGACGGCAACGGAACCGACACTCCGGGCGTCTTCGTCGACGGCACGTGGTACCTGTGGAACGACTTCAACGGTGGGCCACCGTTCGCCACGATCGCGTACGGGACTCCGGGCGACGTACCCGTGTGCGGCAACTGGGACGGCAAGGAAGGCGACTCGATCGGGGTGTTCGAACTCGGGCACTTCTTCCTGCGCAACAGCAATACCGCCGGCGCGCCCGACATCTCCGTGCACTACGGCACACCCGGAGACGCAGTCGTCGTCGGCGACTGGAACAAAGACGGGGAGGACACGATCGGAACGTACGAGTTCAATCACTTCTACCTGCGCAACAACAACATGCCCGGCTCGCCCGACATCGACATCTTCTACGGCGGACCGGGCTCGATCCCGCTCGCCGGCAACTGGGACGGCGCCGGAGGCGACACCATCGGCGTGTACGCGTTCAACCACTTCTACTTGCGGAACTCGCTCAACGGCGGTCCTCCCAACCTCGACATCTTCTACGGCGGGCCCGTCGACCGTCCCGTCCCCGGCGACTTCGATGGAGGCGCTCACGTCGACACTGTCGGAGTGGTCACTCCGGCATAGCGCGACCGGATTCAGTTCTTCAACGACGGGTGTTGCCGCGCCACGATCGGCAGGATGATCCGCCGCGGCGTCACCTGCGCGACCCCGGCCAGCACTCGATTCGGCATACCCGGGATCACCACCGTGCGGCCCTTGTCGAGACCGTCCAACCCCGCCTTGGCGACGTCGTCGGCGGACACCCACATGAACTTCGGCAGCGATCCCTCCGCCTCTTCCTCGTCCATCCCCGCGGCCTCGGCGAATCCGGTCTGGACCGGCCCCGGGCACAACGTCGTCAGCGTCACGCCGGACCGGCGGAGCTCTGCGGCGCGTGCTTGGCCATACGACAGGACGAACGCCTTGGTCGCGCCGTAGCCGGCCTGTCCGGGAAGGGGCTGGAAAGCCGCGGTCGAGGCGACGTTCAGCACGGCACCGCGCCGCCGTTCGACCATGCCGGGGATCACCAGGCTGCACAGGTGGACGACAGCCTCGACGTTCGTGCGGATCATGGCGAGCTCACGGTCCACGTCGGCCTGTTCGACGCGACCGGTCGTGCTGAACCCCGCGTTGTTGACGAGGACGTCGACGGTCAACCCGAGGCCGGCGACCGCCTTGACGAGGTCCTCGCGCGCGCTCTGGTCGGTCAAGTCGGCCGCGATCACTTCGACCCGCACGTTGTGCGACTTCGACAAGTCGCCGGCCAGCTTCCTCAGTCGGTCCTCGCGACGGGCGACAAGAGTTACCCCGTAGCCGCGGGCTGCCAAGGCGCGTGCCAGTTGCTCGCCGATACCCGAAGAGGCACCGGTCACGATCGCGGTTCGGTCACTGGCGGGAGCAGGCAGGGTCATGCGCGGAGCGTACGAGGTGACCCTCTCACGGCACGAGTTCGAGCCGGTAGCCCAGCAGCAACACCTCGGCAGTGATCTGCACGTCGTGTGCGGGGTACCGCACGAAACCGATGCGCTCGTACAACCGGTGCGCAGTCGTCATCCACGGTGTCGTGTGCAGCACGACCGCCGCCTTGCCGCGCTCGCGGGCCCGGTCGATGCAGGCGCGGACGAGTGCCTCGCCGGCGCCGCGGCGTTGCGCGGCGCGCGACACGGCGAGCATGCGAATGGCGGCGGCGTCGACCGGTGTGCCCTCGGCAAAGGGTGAGGTGTGGTCGACCACCTCCGTGACGCCGCCGAGCAACGTTCCGTCCCCGTCGACCGCGACGAGTACGACCGTGGAGGGCGCCTCCGCTCGTGCTCGCACGTCGGCGAGCTCGGCCTCGTACTCGAGGTCGTGGACATGGCCGTCGAGGCTCGTGTTGGCGTCCAAGGTGAGGGCGCCCAGGTCGTCGTACTCGTGAGGTTGCACGGGTCGGATGATCACTGCCCGCGAACGTAGGCTCGGCCGATGGACTTTTCCGTCCCCGCCGAGCTCGACGCCCTCGGCGACGAGGCAACCGAGTTCGCGCTCGAGTGGACGCGACGAACGCCGTTCCCCGAGGACTCGTGGATCGTCGGGCACGACCCCGCGTTGTCGAAGGAGCTCGGGGCGCGTGGGTGGATCGGCATGACCTGGCCGGTCGAGGAGGGTGGCCACGGGCGCACGGCCCTCGAGCGCTTCATCGTGTACGAAGCGCTCATCGCCAACGGCGCGCCGATCGCCGCGATGTGGTTCGCCGACCGCCAGATGGGTCCGACGTTGCTGCAGTTCGGCACGACCGAGCAACGGCGACGGTGGATCCCCGACATCGTCGCCGGCACGTCGATGTGGTGCATCGGCATGAGCGAGCCGGACTCCGGCAGTGACGTCGCGTCGCTGCGCACACGCGCGGTGCGTGACGGCGACAACTGGGTCATCGACGGGCAGAAGGTGTGGACCAGCGGCGCGGCCGTGTCCGACTGGTGTTACCTGATCGCCCGGACCGATCCCGACGCGCCGAAGCACGCAGGGCTCTCCGAATTCGTCGTCGACATGCACGCGGACGGTGTGAGCGTCAGCCCGATCGAGGACATGACGACCAACCGCCACTTCAGCGAAGTGACCTTCGACGGTGTGCGCGTGCCGAGCGATCATCTCGTCGGCGAGCAGAACAACAGCTTCCGCCAACTGATGCGTCAGATGGAGCACGAGCGCGGCGGCATCGACCGGCTCGTGTCCAACTACGCGCTCTACCGGGACCTGCTCGAGTCCGGATGCATCGATCGCCACGATCCGATCGTTCGCCAAGAGCTCGCCGCCATCGAGACCTGCTATCGCATCGGACGGCTCCTGGTGATCCGCGAGACGTTGAAGCAGGCGCCCGCAGGATTCTCGGCGGCGACGAAGACGTTCGGCACAGAGTTCGAGCAGCGGCTCGCCAACTTCGCGGCCCGAGTTCTCGGGCCGCACGCGCTGCTGTGGGGCGAGGAGAACGGCCTCGGCGCCCGCGCCGCACGCGCCGTGTGTTACGCGCCCGCCTACACGATCATGGGCGGCACGACCCAGATCCTTCGCAACGTGCTCGGCGAGCGGTTCCTCGGCCTCCCCCGCTGATCCGGCACGGATCGCCGGCGTGATCACGAGATAGGTTCGAGACCGTGATCGCCTCCACGACCAACGGCAAGATCCAGGGCTTCGAGAAGGACGGCGTGGTGCAGTTCCGCGGCATTCGCTTCGCGCGTGCGGAGCGGTTCCGTCCGCCGCAACCGGTCGAGCCGTGGGACGACGTCTACGACGCAAGTGCATACCGCGCCGCGGCTCCGCAGAATCCTTCGCCGCTCGAGTCGATGTTGGCCGCGCCTGCTGTCGCGGGAAGCGAGGACTGCCTCTTCCTCAACGTGTTCACGCCCGCCGTCGACGACAACCCCCGTCCGGTCATGGTGTGGATCCACGGTGGCGCGTTCACCGCCGGCCAGGGCTCCACGCCCTGGTACAACGGCGCCCGCATCGCTCGCCAGGGTGACGTGGTCGTCGTCACGCTCAACTACCGCCTCGGTGCGTTCGGCTTCCTCCATCTCGACGGCGTGCTCGGCGAGCAGTTCGGCGGCTCGGGCAACAACGGCATCCGTGACCAGATTGCCGCGATCCACTGGGTGAAGGACAACATCGCGGCCTTCGGTGGCGACCCGGACCACATCACGATCTTCGGCGAGTCCGCCGGTGGTATGAGCGTCGGCACGTTGCTCGGCACGCCCGGCGTGCCCGAGTTGTTGCGCGGTGCGATCCCCGAGAGCGGCGCCGCCGATCACGCGAAGTCCGTGGCCCAGGCGAGCACCGTGACCGAGATCATGCTCGGGGAGCTCGGGATCAAACCCTCCGACGCGGAGGCCCTGCTCACCGTGCCGATCGACACGCTGCTGGCGGCGCAGCTCGCGGCGGGCCCGCGGCTCGCAGACCTCACGGGTTTGGGTCTTCCGTTCTCGCCGGTGGTCGACGGCGTGGTCCTGCCGAGACCGCCGATCGACGCGGTGCGCGAGGGAGCTGCGGCCGATGTCGCGCTGCTCGCCGGCACCGCCGCCGAGGAATGGAAGCTCTTCCATGTGATGGAGCGCGCCCGCGGGCCGATGCCTGATGGTCAGTTGCTTGGCCGGCTCACCAAGACCGTCGGCGATCGTGCCGGCGATGTCATCGCGGTCTACCGCGACGAGCGCCCGGGCCTGTCGAACGATGAGTTGTGGTGCGCGATCGCGACGGACTGGGTGTTCCGCATTCCGGCCGTACGACTGGCCGAAGCGCAGTCCTCGCATCAGCAATCGACGTACGCGTACCTGTTCACGTACAAGTCCACCGCGTTCGACGGCGCCCTCGGCGCCTGCCATGCGATCGAGATTCCTTTCGTGTTCGACAACGTCGATCGCCGCGGCGTCGACTTCCTCCTCGGTGACATCGGCGACGACACCCGCGCGCTGTCGACGTTGGTGTCCGGCGCGTGGACGGCCATGGCGCGCGACGGGTCGCCCAGCCACGACGACATGCCCCAGTGGGGCACGTACTCGACGGCCGACCGCAACGTCATGGAGCTCGGCCCGACGGTCCGCCTCCTCGATGATCCGATGGGCGCCACGCGCGAGATGTGGCACGAGCTGTGGCCGTCGGTCCGCGGCGTCCACGACTGAGCGCCCGTGACCACCACTGCCGACCATGTCGCGCAATCGTGGGATGCCGACGTGATGCCCACGTTGACGGAGTTCATCCGCATCCCGAACGTGTCACCCGCGTTCGACGCGAACTGGGCCGCGTCAGGGCACATGGACCGCGCGGTCGAGCTCGTCAGCTCGTGGATGGCGGCGCGACCGATCGACGGGCTCACGGTGTCAGTCGAGCGACTGCCCGGACGTACGCCGCTGATCGTCGCGGAAGTACCGGCCACCGATCCCGAGTCCACCGGCACGGTGCTCCTGTACGGGCACGTCGACAAGCAACCGGAGATGGCCGGCTGGCGCGAGGACCTCGGTCCGTGGACGCCGGTGCTCGAGGGCGACCACCTGTTCGGCCGTGGCGGTGGTGACGACGGCTACGCCGCGTTCGCCGCGATGAGCGCGATCGAAGCCGTGCACGCGGCAGGCGGACGGCACGGGCGCTGCATCGCGTTGATCGAGGCGTGCGAAGAGTCGGCCAGCTACGACCTGGAGGCGTACATCGATCACCTTGCCGATCGCATCGGCGAACCGGATCTCGTGGTGTGCCTCGATTCGGGCTGTGGCACCTACGACCGCGTCTGGCTGACCACCTCGCTGCGAGGTCTCGTCGCCGTCGACGTCACCGTGCGCGTGCTGCGCGAGGGTGTGCACTCGGGTGCGGCCGGCGGCGTCGTGCCGTCGACGTTCCGCGTGTTGCGCCATCTGCTCGATCGCATCGAGGACTCCGACACCGGCGAGCTGCTGCTTCCCGAGTTGCGCGTCGACCTCCCCGAGGATCGGGCGGGCGAGATGGCAACCACCGCGAACGAGCTCGGAAGCCGCGTCGCCGGCGAGTTTCCATTCGTCGACGCTGTCCATCCACTCAACGACGGCGACCACATCGCGCAACTCCGGGCCAAGACATGGGAGCCGGCGCTCGAGCTCATCGCCATCGAGGGCGTGCCCGACCGCCCGGCGGGAGGCAACGTGCTGCGGCCGTTCACGACCGTGCGGCTGTCGTTCCGCCTTCCGCCGACGTGCGACCCCGATGCCGCGGGCGCGGCCATCGTGCGCGCGCTCACCCTTGATCCGCCGTACGGCGCCGAGATCGACGCCCACGTCGAACAGGCCGCATCAGGATGGAACGCGCCACCAACCGCGGCATGGTTGTCGACCGCGCTCGACGAAGCGTCACAGGACGTGTTCGGTCAGCCGTACCGCACGATCGGCGAGGGCGGCACGATCCCGTTCATGGCAATGCTGGGCGAGCGGTTCCCGCACGCGCAGTTCGTCATCACGGGGGTGATGGGTCCCGGCTCGAATGCGCACGGCCCGAACGAGTTCCTCGACCTGTCGATGGCTCGCGGCGTGACGGTCGCTGTCGCGCACGTGCTCGACGCGCACGCGCACAACAGATGACGGTCACGGTCGACGACGTGGCCGCCGCCGCGATCACCATCGCACCGTCGATCGAACACACGCCGAGCGCCGTGTCGCACACCCTGTCGGCGCTGCTCGGCTGCACCGTCGTCATCAAGTTCGAGAACCTCCAGTTCACCGCGTCGTTCAAGGAACGAGGCGCGTGCAACAAGCTGCATCACCTCACCGACGACGAGCGGGCGTGCGGTGTCGTCACTGTGAGCGCCGGCAACCATGGCCAGGCGGTCGCTCGCCATGCCCGGTTGCTCGGCATCGACGCCAAAGTCGTGATGCCGGCCACGACACCGTTCGTGAAGGTAGCCAGCACCCGCGCCCTCGGCGCCACCGTGGAGCTGCACGGCTCCTCGGTGGCCGACGCGTTCGTGCGGGGACGCGAGCTCGTCGAAACGGAAGGCCGCACATTCGTGCACCCCTTCGACGACGAGCACGTCATCGCCGGTCAGGGCACGGTAGGGCTGGAGCTGCTCGCCGACCATCCCGATCTCGACACGATCGTCGCGCCTGTGGGCGGGGGCGGGCTGCTCTCGGGGCTCAGTGTCGTCTACCGGGCCAAGGCGCCGGACGTCGAGCTCGTCGGCGTGCAGAGCGAGTCGTACCCGTCGATGGTGCACGCGCTCGCCCACGACTCCGCGCCGGTGCCGGGCGGTCCGACGATGGCCGAGGGCATCGCGGTGTCGCATCCGGGTGCGATCACGCGGGGCATCCTCGAAGCTGCCGCGGTCGAGATGTGTACGGTCAGCGAAGTCTCGATCGAAGAAGCGGTGAACCTGTTCCTCGAGATCGAGAAGGTCGTCGCCGAAGGGGCCGGCGCCGCCGGGCTCGCCGCGGTCGCGCAACATCGTGCGCGCTTCGCCGGCAAGAAGGTGGGCATCGTGCTCACCGGCGGCAACATCGACCCGAGACTGCTGTCGTCCACCATCCTGCGCGGGCTCGTGCACAGCGGACGCTTGTCTCGCCTTCGCGTTCGGCTCGACGACCGTCCCGGATCGCTGGCCAAGCTCACCGGCGTCCTCGGCCTCGCGGGCGGCAACATCGTCGAGGTGCTGCACCAGCGCTTGTTCGCCGCCGCCCCGATCCACAGCACAGAAGTGGAGCTCGTGATCGAGACGCTCGACCGCGCGCACGCCGACACGATCATCGCGACACTCGAAGCCGAGGGTTATCAGGTCACGACGATCGCGATGGACTGACTCAGAACGCGAGCACGCCGCGCGCGGCGTCGGCGATGTCGTCCACTTGCGGAAGGATGGCGTCCTCGAGCACGGGCGCGTACGCGACGTGGCAGTCCTTCGCTCCGACACGCGCGACCGGCGCGTCGAGTGAGCTGAAGCACTCTTGGGCGATCCACGCGGCGACTTCGGCACCGAACCCCGACGTCAGGATGTCCTCGTGCACGACGAGTACGCGGCCCGTCTTCGCCACCGACGCGGCGACCGCTTCGTGATCCCACGGCACGAGGCAGCGCAGGTCGACGATCTCGACAGACACGTCCTCACCCAGCCGGGAAGCGGCCTGCCGTGACCGCTCGACGGTGGCGCCATAGGTGACGATCGTGAGATCGGTGCCTTCCTGCACGACGCTTGCCGACCCGAGCGGGACGACGTAGTCCGGCCCCGGGAATGGGTCCTTCGCGTACGCCTGGCGCAGCAGGTGCTTGTGCTCGAGGAACAGGACGGGATCCTCGCAACGGAATGCCGCCCGCAACAGGCCCGCGGCATCGCGGGCTCGCGACGGGAACATCACGATCAAGCCCGGCACGTGCGTGAAGATCGACTCGCCGCACTGGCTGTGCCAGATCGCACCGCCGGTCAGGTAGCCGCCGATGGCGACGCGCATGACGACCGGACACGAGAACGATCCGTTCGAGCGCCAGCGGATCGTGGCCGCCTCGCTCTTGATCTGCGTCATGGCCGGCCAGATGTAGTCGAAGAACTGGATCTCCGGGCAGGGACGCAGCCCGCGGATGCCCTGCCCGACCGCCCGCCCGATGATGTTCGCTTCCGCCAGCGGCGTGTTGAAGCAACGAGCGATGCCGAACTCTCGTTGCAAGCCGCGCGTCGTGCCGAACACGCCGCCTTTGCCCTCGACATCGGCGAGCACGTCTTCGGGCGCGTCGGCGACGTCCTCACCGAACACGCGGATGCGCTGGTCCGCGGCCATCACCTCGCGCAGCGTGCGGTGGATCGCCTCGCCGAAGGTGACGCTCTCCGCATCGGGATCCGGCGCCGGCGGGACCTCGATGAGCGGCCGGACGTACACGTGGTCGAGGACGGTGGCGGGGTCCGGCTTTGCCCCCGCCAACGCGGTCTTCGCCGCGACCGCGACGGTGTCCTTCGCCTCGGCGCGGATGCGGCCGACGTCGTCCTCGCTGAGCACGCCGCACTTCACGAGGTCGTGCTCGAGCACGAGGATGGGGTCGTGCGCGGCTTCGTCCGCCAACTCCCCTACCGGGCGGTACTTCGACTGCGTGTCCGCCGCGGAGTGCGAGTAGGGCCGCGTGACCTTGGCGTGGATCAGGCCCGGACCTTCGCCCGCTCGTACCCGCGCCACTGCGCGCGCCCCGAAGTGCCGCGCCTGGAAGTAGTCGCGCCCGTCGATCTTCGTGACCGCCAGGCCCCGGAAGCCGCGCACCATCTCCGAGATCGGGGCGGGCGACTGGTCCTCGGCGCGGACCGAGATCGCATAGCCGTTGTCCGCCACGATGTAGAGCACAGGCAAGTGCAGCCGGCAGGCCGTGTTGAGCGACTCCCAGAACTCGCCCTCGCTCGTCGCCCCCTCGCCGAGCGAGACGTAGGTGATCTCGTCGCCGTGCGCCTCGCACCCGGGAAGCGTGCGCCCCTGGATGTAGCGGGTCGCCTCGGCACACCCGACGGCGGGCAGGCACTGCGACCCCGTCGGCGACGACTGCGTCACGATGTTTTTTTCGCGGTGACCCCAGTGGCACGGCATCTGCCGCCCGCCACTCGCCGGGTCGTCGGCGGACCCGACCGCCTCGAGGAGCATCTCCGTCGGCGTGACGCCGAGGCCGAGCACCAGCGCACGGTCGCGGTAGTACGGGAAGAACCAGTCGTAGCCCGGACGCAGCGAATGGGCGAGGGCGAGCAGCAGCGCCTCGTGACCTGCGCCCGAGATCTGGAAGAACACCCGACTCTGCTTCTGGAGGCTGATCTCGCGGTCGTCGAGCGAGCGACTGATCAGCGCCAGGCGGTAGTCGTCGACCAACTCGGCCTTCGGGAAGCCCCGGTGCGTCAGAGCGTCGTCGATCGTTGCTGTCACGTGGCCCCCTCAGGTGCCGCCTCGAGCGCACGGTAGCGGTAGAACCTCAGGATGGCGCGGACACCCGAGCTCGTGGAGTTCCGCCCGGACGACCACTACGCGGTCGACGCCCTCGTCCGGGTCATGGAGCAGATGACCGCCGCGCAGTCCGGCTGGATCAACCTGTACCCGGGCATCCATCCGGACGACGAGCCTCCAACCCAAACCATCCTCGGCCGGCTCTTCTCGGGCACCGGCCCTCCTGTACCCGTGTGCACGTGGGTCGCACCGTTACCGTCGCAGAAGCCGCCCCACGCCGAGCTCGGGATCCTCCACAAGTCCGGGCCGAAGGCCGTGCGGAAGCTGGCCGAGAAGGGCATCGAGGTCCCCGCCCACTGGAAAGTTCTGGCCGACCATCCGAAGCGCGGGCTCGTCGTTGCCATCCATCCCGAGAGCCCCCATCGGGAGGTGCTCGAGTGGGTGATGCGCGCCGGCGCGGCGCTGACCCGTATCCCGCTGACCGGCAGCTGGCAAGCCGCGATCAACCGATGAGGGACTGGGACGCGTTTGCACGCAGGTTGGAGTCCGCACTCGACATGCGGGGCGGCACCGGCTTCCGCGATCTGTTCGCGCCGGGCGCGCGCTTCGCCGACCCCGCCAACGCACCGACGCAGGACCTGCGCGACATCCAGCAACAGACGCGCAACGTCTTCCCGGACTGGCACCAGGAGATCACCTCGATCCGCGGTGGCGAAGACTGGGCCGTGTTCGAGTGGATCGGGCATGCCACCTACGAGTCCGCGCCGGTTGCGATGCACGGCGCCACCATCATCGAGATCGACGGTGACGGGTCGATCACGTCGTGGCGCGACTACCTCGACCGCAAGGAACCCGAGGAGCAGATCCGTGCCCACTTCGCGGCGCGCGAGCGCGGCGACGTCGACCGCGACTGATCGATCAGCGGCAGCGGGCGCAGACGCCCACCAAATCGACGCGATGTTGTTCGCCGGCGAAACCCCGGCGGCGCGCCGCCCGGTTCAGCGCGGACTCGATGGACGCCTCGAGCGCGCCCGGAAGGGTGACGTCCTCGATGGCGCCACACGTCGAGCAGATCAAGTGGTGATGGTGATGGTCGGTCAGATCCTCGTCGAGCTCGTAGCGGGCGTACTCGTCACCGCCCAGGATGCGATGGACGAGCCCCGCCGCTTCGAGCAGCGCCATGTTCCGGTACGCCGAGCTCTGCGGCATCCGGTCGCCTCGCTCGAGCACCTCCGGGACGGTCAGCGGCCGTTCCGCCGCCGCCAGCACCTCGACGATCGCTCGCCGGTTGGCGGTGTAGCGCTGCTCGTGGTTGCGAAGCCGGATGGCTGCCGTCTCGTGCAGATCGACGTCCACACCTACACATTACTGCCTTCTGAGAACGAATGAGACTCACTCTCACGAAAGTTGTAACGAGAATCGCTCTCAGTTAGCCTCCGGTTGTGCATTGCGGACTCCGCGTCGTCGCCGCACTCGCGGCCGGGTTGATCGGCGTCGCCGCGTGCAGCACTTCGCCCACAACGGGCGGCCCGAACGGCCGGATCCAAGTCGTCGCCGCGGAGAGCTTCTGGGGCAGCATCGCCCGCCAGCTCGGCGGCGACCGCGTCGACGTGACCGAGATCATCCACAGTGCCGACGTCGATCCGCACGACTACGAGCCCACGCCGGCCGACGCCCGCCATGTCGCCGAGGCGAAGTACGTGATCGTCAACGGGCTCGGCTACGACGCGTGGGCGTCGGATCTCGTCGCCGCCGATGGCGGTGACGGCAACACCGTGCTCGACGTCGGTCATCTCCTCGGGCTGCACACCGGCGACAACCCCCATCGCTGGTACTTCCCCGACGACGTCGATCGCGTGATCGACCGGATCACATCCGACTACAAGTCGCTCGATCCGCAGCACGCGTCGTTCTACGACGAGCAACGATCGCAGTTCGTCGACAACGCGATGAAGCCATACCACGACGCCATCGCGGGCATCCGCGCCGGCCATGCCGGTACGCCGGTCGGCGCGTCCGAGAGCGTGGTCACCGGACTGCTCGACGCAGCCGGACTCGACCTGAGGACACCGCCGTCGTTCCTCGACGCGATGAGCGAGGGCAATGATCCGTCCGCCGGCGACAAGGTCACCATCGACGAGCAGATCGCCAACCGGCAGATCTCGGTCTTCGTCTACAACGCGCAGAACGCCACGCCCGACGTGCAGCAACTCGTGCACGAGGCGCAGGCCAACCACATCCCCGTGGTCACGGTGACGGAGACGCCCTCCCCCGCCGACGCGACATTCCAGGACTGGCAGATCGCACAGCTCCGGCAACTGGCGTCCGCGCTCGACGGAGGTACACCGTGAGCGAGGTCGCCATCGAGGTCCGCGACGGCGCGATCGCGCTGGCGGGACGGACGATCTGGCGCGATCTCGACGTCCACGTTCCCGCCGGCGAGTTCGTCGCTGTGCTCGGGCCCAACGGTGTCGGCAAGTCCACGTTGTTGCGGGTCGTGTTGGGCCTGCAGTCCCTCGACCGCGGTTCCGTGCGCGTGTTCGGTCGAGCTCCCGACGAGGCGAGACCGTTGATCGGTTACCTCCCGCAACGGCGATCGTTCGACTCGAGAATGCGCATCCGCGGTGTCGACGTCGTGCGGCTCGGCGTCGACGGCACGCACTGGGGCGTCCCGATCTCGCGCCGCGCCCGAAGGCTGACTCGCGACCGCGTGGACGAAGTCATCGACAGAGTCGGCGCGGGAGCGTACGCGCACCGGGCGATCGGCGAGGTGTCCGGTGGCGAACAGCAGCGATTGTTGATCGCGCAAGCGCTGGTGCGGCGGCCTTCGATGCTTCTCCTCGACGAACCGCTGGACAGCCTCGATCTCCCGAACCAGGCGATGGTGTCGAAGCTCGTGGCCGAGCTCTGCGCAACCGAACACATCACAGTCGTGCTCGTCGCGCACGACATCAACCCGATCCTGCCGTTCGTCGATCGGGTCGTGTACCTCGGTCAAGGTGGCGCCGCTTCGGGTCCGCCCGACGACGTCATCAACAGCGAGACGTTGACCGAGCTCTACCGCACCCCCATCGAGGTGTTGCGCACGTCGGACGGGCGCCTGGTCGTCGTCGGCCAGCCCGAGGCGCCCGCGCATCATCACGATCGCCACGCGCCATGAACCTCTTCCAGTACCAGTTCATGGTCAACGCGTTCCGCGCCGGCACCACGGTCGCGGTCCTCGCCGCGGTCGTCGGTTGGTTCATGGTCCTCCGCCGTCAGACCTTCGCCGGACACACGCTCGCGCTCATCGGCTTCCCCGGCGCCGCCGGTGCGATCCTGCTCGGGCTCTCCGTGCAACTGGGGTTCTTCGCGTTCTGCATCGGCGGGGCGCTCGTCATCGGGGCGCTGCCCTCCGATCGCGCCGGACGATTCAACGACGAATCGGCCGTCATCGCGATCGTCCAGACGTTCGCGCTCGCCACCGGCTTTCTCTTCGCGTCGCTGTACCGAGGCAACCTCAGCCGCGTCAGCAGCCTGCTGTTCGGGACGTTCCTCGGCGTCACCACACAGCAGGTCCGCACGCTCGTGGTCGTGACGATCGTGGCGATGGTCGTGCTCCTCGCGCTCGGGCGGCCGTTGTTGTTCGCCTCGATCGATCCCGACGTCGCCGAGGCGGCGGGTGTCCCCACTCGGGCACTCTCGATCGCGTTCCTCGTGCTGCTCGGCGCCGCCGCCGCAGAGGCGAGTCAGATCACGGGGTCGCTCCTGATCTTCGCGTTGCTCGTGCTGCCGCCTGCGACCGCTCAAACCATCACGACGAGACCGGTACGCAGCCTCGGGCTGAGCGTCGCCATCGGGCTGGCCGTGACGTGGTCCGGCCTCGCCATCGCGTACTACTCGCCGTACCCCATCGGGTTCTGGATCACGTCCATCGCGTTCGCGCTCTACGTCGCGGCGCGCGCTCGAGCGTTCACATGACGGTGCTCGCCGACCTCTTCGGGATCGGGGACATGCTCAGCCACCCGTTCATGGGTCACGCCTTCCTCGCGGGCACCGCAATCGCGGTCGCAGCCGGGCTCACCGGCTACTTCGTCGTGCTGCGGGGACAGGTGTTCACCGGCGACGCGTTGAGCCACGTCGCGTTCACCGGCGCGCTCGCGGCTCTCGCCGCCGGCATCGACCTCCGCGTCGGCCTGTTCGTGGCGGTGATCGGCGTCGCTCTCGTGCTCGGCGCGCTCGGTGAGCGCGGGCAAGCAGACGACGTGGCGGTCGGTACCGTCTTTGCATGGGTGCTCGGCCTCGGTGTGCTGTTCCTCTCCGTCTTCACGACGAACCGGTCCTCGACCAACAGCCAGGCTGGGGTCAACGTCCTGTTCGGGTCGATCTTCGGGTTCGACGGCGGACGCACGGCATGGGTCGTCGTCACCACCATCGCCGTCGTGGTCGCGCTGCTGGCGATGGTCCGGCCGCTGCTGTTCGCCTCGATCGATCCGCGAGTCGCAACCGCAGCGGGGCTACCGGTGCGCGTGCTCGGCTACTCGTTCCTCGTGCTCGTCGGCGTCACCGCGGGCATGGCCACGCAGGCCGTCGGCGCCCTGCTGCTGCTCGCGCTGCTCGCCGCGCCCGCGGCCGCGGCGCAACGCATCACCACCAAGCCGTACGCCGCGCTGTCGTTGTCGGCCGCGATCGCGGTCGCGTGCATGTGGACCGGCCTCGTCGTCAGCTATCGCGTCGACGCCCTGCCACCGAGCTTCGTCATCACTGCCGCGCTCACGGCGGGCTACATCGGCGCGGTGATCGTGGGACGGTGGCGATCCACAGCGCACGCCGCGCCAGAACGCGGCATCATGCCGGACCGTGACGGGCTCCGAGACGCCGGCGGGCTGGTACCCCGACCCGCAAGGGGGTCATCAGCACCGTTACTGGGACGGCAACACGTGGACTGACCAAGTCGCCGACAGCGGCGTGGCGCAGACGGACATCGCCGTCGCCGAGAGGACGGAGCCAGCCGAGGCTGTCGCAGAGCCAGCCGCCGACGACACCGTCAAGCCCGCCACGAATGCCGTCGCACTGATCGTCGTGCTGGTGGCCGGCGCCGCGACCTCGCTGTTCTTCGGTGCGTACGGTCGCATTCACGACCCGACGGGCGAGACGACACTCACGCTGTTCTTCACCAGCACGATCAGCTTGAAGGTCTGGTTCACGACCGTCGCCATCGTGTTCGCGCTCATCCAGATCCTCACCGCGCTGCGGCTGTACGGAAAGATCAAGGTCCCCCACAAGTTCCCGAAGTGGCTCGGCGACGTGCATCGGCTCTCCGGCACCTTGGCGTTCGTGTTCACGTTGCCCGTTGCCTTCCACTGCCTGTGGGCGCTCGGCTTCGCGTCCGACGCGAGCGATCCCCGCACGTACATCCACTCGATCGCCGGGTGCGCGTTCTACGGACTGTTCGTCGTCAAGGTGCTGAGCGTGCGCATCCACGACCTACCCAAGTGGCTGTTGCCGGTGGCAGGCTCGGTGACGTTCGCGGCGCTGATCGTGCTGTGGAGCACGAGCTCGTTGTGGTACTGGCAGAACGTGTCGTTCCCGGGCGTATGAGTCGATGCTGAAGCGAATCGTCAACGTCGTCGAGGTACTCGCGCTCGCGGGCTTCGTCATCTTCGTGCTGCTGCTGTTCACCGATCAGCCGGCCTCGAACTCGGCCGCTGCTCCGCCCTCGTCGTCGTCCTCCTCGTCGTCGTCGTCAGGCGGCGGATCGAACTCGTCGAACTCCTCGAACCCCTCGAGCTCGTCGGGCGGCGGCGGCCAGATCGACGGCGCTGCCATCTACGACGACAAGTGCTCGGGCTGCCATGGCAGCAAGGGGCAAGGGGCGATCGGGCCCAAGCTCAACGGCGGGTCCGTGACGAAGTCGTTCAAGAATCCGGCCGACGAGGTGATCGTGGTGAAGAACGGCCGGGGGTCGATGCCGTCGTTCGGCGACCAGTTGAGCGACGAGCAGATCCAGGCCGTCGTCGACTTCACCCGCAACGGTCTGCAACAGCGCTGACTCGCGCCGCCGCGCGCAGTACCGTTACCCCCCGCCCGCACAGATGTGCGGGCCGTTGCCGCGCGTTCGGAGGCGTCTGTGCGCTGGATGTGGGAGGTGGCCACCCGGTCATACCGCCGCCAGGCCACCTATCGCGGCGCGACCCTCGCCGGCGTCTTCACCAACACCGTCTTCGGATTCATCCTCGCCTACGTCCTGCTCGCCGTGTACCAGGAGCGGTCGACCGTCGGCGGCTTCGATGTGACGGACGCGGTGACGTTCACGTTCGTGATGCAAGGGATGTTGATGGTCATCGGCGTGTTCGGCTCGACCGACCTCGCCGACCGCATCAAGAGCGGTGACGTCGTCTCCGACCTGTATCGCCCGGTCGACTTCGAGGCGTACTGGATGGCGGACGCGTACGGCCGTTCTGCGTTCTACGCGGTCTTCCGCGGTGTGCCCCCCTTCATCGCAGGAGCGCTCGTCTTCCACCTGCGGCTGCCATCAGCGCCAGCCACTTGGATCGCGTTCGTCGTCTCGGTGGCGCTCGCGGTCGCAGTCTCGTTCGGATGGGGCTTCCTGCTCCAGCTCTCCGGCTTCTGGCTCCTCGACGTGCGCGGTCCGAACCAGTTGGGCTGGTTGACCGCGCAGTTCTTCGCCGGCGTCTTCATCCCCGTCGTGTTCTTCCCCGCATGGCTCGGCGCGATCGCGTACGCAACGCCATTCCCGGCCATGGCGCAGCTCCCGGTCGAGGTCTTCCTCGACAAGCACCACGGGCTCGACCTTGTCGCCGTCTACGCGGTGCAGCTCCTGTGGATTGCAGTGCTGCTCGCCGGCGGACGTCTCGTCCTGCGCCGCGCCATGCGCAAGGTGGTCGTGCAAGGTGGATGAGCTCGTCATCTACCGGCGGTTGGTCGGCGCCCGCATCCGCGCCGACCTCCAGTACCGCGCCTCGTTCTTCCTCTTCCTCATCAGCCAGACCTTGGTGGCGGGACTCGACATCGCCGTCATCATCGTCATCTTCACGCAGGTCGACACCCTCGCCGGATGGTCCGTGGCCGAGGTGGCGCTGCTGTACGCGATGGCCGGCATCGGCTTCGGTGTGGCCGACCTGTTCGTCAGCGAAGTCGAGTTGGCGTCGCGCCACATCAAAGCGGGCACGTTCGACCTCTTCTTGTTGCGCCCCGCCGGCACGCTCGTCCAGCTGTGCGCGATGGAGTTCGCGCCGCGCCGGTTCGGGCGCACCATCCAGCCGGTGATCGTCCTCGTGATCGCGCTCCGCGCCGTCGACATCACGTGGACCCCGACAAAGGTCGCGCTCGTCCCGCTCACGGTGATGAGCGGCGCGGTGATCTTCGGTTCGATCTGGGTGATCACGTCGTCGATCGCATTCTGGACGGTCGACACCCAGGAGATCGCCAACTCCTTCACGTACGGCGGCTACACGTTGGCGGCGTACCCGATCGACGTGTTCGGCACGTGGCTCAAGCGGTTCGTGATGTTCGTCGTGCCGGTCGCGTTCACGAGCTACCTCCCGGTTGCGTACATGCTCGGCAAGCCGGTCGCGTTCGGGCTCCCGTCCTCACTCGCGCTCCTCTCCCCCGCCGTGGCCGCCGCGCTGGCACTGGTAGCCCGCGCGGTCTGGCGATGCGCCGTCCGCCACTACCGGAGCACGGGGAGCTGACCGTGAGCGAGAAGCGCGAGACCATCGTCGAGCTCGTCGACGTCGGCAAGACGTTCACCGTCGCCGTCCGCAAGGGATGGCTGCGGCGCGAACGGCGGCCGGTGCACGCGGTCGACGGTGTCACGTTGTCGATCGAGCCGGGATCGATGGTCGGCTACATCGGCCCGAACGGTGCCGGCAAGTCGACCACGATCAAGATGCTCACCGGCATTCTCGTGCCGTCATCCGGCACCATCCGCGTCGCGGGGCTCGATCCGAGCCGAGATCGAGTCACGCTCGCCCGCAGGCTCGGTGTGCTGTTCGGGCAGCGAACACAACTGTGGTGGGATCTACCCCTCGAGGACTCGTTCTCGCTGCTGCACCACGTCTACCGAGTGCCGGACGACCGCTTCAAGGAGAACCTCGGAACCTTCCGTGAGCTGCTCGCACTCGACGAGCTGCTGCCGGTTCCCGTGCGTCAGCTCTCACTCGGTCAACGAATGCGAGGCGAGTTGGCGGCGGTGCTGCTGCACGATCCCGCCATCCTCTTCCTCGACGAGCCCACCATCGGCCTCGATCCGGTGAGCAAGGAAGCCGTGCGTTCATTCCTCGTCGAGCTGAACGCCACGCGCCGCACCACGGTGATGCTCACCACGCACGACTTGGTGGACGTCGAGCGTCTGTGCGAGCGACTCGTGATCATCGACCACGGCCGCGTCATCGAGGACAGCACCGTCGCCGCCATCAAGCACCGCTACGGCACCGTGCGGACACTCATCGTCGACCTCGAACAACCCAGCGAGCCCCTCTGCATCGAAGGAGCGTGCGTCGTGCGCGTCGACGGGCCCCGTCAATGGCTGCAGTTCCGGCGGGACGATCTCACCGCGGCCGCACTGCTCGAGCGGGTGGCCGCGCAGGCGCCGGTGCGAGACCTGTCGGTCGAGGAGCCGGCGATCGAGGACATCGTGCGGGCCATCTACCGCGGTGAGGCTGTCTAGCAATCGGCGGCACGGGGAACCTGTCCTGCCATGTATATCGGCCTCGGCACTCTCGTCGTCATCGTCATCATCGTGCTATTGCTGCGCCGCGCCTGACCCTTTCCGCCGACAACGCGGTCATCCTCGTCGAAGGCACAAGCGACGAGGTTGCCGTCGAGACACTCGCCGCGCGCCTCGGACTCGATCTCGCGGGTAGCGGCATCGCCATCGTCGCGATGGGCGGCGCCACGAACATCCGCGGCTACCTCGAGGTCTACGGACCCGGTGGACGCGACGTTCGTGTGCTCGGCCTCTGCGACGTCGGCGAGGAGCGCCACTTCCAGCGCGGCATCGAAGCGTCGGGACTCGGCTCGTACGTCGATGGTGCGGGCGTCGATCGTGCCGCCATGGAGGCGCACGGCTTCTTCGTGTGCGTGGCCGATCTCGAAGACGAACTGATCCGTGCCCTCGGCGCGGATGCAGTCGTGCACGTCATCGAGACGCAAGGCGAGCTCGGCTCGTTCCGCACGTTCCAACGACAGCCCGCGCAGCGAGGGCGGACCATCGAACAACATCTGCGGCGCTTCATGGGCACGCACAGCGGCCGCAAGTCCCGGTACGCGCGCGCTCTCGTGGACGCTCTCGACCTGGCCCGTCTGCCGTACCCACTCGAAGGACTGCTCGCGCGCGTCAGTTGACGTTGCCGATGTAACGCCAGTCGATCGGTTCGCCGGTCGGATGCCGGAACCGTCGAGGCGGCGGGTCGGGCGGTTGGCCACCCGGTGGTACGGGTGGCGGTGGTCGGAAGGGGCGGCCATGGCGGTCGCGGAAGGTCAGCCCGAACGGGGTGCTCGGGTCGCCGTCGATGTGCAACTCGCCGGCGTGGAGCAGCCGGTGGTGTCGGGGACACAGCGCGCACAAGTTGGGCGACTCGGTCCGCCCGCCGTGCTCCCAATGCTCGAGGTGGTGGATGTGCAGCCATCGTTGCTGCGCGCATCCCGGCACAACGCAGCCGCCGTCGCGGTGCTCGACGAAGGCCCTCAGCTTGTCGTCCACGGTGCGCAGCCGGCTCGACAGGGCCACCAGCATCCCGTCGGACTCGATTGCGGTGCGCACATCGGCGTCGCACGACAGGTAACAGCGCATGGCATCGGGGATCACGTCGCCCATGTGCCACCGGCCGGCGCGGTCGGCCACGTTCCAGTGCACCAGGACCTGGTAACGATCCCCCGGGCGGCGCTGACCAGCGGGCGAGTCGACGTTGCACAGCGCGAGCTCGGCCATCCGCGCAAGGCCGTCCGCCCATGTCACCCCCGACCGGTAGATCGCGGCGTCGGGCTCGTCGGGGTGACGTTCGTGGAACACCTGGGACCGACCGGCGGCCAATGCCTTCTCGATGACCTTGCCCTCGTCGATCGGCACGTCCACCCGCATCCGCCATCGGTCACGCGTGGAACCGAACGACACGAGGTCGCGTGCCCGCTCGGCATCGGGTGCGGCTTCACACGGTCGGGGCAGCGTCGACAGCCAGCGGCGCAACTGACCGTGCAGCAACGCCGGCGCCAGCTCCGCCACCTCACCATCGCGTTCTCGCGGCACCCGATCCGCGATCGCGGCCGCCGCGTCTTCGCTCAACAAGCCCGCCTCGAACAGTTCGGTCGTCGCCGGCAACTCGCTGCGCCGGCGGGCCATCACCACCAGCTCACGGGCTCGCCGAGCCGACACGCCGCACTGCCATGTCACCCACTGTTCCACCGACCGGATCCCGCCCGCCGCCCACGTCTCGTTGGCGATGACGCCGGCCACCACCGACACCAGTTCCGCCGTGGTCGCGTTGATCACGCCCATCAGCTCGCCCACCCGGCTCTCCGCCCGATCATGCGCCATCTCCGCCAACGACATGGCCCCATCATCCCCAGGGGGTGTGACAGTCGCTTACGCGGCGGAGCCGTCGAACCACTTGATCCGGTACGCGAGCACCGGATCGGCCTTCCCCTTCAGCGCAATCTCTTCGGGCGTCCCAACCGACTCGTCGAGAAGCTCGGTGACACGATGTGAAGCGAGCACTTCGCCTCCGGCGGCCTGCGCCTGCAGCCGCGCCGCGGTGTTGACCACATCGCCGATGGCAGTGAAGTCGTGTACCGCGTGATCACCGATGTTGCCAACGAACACCTCGCCGAAATCGAGTCCGATGCCGACGTCGAACGCGGGACCTTCCCTCGTCCCGTAGCCGATGCGCTCGAGGAGCTCACGTGCGTGGCGGATCATGACCGTGGCGAGTTGCCCGTAGTCGTAGTTGTCCACTGCTCTACGACCACCACGGCAGACGAAGATCGGGAGGTACAGCGCCATGACCTCGTCGCCGATCAGCTTGTCGATCAGCGCCTCCGGGAAGAAAACCTTCTCGGCGCACCCGTAGAAGTGTCGAAGCATCACCGTCGCCTGCTCGGGCGACATCGACTCCGACTTGGTCGTGAAGTTCCGAAGGTCTGCGAAGACGACGCCGACGTCTGTCGTCATGCCGCCCGGTGGCGCGAGCTCCACACACAACGCGCAGAGGTTCGGGTTCTTGCGTGAGGGCCGGTAGCCGAGCGGTCGCACGATTCGGGAGCCGATACCGGCGAACGGTGCTCCACAGAATCCGCAGCGCGGCGTGGAGGGCAGCGTACGGAGCAGCCGCTTCAGCGCGCGCGATTGCGGCTGCGCACCGAACTCGAAGTACGCCTGCCAGTCCGCAGAAGTCAGCGGCTCGCCCTTGCGCTTGCCGGCGGTCTTGGCCAACTTCTTCAACATCTGTCGTCGCCACGCCGTCGGTGGCTGGCCTGAACCGGTGCCACTCTCACCCGACGACACCCGCGCACTGTACTCAGAAGCCGCCCACGCCGAGCCCGACCAGCTGACCGTTGCCGCACGGCCAAGAGAGTGTTTGACTGCACTCGTGGACGAGAACGAAGTTCAAGGCGAGATCGACATCGAGGTCGAGACCGACATCATCGACGTCGATGATGACGGCACGGTCGATGCGGTGAGCGAGACCACGACAACGGTTGTCGACGTGGACGGTGACGGCGTACCCGACATCGTGCAGCGGACGACGACCGTCGCGGTCGACGTGGACGGCGACGGGATTCCGGACATCATCGAACGGACGACCATCACCGGTGTCGACGCGAATCGCGACGGCGTCATCGACGAGGACGAGATCGAGGTCGAGGTCGATGTCGCCGTCCGGGAGGATCTGCTCGAAGAATGAGCGACGGTGGCACCGAGTCGACGCAGGTCCCTCAGACCCTCGTCGGTATCTCATTCGACGACAGGTTCCGCGCCCAAGAGTTCCTGACCGCGGCGACCGGATTGGCAGCGAAGGGCGGCTTGACGCTTCGCGACGCCGTGTTGGTCATGAAGGACCACGACGGTCGGACCATGGTTCACGAGACAACCGATCTCCAACCTGGCCGGACCGCCGTATCCGGGGCGGTGTGGGCGGGCCTCTTCGGCTTGATCCTGGGCGGGCCAGTCGGTTGGGTGGCCGGCCTCGCCCTTGGGGCTGGAACCGGTGCGATCGCGGCGAAGGTCATCGACCTCGGAATCTCCGATGAGTGGGTTACGTGGTTCCGTGAGACGGTGGACCCCGACACCGTGACCGTCGTGCTGCTGGTCGAGAAGCTCGATCGCGACGCTCTCGTCACGGAGGCGAAGCGGTTCACGGGCGCCGAGTTGGTGTACGCCAATCTCGACGACCAGACGATCAAGCGAGTCGAGGCCGCGCTCGAGTCCTGAGCAGAGTTTTCGGTGGGCGATGAGGGACTCGAACCCCCGACCCCCTGCGCGTCATGCAGGTGCTCTAGCCAACTGAGCTAATCGCCCCGGGTGAGTTGCTCAGACTAACGCGGCCGGACTGCGGGCCGTCCCCGATGCGGCGTCGTGGCTAGAGGTTGCCGCGACGCTCCTGCTCGCGCTCGATCGCTTCGAAGAGTGCCTTGAAGTTGCCCTCGCCGAAGCCCTTCGCGCCCTCACGTTGGATGATCTCGAAGAACACGGTCGGACGGTCGGTCACGCACTCCGTGAAGATCTGCAGCAGGTAGCCGTCGTGATCGCGGTCGACGAGGATGCCGAGATCGGCCAACCGCTCCCACGGCAACTCCTCGCCCAGTGTGCCCATGCGCGTCCGTGCCTCGTCGTAGTAGGACGCGGGCACGTCGAGGAAGCGCACGCCGCGATCGCGCAACGCTCGCACGCTCGCGACGATGTCGGCGGTACCGAGCGCGAGATGTTGCACGCCGGGCGAGCCGTAGTAGTCGAGGTACTCCTCGATCTGACTCTTGCGCCTGCCGACGGCCGGCTCGTTGATCGGCAGCACGATCTTGTCGTGGTTCCACACGACAGTCGACATGAGCGCGGAGTACTCGGTCGAGATGTCGTCGTCCGAGAAGTGCACGAGCTGATCGAAGCCGAGCACCTGCTGGTAGTAGCCGACCCACTGTCGTAGCGCGCCTTCCTCGACGTTGGCGACGACGTGGTCGACGCGATCGATGCCGACCGCCGGACCGACTGGCGCAACCAGCAACGACTTCTCGAACTGCGGGGCGAACGGGCCTTCGTAGTGCGAGCGATCGAGGAACGTGTGAACCGTCTCCCCGTACGTCGCGATCGCGGCGTGGCGGATGATGCCGTGCCCGTCGGGGTCGACGTCGATCGCCGGTGCACGGAACCCTGTCGCACCGCGCGCCAGCGCGGCTTCATAGGTGTGGTCGACGTCCGCAACGAGGAAGGCGATGTCGCGGATGCCGTCACCGTGGCGGCGCACATGCTCGGCGACGTCACCGTCAGGGTCGAGCCCGCCGGTGACGAGGAAGCGCACGTCGCCCTGCTGCAAGAGGTAGGAGACGCGATCGCGCCGGCCCGTCTCTGGTCCCGCGTGTGCGACGGGGGTGAACCCGAACCCGCTGGCGAGGAAGGCCGCGAACGCCCGGGCGTTGCCGACCCACCACTCGAGGTGATCGATGCCTCCTAGACGGGGTGGCGCTTGCACATCGGTGACCGTCATCCTGCGTCCCCTTTGGGTGGCGAACTGTGCTTCGAGTCAACGGGGAACGCGCCGATCGGTCAACAGTTGTCGCCTACGCTGTGCAGTCTGTCCAAGAGTGCGGGCCGAGTTTCCTAGGATTCATCACATGCTGCCCACCGGTATCGACACCCTGGACGCGCGACTCATCCTGGCCCTTGCCGCCGCGCCGAGGGCCGGGGTCATGGAGTTGGCCCGCCAACTCGGCGTCGCCCGCGGCACCGCGCAGGCTCGCCTCGACAAACTTCGCAGCCGCGGGATCATCACCGGCTTCGGCCCCGACCTCGACCTGCGCGCTCTCGGCTACAACGTGCTCGCCTTCGTGACGCTCGAGATCGCGCAGGGTCGCCTGGTGGACGTCACCTCGCACCTCTCCGGCATCGCCGAGGTACTCGAGGCTCATGCCACCACCGGCGCCGCCGACCTTCACTGCCGGGTGGTGGCGCGCACCAACGAGCACTTGCAGGAGGTCATCAACGCCATCCTCGAGGTTGACGGCATCATGCGCACGACGACCCAGATCGCGTTGACCGAGCAACTCGGCCATCGCGTCCTGCCGCTCGTGGCTCAGCTCGTTGCGGGCGACAAGCGGGCGCGGTGACAGCCCTCCCCCGAGCGCAATTTCCGGTCGCAGAGCACTACACGTACTTCGATCACGCCGGTGTTGCGCCGATCACGAAAGCGGCGGCGGATGCGGTGCGCTGGTGGGCGCTTCACTTCGAACAGAACGGGCGGGCGAACTACGACGAGCTCGAGCATCGCATGCACCGCGCGCGACAGTCCGCCGCGACATTGCTCGGCGTGCCCACCGACGATGTGGCGTTCGTGAAGAACACCACTGAAGGACTCGGCTTCGTCGCGTCCGGGTTGCAGTGGAAGCCCGGCGACCGCGTCGTGGTACCCGACCGCGAGTTCCCGTCGACCATCTATCCATGGCTGTCGTTGCGCGACCTCGGCGTGCAGGTCGACCTCGTCGCACCGATCGGCGACGGTGGCGCGCTGCCGACCGAGGCATTCGAGGACGCGATTGCGGACGGCCCACCGCCGAAGGTCGTCGCCACGAGTTGGGTCAACTACGGGCGCGGCTGGCGAGTCGATCTCGCGGCGCTCGCGAGCGTCTGTCACGAAGCGGGCGCGCTGCTGTGTGCAGACGTCATGCAGGGCGTCGGTGTCATCCCTGCGGACCTGGCCACATGGGACGTGGACTTCGCCGTCGTCGGAGCGCACAAGTGGCTGTGCTCGCCGCGGGGCCTCGGCGTCCTGTATGTGGCCCCTCGAGTGCGTGATCAGCTCCGTCCCCTCGAGCCGGGGTGGGCCTCGGTCGCGCACCGCGGCGAGTGGGACAACCTCGACCTCGTGTGGGACGACTCGGCGCGGCGCTTCGAGGGCGGATCGCCCAACGTGGCCGGAACGGTTGGCCTCGGCGCGTCGATCGACGTGCTGTTGGAGGCAGGCATCGCTCGCGTGTGGCAGCACGTGGACGCCCTGTGCGCGCGATTGACCGAACGCCTCAACGCATTGCCGGGCGTACGCGTGCTCTCGGATCGGTCAGGAGAGGGCAGGTCCGCCGTCATGACGTTCGTGAGCGACGCGATGAGCGCGGATCAACTCGCCGAACGTCTCGAAGCGAAGCGATTTCTCTGCGCGCCGCGCGGCGGCGGCATTCGTGTCTCGCCGCACGGCTACAACGACGAAGCCGAAGTCGATGCCTTCGTCGACGCGGTCTCGGCCGCGCTCGCCGCTCGATGATCCGGGCGGCGACCGGCGATCAGATGATGCGGCCACGGGTAGCCCCGGTCGATGCGGCGATGACGGACCTCGAGGCCCGCCGCGGCGAGCCAACCTCCCATCACGTCGGGATCGACGAAGGAGAGCCCCCTGCCGACTGAGTCGGTCACGCGAAACACTCGCGTCGCGAGCGTCTCTTGCACCCGATTCCACTGCAACTTCCACCGCGGCCGCAGTCCCATCTCCTTCACCACCAGGACGCCTCCGTCCGCGAGCGCGCCGGCGGCCGCCTCGAGGAGTGCGCGTTGAGTGTCCTCCGGTAACAGATAGAGGACGTCGGCGATCACGATCGCGTCCCACTCCCCCGTCGGGACGAAGCCGGGATCGACCGTCTCGAAGGTCACGTCGGCCTCACTCGGGTGCAGTCGGGACAACGCGTCGTTCGCTTCGGCGATCTTGTCGCGGTCGATGTCGACGCCGGCGACGTGACGTTGGCGGGATTGCAACCCGAGGTACAACGACAGCAGCCCGTGCCCGCATCCGACCTCGAGGACGTCGCCGTTCTTCGGCACTTCGGCCTCGATCAGAGGGAACGGGCACCACCACCATCGCAACCGGGTGTGCAGCCGCGTGGCGCGCCCACCGTCGGCGAACAGCTCGACCGAGCGCTCCGTCATGAGAGGGCCGTCATGAGAGGGCCGTCATGAAACAGCCGTCAGCGCGGCGTACGAGCCGAGCGTGAAACCGGCGCGGTCGACGGCCTCGCGAGTGGCCGGCGCCACGAGGGCATCGAGCTCGTCACCCCACCGATAGCCCCACTCGTAGCGAGCGAGCGCGACGTCGTCGTGCTCACCGGGATGGATGCCGAGCTCAACCGTCGGCGCCCCGCTCGCACCGAGGCGGCCGACGGTCCGGATCAAGTCGTCGGTCGCGAGCGTGCCTCCTTCGTCGAATCCTGCAAACGCCGCCGTCGTCCGCAACCCGGCGTCGGTGGCCTTCATCTCGAAGCGACGGGCCAACCGGTTCACGACGATTGCTCGCGGCGAGCGGCCCGCGGATCGAGTCACGCGGACCGCGGGGATCCCGCGCTGGCGCGCCAGCTCGACCACGAGCGACCCGAACGGTGGCCACAGATGCAGGTGCTGGTGCGTGTCGAGATGGGTGAGCGCACGGCGTGGGAGCGCGGCCGCGACGGCGTCGAGTTGCGCGTTGAGCTCGCGACGAAGGTCCGTGACCTTGACGCGCCCGGCGAAGGCCCGTGGCAGGAAGCGCTTCCACGACAGCGGAAGCCGACCGTCCTTCTCGACCAGCGAAGGGATCTCCGCGGCGGTGAGCAACGGCGGATCCTCGCCGACCACTGCGAGATGCACGCCGACGCCGAGCTCGGGCACGTCGTCGAGCAGGGACGCGTGATCGACGAACGCCGGTCCGATCGCGAGTGCGGATGTCGACGTCACGATCCCGTCTCGATGGGCGCGGACGATCGCCCGGCACACTCCCGCGGTCAACCCGTAGTCGTCGGCGTTGACGATCAGCAGTCGTGTCATCGATGGTGCAGCGCGTGGTCGGGCAGCGGTTCGATGCGCCGCACCGATGGCAGCAGACGCATGAGCTCACGCACGATCGTGCCGATGACCGCGGGCGACGACAAGGTCGAGGTGCCCCGCTCGCGCGGGAAGTAGTCCACGCCGAACTGGATGATGTAGTACCCGAGGCGCTGCGCCTTCGCGAGCAGCTCGACGTCGATGAACGACCCTTCGCTCATGAGGTCGACATGGTCGAGCACCTCACGGCGAATCAACTTGAACGCGAAGTTGACGTCTCGCAAGCGCAAGCCGAACAGCATCTTGACCAGCGCGTTGTACGCGTGCGAGTACGCCGCCCGTCGTGCACCCTCTCCTGTGCGATCGAACCGGTATGCGCTGACGATGTCCGCGTCGTACACGCTCATGAGCCGCAACGCCTTACCGAGGTCGGCCAGGTCGAACGGCATGTCCGCATCGGTGTAGAGGACCAGCTCCGACTTCGCCTCAGCGAGCCCGGTGCGCACGCTGCCGCCGAGCTTTCGATTCTGTTCGTGGTGCACGACGCGGATGCGGTCGTCCTTCGCCGCCAATTCGTCGGCGATCTTGCCCGTCGCGTCAGTGGACGCGTCGTCGACGATGAGCACCTCGTACGTCCCGATCACCCCGGTGGCCACGAGATCGTTGCCGGTCTCCTTGGCCGCGCCGACCGTGCGCACGATCATCTCTTCCTCGTTCCACATCGGGAAGAAGAACGTGATCGATTCGAAGCCCGCGGTCATCGGGGACGGCAGGTTACTCACGGGCGCGGCTCCACCGGGTCATGTCAGGTAGTACGCCCGGCCGAACAAGCTGGCCAACGCCACCAGCGCAATCGCACTCACAACCAAGGTCCCAGTGCGGGCACGGCCCCGCTCGGGCGCTGCCAGCCACTCGCCGCCGACGGCGAAGACGGGGAAGCAGCCGAGCAGGTACCGGCCCATGCCTTGGAAGTCGCCGGTGCCGATCAGCGGGATACCGACCATCGCGAGCGAGTACAGCGCGTAGCCCCATCCGAAGCGACGCAACACCGCGTAGGCGCCCGCGATGAAGCCGACGGACAGCAGTGCCTGCGACAGCAGCCGGAGCGAGAACGACGGCGAGTCGTGAACGAGGTGACCGAAGAAGCCGACCTTGAGCCACGTGTGCAGCCCGGCGGCTTGGTCCCACCCGGGAGCCTTCTGCACCGTCGCGAACGCGAACGGGTCGCCGAACTTCGACGCGCAGAAGACGACGAAGCAGGCGAGACCTCCGACGGCGAGCAGCACGCCCGCGTCCTTCGGCTGCAACTTCTCCCGATGAAAGTGCCAGTGCGCTCGCTCACGGCCGAGCCATGTCTCACTCGTCGACTCCTCTTCGGCACCGACGCGCACTGGGACCTCTGCGTCGCGCGTCAGCACGCCACGACGTTCGAGCGCGACCGCGACGAGACCGAGCAGGACTGCCGTGCCGGTCGGGCGCGCGGCGGTCGCGACGAAGCCCAGGACGCCGGCGAGGACGGGCCGGTCGCGCTCGAGCAGCAAGAAGGCGCCCAGCGTGACCATCAGGAAGAACGAGTCGCCGTAACCGCTGCCGTACAGGAACCATGCGTACGGGTACAGGAGCAACAACAGCATCGCGACGCGCCGTGCCCGTGGTGACAAGCGGTCGCGACACCATCGCCAGAAGAGCAACGCGAAGCCGAGCCCACACAGGAACGTGGTCAGGGTCGCCGCCGCTGCGTAGTCGTCACTCGTGATGCGGGCGACCTGCCGCACGGTCTCCGGGTACGCGGGGAAGTACGCCACCGCGGATTGCCGGCCGGACTTGAACAGGTCCTGCTGCTGCGCGTCGTAGCCGTGCTCGGCGAGGTACACGTACCAAGTCGTGTCGAACTGGAGCCAGCCGGAGTACCACGTGTCGCGTGCCGCCAAGTCGCCGGCGGACGGCTTGTGCTCCGAGCTGAAGTGATCGTGCGACACCTGGACCGTCACATAGAGCACGGCCGCGATGGCGAGGAACGCCAACAGCGGGAACCAGACGCCGCCGCGGCGCGCTCGAGACGGCGTCGCGGTCGAGGTGGCAGGCGCGGTCACTGGGACGCGGTCCGCATCCGCAATCCGGCGGCGAGGAGCACGATGCCGCAGATCACGACCATGAACAGTCCGATGCCGATCTGCGCGTGCACGTCACCCGACGGGATACCGAATTGCACTTGGATGTCGTGCGCCTTCGATCCCGCGTCAACCATGTTGACGATGGCGATGATGCCTGTTGTCGCGCCGGCGATGAGCAGCACGACCTTCACCCACAGATCCCGTCGACCGATCAGTAGCGCCGCGGCACCGACAATCGCCACACCGCCCGCGACCACGATCGTTCGGCCGTCGCCGCCGTCCCACCCTGACTGGGTGCTGCCCGGTGGCGAGAAACCGGCGATCGTGATGTTCACCCAGACCTGGAACGCGCCGAGGATGCCGAAGGCGGCCGCCGCCAGAGCCATGCATGCAGCCTGACGGTTCGTCGCCGTGATGACTGCTTCCTCTTCTGGCGAGGGTGGCACCGTCATGGGTGGCGCCGGCGCGGACGCGCCCTCGACCGGCACGGTCACCGGTGGACTGGTCACCAGCGGCGCGCCACATCCAGCGCAGTGCCGCGCGTCGACCTCCGACACAGGACGTTGACACGCGGGACAGACCGTCATTGCGCTCATCCTGTCCATCACGACTCTCCCGCGAAACCTTGGCGGACAGTGTTCTCCGTGATCGCCCGCGGGTCGAGGAACTGCAGCAGGTAGTCCGGGCCTCCCGCCTTCGAGCCGAGCCCGGAGAGGCCGTAGCCGCCGAACGGTTGGCGTCCCACGACCGCGCCGGTGGTGCCGCGATTGATGTACACGTTGCCGGCCCGCAGCTCGCGGGCGGCGCGATCGATGTGGTTCGGTGACCTCGAGAACAGGCCTGCGGTCAGCGCGTAGTCGGTGCCGTTGGCGACCTCGAGCGCGTGGTCGAAATCGCGCGCTCTCAGCACTGCGACCACGGGACCGAACAGCTCGTCACGGGCGATCGATGACGTCGGGTCGTCGACGGCGACGAGGGTCGGCGGCACGTACCAACCGCCGGTGGGCACGTCGTCGCGACGGACGAGGATCTCGCCCTCCTTGCACGCCGTCTCGGATGCAGCGGTCAACCGCTGGTAGGCGTCCGCGTCGATCACGGGACCCACCTGCGTCGCCATGTCGGAAGGATGGCCGATCACGACCTCGCGGGCGGCGGCCGTCAACCGGGCGACGAACTGGTCGTAGATGCGGTCGGTGACGATGACGCGCGAGGTGGCCGAGCATTTCTGTCCGGCGAAACCGAACGCCGACGTGATCGCCGCGGGCACGGCCTGGTCGGGATCGGCATCGGTGTCGATGACGAGCGCGTTCTTCCCGCCCATCTCTGCGATCACGTGCTTGACGTGACGCTGGCCGGGAGCGGTCACCGCCGCGACCTCGTTGATGTGCAAGCCGACGGCCTTCGAACCGGTGAACGCGATGACCGCGACGTCAGGGTGCGAGACGAGCCGCGCGCCGACGTCTTCGCCGTAGCCAGGAAGGAATTGCAGGACACCGGGAGGTAGCCCCGCCGCCGCGAACGCCTCGACCAACTTCCACGCGATCGCCGGCGTCTGCTCCGCCGGTTTGAGGATGGTCGGGTTGCCGGCAACCAGCGCGGCCACGGTCATACCGCATGGGATGGCGAGCGGGAAGTTCCACGGCGAGATCACGGCGGTGACGCCCTTGCCCTGGTACGTGAGGCGGTTGCGCTCGCCGGGGGGCGACTGCACACGCGCCGCCGCCTCGCCGTCGAGCCGCAGCATCTCTCGGCCGTAGTACTCGCAGAAGTCGATCGCCTCGCACACGTCGGCGTCTGCTTGATCCCACGGCTTGCCCGCCTCATGGACCTCGAGCGCCGCAAGCTCGCGACGGCGCGCCCGCATCCATGCACCGGCGCGGAACAACGCGCCCGCACGTTCCACCACGGGCGTCGATCGCCACTGCTCGATGCGTTCGACCGCGATGGCGACGGCAGCATCCGCATGACCGGCGTCGCATGACGCGCTTTGCGCGACCACGCGTTCGTAGCGCCCCGGATCGACGCTGTCGATCGACTCGCTCGTGCGTACCTGCTCGTCACCGATCAGCGCGGGCACCGCGATGACCGGGCACGATCCCGCCGTGTCGACCGCGACCGAGAACGAGGCGCGGTTCGCGCTCTGCCGCCATTCGGCCACCGGTTCGGGCTCGTAGGGCGTCGGCGCCTCAGCCTCGGTGTCGGGGCGCGGTGCGTACACCGTCACCGGAATCGGCAACGTGGCGATCTCCGGCGCGATCAACAACACGTCGAGCTCGCGACCTTCCGCGAACCGTTGGCGGACGAAGCTCTCGTTGCTGGTGTTCTCGAGCAGGCGGCGAACGAGGTACGCCATCCCCGGCACGAGCTCGCCCACGGGCGCGTACACCCGCAACCGCAGGCCGCTGCGACGGACCGCGGCCTGCATCGGTTCGGCCATGCCGTACAGCATCTGCACTTCGAACCCGGTATCGGCGATGCCCTTGGAGCGGGCGTACGCGATCGCATACGCGAGCGAGCGGAGGTTGTGGGTGCCGAACGCGGCGCGCACCTCGCCGTGATGGTCATGCAGCAACCGAACACAACGTTCGTAGTTGGCATCGGTCTCGACCTTCTGCTCGTACACCGGGATCGGCCAACCGGCGGCGCGCGCATGCACCGTCTCCGTGTCCCAGTACGCGCCCTTCACCAGCCGCACGGTGATGGGCGTCGCGCGTGCAGAAGAGAAGGCGATGAGATCGGCGAGGTCATCGCGGCTCTCCTTCGTGTACGCCTGCACGACGATCCCGGCTTCGATGTCGGTGAACTCGGCCTCGGACAGCAACTCTCGGAACAGTTGCAGGGTGAGGTCTTTGGCGTCGTAGTGCTCCATGTCGAAGTTGACGAAGGCAGCCGCGTCGCGAGCGAGCCGCAGCAACGGGCGGATGCGGGCCTTCGCGTTGTCGAGGCCGACGGCACGAGTGAGCGGTTCATAGTGCGACGCCAGCGCGGTCGGCTTGATGCTCACGTTGACGCGAGGGATCGGTCCGAGGTCGTCGCGCTCCAAGTGGTCGTCAGGCGCCCAGCGGGCAGCGGCGGACGAGAGCACCCGCAGCAGCTCATCGACCCGCGCCGCGTACCGGTCCGCATCGGCGTCGACGATCGTCTTCTCGCCGAGGAGATCGACCGTGGCCGCCGAACCGGATCGCCAGAGTTGGTGCAGGCCGCTGACGGCTTCCGCGGGCGACCGGCCGACGATGAACTGTTCGGCCATGCGAAGGATGTTGCGGCGCGCCACCCTCGCCTCGATGGAGCGACCGAACGGCACGTGCGCGGCAGCGTCGACACCGATGTCGAGCACGCGAGGGATGCGAACGTCCTCGAAGTACTCACGCAAGTGCCGCGCCACCTCCGCGTTGTCATCGAGCGCGGGGAACACGTCCACGAAGCGGAAGAGCTGCGTCTTGAACTCCGGCCGCGCCATCGCCCAGTCGAGCATCCGCTCACTCCACCACGACATGCGGAAGACCTTGGACCGCTCGTCGGAGCCCAGCTCCGCAAGCTGGCGAGCGATCGCGGAGACAGCGCCCTCGAGCGAGGTCACGCCGTCAAAGTACCCCCGTGCCGTCGCGCCGGACGCGACCGGCGCCGGCGGTGCTCAGTGCCCGGATGGTTCGGTCGTCGGACCGACCTGTTCGTCGAGCCAACCGCACAGTGGCTTGACCGTGTGCAAGAAGTCGACGATGCGCTTCTTGGGCTGTGCCGTACCGAGCCACGAGCCGACCGGCCAGTGCTGCCACGCGATCAGGCCCTTCTGACGGAGCAGCTCGATGCGCGGATGATCCTTGGGATAGCCCTTCGGCGCGGTCTTCAATGCCTCGTGTGCGGTGACTTCGATCCCGCTCTTCTCGAGGGTTTTCACCAGCTTCTCGAGCTGCGGCCCGGTGCGGTTGTCGTCGATCGACCGGCGGAACCGATCGAGCTGGTCGCTGGCCATCATGTAGTAGCCGTTGCCGACCCCGAGCCCGTCCGCCGAGAACGTGATGTAACCGCCGGCTCCGAGGGTCGCGGCGATGTTCGTCTTGTACGGCGACTTGTCGCGGCTGAAGCGAACGTCGCGGTACGGGCGGAAGATCTTGCCTTCGCCGAACTCCTCCGCCAGCTCGCCCAGCAGCTCCTCCATCGGCCGGCGCACGAGGTGGTCGTAATCGGTCTTGCCGGCCTGCCAGTACGGCTTCGAGTTGTCCGCTTCGAGTCCCTCGAAGAACGCGACCGACTCGGACGACCATCCCCGAAAAGCCACGGCGAGACGCTACCGAGCGCAGGACAGGGAACCGACCCTCGGCGGCGAACCTTCCTGCGTGCCTCGTGAACTCTCCAGACGGGACCTGCTGCGCGCCGGTGTCGTGGCCGGCTCGATGGCGGCGCTGTGGCCCGGTACCCGTGCGCTCGCGTCGCTGCCCGGAGCGTCGCCGAGCCGCAGCAACCTGCGGTTGCCCGACTCGCTCCCGGACCCGTCGCGGCCCATGGGCACGGCCGATCCATCCATGCCGTTCGACCATGTCATCTGCTGGATGATGGAGAATCACTCGTTCGACAACTACTTCGGGATGCTGTCCCAGCGAGGCCAGCCGAAGGCGGACGGGTTCCGCTTCGACCGTGCCGGTCGCCCGACCAACGCCAACTACGACAAGACCGGGCGCAAGGTGCGCGCCTTCGATCTCGCGCAGGGTTGCGCGGGTGGAGGTGTCTCCCAGAACTGGGACGTGACGCACCGGAGCGTGAACGGCGGGCGAATGGACGGTTTCGTCACGGCGAAGGGCGACGACCAACCGATGGCCTATTGGGACCAGGACACGCTCGGCTTCTACTACTCGTTCGCCAACACGTTCACACTCGCCAATCGGTGGTTCTGCTCCGCGCCGTGCCAGACCTACCCGAACCGCCGCTTCCTGATGGCGGGAACCGCGTTCGGCAACATCTCGACGGACACGTCGACGATCATCGACACGGCGCCCCCGTTCATCGCCGCGCCGCCCCCGAACGGCACGATCTTCGACCGACTCTCCGTGGCAGGCATCAGTTGGAAGAACTACTTCACCGACCTGCCGGCCACGGGGATCATCCCGACGATCATCGAGAAGTACCCGCAGCACATCGTGCCGATCGCCCAGTTCTTCGCCGACTGCGCGGCCGGCACGCTGCCCGCGGTGTCATTCGTCGATCCGGAGTTCGGCGCGCTCGGCGAGGTCGGCGGTCCGATCTCGCAAGTACCCGCCGTCGGCAAGATCCCGGGCGTGCTGTTGAACACGACCGGTGGCTCCGAAGAGAACCCGCAGGACATCAAGTACGGCCAAGCCACGTCGGAGCGCGTCGTGACCGCGGTACTGAACTCGCCGCTGTGGCGCAAGGTGATGTTCGTCTACACGTACGACGAGCACGGCGGCTACTACGACCATGTGCCGCCGCCTCGCGCGCTACGTCCCGACGACATTCCGCCCGCGCTCGGGCCGAGCAACGTGCCGGGCGCGTACGACGTCTACGGACCGCGCGTGCCGGCGGTCGTGATGTCCGCGTACTCGAAGCCTCATGACGTGACCGATGTCGTGCACGACCACACGTCCGTGCTCGCGACC
>DASXPN010000071.1:0-5582 GCA_036493595.1 Acidimicrobiales bacterium | reverse complement strand
CGGATGCCTCGACCAGATCGGGCCGCAGGCCGGCGACATCGCACGCACCGCGTGGCTCGCAGCCGGCCTCCCCGAGGAGGTACCGGGTACGACGATCGACCGGCAGTGCGGCTCCTCGCAGCAGGCGATCCACTTCGCCGCACAGGGCGTGATGAGCGGCACGCAGGACGTCGTCGTCGCCGGCGGCGTACAAAACATGTCGACGATCCCGATCGCTGCCGCGATGTACGCCGCATCGGCCGTCGGCTACAACCAGGACCCGTTCTCCGGTTCCAAGGGCTGGCGCAAGCGGTACGGCGACACCGAGATCTCGCAGTTCCGCGGCGCCGAGCTGATCGCCGACAAGTGGGGCATCAGCCGCGAGGACATGGAGGTCTTCGCGCTCGAGTCGCATCGACGTGCGATTCAGGCCATCGACGAAGGCCGGTTCGAGAACGAGATCTCGCCGTACGGCGATGTGAAGGTCGACGAGGGTCCGCGTCGCGACACGTCGCTCGAGAAGCTGGCCGGCCTGAGGCCGGTCACCGAGGGCGGCAAGATCACCGCCGGTGTCTCGTCGCAGATCAGCGATGGCGCCTGCGCGATGCTCGTCGTCTCCGAGCAGGGCCTGAAGACGCACGGCCTCAAGCCACGCGCGCGCATCCACCACCTGTCGGTCCGTGGTGCTGACCCGATCTTCATGCTCACCGGCCCGATCCCCGCAACGCAGTACGCCCTGAAGAAGACCGGCCTCACCCTCGACGACATCGACCTGGTCGAGATCAACGAGGCGTTTGCTCCCGTCGTACTCGCCTGGCAGAAGGAAACGGGCGCCGACCTCGCCAAGGTCAACGTCAACGGTGGCGCGATCGCGCTCGGTCACCCGCTCGGTGCGACCGGCGCCCGGCTGATGACGACGATGCTGAACGAGCTCGAACGGACCGGCGGACGCTACGGCCTGCAGACAATGTGTGAGGGCGGCGGCCAAGCCAACGTCACGATCATCGAGCGCCTCACCTAGCGCCGCAGGTCACTCGATCACGACGGCCACCTCATCGGAGAGCTTGCTTCCGCTGAGGTGCAGGTCGTCGCCGCTCCAGAACCGACCGGGGTCGTACCAGCCCGGATCGCGATCCGCCGGCAGCAGACCCATCGACTGGTACGTCGACGCGACGACCTCCGCGCAGTACGCCGTCTCCAACGTGTCCTTCGCGCGTCGGCGGACCCGACCCCCGAGCCACTTCGTGGCAAGACGGGTCGTCGACGGGAACGGCAGCCCGTCCATCCGCGCAACCGCACGCAGCACCGCATCCTCCATCTCCCGCGACGCCAGCGGCTCGAGTTGTCGCAACCATGCACGCTGGCCATAACGGTCGTGCCAGACGAGCACGGCTTGTCGCAGGTCGTGCAGTTGTACGCCGCGTTGCCGCTGCCCCGACCACATGTCGGTCTGCGACCTACCGAGCTCGGCATGCCACATGAGCGGCGGGAGGTCATCGATGACGACTGACATCCCGACGTGGTTCACGGGGCTGTTGGTCGTGTATCGGATCACGCGGTCGGCTGCCGAGTAGCCGCGGAACAGCCAGATGTCGCCAGTGCGCGTCAGCTCGATTGCGTCGTCGAGGCTGATGGACGAACCCGCCATCCGGCTAGCCTAGGGAGATGCCACGTTGGTGGAAGGTGGTCGGTCTCGCCGGTCTCGCCGGTGTCGCCGCAACCGGCGCGGTGATAGCCCGCGCCGAACGCCGCCGCCGTTCTTATACGCCCGACGAGATCCGCACCCGGCTGCACGAGCGGCACGCCGAAGCCACTGCCAGCCGGAGCGAGTAGCGCTCCCTAGTTGTCGCGGTCGTGGTCGCCGGTCATACCGTCGATCAGCTCACGGATGATGTCCATCTGGCCGACGTGCCGCGCATCCTCTTCGAGCATGTGGATCAGCACCCAACGCATCGACACTTTCTCGCCGGTCCACGCAGTGCCCAGCTCATCGAGCCCGATCTCGTCGACTGCCTGGTCGGCGGCTGCCCGAGCGCGGGCGTAGAACGCCAGGACATCGGCGGTTGACTCTCCCGGCTCGATCCGCGAGTCGGCATCAGGATCGTTCTCGTCGAACGACACGTCCTCTGTCTCCCGACCGAACGTCTCGCAGAACCAGCCGTACTCGACGTACGCCATGTGCTTGACGATGCCGAGCAGGGACGAGCCCGAAGGAACCATGGGCCGGCGCAACTGCTCGTCGTCGAGTCCATCCAGCTTCCACACCGCTGCGTCGCGGTGCCGATTGATCGCCACGAGCATCGAGGTCTTCTCATCGCCGGTGAACGGCACACGCTGATACGCCATGGGTACGTTCCTATCGCAACCGGGTTAGGGAGCCTAGGGGCGATGAGTTCAGCGCCGCCACGTCGTCTGTATCGCTAGACCAAGGAGGTAAGCAATGGGCACCATCGGCGTACACGAGTTCATCAGCCTCGACGGCGTGATCGAGTCGCCCACGTGGACTTTCGACTTCCCCTTCGACCCGAAGATGGGCGAGGCGATCGCCAAGATCACGATGCCGAGCAAGGCGATCCTGCTCGGACGCAACACCTACGAGATGTTCGAGCCGGCGTGGTCGACGCGCACGGCCGACGACGATCCGGGCGCGCCGTTCATGAACGACACCCAGAAGTACGTTGTCTCGTCGACGCTCGAGAACGCCACCTGGCGCAACTCGAGCATCCTCGGCCCGTACGACGCGAAGCTCATCCGCGACTTCAAGGACAGCATCGACGGCGGCATCTACGTCAGCGGCAGCGCCAGGCTCGTCCAAGGGATGCTGGCCGATGGCCTGGTCGACGAGCTGCACCTGTTCGTGTTCCCGGTGAGCCTCGGCTCCGGGCAAAGGCTGTTCGAGGGTGCCGCCGCGTCGACGAAGCTCTCGCTCGCCGGCTGCGAGTCGTACGCCAGCGGCGTCGTCCACCTCACTTACCGACAGGTGTAGCTACGTCGGAGCGCCGCTGAGCCGCACCACCTGCTCGGTGTGCGCCGACCTGGCTGCCGCCTCGAGGATCCGCAGCGTGGTCACGCCGTCCGCGGGGTCGACCGGAACGGGGCCGTCGCCGAGCAGCGCGTCGCGCCACTGTACGTAGAACTCCGGCCAGGCTCCCGGCGTACTGGGCACCCGGCGCACGTCGTCGCCCGCTCCGACAACGGGCCACGAGCTCTCCGGAGGCGCTCCCCAGCCTGGGGTGGCCGGGAGGTAGCCGGCGCGGAGAGCCTCTTCCTGCGGGTCGAGGTCGGGCGCGACGAATGCGGCACGGTCGCCGAGAACACGCAGCCGCGGCCCGGGATGGGCGGCGAGGGCGCTCGCCCAGAGATGAGTCGTAACGCCTGACGTGTGCCTGAGCGCGACGAAGACGTCGTCGTCCACGACGGCGTCCGCACGCCGTACCTCCACTTCGCCGTAGACCGCCGTCACGGGTCCGAATAGGTGTGTCGCTTGGTCCACGAGATGGCTGCCCAGATCGAGGAGGATCCCGCCGCCGGCGCCGCGTTCACCACTCTCCCGCCAGCCGGGCTTCAACTGAGGCCGCCACCGCTCGAACCGCGACTCGAATCGGTGCACCCTGCCCAGCTCACCGTCCTCGAGCACCCGCCGCAACGTGAGCAGCTCGGCGTCCCAGCGGCGGTTCTGGTACGTCGTGAGCAGCACCTCGCGTTGCCGGGCGAAGTGCACGAGGTCGGCGGCATCGGTCGACGTGACGGCGAGCGGCTTGTCAACGACCACAGGAAGACCGGCGGCAACGGCAGCGCGAGCGAGCGAAGCGTGCGACGCGTTCGCTGTGGCGATCACTGCCGCGTCGTAGTTGTCACGGCCGGACCACACCTCGTCCGGATGCGCCAACACCCGCGCGTCGGCAAGCGCGGCATGCGCCTGCGCCTGACGCTTTGGGTTGCCTGTCACGACGGCGGTCACGCGCAACCCCGGCACCGCCGAGATGACTGGGGCATGGAACGTCGAGCCGGCGAGGCCGTAACCGATCAGCGCGATTCGCAGCGACATGTCATCGATGATCGAACACACGCCTGATGATCATCGCGGGTTGGGTGTGCTCTAGCACCCTCACGTGGCGATGATCAAGAAACCGACCCGGGGGTGCCGGGTCAGCGGTTGAGCAGCTCGGGGTGGCGGGCTTCAACCAGGCGGCGGACGCCGTCCCTCCAGGGCACCGACGACCGTCCGACCAGCTCGTGCATCTTGGTCAGGTCCATCACGTTGCTCGCCAGCGTCTGGGCGGTCTGCTCGGTCTTGCCGTCCAGCCCGGTCAGCTCCGACAGGTAGGCGACCCACTCCTCGATGCTGACGACGTCGTCGCCCGCCCAGTTGACGATCGTCGCCGGGACGGTCGCGATCTCGAGCAGCCGCGGAACGGTTGCCACGATGTCGTCAGCGTGCAAGAGGTTGTACGACGTGGGTGCGTCGGTGTGCACCGGCACCGCCATGCCGCCGAGCATCATCTCCAGGTGGATCGCCGGCCACCCGCCGTCGTCGCCGTACGGCACGTTGAGTCGAGCGATCGTGGTCGGAAGGTTGAAGCGTTTCGCGGCGTACCGCGCCATCGCCTCCGCACCGATCTTGCTGATCGAGTACGTCGACATGAACGTGAAGACGGCGTGGTTGTCCCCCAGCGGCGCGTCCTCCTTGAGCGGTGTATGCGGGTTGACCGCGTAGCACGCGCCGGAGGAGCAGTGGAAGAACGCCTGTGCACCCGCGTTGCTCGCCCACTCCATGAGGAGGCCGAGGCCGCCGACGTTCGCCTCGAGGTCGATGTCCCACCGGTTGGACTTCACGACCGCGAAGTTGCACACGTAGTCGATCTGGTCCGGCAGCTGACTGAGATCGCCGTTCGTGAGGTCCACCGAGACGCACGTGACCCCAGCGGCTTCGAGGTCTTCCTTGGCGCCCGCATCACTGAAGCGAGCCGCGGCGTACACCTCGTTCTCTTTCGCGAAGGACCGGCAGACGGGCTTGGCGACCATCCCGGTCGGGCCGGTGACGAGGATGCGCTTGCCCGAGAGCGTCCCAGTAGGGGTCATTGCGTGCTCACCGTGTAGGTGTCACGACCCGAACGCAGCACCGTGCCCGGCGTCGCGTCGGTCGGCTTGCCGTCCGCCACCGTCTCCACGCCGTTGACGAGCACGCGGACGACGCCGAACGACCCAGCGGTCAGCCGCGCCGCCCCGCCCGGCAGGTCGGGCACCAGCGTCGCGTCCTCCGACCCGATCTGCTCGGGGTCGAACACACACACGTCCGCGTGGTAACCCTCCTGGATCCGGCCGCGGTCGCGGATGCCGAACGTCTGCGCCGGTACGTCGGTGATCATGCTGACGGCGCGCTCGATCGACAGCAGCTTGCGGCCACGCAACATGTCGCCGAGGAAGCGCGTCGTGTAAGGCGCGCCGCACATCCGGTCGAGGTGCGCGCCCGCGTCGGAACCGCCGAGCATGACGCGCGGGTCTTCCCACACGTCGCGACGCAGCGCCCAGGTCTCGGCGTCGTTGTCGTCCTGCATCGGCCAGAGCACGGTCTTGAGCTCGTCCTTGACCGCGATGTCGAC
>DASXPN010000070.1:0-19807 GCA_036493595.1 Acidimicrobiales bacterium | reverse complement strand
CCAACCCGGGATCACCGCCGCGCACGCGGCCCGGTAACCTCGCATCCGGCCCCGCCTTCGCATGTGGCGGCCGGGTCCTGTGCAACTGCGGACCGTGAACCGAGTCAGGGCCGGGAGGCAGCAGCTCTCAGCGGATCCCGCGGTGTGCCGCAGATCGCCTGGCCGCCACGTGCGAGGGCGGGGTCGTGCAGTTCCGGAGGGATGCGAGAGCGGCCGAATCGGCACGCTTGGAAAGCGTGTGTGGGGCAACCCACCGTGGGTTCGAATCCCACTCCCTCCGCTGTACCTCTGGTCGGCTCCGAGCGCTCGCTGCGCTCGCTGTCTCCGCCTCCGTGCGGCTCGTCGCTGGCGCTTCCCTCGCCGCGCTTCCTTTGGTCGGCTCCGAGCGCTCGCTGCGCTCGCTGTCTCCGCCTCGGTGCGGCTCGTCGCTGGCGCTTCCCTCGCCCCGCGTATTCGAAGGGATCCCAGTCCCTCTGCTCGCTGCATCCTCCGGACGCGGCACCCGCCCCGGTCGCTCCGAGAGTCTTTCCCGTAAACTCTCGCGAGCATTCGTGACCAAGTTCACACGGCCTAATGTTGCGAACGCGTGACGATCATGTCCATCATGTTGCGCACACGCCATAGGACCCGCGCTGGGAACTGCGCTGCCGCCCCTAGCTGGTAGCGGCGCCGGATTCCGAGTCCCACGGTGAGCGGCTGAGAAACAGCTCCCGTAGCGGCCTCGACTCTTGCCTCCCAGGCGGCGCGCCCCCGTTGCCGTCCTTCCCCGCCGCCATTTCGGCGCGCGGGCGGACTCGGGTCCAGCCAATCAGGAGGAAGACCAACCATGACCAAGCGACTACGAGCAGCCCTGATGGGGCTTGTCTTCGTGGGGTCGCTCGGCTTGGCCGCATGCGACCCGGGTGCGTCCAGCGCCGCGGCTCCGTCAACGACACAAAACGCCATCAACGTGGCCTTCGGGCCGATTGCCGATCAGGCGACCCGCGTTGCCCAGTGCGAGTCGGGGCTCAACCCCGCCGCGGTGAGCGGCGGTGGTGGCAACTACGGCCTCTTCCAGATCAATCGGGTCCACGCCAGCCAGTTCCAGGCCGTGACAGGACAGGCGTGGTCGGCGGTGACTGATCCGTATGCCAACGCGCAATACGCAGCGTGGCTGTTCAACCAGTCGGGGAGCTGGGGCGCGTGGTCGTGCCGGTGGGCCGCGTAACGAGCTGACGTCTCAGGCGGCGAACGTGCGTGGTTTCGCCCCGGTCGAGTTCCTCCCCGGAGACTCGGCCGGGGCGAGCACGCGATAGATGGTGAAGAACCCGGTGAGGCCGAGGGCCGCGAGCCCGATCCACCGGAAGACGGGATTGCCGGTGTCGGTCCCCACGTAGAGACCGTGCAGTGTCGCCGCCACTGCGATCGCGTAGCTCGTGAGATGGATGCCATGCCAGGTTCGCCGGGGCAGGCGGTGCATCACGAGCGACGTTGCCTCGACGACGATGAGCAACCAGAAGGCGAGAATTCCCCACGCCACCGCAGTCGTGCGATAGCTCGAAACGAACGGCACGAGAAGGTCGACGATGCCGAAGGGCACGAAGTTGTCGGCGATGAGCGCGACGAGATGCAGCGCGACGAAGGCGACGCTCAACCCACCGAGATAACGGTGCACGTCGAGCAGCCACGGTCCGCGTGGGCGCCGACCGAGCGCTCTCGTGCTGAGCGCGAGTCCGAACAGCAACGAGCCGAGCGCGGCGATCCACGCGATGAACCCGGACGAGCGCGCGACGTACCACCAGATCTCGTTGCTCACGCGCCACTCACTTCGACCAACCGGTTGGCACGGGGTGTTCGTTCACCACACGTACGCCTCGAAGCCGTGGAACGTCTCGCGAGCTCCGTCATCGCGCACGAACAGCATGGGCAACGTCTCGTCCGTCGGCTTCCCCGCGATGAGTGAAGCCTTGGCATGGACTTCTGCTGTCATCGCGCTCGACGCGATGACAGAGACGGAGGCGAGTGTCGTGGTTGCCGGCTCGCCCGTGCGAGGGTCGATGAGGTGGTGACGGGTGACGCCGTCCTCTCCCTGCCAACGGCGCTTCGTCGTGGACGATGTCGCGAGCGCGCCGTCGGCCAGCCCGACGACCAACATCACCTCGTCGGCATCGTGCGGCTGTTCGAGCCCCACCGCCCACCCCGGCGCGCCCGCAGGCGCATTGCCGAACGCACGAAGATCACCGCCGAGATTGATGCAACCGCCGGCTGCTCGATCAGTGTCGATGAGCTCGTCGGCAACGAGGTCCGCGGCGCGACCCTTGCCGATGCCGCCGAGGTCGAGCTCGCAGTACGGCGGGAGCGTGATCGACAACCTCTCGTGATCGAGGACGATGCCGTCGCACGTGTTCGTGCGTGCCGGTGGTCGGCGTGTTGACGGAGTCAGGCCGGCGTCGAAGCTGCGGTCGTATCCCGCTGCGACGAGTGCCGGCAGGATCGTCGGGTCGAACAGCCCACCGGTCTCGCGGCACGCGTCGATCGCCTGCTCGACGACATCGAACGTGGCTGCGCTGACCGATTTCGCCCGACCCGATCCCGCGTCGCGGTTCAGCTGACACAACTCGCTGTCGGGAAGGAACCGGCTCCACCGTTGCTCGAGATCTTCGATGCGCGCCCGAGCTTGCTCGAGGAGTTCCGCGTCGCCGCCGACCACGACGAGATGGACGTTCGTGCCCATCGCCCGGAATCGCAGCGTCGCCTCCGTGGTCAGCTCCCGGCGGATCGTGTATGCGGTTGCGGCGACTGGTTGGACTGGCCCGGCTGCACCGGCGCGGGAACCGTTTGGGTCGATCCATTGCGGCGGCTGTGGCGGGGGATCGTGCCGTTCGTGGTGGGCGTGTCGCTCGCGCCGTTGGACGTCGCGCCGGTCGTCGACGATCCGCTGGCGGACGATGCAGGGGCCGCGACGGCGAGGTAGCTCGTGAGCCCGACGGTGGCGACCGCGGTCGACCACAGGACAGTCCTTCGAGCGCGCGCCGCCGGGTGAGGCTTGGATGCCACGGCTCATACGTTACGGCCGCTTCAGTAAAGCGCCCGTGAAGAGCGGGTTCGGAGTGCGCCTAGACTCGTCTGCTCAACCCGCGCTCGTAGCTCAATTGGATAGAGCATCTGACTACGGATCAGAAGGTTGGGGATTCGAGTTCCTCCGAGCGCGCAAGAGGTTCCTGGTCGGCGGTATCAGCCACTCGTCCGTGGATTTGAGCGGGCGGAGGACGCGAGCGTCGCGTTAGTCCAACGGCTGTAACCTGCGCGGGCGCGAGCCAGGGCAAGCGCTGAACGCGGGAGGCGCGCATGCCGCTGTTCGGGCACCGCAAGCACCAGGGCCAGGCCGCGCCGGGCGTCCCCGGCCTGGCGGAGGCGGCCGCGGCGAGGGGGCTCTACCCGGCTGCCGACCCGCTCTTCGGAAGCCGGGACCTCAGTGTCATCCACCAGGTGTCCCGGACCCTGCACGAGTTCCGGGCACGTCCGCTCAACGTGCGGGAGGGCCTCCCCCCGATGTTTTGCAGCGACGCCTACCGCGGATCGATCAACGGCGCCACGGTGACCGTCGCCAACGTCTGGACCCCGATGGAGACAGCCGACCTGCGCGTCGCCGCCCACGTCCACGCGACGTCTCTCGTGGCCCTCGAGCTGCCGACCATCGTCCCCCTACAGGGCATCGAACCACGCCAGAAGTTTTCCGCCTTCGGCGGCAGTGACGTCCCCACCGGCAACCCGGCCTTCGACGCACGGTTCCGGGTCGTGCCTCTGCTCGGGTTCGCACCGGAGATTGTGACGCCGGCAGTGCAGACCCTCGTCCTCGCACGGTCGACGTGGACTTTCGCGTTCCACGACACGACGTTGTTCTCCATCGCGGAGGGCGAGTTCGTCACGACCAACGACGTCACGCAGCGGCTCGACAACGTGCTCGCCATCGTCGCGGCGTTTCCCGCCTCGATCGTGCCGCGGCAGATCGACCACTCGGTCGACGATCTCATCGTCCGGTTCAACCAGCTTCACAGCGTCGACGAGGCAATCGTCTTCCTGCAGAACCTGTCCGACGACGACCGGGCCCGCCTCGCAGCCTCGCCGACACCGCTCGCGAAGTTCGCTGACGTGCGCAACAGGGACGAGATCACCATGCGCTTCCTCTCCTTGCCGGAGACCGAGCGCCTGCAGATCCTCGCGATGTTCGGCAAAGCGGGCCACGAGGCGTAGCGCGACGACGAGGAACAGGCAGGAGACCTCTCCGACCCCGAGGTGCCTCGAGCACTCGCAACCTGGTTCGAAGTACCTGCTGCGGCGTAGCGCGACGTCCGGTCGCGAACGCGCGTTGATCTGACTTCATCCAGTTCGGGTGAGGCGCAGTCACCCATCGAGGTGCGACAGTCGCCTCGCAGGACGTCGCGAGCGGACGAGGTCTCGACCAGGGAGGGCATCGATGACGTTGCACGGCAAGGTCGCCATCGTCACTGGCGGCAACACAGGAATCGGCAAGTCGATCGTGCTCGCACTGGCGAGGGAGGGCGCGAACATCGTCATCGACTACATCGCCAACCCCGAAGCGACCGAGGACTTGGAGAAGCAGGTCGCCGCGCTCGGCGACACCGCCATCGGCGTCGACGCCGACGTCAGCAAGGTGAACGACCTGCAAACGCTGGTCGACGCGGCGGTGAAGCAGTTCGGCCGGCTCGATGTCATGGTCAACAACGCCGGGATCGAGACGCGGACATCAGTGCTCGACACCACCGAGGAGCAGTACGAGAAGGTTCTCGAGGTCAATCTGAAGAGTGCGTTCTTCGGCACCCAGCTGGCCGCGAAGCAGATGATCGCGCAGGGTGACGGCGGTCGGATCATCAACATCACGTCAGTCCACGAGGACTGGCCGATGCCCGGTAACACGCCGTACTGCCTGTCCAAGGGTGGTGTTCGCATGCTCACGCGCACCGCGGGCGTCGAGCTCGGACCCCACGGCGTCACCGTTGTCGGCGTCGGTCCCGGCGCGATCGCGACACCCATCAATGCGTCAACGATGGCGGATCCGGCCAAGATGAAGGCCCTCGACGCCGCGATCCCCCTTGGGCGAATGGCGGATCCGGAAGAGATCGGCAACGTCGTGGCGTTCCTGGCCAGCGACGCGGCGAGCTACATCACGGCCACGACCGTGTTCGCGGACGGCGGGATCATGCACTCCAGCCCCGGTCTGTAGTCCGATGGCCGCGGGCAAGCGGAGTGAGACGACCGCGCTCGTCGTCGGCGGTGGGTTCGGCGGCCTCGCGTGCGCCAAGCAGCTGTCGAAGCATGGCGTGCACGTCATCCTCGTGGACAAGCACGACTTCACGCAGTTCCAACCGTTGCTGTACCAGGTCGCCACCGCGCAAGTGAACGTCACGGACGTTGCCCGTCCGATCCGACAGGCGTTCCGCAAGAGCGCGGGCGTCGCCTTTCGAGTGGCCGACGTGACGAACATCGATCCGTCCACCAAGACCGTGATCAGCGCTGACGGCGTCTCGATGTCGGCGGACTATCTGGTGCTCGCCATGGGCTCGCAACCGAACTTCTTCAATACACCAGGAGCTGACACGCACGCGTTTCCGCTCTACAGCCTCGACGACGCCGAGCGGCTGCGATCGCGCTTCCTCACGGTGTGGGAAGCCTCGCTCCGGAATCCGAAACTCCTCGACCAGGGAGCCTTGAACTTCGTGATCATCGGAGCGGGAGCAACCGGTGTGGAAACCGCCGGCGCAGTCGCCGACTGCCTGCACCGCGTGATCCCGCACCGCGTGCGCGAGTCGGTAACCGACGCGGCGCGCATCTATCTCGTCGACCCCGCGCCCGTGGTGCTCGCACCCTTCTCCGACCGAGCTCATACGTATGCACGCAAGGCGCTCGAAGATCGCCACGTCACGCTCGAGCTCGGCCTGCGCGTGACCGACATCGCGGCCGACCGGGTGACCCTGTCCGACGGGCGCGAAATCCTCACGCGAACCGTGGTGTGGGCCGGTGGGATCCAGGCCGCCGAAGTTGCAGCCAGCGCGGGCATCGCGCAGGGCCACGGCGGGAGGTTCGACGTCGCCGCTGACCTGACCGTGCCCTCGTTCACCGGTGTCTACGCGGTCGGCGACGTCGCCAACACGCTGGGGCCGAACGAGAAGCCGTACCCGCAACTCGGCTCGGTCGCGCTCCAAGCCGGGCGGTGGGCTGCCGACAACATCCTCGCCGACATCGACGGGAAGCCCCGTTCCGACTTCCATTACAAGGACAAGGGGATCATGGCGATGATCGGCCGCAACGCGGCCGTCGCCGAGATGGGTTCGAAGCGGCGGGAACTGCACGGGATCGCGGCGTTCGCGGCGTGGCTCGGTGTGCACGCTTGGTTGCTCAGCGGTTTTCGCGAGCGCTTCAACGCCCTCACGACGTGGGGATGGGACTACGTCGCCAACACCCGGCCCTCGGCGATCATCGATCGCCCGGACGCGGCGCAGATCGACTGGGACTGATTCGGTGCCCGTTACCGCGTGTGCCAGAGAACGTCGTTTCAGGGGTGAGCCGTCGGTGGAGCTCGTCGCGGGCTCGACCTCGGCGGTGTTCGTCCCGCGGCTCGGGATGACGGGCGTCTCGTTGCGATCCCGTGGGGCCGAGCACCTCGCGCTCCCAGGTGGGCTCGACGCTCTACGCGCCGGCCGCACGACTGGGCTACCGCTGCTGGCACCGTGGGCCAACCGGTTGTCGCACCGCCAGTACCGCGCTGCGGGTGTCGACGTCGACCTCGCCGGACGGCGCCTCACCGTGGACGGCAGCGGGCTTCCGATCCATGGACTGCTCATCGGTCGCGACGGCTGGTGTGTGGATCGACTTGCGGCCCGTGGCAACACCGCGAAGCTCGTCGCCTCGATCGACGTCGACGCTCCCGCGTTCCCGTTCCCGCACCGGATCGAGCTCGCCGCGACGCTACGAGATTCGCAACTCAGGATCGATACGACTCTCGTGCCGCGGGGCCGCCGGCCGGTACCAGTGGCGTTCGGCTGGCATCCATACCTGCGTCTTGCGGGGGTTGGACGAAGCCAATGGCAGTTGCGACTGCCCGATCGCATACATCGGGCGCTCGACGAGCGCGGCATCCCGAACGGCGCGGCAAATCGGGAGCGAGCCGAAACGAACCCGGTCGGGACGCGCACGTTCGACGATCTGTACGGACTCGGCCGCGACCGACGGCTCGCCTTCTGCGCTGACGACGGTCATTCGATCGAGTTGCACTGCGCCAAGAACTATCCGTTCGCCCAGGTATGGATCCCCAAGGGCCGCCCGTTCGCCGCCCTCGAACCGATGGCGGCGCCGACCAACGCACTCGTGACCGGTGACACCCCGGTGGTTCGCCGGGGCGAACCCTTCACCGCAACATTCGCTCTCACCCTCGACCAGCCCACCTGAGGAGGACGCGCATGTCCACGCCCATCGAGGACTACGCAATCATCGGCGATACCAAGACGGTGGCCGCCGTTGCACGCAACGGATCGATCGACTGGTGGTGTGTGCCCAGGATCGATTCGGGTGCCGTGTTCGCCGCGCTGCTCGGTGAGCCTCAACACGGGCGATGGCTCATCGCGCCGAAGCGCTGGATCTCGACGACCCATCGCCGGTACGCGGGCGACTCGCTCGTGCTGGAGACCGAGTACGAGACGGCCGACGGGACTGTCGAGGTCACCGATTTCATGTCGCCGGGCGTGGACCATCCGACGATCTTCCGCCTGGTGGAAGGGAAGTCGGGTTCGGTGGACATGGACCTCGAGCTCATCGCGCGCTTCGAATACGGATCAGTTGCCCCGTGGGTGCAATCGACCGGGGACGGTCTGACCATGGTTGCCGCGAACGACGCACTCCGGTTCCACAGTCCAGTGCCACTCCAGGACCACAACCGCATCGTGACCGCGGACTTCACCGTGCGGGAAGGGCAACGGCGCGGCTTCTCGCTCGCGTGGTACTCCGCACTCGAAGATCCGCCGCCACCGCTCGACGCGCCGGCAGCCCTCCGCCGCACCAAGCAGTACTGGGCCGAGTGGATGGAGCGCTGCACGTATCAAGGTGAGTGGCGCGACGAAGTCGTGCGGTCGCTGATCACCGTGAAGGCATTGCAGTACGCCCCGACCGGCGCGGTGTGCGCGGCCGCGACCACCTCGCTCCCCGAGCAACTGGGCGGCGTCCGCAACTGGGATTACCGATTCTCGTGGTTGCGCGACTCGGCGCTGACACTCCAAGCGCTCTTGCTCAGCGGGTACACCGAGGAGGCAACCGCGTGGCAACGCTGGCTGCAGCGCGCCGTGGCCGGCGACCCCGGCGAGTTCCAGATCATGTACGGCATCGGCGGCGAGCGACGACTCACAGAGGTCGAGCTCGACTGGCTCCCGGGATACGACAACTCGAAACCGGTTCGCATCGGCAACGAGGCAAGCGAGCAGTTCCAGCTCGACGTGTTCGGGGAGATCGCGGATGCCGCACTGACCGGCATCGAGGCCGGACTGCGGCCCGGTCGCTCGCTCCCTGCGCATCATCCCGAACCGAGTGAGTTGCTGCCCGCGATGATGGAACACCTCGAACGGGTGTGGCAGCTGCCCGACGACGGGATCTGGGAAATCCGCGGCCCGCAGCGGCACTTCACGCAGTCGAAGGTGATGGCGTGGGTTGCGTTCGACCGCGCCGTGAAGATCGTGGAGCACACCGGGCGCACCGGCCTTCCCACCGATCGGTGGCGCAAGATCGCGGATGAGATCAAGGCCGAGGTCTGTGAGAAAGGGTTCAACCGCGAGAAGAACAGCTTCGTGCAGTACTACGGGTCCGACCGGCTCGACTCGAGCCTGCTCATGCTCGCCCGCGTCGGCTTCCTGCCACCGAGCGACCCCAGGATCATCGGCACGGTCGAGGCCATCGAGCGCGAGCTGTTGGTCGACGGGTTCGTGCAGCGCTACGAGACGTCGGGCGAGGACTCGGTCGACGGGCTCCCCGCGGGCGAGGGGACGTTCCTGCTGACGACCTTCTGGCTGGTCGACAACCTTGCGCTCATCGGCCGCGAGAAGGAGGCACGCGAGTTGTTCGATCGCGTCCGAGGCTTGCAGAACGACGTCGGCATCTTCTCGGAGGAGTACGACACCGATGCGAAGCGGATGATCGGCAACTTCCCGCAGGCTTTCTCTCACCTCGGGTTCATCGTGTCGGCATCCCACCTCTCTGACGCGCACCCCTCGCCGCTCGACGCTCGCGTGACTGCGGGGGTGTGAGGTGCCGACGAACCACTACGACATCGTCATCATCGGGAGCGGGGCCGGAGGCGGCACCCTCGCGTGGAAGCTCGCTCCCACCGGCAAGCGCATCCTGCTGCTCGAAAGAGGCGAGTACCTGCCGCGTGAGCGCGACAACTGGGACACCGACGCGGTGTTCATCCGCGGGAAGTACACGACCAACGAAACGTGGACGGACGCCAACGGCCACACCTTCACGCCGGAACAGAACTACAACGTGGGCGGCAACACGAAGTTCTACGGTGCCGCGCTGTTTCGCCTCCGGCCTGAGGACTTCGGCGTCATCCAGCACCACAGCGGGGTGTCGCCCGCGTGGCCGTTGAGCTACCCGGATCTGGAACCGTGGTATGCGGAAGCAGAGCGGCTCTACGTCGTACATGGCGCGGCGGGCGAGGATCCGACGGACGGACCACGGAGCTCCGACTACCCGTACCCGGCGGTCCAGCACGAGCCACGCATCCAGAAACTGAGCGACGATCTCGAGAAACTCGGACTGCACCCGTCCCATCTCCCGATCGGCGTGATGCTCGATCAGGACGAGCACGGCGGCCCCACGCACACGAGCCGCTGCATCCGGTGCGATCGGGTCGACGGTTTTCCCTGCGTCCTGGGCGCGAAGGCGGACGCGCAGACGGTTTGCGTCGATCCCGCCTTGGAGCGGGCGAACGTCGAGCTCGTGACGGGAGCCAGGGTCGAACGACTTGAAACCGACGCGACCGGCCGGCAGGTCACCGCGGTCGTCACCACCCTGTCCGATGGCTCGGAGGAGCGCTTCTCGGGCGACGTGGTCGTCGTCGCATGCGGCGCGCTGAACTCCGCACTGCTGCTGCTGCGGTCGGCCAGCGACGCGCACCCGGCCGGCCTCGCGAACGGTTCCGACCAGGTCGGCCGGAACTACATGCGTCACAACAACGTGGCGATGATGGCTCTGTCGGAGGAGCCGAACACGACGCAGTTCCAAAAGACGCTCACCCTCAATGATTGGTATCTCAAAGGTGAGGACACCGACTTCCCGTGGGGCGGCATCCAGATGCTCGGGAAGTCCGACGGCGAACAGCTGAAGAGCAAGGCACCGCATTTCCTCGCCTGGGCTACGAAGCTGGTGCCGCATCGCTCGGTGGAGATGGTCGCCCGCCACAGTGTCGACTTCTGGTTGTCGTCTGAGGACCTACCCCACCCCGACAACCGAGTGAGCATCACGAAGAACGGTGAGGTGACGCTCGGTCTCGTCGAGACGAACCCCGAAGGGCTCAAACGTCTGCGGAAGAAGTTCGAGTCGATGCTCACCGACCTCGGGATGCACCATGGGCTCCACGAGCGCAAGCTGTACGTCCACGAAGCGATGGACATCTCCGCGACCGCCCACCAGGCCGGCACGGCATGCTTCGGGACCGATCCTTCGACGTCAGTCCTCGATGTCGACTGCAAGGCCCACGAGCTCGACAACCTCTACGTCGTCGACTCCAGCTTCTTTCCGTCGATCGGCGCCGTGAACCCGACGCTGACCATCATCGCCAACGCGTTGCGCGTCGGTCAGCACCTGGCGGAGCGCGTGGCCTGATACGACGCCCGGAGCCATGACGTTGTTCGCCGTCGACCCGGTGCCGTGGGCCCGCTCGCAGATGGCGTTCACGCTCGGGTTCCACATCATCCTCGTCCCGCTCGGGGTGTCGTGGGCGGCCATGGCACTGATCGCCAACTACCGGGCGTTGAAGCACGACGACTCCGACGCGTTGGTGCTCGCACAGCGGTGGTCGAAGTACATGGCCGTGACCTTCGCGGTCGGGGCTGTCACGGGCACCGTGCTCACGTTCGAGTTCGGGCTCCTCTGGCCGCGCTTCATGGGGACGTGGGGTCCGGCGTTCGGCGTGCCGTTCGCCATCGAGGGCCTGTTCTTCTTCACCGAGGCGATCTTCGTCGCCATCTACATCTACGGGTGGAAGCGGCTGAAGCCTTGGGCGCACTTCTGGACCGGAGTGCCGGTCGTCGTCGCGGGCATCGGCGGCAGCGTGTCCGTGGTGGCGGCCAACGCGTGGATGAACGATCCGTCCGGCTTCACGCTCGACTCGTCCGGCAAGGTCGTCGACGTCAAGCCGTTGGCGGTGATCTTCAACAAGGCGATGCCGTACGAGGCCGCGCACATGCTCGTGGCCGCGTACCTCGTCGGCGGCTTCCTCGTCGCGTCCGTCTATGCGGTGGCGATGCTGCGCGGCCGCCGCACGCGGTACTACCGGCTCGGCTTCATCATCCCCTTCACCGTCGCCGCGATCGCCACCCCCGTGCAGATGGCGGTGGGCGACTCATTGGCTCGCTGGGTCTTCAACAACCAACCGGCCAAGTTCGCTGCCATCGAACTGGTGACAAGGACCGGCGACGACGTGCCCGAGATCCTGCTCGGTCACGAGCACGCCAACGGGACGGTGACGGGCGGCATCCGGATCCCGGACCTCGCTTCGTTCCTGTCGGACCCGAGAACCGGCGCGAGCACGGTCGTGGAGGGGAGGAATGCATTTCCCTCGGACGGCGAGCCGACCGTCGCGCAGACCAACGCCGTCCACCTGGCCTGGGATCTCATGGTGGGACTAGGGACCCTGCTGACCCTGCTGTCGCTCTGGTACGGGGGGTCGTGGTTGTTCAAGCGGGACATGCCGCGAACGCGTTGGTTCCTTCGCATCGCCGCCTGCACCGGAGTCCTCGCCGTCATCACCATGGAAGCCGGGTGGGTGGTGACCGAGGTCGGTCGCCAGCCATGGATCGTCTACAACTACATGCGCGTCGATCAGGCTGCGACCACCAATGGCGGGGTGTGGGTCACGTTCGTGGCGGTCGTCGGCATCTATCTCGTCGTAGGCGTGACCACGATCCTGGTGCTGCGAGGTATGAGCCGGCGTTGGCGCGCGGCGGACGGAGGCGACGAGTCCGACGTGCCGTACGGTCCGACCCCGCCGCGTCCAGAGGTCCGTGAGGAAGTGCCAGTCGGATGAGTTGGAGCGATGTCGTAGCAGTCGTCCTCTTCTTCGGCGTCACTGCGTACGCGGTATTCGGCGGCGCAGACTTCGGCGCAGGGTTCTGGGATCTCATCGCCGGCGGCGCCGATCGCGGGGAACGTCCGCGCGCGCTCATCGATCACTCCATCGGTCCCGTGTGGGAGGCCAACCATGTCTGGCTGATCTTCACGCTCGTCATCCTGTGGACCGCGTTCTCAACAGCATTCGCGTCGATCACCCTGACGCTGTTCGTACCGCTGACACTGGCTGCACTCGGCATCGTGCTCCGCGGCTCGAGCTTCGCCTTCCGCAAGGCGGTTTTCCGCACTCGCGATCAACGCAACTTCGGTGCCGCGTTCGCGTCGTCGTCCGTGCTCGTGCCCTATTGCATGGGCGCGATTGCGGGCGCCATCGCGTCTGGACGCGTGCCTGCGGGTGGTGAGGCGGGCGAGCCGGTGTCGAGTTGGGTGAACCCGACCTCCATATTGGGCGGCGTGCTTGCCGTCACGGTGTGTTCGTACCTGGCTGCCGTCTACCTCGAGTGGGACGCGCGCCGATTCGACGATGCACAGATGGCCGAGTACTTCCGCCGGCGCGCCATCGCCGCTGGTGCCGTCGCGGGAGTCGTCGCGTTCATCGGGGTCTTCGTGCTCCACAGCGACGCGCGCTACGTGTTCGATGGCCTCACCTCCCGCGCGCTGCCCTTTGTGATCCTGTCTGCGTTGTGCGGCGCCGGGTCTCTGTTTCTGCTCGTGCGCGACAGGCGCGGCGCACGGGTCCTCTCCATTGGGGCTGTCGCGACAGTTGTCATCGGCTGGGGGGTGGCGCAGTGGCCGTACATGTTGCCGACGAGCTTGAAGGTGTCGCAGGCCGCCGCGCCCGACGGCACCCTCGTGGCGGTGGTGGTTGTCTTCGCGATCGCGGCGGTGACAATCGTGCCGGCACTCGTGTTGCTGTTCGTCCTCGACCAGAAGAGCGTGCTGCCCGAAGAGGGAACCGAGTCCGCAGACTCTGCCGTGGTCGGATCAGAGCAACTGCAAACTCCGGGCGCGATCAACCGCCTCTGATCGTGTCGTCGCGCCGAGCTTGGAGTAGATGCCCTTCAAGTGAGTCTTGACCGTGTTCACCGACATGAAGCACTCGCCGGCGATCTCCTTGTTGGTGAGCCGGCTCGGCAGAAACCGAAGGACCGCGCTCTCGCGTTCACTCAGGAGGCTCGGAGGGGGAGCCGTCACACGGGACCTTGGCGGCGCCCCCAATGCAGAGGCAAGCCGTGCACCACCCGGCGTGCCCAACCCATCTGCCGCGATCCTGAGGTGACGTACGGCCGTGGCCCCCTCTTCGAGGAACGTGCGCAGGAAGCCCTCGTCCGCCGCCATCTCGGCGGCGCGAGCAAAGGCCGCGGGCGCGTCGTCCGGTGCGAGCACGAGACAGGCGCGAGCGACGAGCACCTCCGCAGTCAATCGATCTCGAAGCGTGGTGAGGTCCGCGCCGGCCAGACGCTCGATGGTGTTCTCCGGCCGTTCGAGGGCGAGATCGAGTCGGGCCGCGAGCAGCACCCGTGACGTCGAACCCGGAGCCAAGCCACCGATCAGACGCTCGGCGTGGGGTAGCTCGTCCGACTCGATTCGCCACCGGGCTTCGAGGGCATCGATGATTCGCCGCAGCGGTGGCAGTTGCCGGTCGCCGAGGTAGCTCTTTGCCTCCTCCAGCACCGCAAAGGCATCCTCGAGACCGCCGGCCGCGGCCGCGATGCGGACCTGGTCGACTCGTGTGAGTACGTCGTAGGCGGGCGTATCCCGATGGCGCGCCATCATCTCGTGCATCTGCGAAACGGTCGCCACCGCGCCAGCGAGGTCGTTGCGCTCGGTCAGTACCCCCACGCGCGCAATCAACGCGTCGACGGTGCCGAAATGCCTCGGCACACCGAGCGCGGCTGCGGCGTTGAGCGACCGTCCCACCTCCTCCAACGCGTGGTGGAGGTGGCCACGTCGCAGTGCCACGCGCGCGCGGACGGCGGGAGCGAGGACGAGCGTCGCGAGCGAGTCGCCAACCTGCTCGCCGCTGATCGAATCGGCCGCCATATCGGGTTCATCGACGAGCAGATAGGAGCGGGCAAGGTTGATTCGGACGCGGTCGCCCACCGCGCCGAGATCGCAGCCGCCGGCAATTGCCTCGATCGCGCGGTGACCGCACTCGATGCCGCTCTCGGGAGCACCGCTGGTCCCCAGCTGGAGAACGCGGAGAGCATCAGCGTGCCGGAGGTCGCGTTCGGACGCGTCGGGGTCGTTCCGCAACTGGAGTTCGGCTCGATCCAGCCACGCGGTCGCTTCGTCGAGCCGCCCGCACATCGACACGGCCAACCCGTACGTGAGCATTCGGTTCACCGACTCCCCGATGTACTCCTGCGGGAAAACGTCAACCCACGCCGTCGCGGCGGCGATGTCGCCAGCGTCCCAGTGACGGAATGCGGATGCGAACGCCAAGTCGAACGCTCGATCCCGGTCGCCGATCGCGAGGTGGTGGCCGATGGCTTCGGTCAGGTCACCGCGTGCCTCGAGATGTTCCGCCGCCTTTCGGTGAACCTGGTCGGCGGCCCCGGGGTAACGACGATCGAGCTCGACGCGGAGCAACTCGGCGAAGAGGTGGTGATACCGGTACGACAGTCGTTCGTCGTCGGCGACGACGAAACAGATCGCGGCCTCGAGCGAGCGGAGCAGGTGGTCGCTGTCCTCGCGTCCTGTGAGCACGTTGCACAGGTCAGCGTCGAGATGCTTGACGACCGACGTTCGCACGAGAAATTCCTGGACGTCCGCCGGCTGCTGATCGAGCACCTCGCTCACCAGCAGGTCCGCGATCATCCGGTGTCGACCGGAAAATGTCTCGACGACGCCCGCCGCATCGTCGCTGTTCCGCATCGAGATGAGCGCCAGCCGCAGCGCGGCAATCCATCCCTCGGTGCGCGAAGCCAGCCGGGCAACCTGATCGGTGGTCAGACGCTCTTCACCAGCGGCCGCGAACAGCGCACTCGCCTCGTCGGCGGTGAACGCCAGATCGTGCTGGCGAAGTTCGAGAAGCCATGACCGGGCTCGCCATTGTGCGAGCGGGAGCGGTGGATCGACGCGACTGGTCACGATGAGTTGCATGCCGGTCGGCAGGTGCTCCACGAGTGCAGCAACTTCGTTGAGGATCAACGGGTTACGGATTCGATCCAGTTGGTCCAGAACCATGACGAGCGGCTCGTCGAGGGAAGCAGCGTTCAGTGCAAGGTCCGCCGCGGGCGAATCATCTCTGCGGCGACGAGGAGTCGGCGGGAACAGGTCCGTTCCCACGAAGTGCTCGGGGACGGCCCGTCGCAACGCCGAGCCGACCTGCAGCCAGAACCGCTCGGGGTGGTCGTCATCCGCATCGAGCGTGATCCATGCTCGATGACCTTCCAACGATTCGAACCGCTGCCCAGCAATGACTGTCTTGCCGGCTCCCGGTCCTCCCGTGATGAGGGCGACTCGCCAGTCGCGGCGTGCCAACTGGCTCTCGAGGCGAGGCCGATCGATCACATGGCGCGGAAGGCGCGGGGCGGAGAACTTGACCTCGATGACAGGAAGGCGCCTCGAGGCATCTGATGTCCGCTCGCACCCTGGACCGGTGAAGTCCACTGAGGCGGAAGCCTATTGACGGTGCGACAAGTTCCCCATCACCCCATCAGCGTGAATTGACCTCCACCCGAGCCGGGTGAAGCCAACTCACCCTCACTTTTCGTCAAGTGAAGGGGCAAACGAGCGCGGAGCGGCCGATGCCTGGCCAGCGGTACGAGATCATCGTCGAAGGGGTCGCCGGGCCCGGCGTGCGCGCTGCGTTCAACGACTGCCTGGTCGAGGTTCGTTGTGCCGCAACTCGACTACGCCCGAACGTCGGCGACGAGGCGGCGTTCTATGCCGTACTCGATCGAGTGCGCGAGCTCGGCCTGACGCTGCTCGAGGTGCATCAGCTCGACGCTGAGCCGGCGGTGGACGCGGAAGTGGACGCGGAAGAGGACGTCCGGTCGATCTGAGGCGGTGAGTGTGGCTGTTCCGTCCGCGGTATCGAGGTCAGCGGAGCCCGAACGGGCAGGACTCGTGCTCATCTCGCTCGTCCTCGTCGCGGCTGTCGCGAACTTGAACCTGGCCGTCGCGAACGTCGCGTTGCCGGACATCGGTAAGGCGTTCGACTCCTCGCAGACCGTCCTCGATCTCATCGCGGTCGGGTATTCGCTCGGCTTGGCGGCGTCGGTCCTCTGGCTGGGCGCCCTCGGTGATCGCTACGGCCGCAAGATGATGCTGCTTCTCGGTGTGTCGCTGTCGGTGCCCGCGTGCCTGTTGGCCGCGTACGCGGGGTCCGACACGGTGCTCTTCGCCGCTCGGCTGCTCGGCGGTCTGTCCGCCGGCATGGCCTACCCCACCACGCTGGCCCTCATCACCGCTCTGTGGTCGGGACAACCGCGGACACGTTCGATCGCGTTGTGGTCCGCAACGGGTGGCGCCATCGCCAGCCTCGGTCCGTTGATCGCCGGTGCGCTGCTCGAGCATTTCTGGTGGGGCTCGGTCTTCCTTGTCACGCTTCCTCTCGCGGCGGTGGCGTTGGTGATGGCGGTGCTGCTCGTGCCGGCTCACGTGAACGAAGAGACCAACCCGGTTGACAACGTGGGCGGCATCATCTCCGTTGCCACGATCGGCTCGCTCATCCTGGCGATCAACTTCGCTCCGGTTCCGAACAAGGGCGCGCTGGTGTTGGGTTTGGCAACGATCGCGTTGGCGACCGGAATCGCCTTCGTGATCCGGCAGCGGCGCGCGAGGAATCCGCTCTACGACCTGCACATCGCGGCGCGCCGCACGTTCTGGGTCGCGGCCTGTGCCGGCATCATCGTGTTCGGATCGCTGATGGGAGCGATGTTCATCGGCCAGCAGTTTCTGCAGAACGTCTTGAACTACTCGACGTTCCACGCAGGCCTGGCCATCCTGCCGGCCGCGATCATGATGGTGCTGATCGCACCGCGGTCAGCAAAGCTCGTGATCTCGCGTGGCGCACGGTTCACGCTTCTCATCGGCTACCTCTTCTGCTTCCTCGGTTTCCTGACGATGTTGGTGTTCTGGAAGGAGGGAATCTCGTACTGGAAGGTCGGACTCGGCTACGCCTTCATAGGGGTCGGCGTGGGGTTCGCCGGAACGCCGGCATCGCACTCGCTCACCGGATCTGTGCCAGTCCAACGCGCGGGTATGGCCTCGGGCACGGCGGACCTGCAACGAGACCTCGGCGGGGCGATCATGCAATCGATCTTCGGCGCTCTGCTGACGGCCGGTTACGCCTCAGCAGTGTCGAAGCTCATCGCAGGATCGCCGAACGCTTCCCAGCTCACCGACAGCACACAGGAGGGCCTGACCAAATCGTTCTCGAGTGCGACGAACCTGGCGAGTCAGTACTCGCCGCAGACCGCGAACGCGATCGTCGCGGGAGCGAAGACCGGTTTCGTCGACGGCCAGGCGTGGGCCTACACCGCAGGGCTTGTGGCCATCGCGGCCGGTGCCGTGCTCGTGTATTTCCTGTTCCCCGGCAAACAAGACGAAGAAGCGCTGTTGATCGCCTATGAGCGAGAAGACAGCGAATCCGGGGCCGGTGCGGTCAGTCCCGCGCCGGCCCCGGTAGCGGGCGACGCCCTTGCCAGTACGGATGGCCGCCGGGGGAGCAGACCCTCCGCCGACCAGCCCGGCTGACTCACACCGAGGTCAGTTGGCCGGCGCGACGTGCTGCTGATGCCGCGTCGAAGTCCTTGACGTTCTGGTCCGCATAGGCGAGGGCGAACTCGACGATGGCCCGGTCGAACGTGTCGCCCGATCCGAGATACGCCGCGATCGCGATGCGATCGCCGGACCGTGCATGGGCCCGAGCGAGTGTCCAGCTGCACATCTGCCCGTAGATGGGAAGCATGGCTGCGTCGACCGTGGTGAGATCGACCGACATCTTGCCGTCCCACATCTGCCGTACGTAGAAGTCTCGGGTGATGCCTCCCATGCCCTCGGCCCGTTCCCAGCCGAGAAAGATGTCGCTGGCGGCCTGCATGAGCCGCTGACCGACGACGACGCGCTGGCCCTGATTGACGTACTTGCTCTTCCCTGCGTACGGCGCGAGCACGGACGCTTCGGCTTCTTTGACCTGCAAGAAGAGAGGGTCATCTCCGTCGCGGCCGAGCAACAAGGCAACCCAGCATCGTGTCCCGACGCTTCCGACGCCGACGACCTTCCGCGCGAAGTCGACGATCCGGTATCCGGACAGCACGTGACGACGATCGGGCGGGAGACTGCGGCTGTAGGTCTCGAGCCATTGTCGCGCTCGGTGATCGAAGTCGACGGCTTCGCCCGCGGGTAAGAAGGCCTCGAACCGCTCGACCAACGGCGGGTCGTTGCGGATTCGCACGGTGCCGTCGACCACCTCGGTCAGTTTGGCGAACGCTTTCAGGCTGTCCTTCGACCTTGCCTTCCTGACCCGGGTCAGCAGGCGGGTCATGTCGGCCTTCGACACGCCGGCCCCCCAACGACTCGTGAACCCCTCCAGATCCAGGCACGCGTACCACACCTCGAGATTGCGCTGCGCGGCGAACTCGCGCATCGCGATCCGGTACGTCATCGTCGAAGTCGAGACTGTCTGGCGGGCGATGGCATCATCGAACCCGCGTTCGCGAGCGGCGACGACGAGACTGGCCGCCAGTCGCTTGACGTCCCACTCCCATGGTCCGGGCAGTGTTTCGTCGAAGTCGTTGATGTCGAAGACCATCGTGCGCTCAGGAGACTCGAAGCCACCAAAGTTGGCCAGATGGGCATCGCCGCAGCACTGCACCTGGATCCCTGACGTCGGCGTACCGGCCAGATCGGCGGCCATCACCGCCGCGGCGCCTCGGTAGAACGTGAACGGCGAAACGAGCATTCGCTCGTGGCGGAGCGGCACGAGGTCAGGCTGACGAGTCGCGTCCTGCGCCTCGAGGATGTCGACCGGATCTCTCCGGCCGGCTGCTGGCTGCCATCCCGCGTGGCTCGAGCGGGGCACCTTCGCCCTGGCCGCTCGACCCATGGCGATGCTCTGGTCTCTGTCCATTCCAACTCCGACATCGGTGCGGCACGACGGAACATCGAAGGCCTTGCCGCGACTGTCGCACGGGGCAGGGTGAACGCGCCTCACCCACCGAGGATGTAGGCCATCACCTCCCACGCATCGGTGTGGCGCGGGTCAGGTGAACGGCCTCGCCGACGCCTGCAAGTCAGCGTCGCACCGGGTAGCGGAGATGGAGCGCCCGCATGCCTTGGACCACGACGGGGTCCTCGAGCATGACGTGGCCGCCGACGAGCTGACCGAAGTAGCGGATGCCGGTGCCGAACAGCACCGGCACCTGGCTGATGCAGAGCTCGTCGACGAGGCCGAGGTTCAGGGCCTGCTGGATGATGTCGGCGCTGGCGATCGTGACGAACTTGTCGCCGGCGATCTGCT
>DASXPN010000069.1:0-20334 GCA_036493595.1 Acidimicrobiales bacterium | reverse complement strand
CTCCTCCCTCGGTCAGAGCGGTATCGGCGCGGCGAGGACTCGCCAGAAGGCTGTTACCACGACAGCTTCGACTTCGACGCGCTGCACCGGGTCCTGCTCGATCCGCTCGGCCCGCACGGCGACCGAAGGTTCCAGCAGGCGGTGTACGACCGCGACACGGACACCGCGCTCGCGAAGCCGATCACGACTGCAGCCGCCGACGCCGTGCTCCTCTTCGACGGTGTGTTCCTCCTGCGTCCGGAGCTGATCGAGCGGTGGGACTTGCGCCTCTTCGTGTCCGCCTCGTTCGAGGAGACACTGGATCGCGCCCGCATCCGTGACGGGGCGTCGTTGAGATCCGTCGCTCGCATCGAGCAACGCTTCCGGGACCGCTACCTGCCCTCCCAACAGCACTACTTCGACACTGTCCGCCCGACCGATCTCGCCCACGTAGTCGTGCACAACGACGCGCCCGAGCAGCCCACGTGGGAAGTCCGACCACACTGATCAGCGGCACGAGATCCTGACGGGGGACGTCGAGCCGGCTCAACGAAGCAGCCGCGTGACGCGCTGGTTGCTACGGCTGCGTCGGCGTCGCCGCGGCGGTGATGTCGGTGCCGAATGTGTCGGTGAAGGCGCGGTAGTAGGCGTCGTCGTCGGTGATGGCACCCAGCGCGATCCAGTCCTCGTCGGAGATGCGGGGGCGTCGCGACACGATTTCGGGGCCGCCCCAGGAGACGGGATAGCGGAGCATCGGGTTGTCGGTGGTGATGGCGTGGTGAACGACCTTGGCGACGTCGAAGGGGTCGGTCGCGTGAGCGTGGCCGGCGGCGTAGAACTGAAACATGCGCCGCAGGTGCGGTTCGTAGTCACTACCAGCGGGTGTTGTGTCGAGGTTCTTGGCGAAGATGGCGCTCTTGGTGATGCCGGGTTCGATGATGGCCACGCGGATACCAAAGGCGGCGAGCTCTTGCGCGAGTTCCTCGCTCGCTCCTTCGAGGGCCCACTTGGAGGCGACATAGGGGGCTTGTGCGAGCGCAGCGAAACGGCCGACGACCGAGGTGATGTTGACGATCGTGCCGCGGCGTCGTGCGCGCATTCCGGGCAGCACGATCTTCAGGCAACGAAGGGCGCCGTAGAGGTTGATGTTCATCACATCGGCGTAGCTGTCCATCGTTACTTCTTCGACGACGCCGTTGCCGCCGACGCCGGCGTTGTTGACGAGCACGTCGACGCGGCCGGCGTCGTCGAGCACGCGGTTCAGACCAGCGCGCACCGACTCGTCGTCGGCGACATCGAGCTCGACGAGGTTGACCGTGACGCCGGCGGCGTCCGCCATGTCGTTGAGCTTGGTGGCCTTGTCGACGCTACGGACTGTCCCGTAGACGGTCATGCCATGCCCTGCGAGGTGCAACGCAATGGCTCGTCCGATCCCGCTGTTGGCTCCGGTGACGACGGCAACGTCTGGCTGGGTGCTCATCGCCAGATCCTTACCGGTCCGGGTCGAACGGGCCGAGCGCATCGTCGAGCGGTGGGCCCGGTGGCGTCGGTGCGAGGATCGTGAGCCTCGTCGTCGCGCGTGTGAGAGCGACATAGAGACGCGCCATGCCTGTCGTCCCCGGTGATTCGCGAACGATGGCCTCGGGGTCGGCGACGACGACGCCGTCGAACTCCAAACCTTTCGCGTCGACGGCGGTGAGGTGCTCCGCGCCGCCGTTGCCATCGGTGACGAGTCGCTCGGGTGCGACGACCGCGACCAGCCCGGCCCCGACCTCCTTTTGGATCTCGGCAACAGCGTTCGCGATCTCCGTTGCGTCGAGTGGCCGGCCACCGGTGTGAACACGGCGGGGACCAGACCCCGCGGTCCTGACGGAGCGAGCCGGGTGCAGGTGCGGTGCGAACTGCTCGAGCAGTCGGGCCGCCAACTCCATCACCTCGGTCGGTGTGCGGTAGTTGACCGTGAGCTCGTGGCGGTCCACCGAATCCGGAGCGACGCCGACCGCATCGAGGATGCGGTCCCACGTCGCCGCCGCGCCGGCGCGAACTGCTTGCGCTTCGTCGCCTGCCAACGTGAACGACTGCGTCGCGCACCGCCGGGCGACCGCCCGCCACTGCATCGGCGAAAGATCTTGGGCCTCGTCCACCACGACATGGCCGTAGCGGGCGTCGGCGGCGCGCAACGTGGGCACGTCTTCGTTGTCGAACTGGTGGGCGAGCTCCTCGTACACGCCGTGGAGCTCGTAGGCGGCGGCATCACCCATGAGGGTGGTCGTGGCGTACGTGACCTTGCATTCCCGGCAGTCGAGCCGGTCGCGGCCGGACGCCTCACCCGGCAGGTACTCGAGGGGGCGACCACACCGCGGGCACTCGGGCAGACGCTCCTCCAGGATCCGCTCAGCCACATGGTCGAGCGGCGGTCGCCGTTGTCGTCCGCCGCGCCGCGGTCGTGTCGGAACCGTCCCGATCAGGACGTCGGCCTCGTCGAGGAGGGCCACGTCGGCCTCACTCCATACGTCGGCTCCACTGCTCGCGGTGTGTAAGGCGTCCAGTTCGTCGGTGGTGAGGAGGTCGCGTCCCGCTTTCGCCAAGCGCTCGCGGGAGACGAGGAGATCGCGTAAGAGCCGTTCGGGACTGAGCACGGGCCACATGCCGTGGAGGGTTCGCGCCAGCGCATCGCGGTCGATCACATCGAGAAGCGCTGGCGCGTAACGGATTCCTTCCGGGCCGATACGGCCGACGCGGAGGTCGCGGTCGAGGCCGTTCTCGTACGCGGTTTGCAACCTTCGTAGGAGAAGGCGCTCGACGAGAGGCCGGCCGGCGTTGTGCGTCGTCGACCTTCGTCTCGCTGTCGCGACGATGGCGGCGAGGTCGTCGTGCTCGACCGCGAGACGAAGATGACCTGCCCACAGCTCGATGCCCTTCTTCGACGCGCGCTCGCGCGCAAGGACCGCGCGGCGGAGAACGTCGACCATGCGGAGGTCGCCCTTGACCGCGGCCGCAGCCGGTGGGTCGAGCTTCGACACCGCCACGGGCGGGCCGAGGTCCGCCGGCGTCGCCAGCACGACCCTGTCCTCACCGAGCGACGGGACGACGTCCGCGACGTAGCGCAGGAACGTCGCCGATGGACCGACGAAGAGAACTGCGCCCGCCACGCGGGTCCGCTCCGAGTAGAGGAGGTACGCGGCGCGATGGAGTGCCACCGCGGTCTTGCCGGTACCGGGCGCCCCTTGGACGACCGTCACGCCGGCGCGGGGACGACGGATCACGACGTCCTGTTCGGCCTGGATGGTTGCCACCACGTCCTGCATGCGACCGGTCCGGGGCGCGTCGAGCGCGGCCATTAGCGCACCCTCGCCCACGAGTTGGAGTCCCGCGTCGCCCGCCGCGCTGACGTCGAAGACCTCGTCGTCCAGCCCGACCAACTCACCGTGTCGCCAACGGAAGTGGCGTCGCCGTACGACGCCCATCGGGTCCTGCGGCAACGCCCGGTAGAACGGCTCGGCGGCCGGCGCCCGCCAGTCGACGACGAGCGGGTCGCCGTACTCGTCGGCGACGGCCAGGCGACCCACGTAGAGAGAACCGCCGTCGACGAGGTCCAGGCGGCCGACGAGCAGGCGGTCCTTCGCGATGTCGAGTGCAGCCAACCGGTGACCGGCGTGGGCGATGGCGCTGTCGCGCTCGAACAGCGCCTGCGCATTCCTCGTCTCCGTGAGTCGCCGCGCGGTACCGGCCATGCCCGTCGCGGCGCGCCGCATCGCAAGGACCCGCTCGTAGGCGGCGTCGAGGTAGGCGCGCTCCAAGCGAAGCTCGTCGTCACTCAACACGCCACTCACCCGTCGCGCGCGGGATCAGCTTCGCGAGGTCAGCGACCGACGCGTGCAGTCGGTGTGAAGCGAACGGGCAGGCGCTTGAGGCCGCCGACCAGCGGAACGCCGAGCGGTTCGAGCGGCACGGCATCGCCGACGACCTCGATGTCCGGCAGGCGGGTCAGCAGCTGACGGAACGCCACCGAGATCTCGCGGCGGGCGAGGTGCGCTCCGAGGCAGAAGTGCGGGCCGGGACCGCCGAAACCGACATGCGGGTTCGGGTTGCGGAGCACGTCGAACTTCTCAGGATCGTCGAACTGTCGTGGGTCGCGGTTGGCGGCACCGTAGAACAGCACGACCTTGTCGTTCTCGTGGAAGTCGTGCCCCGAGATGGACACGTCGCTCGTCACCGTCCGCCGCATGAAGGTCACCGGTGACGCGACCCGCACGATCTCTTCGACCGCTGTCGGCGTGACCTCGTCGAGGTCGTCCTGCCACTTGCGACGCTGCTCCGGGTTCAGCGACAACAGGTTCATGCCGTGGCTGATCGCGGTGCGGGTCGTGTCGTTGCCGGCGACGGCGAGAAGGATGAAGAACGGACCGATCTCCTCCGGCGCGAGCATCTCCTCGCCCACATCGTTGTGGACGAGCTTCGACGTGAGGTCGTCGGTCGGGTTGGCCCTGCGCTCGGCGGCGAGGTCGTTCATCAGGTTGATGAGCTCCATGCCCGCCCCGAACAATGCCGTCATGACGTCGCGGTCGCCGATGAACTCCGGGTCGCCTGCGCCGAGGATGACGTTCGTGGCCTGCAGCACGGTGTCGAACTCGCTGCGGGGGATGCCCATCATGTCGCAGATGATCAGCAGCGGGAACGGCTGCGACAGCACCTTCACGAGGTCGACCTCGCCCTTCTCGCAGAACCCGTCGATGACCTCGGTGCAGATCGTCTCGACCGAGTCGAGGACGCCCTGCAGCTGCTTCGGGGTGAACGACCGCGCGACGATGCCGCGCTGGCGGGCGTGCTTCGGGTCGTCCATGTTGATGAACGAGCCGAAGAACTCGAGCGCCTCGTCCGGCATGTCGTTGATGTTCGGCGCGCCCTTGCCCGAACAGAACTCCTTCGGACGCCGGCTGATCTCGACGACGTCATCGAAGCGGGTCGAAGCCCAGAACCGGTCCACGCCCCCCATCAGCGGATCGTCGTATTCCACGGGCACGAACGGCGCGATCTCTCGGATGTCGGCGAACCGCGCCATGCGCTCAGCCAGAGGGAGTTGCCAGAACTCGGGATCGATCAGCTGGGGCTGGAGGTCGATACTCATCGGTTCAGGTTCCTCCGGTCATGGGTCCTCGGGCAAGCCCGGCCGAGGCGACCACGGTTCAGCCGACACTCGCCAATGGCTCGTGGGCGAAGTCGGCCATCCGACTGAGACCGATGTCGGCGACCTCAGCCAGACGTTCAGCGGCGGCCCGTACTGCGGGCTCGTCGCGTCGTGAGGGCTCGATCCGCGAGGGGTTCAGGGCGCAGCCGTTGGACCAGTCGGCGATGTCCCGCTCGGCGCCATAGGTGCGCGCCGCGCAGGTTCCGCGCACCTGCATCTGCGCCCAGTTGGTGGGGTTGTCGGGGAGCGTGTTGGGCGGACACAACCGGTTGCGGTCCCGATCGTCGTCGCGTGTTGCTTCGACGAAGCCGGCAAGGGCCGCGCAAAAGCACGGGAAACCGACTCGAATCGTCTGGAGCCGGATCTTGTCCGGACCCCAGAGGGGGACCAGCGGCGGGTACCGCAGCCCGGAAGCAGCGCAGTGCACCACGAGCGACCCCGGCGCCAGGGGTACGACGCCGTCGTCGAGGACGATCTCGCTCGCCGACACCTGCTTGATGTGTCCGAGACGAATGACGTTCTCGATGGTGCGGAGCAGATCCAGCTCCCAAGAGCCCAGGGTGGGTGTCTTTGCCATCGTCGGAACGACGTCGGTGTCGATCCGCAGCATCACGCCGGCAGCTTCGAGGCGCAGGAACAGATCGTCGAGCGATTCGGCGTCGGCGGCCGCCGCCATTGTGTCCGCCGCAAGCCCAATCGCCACCGCCGGGTCGGGCTGGACCACGGCGCGATTGAGCATCCAGGGCTCACGCGGCCGCACCCACATGATCCGATCCGCCTGCACGCCGTTTGCCAACAACCACACGATCCCGTCAGTAGCCGTTTTTCCCGACCCGACGATCACGTAGCTGGTCGGCGCGTCGACCAGCCGTGCGAGCTCGTTGACGGCGACGACGCGAACGCCGTCGGCGACTCCGAACGGCGGCGGTGTCGTCGCGGGAATCGTTGGTGACAAGTAGGTCGCGTCGACGACGCGGCGTCGCACGTCCACGCGCGTCGTCTCGCCCGACACGTGGGACGTGACGAGATGGGCCCTGCCGTCGGTGTGGTACTCGCTCCCTGCGAGGAAGGTCACGCGGCCCGAACCGACGAAGCGGCGATGCAGGATGTCGTCGTAGTAGTTCTGGATCTCCGCCCGTCGCGCCCGCTCGTGGAGTCCTGACTCTGGACCTTGCTGCTGCATCGCGCCGGCACCGAGCACCGTCGACGCGACGCCGTAGAACACGGACGCCTGATGGAGCTGGACGAACGGATATGCGTCCTGCCAATGTCCGCCCGCCGCGTGCCGACGGTCGATGAGCGTGACCTGCACGTCGGCGTGGTCGATCAGGCTGTCCGTGAAGGCCATGCCCATCGCGCCCGCGCCGACGACGAGGTAGTCGGTCGACAACGAGCGCATCGCCATGCGGTAAGAGACTACGAGTGGCAGCCTGCGAGCGCGTCTGTCGGCAATCGTCGGGTTGCGACTATGAGCCGTACCGGATCGGCAATGTCTCCGGACCGAAGATTCCCATGGGCGGACGCCACGTCGGCTCGCCGTCGAGCGCGATGTCGGGGAACGCGCCGGTGAGAATCGGCAGTGCCTCTTGCATCTCGGCGCGCGCAAGGCTGGCACCGAGGCAATAGTGCGGACCCCCGCCGAACGTGAGGTGCGGTTCACGCTCGACCGTGATGTCGAAGTCCCACGGATTCTCGTACGCCGACGGATCATGGTTGGCCGCTGATGACGACAACGTGACCAGCGTGCCGGGATCGAGCACGTAGCCGTCGAGCTCGAGCCGCTCGACCGTTACTCGTGGCACGGCACCCACCGCACCCCGGTAGCGCATCAACTCTTCGACCGCGTTCGTCGCCAGCGCGGGGTTGTCGGCGAGCAGCTTCCATTGCGTCGGGAACGTCGCGAAGAGCCACATCGCCAAGCCGAGTTGGTTGCGAGTGGTGTCGTAGCCCGCGAAGAGCAACGCGGCGATCATCATCCGGATCTCGTCGTCCGACAGTCGATCGTCGGCCTCTCGGGCCTGCACGAGTGCGGTGAGCATGTCGTCCTGCGGTGAGCTTCGACGATCTTGCATGAGACCGGTGACGTACTCGTACATCTCGTGCATGCCCCACTCGACGTCGTCGCGGTGCTCACCGAGGTTGAACGACAACGCCCAGGTGATCGACTTGTTCCAGGCGGCGAACTTGTCGTGGTCCTCGGCCGGTACGCCGAGGACGTGGCACATCACCTCGATCGGATAATGCTCCGCGACCGTGTCCATGAAATCGCATCGACCGCGGCCCGCGACCGGTTCCACGAGGCGTTGCAGGACCGTACGCATTTGAGGGCGATGTCGATCGACCGCGCGTGGCGTGAACGCGCGGTTCACCAGCTTGCGGATGCGGCTGTGGTCCTCACCCTCGAGCGCCAGGATCGATGTATTCAGCGAATCGAACAACGGACCCTCGGTGACGCCTTGCATCCGCACGATCTCGGGTATGGAACTGCGGACCCGCCGATCGGCGAGCAGGGTTTGCACCTGACTGCGCCCGATCACCATTCCTCCGATCGGTGTGCGCACCAACCACGAGTCGCTCCGTAACCGCTCCACCACCGAGACCGGATCTGACTGGAACTCCTCGGAGAAGATGTCGAGGAACGGGGCATCGTCGATCGTCTTCACATTTCGCACGCTATGTCCGCGGCCGTCGTACCAATCAATTCCGAACGCGGCGCTGGCGATTTGTTGCACTCTGGCGTCACAGGAGATGCGAGATGACACCCCGGCTCGACAATCTGTGCTTCGACGCCAACGATCCTGTTCGGCTGGCCAGGTTCTGGGCGAGCGCGTTGGGTTGGGAGATCGACGACGAGACCGCCGATGAGATCGGCGTCCTGCCAACCGATGGCACCCGCTTCATCCTGATCTTCGTCGCCGTCCCGGAACCGAAGACCTCGAAGAACGTGATCCATCTCGATCTGGTCAGCGAGTCCGTCGCCCACCAGCGCGAGGTCGTCGACCGACTGATCCGACTCGGCGCACAGCATGTCGACATCGGACAAGGCTCAGATGCCGACGACGTCGTGCTCGCGGACCCCGAGGGCAATGAGTTCTGCGTCGTGTTGCGCGGAGAGTTCCTCGCCGACACCGGCTTCGTCGGAGCCGTGGTGTTCGAGCCTGCGCATCCCGCAACTGGTTACTTCTGGGGCGACGCCATCGGGTGGCCGGTGGTGTACGACCAGGATGGCGACGTTGCCATCCGTGCTCCGGACGGACATGGGCCGTTCATCACGTTCGGGCCTCCCGGCGTGGCCAAGAGTGGAAAGAATCGTCTCCACCTCGACCTCGCGCCGCTCGCCGAAGACGACCAAGCCACCGAGGTCGATCGGCTGATCGCACTCGGCGCGGGCAGGGTCGAGATCGGCCAGGGCGACGTCAGTTGGGTGGTGCTGGCTGATCCGGACGGAAACGAGTTCTGCGTTCTCAGCCCGCGGTGAGCTGCCGGCCGGGGATCAGCTGGATGCGGCGTCGGTGCTCTGGGCGAACGCGGGCTCGACGCCGGCGATGGCGAGCTCGGCGGTGGCCGCCATCGCGGCCGTTCCACTCTCGAGCGCAGTGCCATGAGCGGCCTGGCTCGGCAGGTTGCGGTAGACGAAGATCGCCGCCAACCCCGCGAGCACCGCGCCCGCGGTGACGGCCAACTGAATGCCGTCGATGAACGCTTGATTTGCGCCGACGGTGAGCGCGTGGCCGGCGAGGCCGCCAAGCTTTCCGGCCGCCGCCTGTGCATCGGCGAGCGACACGTTCGCCTGGGTGCGAACCGCCACGGGCAGTTGCGCGGTGACGTGCGAGAGGGCCGAGGTATAGCGGGACGCTGCGACACTTCCCATGAGCGCGATGCCGAGTGCGGCGCCGAGCTCGCGGGTTGCGTCGTTCATTGCCGATCCGGCGCCCGCGCGTCGCTCGGGCACGGCCGACATGATCGAAGCGGTCATCGGCGACATGCAGAGCGCGATCCCGCAGACGAGCGGAACGATCGACACGAGTACATACCAATAGGGCGTGTCGATGGCGAGCCCGCGGAACATGAGCAGTCCGAGGGCGACGCTCACCATTCCTGAGGACACGACGCGATTCGCGCCGAACCGCGCGCTGAGGCGAGGCGTCATCGGCGACACGAGAATCATGATCGGCGCCATCGGCAGCAATCGCAGTGCTGCTCCGAGCGGCGAGTACCCGAGGATCAGCTGGAAGTACTGCGTGATGAGGAACATCACGCCGAACATCGACAAGAAGATCAGGATCATCCCGCCGGTGCCGGTGCTGACCGCGGGGTTCTTGAAATAGCGCATGTCGAGCATCGGTTCTTCGACGCGCAACTCCCACATGACGAACAACACGAGCACGACAACCGCGAGCGCGAACGCGAGCAGGGTGCCGGCACTCGCCCAACCGTCCTGCGGCGCCTGAATCAGCCCGTACACGAGCGAACCGACGCCCACGATCGAGAGCACGGCGCCGACGGGATCCAGCCGCGCTTCCTCGGGATCGCGCGATTTGGGAACGAGAAACCGTCCGGCGATCAGCGCGGTGAGCAGGATCGGCACGTTCACCAAGAACACCGACCCGTACCAGAAGCGCCCCAGCACCCACCCGCTCGCGACGGGACCGATGGCACCGGCCGCGCCGGTCACGCTGGCCCAGATCGCGATCGCTTTGGTGCGTTCGTCAGGCGGGAACACGTTGACGAGAATCGAAAGCGTCGACGGCATGATGAATGCGGCGCCGATGCCCATCACCGCGCGGCACGCGATGAGTTGCCACATCGCCGTCGACGCGGTCGCAAGCACGCACGCGACGAGGTAGATGACGAGGCCGAACTGCAAGGCGCCCTTACGGCCGTAGCGGTCACCGAGCGCGCCCGTCGAGAACAGCAGTCCGGCGAACACCAGCGAGTACGACGCGATCACCCATTGCAACTGCGCGGTCGTCGCGCCGAGCACGCGTGAAAGCGTCGGGATCGTGACGTTGAGGCTCGAGTTGCCGACAAACACGATCAGCAAGCTCAGGCACAGGACCGCCAGCGTCCACCAGCGACGCGCGTACGCGTGCGCATCGATCGACTCTGCCGACGCGATGGTCATCGACTCGCCCCGACCGGCGTGAGGTCGGGATCCTCGGGAGCTTCCGGCACCTGATCGAGCACTTCGCGCGGACCTTCGACGTCGAGGTGGGGGAGGATGCGGTCGAGCCAACCGGGCAACCACCAGTTCGCGTCGCCCAGCAGCTCCATCGTCGACGGCACGATCACCAGCCGGATCAGCGTCGCGTCGATGAAGATCGCGCTCGCGAATCCGATGCCGAAGAGCTTGATGACGATCTCGTCGCCGAGCACGAACGACAAGAAGAACGTGCACATGATCGCGGCGGCCGCGGTGATGACGCGCGCCGTTGCCGACAGACCGTCGGCCACGGCCTGGCTGTTGTTGCCGGTGCGCAACCACTCTTCACGGATTCGTGACAGCAAGAAGACCTCGTAGTCCATCGACAGCCCGAAGAGAATCGCGAACATCATGATCGGGATGAACGCCTGGATCGGCCCGGGTTTGCCGAGGCCGATGATCGAGCTTCCCCATCCCCACTGGAAGACCGCAACGATCACGCCGTAGGCCGCGCCCACCGACAGGAGGTTCATGACCGCGGCCTTGAGTGGCACGACGATCGATCGGAACACGGTCATCAGCAGCAAGAAACTGAGCAGGATGACGACCGCGATGAACAGCGGTAGCCGCTGACCGAGCAGGTTCGAGAAGTCGTCGGTCAGCGCCGAGAACCCGCCGACGTACACCTTCGCTCCCGAGCCCGCGGTCGCGGCGGGGATCACATCGCCTCGCAGATGGTGGAGCAGCTTGCTCGTCGCCTCGTCTTGCGGCGCGGTCGTCGGGTACGCGCGCATGACTGCCGTCGTTCCGTCGGGACTGGTGACCACGGGCGAAACCGAGGCCACACCTGGCGTGCCCGCGACAGCCGTGTGCAGTTGGTCGACGACCCCCTTGTCGTTTGCGGTCGGAAGCTGGATGGCGAACAGGAGCGGTCCGTTGAACCCGGCACCGAACCCGCGCGAGAGCAGGTCGTACGCCTCGCGCGTCTGCGAGCCGGCCGGATCGTTGCCCGCGTCGTCGAAGCCGAGTCGCATCGACAGCACCGGCATTGCGAGCAGCAACACGATCGCGAGCCCGGCGGTGGTGACGGCCCACGCGTGGTGCTGCACGAAGCGACTCCACCGGTGCCACATCGTCTCGCGTGTCCCGTCGCCGTCGTCGTGCAGCCACGGCAACCGCCACTTGTCGATGTTCGTGCCGACGAAGCCGAGCATGGCGGGCAACAACGTGAGCGCGGCGACGACGGTCACGGCCACGACGGCGGCGGCACCGATGCCGAGGCCACTGATGAACGACAAACCGATCGCGAGCATGCCGAGCAACGCGATGATGACGGTCATACCCGCGAACAAGACCGCCCGCCCGGACGTGTCGATCGCGGTGACGACCGCCTCTTCGGGGCTGAGGCCGGCCTGCAGCCCTTGCCGGTAGCGCGTGACGACGAACAGCGCGTAGTCGATGCCGACGCCGATACCGATCATGGTGGCCAGCGTCGTCGAGAAGCTCTGCAGTGGGTAGAAGTGCGTCAGCAAACCGATGATCGGCAGACCGACGGCGATGCCGGCCAGCGCGACGACGATCGGCACCGCCATCGCCAGCACCGATCCGAACGCGAGCAAGAGAATGAAGATCGCGGCGAGGATCCCGATACCTTCACCCGACAGTGACGGCCGCTCTGACTGCTGGATGAGCTGACCGCCGAGGCGCACTTCGAGCTGGGGCGTCGAGTGCTGTTGGGCGAGCGTGATCATCTGCTCGCCGACCGAGTTGGGAATGTCGTGCGCGGCCGCGTCGAGCTGCGCGTTCACCAGCGCAACGGTCCCGGACTGCGAGATCTGACCTGGCGGCGTGTACGGATCGTTCACGCTGGTCACGTGCGGAACTTGTTCGAGCGCGGCGATGAAGTCGTGCGCCTGTTGTTCGACCTCGGGCGCTTGCATCGACGGCGTGCCCTGCATCACGACCTGCACGCCGTCCCCGGACTGCGCCTTGAAGTTGGCCGCCAGCAAATCGGTGGCACGTGTCGATTCGGTGTTGGGGGCGCTGAAGTTCGTCGAGAAGTTGGTGCCGAGCACCGACGAGAGCACGCTGATCCCGACGAGTGCGAACACCCAGGCGAACGCGACGAGGCGGCGCCGTCGGTAACAGAAGCGAGCGAGCGCGCGCAACGACATCGAGAGGACTCCCGGGACCAGGAAAGGGACTAGTAAGGAACCCTGACTATAGTGGAACCGTGACCGGTGCGCATGACGACGAGCTGGTGGTGCTCGTGGTGCGGGCCGCCAAGGCGATCGTGGACCGTCTTCGTACCGAGCATGCCGAAGGCGCGACCTCCCCGATGACCGTCGTCCACGGCCTCGCTGTGCGCTACTTGGTGGACCGTGACGACGCGACGACTGTCGAGATCGCGCGCTACCTGCGGATCACGAAGCAATCCGCGTCCGAGGTCGTCGGGTTGCTCGAACACAACGGCATCGTGCAGCGGGCACCGCATCCGCGCGACGGTCGGGCGCGCGTCGTGCTCCTGACCGATGCGGGCAAGGCGAAGCTCGAAGACGGTCGAAGGCGCTGGCAGGCGCTCGAAGACGAATGGCGCCAGCTCGTCGGCACCGATCGCTTCGACGCCATGCGCGAAGCGCTCGAGCTGTACTTGGCCGCCGACGCGGCGACACCCGCGGTGTAGCCGCGTCGACGCTCCCTCTCTGCACTGGACACAAGAAATGAACGCTTGTTACTTTCTTGTGATGACTGCTCTCGACACGAAGGACCTGGACGCGATCCAGCATGTGATCGATCAGCACTCCGAAGTGCTGTTCACGTGGGACTACGAGCGGAGCCGGCCGGCGCTGGTGAAGCTGTACGAGAAGGCGAAGACCTCGCAGTGGAACGCGTCGACACAGCTCGACTGGTCGACAGACGTCGATCTCGGTCAGCTCGCGAGCGAGAGCGCCGCCGCCAACTCGCGCTTCAACGTGTTGCGCGACGATCCCGAGTCACCCGTGCGCAGTTGGGGCGACAAGGAGTGGAGCCAGTTCGCGGTCGAGATGCAGACGTTCCTGCTCTCGCAGTTCCTCCACGGCGAGCAGGGTGCGCTCATCTGCACGGGCCTGATCACGGCGACGGCGCCGTGGTACGACGCCAAGCTCTATGCCGCCACCCAGGTGATGGACGAAGCCCGGCACGTGGAGGTGTTCGGTCGTTACATCGACGAGAAGCTCGGTGGTGCGTACCCGATCAACGCCAACCTGCGGTCGCTGCTCGACACCATCGTCGAGGACAACCGCTGGGACATCACGTACCTCGGTATGCAGATCATGGTCGAAGGTCTGGCGCTGGCGGCGTTCGGCTTCATGCACGCGCTCACTGCGGAGCCGTTGCTCAAGGACTTGTTGCGCTACGTGATGAGCGACGAAGCGCGCCACGTCGCGTTCGGCGTGCTGTCGTTGCAGGAGTTCTACGCGAGTCTCGACAGCAAGGAGATCCGCGAGCGCCAGGAGTTCGCGTACCAGGCGGCGGTGCAGCTCAAGCAGCGGTTCATGAGCCCGGACGTGTGGCTGCGGATGGGCGCTGACCCTGTCGAGGTCGTCAAGTTCATCCGGAGCAGGAACGATCCCGGCCAGACGGTGTTCCAGACGATGCTGTTCTCCAAGATCGTGCCGAACTGTCGCAAGCTCGGCATCCTCGACGCGGGCGACGGCTGGCTGCGCCGCAAGTTCGAAGAGCTCGACATCATCCAGTTCGAGAACCTGGTCGACACGACCGAGGAGTACGGGACCCTCGACGCAGTCGCGGCTGACGCGTAAGCGAGCTCGAGCGTGGGCCCGCGTCAGCCGTTGAGGATGGCGCGGATCTCGCTGACGGCGTCGACCTCGGCCTCGGCGGAGGCGCCGCACGCGATCACGTTGAACGTGTGACAGCCGGCTTCGACGTACGGCGCGAGGAACTCGGCGACGTGTGCAGGCGTTCCGGCCGGGCTCCACTTCTCGAAGCGCTCGTAGGGCATCTGGTAGAAGGCTTCCATCGCCGGCGCGACGCACGCACGCGCTGCATCGGCGTTCGTTCCGACACCGCACCAGACGTTGAGCGCGTTGTGCCACTCGACATCACTGCGGCGCGCGTCGCCGGCAACGTCGTGCATCTGAGCGACGGCCTGCGCGTACCGCGTCGCTGACACCCAGATGCCGTACCAGCCGTCGCCGAGTCGTCCCGCTCGACGGATCGCCGCGTCCGATCGCCCGCCGACCAGGATCGGCACCGGTTCGGTGGGAGTGGGTGCGATGCAAGCTTGGTCGAGTTGGAAGAACTCGCCTTCGTAGTGGACCGGCTTGCCGGTCAGCAGCCCGCGGAGCACGTCGAGGCACTCGTCCATTCGACGGCCCCGCGTCTTCGGGTCGATGCCACAACTCTCGAACTCGTGAGGGTCCTCGCCCCCGACCCCCACGCCGAGCACGAGTCGCCCCGGCGCCATCGCCGCGATGTCCGCCACTTGTCGGGCCACGACGACCGGGTGACGTAAGGGCAGCAGATAAACCCCGACGACCGCCATCAGCCGTGGGCTGGCGGCGAGGATCGAGGCTGCTCCTACCAGACCGTCCGCTCCTGCCCCCGTGTAGAAGCTGACGTGGTCGCCCACACCCAGGCCGTCGAGGCCGCCGCGCTCCGCCCGCTCGATGATTCGCTGGCGGTCCGACCAAGTTGGGCTGTCCAGTCTCGTCTGCAGGTACGCCACTCGAGTCATGCGCGTTGTACGGCGCCGGTTCGTCGAGGGATTCGTACGAGAGCGGTTCTCCTGCGGAGACTCATCGAACCACGAGTTCGGCCAGCGACGCCGAGAACAGGTCGGCGTAGCCATCGGCCAGCCCGTGCAGTGCGCCGACGCAGTCGCCGGCGAACGCCCATGCGGACTCGCACCTCGCTCTGCGATGCCTCCGCCTGAATCGTCACGGCGCACCGCAACGCGTCGAGGGCGCTTCGGAATGTCGACATCACACTGTCGCCCACAGACTTGATCTCGTGACCGCGGTGCATCTCCAGCGCGGTCCGGATGGTTGCAAAGTGATCGCGTCGGAGCGCGTCAGCCGCGTCGTCGCCGACGCGCTCACCGAGCTCGGTCCATCCGACGAGATCCGTGAACATGATGCACAACAGACCCTCGCCTACCTCGACGCTCATGTCCGCCTCTGTGATGTCTCGGTGCTGTCGGGCGCGAAGCGTAGAGCGAGGCGCCGGTCGGCCCCTCAGTTGGCGGGAGTGCTCGTTGCGGTCGCGCCGGTGGTGGTCGATGTCGACGGTGATGTGGTCGTGGAGGTCGAGGATGACTGCGCCTGCGCGATGGTTTGCTCCAACGCCGTGAGCGTCGCCGCGTCAACCACGCCGCTCGGGGGTACGCCCAACGCGGTTTGGAACGTCTGCAATGCCACGGTGAGCTCGGGTGTCCATTGCCCGTCGACCGGACCCGTCCAGTAACCCGCGAGCTTCAGCGTCGACTGCACGCCCGCGGTGTGGGTCAGAGCCTTGGTGGCGACAGCACCACCGGTAGCCAGCAACTCGGCGTCGAGCGCAGCGGCGGTGGCTTGGTCGAGCCAGCCCGTCGAGGGGAGTCCGTTCGTGGTTTGCAGCTTCTGCACCGCTTCCGCGGTGGAAGGTCCGTAGACACCGTCGACGTCGCCCGTGTAGTAGCCGGTGGTGTGCAGCGCGGTCTGGAGGGCACCGGTGTAGTCGCTGATCGCAGTGGCCGCGCTCTGCTGCTGTTGATCGGTGAGGCAGCCGGCCGCGTTGAACAGCTGAAGCCATGCGACCTCCAACGCCAGCGCGGCCGAGTTGAGTTGCACGGTCGCCTGTGCGAGCGGGGTCTGGTCAGTCACGCCTTGGGTCGCCGCGGCGAAGTCGGCTTCGGCCTTCTTGACACGATCCACGGTGGCCGGCGGGACGAGGGGTGCGGTGGTCGTGGTGCTCCCGGCCGTTGTGGGCGGCAGCGTTTGGCTGGCAGCAGAAGCTTGCGCCGCGGCGAGGGCGACTTGTGCGTCGGCGAGTTCCTCCTTGGCCTTCGCGAGCTCGTCGCGACCAGACGTCACCGCGTCGGCGCTGGAGATCACGGAAGAACGAGGGTTCTGGAGGTCGTCCCCTGCAGTCTTGATGTCGCCCACCGTCGCGGCCGACTGATCGAAGGCTTTGCCGTAGCGGTCGAGCGTCGTGATGTAGTCCTTGGTGTCATCGCAGAACTGACCCGTCGCCTTGTCGAGTGCGGTTTGCGCGTCCGCCACACCCTTCTCGGCGTTGGAGACGCGGGTCTGGGCGGCTGTCACCTTGTTCGTGCCATCGCTGCTACACGCCGCGATGAGCACGACGACCATCAACGCACCGGTGATGGTTGCCGCGGTCCTACGCCACCGACGATCGATTCCCACGCGTTCCCCGACCCCCGAGTGCATGATCCAAGCGGGACGAACAGTCGTCATCACCCGGCGGGAGTGATCCCCCGTCGTCCATGCGTGGGTTACGGGCGAGACGGGCCCTTGTTCTCGCGTCGCCACGCCGCGACCGCGAGGTAGACGGCTACTGCGGCGACGGCCCATGCCACCGTGGCTGCGATCAGCACGAACGCGGGGGCGACGACGGTGAACAGTGCGGCGGCCACGAGCGCGAATGCAACGAGACCGATGGCGCCGAGCACTGCGCCTCGATCATCGTGCACCGCGGCCTCGGTTCCGTGCTTCTTTTCGAGCAACGTCAGCGTCGCCGGCAGGATCGCCGGGAATGCCAGGAACATCCCTCCGACCACCGGCGAGAACACGTTGCCCGCCAATCCCGCGACGACCGACATGCCCGCGCCGAACGCGAAGCGCACACCCATGTCCGACAACTTGACGTCTTTGAGCCTGCCTGGCTCGAATCCCGCGAGAGGTTCCCCTTCTTGTGGCTCCAACGGTTCGCCGCTCACCGGAGCACCGCCAGATAGCCGGCCTCGGCCACAACCACCCACAACCCGCACAGCGCCAACGAACCTCGCCGCGCACCGCCATGTTTGACCAGAAGAATTCCCGCGGCACACGCGACCACCATCGCGACCGCGCCCACGATCATTCCTGTGCTCTGGCGCTGTGCCTCGGGCGCACCCGACGCGACAACGACGACCGCAAGGTTCGCCAGCGCGACCGACGGCGCCGCGGAGAACAACCCCGCAAACCGTTTGGGTACCGCCATCTCGCCGATCAACGCGAAGGCCGTCACCAACAGGCCGCCATCGAGGGCCTTGACGGCGAGCACGACCACCTCATGCATGTGTGACAGGAGTGCCCGCGTCTGCGGCGGCGTACACGGGTGGGGCGAGTCAGTCCTCGGGGAGGGCGCCTGTGTTCGCGATTCCCGGGGGGAGGGCGAATCCCACTGCCGGCCGCTCCGGTAGATCACCGTGAGGGCGGGGCCACACGATCGGAGTGACGTCGCCATCGATCACTTCACCGACCTCGATCCCCGAACGGTCGACCGCGAAGTGTGGGAACGGATACCCGCGCGTGCTGGCGGCAGGGAGGTAGATGATCGTGTGCACGGCGCGATCCTGCGTGGTCGTGTTCGGCCCGGCGAGGTGGACCGTGAGGCCGTGATGGAATGCGACCGATCCCTTCGGGACCTCGACGTAGACCGGCTCGATGTCCGTCACTTCGGGGTCGCTCAAGATGTCGTGCGGCTCACCGAAGAAGATGTTCACGAACTTGCGCAGCCCGACCGTGTGCGAGCCCGGCAGATAGCCCATCGCTCCCGACTCCACCGTCGAGCCCGAGAACGGAATCCAGGCCGTGACCGACGCCGTCTCCTTGACCGGCCAGTACGGATGGTCCTGATGCGGGTCGGTGGCCCGCCCGCCCGCCTCCTTGTAGAGCGCCTGGTCGTGCCACAGCCGCACCGCGTCCACGCCGAGCAGCTCCGCCGCGGCCCGCCCGAGTGTCTGGTGGAACGTGAGCGCACGGATGTCAGGGAAGTCCTCCCACAGGTTCATGCACTGCAGGAACGACTGCTGGTACCGGCTCTTGTCCGCGAGGGGCACGGTGTTTCCCGCCGTCCGATAGCGCACCGCCTCGGTCACCAGCGCGCCGTAGTGGTCGAGTTCCTCGAACGACAACAGCCCTGGCACCACGACGTAACCCTGCTGCCGGAACCGGGCGACGAGCTCGTCGGGGATCACGGTCTCGTTGTCGAGCGACGCCATCGGCGCGTGAACCTAGCTGGCTGTCTTCGTCGTCCGCCCGCGGAGCCTGAGAGGGGTTGAAGGCAGACTGGGTCGGTGACGATGCTGCTCGAGCCGACCGGATTCACCGAGCTCGTCGGCTGCCGCCTACCGATACAGCAAGCGGGAATGGGCGGCGTGTCCACGGTCGAGCTGGCGGCCGCAGTCGCGGAGGCCGGTGGGCTCGGCATGGTTGCACCGCATGGCGCAACGCCGGAACAAGTCGCGGCCGAGCTCGACGCCATCGCGGCATCCACCACCGGAAGCTTCGGTATCAACTTCCTCATTCCGTTCGTGGCCGCCGAGGCCGTCGAGGCCGCGGCCATGCACTGCCGCTACATCGAATTCTTCTACGGCGAACCTGACGCCGCGCTGGTGCGACGCGCGTCAGCGGGTGGGGCACGGGTCGGTTGGCAGGTCGGCTCGGCCGACGAAGCGGCCAGGGCCATCGACGCCGGCTGCGACCTCGTCGTGGCGCAGGGCATCGAGGCGGGCGGCCACGTCCGCGGCACGGTTGGTTTGCTCCCGACGCTCGATGCCGTGCTCGATCGCGTCGACGTGCCAGTGGTGGCGGCCGGAGGGATCGCCACGGCCCGCGTGTTCGCGGCGGTACTCGCCGCGGGCGCGTCCGGTGCACGGGTGGGCACGCTGTTCGTGACCGCGGTCGAGTCGGGCGCGCACCCTGACTATGTCGCCGCGCTCCTCGCCGCGGACGGAACCGACACGGTCCTCACCGAGGCATTCGGTGTCGGCTGGCGCAACGCTCCCCACCGCGTGCTGCGTAGTTGCGTCGACGCCGCCACCGCGTTCGCTGGCGACGAGGTCGCATCCATCCGGACTCCCTACGGTCCGCGACCGATCGGTCGGTTCTCGCCGGAGCCGCCGGAACTGGGCACGAGCGGCACCGTCACCGCCATGGCGCTCTATGCCGGCCAAGGTGTCGGTGGGGCTCGACAGGCGCGGCCCGCAGGTCAGATCGTCGCTGAGCTCGCAGCCGGAACGGCTGCGCTGCTCGGGTCGGCGACACTCCCCCGATGAGCGGCACGTTCTCACGATGAGCCGGGCGACACTCCGAACCGGACTGCTGCGCTGTCACTGGGTGGCGATCGCGTCGAGGATCGCCAGCCGAGCCGCACGCTTCGACGGACGTCGTGCCGCGACGATCCCGGCGACGGTCCCGATGACGGCCACGATGCCGAGCCGCGCGACTGGGATGGTGAACCCTGCGGCGGTCGATGCGACGCCGAACAGTGACCATCCGAGGAAGGTCCCGACTGCGATGCCGGCGATCGAGCCGATGTGCGCCTCGACGTCGAAGGCGACGTCCACGATCTTCCCTTCAACGTGGACCTCGCCGCGTATCGCATCGTGCAGGAGTCGCTCACCAACGTCGCCCGCCACGCCGATCGCCCCGACGCGCTGGTGCGGATCACCCACCGAGACCACACGCTCTGTCTCGACGTGCTCGATGAAGGCACTGGTGCGCGGTCCCACCATCCGGATCTGCCGAGTGGCGGCAACGGCATCGCGGGAATGCGCGAGCGGGCCACGTCGGTCGGAGGCACGCTCACGGCGGGGCCGCGCGCGCGACACGGGTTCGCCGTGCATGCCGAGCTACCGGTGGAGAGCTGACGTGATCCGCGTCGTGCTCGTCGATGATCAGGCGCTCGTGCGCGCCGGTTTGCGAGCGCTGCTCTCGGCCGAGGCCGACATCGAGGTAGTGGGCGAGGCGGGGGACGGTGACGGTGCGATTGCCCGCACACGAGAACTGCAACCCGACGTCGTGCTCATGGACATCCG
>DASXPN010000068.1:0-15189 GCA_036493595.1 Acidimicrobiales bacterium | reverse complement strand
CGCCGCTCCCGCCCGCGCCGCTCCCGCCCGCGCCGCTCCCGCCCGCGCGCACACGCTCTCTCGCCGCGCACACTCTCCCCCCGCGCACATTGTCGACTGAGCAACGTCAAACGACGTCGAGCGGTGGTTCAGTCGACAATGTGCGGAAACGGGGACGGGACGGTGGCTTCTGGGTCGACGGAGCGACGGGCCACGAGGCTGAGCCGACCCAGAACGCCGGCGCCCCCCGCGACGACGTGCACACGCGTCGGGGTCAGGACAGGTGGCGAACGATGGCGTCGATCACCTCGTCCGGCCAATCCACATGCGGGCTGTGGCCGGCGCCGGGCAGGACAAGGCGACTGACCGGTCCGCCCGCGCCCGACTCGATGGCGTCGAGCTGCGCGAGCGTGCCGTACGCGTCGCCTTCCTCCTGGATCACCAAGGTCGGACACGTGATCGACGGCAACGACGACGTGATGTCCCACGCCGCGAACTCAGGCGACGACCACACGTCATTCCATCCTCGGAATGCGACGTCGACGTTCGAGTGGTGGCGCGCGAGGCGATCGCGAAGGTCACCGGTGTCGTAGGCAACCGCCGCTGCTTCGATGCCCTCGATCGAACGCCGTTCGACGAACACGTGGGGCGACAGCAGTACGAGCGAGTCGACCGCAAGTCCTGCGCCCGCGTACAGGATCGCGATCGACGCGCCGTCGCTGTGGCCGATCAGCACGGGGCGATCGATGCCGTGGTCGTGCAGCAAGGCCGGGAGCGCGTCGAACGCCTCGTCGTGCATATAGGTGATCGGGCGAGGCAACGAAACAGGAGCCGACCGCCCGTAGCCGCGGCGCGAGAAGACGAGGGACGTCCGTCCACCGAGCGCGTCGGCGACACGACCTGGGAAGTCGCGCCAGAGACCGAGCGAACCGAGGCCGTCGTGCAAGAAGACGAGTGGTGAGAGGGGCGTGCGTCCGATGACGAGCTCGCGCTCGATCGTCACAGCTCCCCGGCCGCGAAGGCGTCACGCAACGCGAAGCGGCGGATCTTGCCCGTCGTCGTCTTCGGCAGCGTCTCGACGACGACGACCTGGCGCGGTCGCTTGAACGCCGCCATCCGCTCTCGGCAGTGCGCTTCGAGCGCGGCCGCGTCGATCTCGCGTCCGGCGCGCGGCACGACGACGGCGACGACCTGTTCGAGTCCTTGTTCATCGCGCGGCCCGACCACTGCTGCTTCGAGCACGTCCGGATGCTCGACGAGCACGGCCTCCACTTCGGCGGGCGACACCCAGATACCGCCAGCCTTGATCATGTCGCTGTTGCGCCCGAGGAACGTCCAGTAGGCGTCCGCGGAGCGCGTGTAGACGTCGCCCGTCTTCAGCCAGTCGCCGCGGAAGGCAGCCTGCGTCGCCTCGAAACGACTCCAGTAGCCGGTCGCGACCGACGCTCCCCTCACGTGCAGGAAGCCGGGCGTGTCAGGCTCGGTCACCTCGACGCCGTTCTCGTCGAGGAGCTTCAGCTCGTAACCGGCGATGGCCTCGCCGCTCGTCCCCGGCCGCTCGCGGCCCTCGTGGTTGCCGACGAAGCAGTGCAGCGCTTCGGTACTGCCGAGCACATCGAGCAATGGGACACCGAAACGCTCGGTGAAGCGGCGGTGCAGGTCGGCCGGGAGCGCCTCGCCGGCAGAGGTGGCGACGCGCACGGACGCAAGCGTGTCGGGCGCCAGGTTCGCGTCGAGCATGGCGGCAACGAAGCCGGGCGACACTGCGAGCACGGTGGGGCGATAGGCAACCGCGAGCTCGGCGACACCGGCGACCGAAGACGGCTCGGGGTTCAGGATCGCAGTGCCCCCGACGGCGAATGGGAACGTCATCGAGGTGCCGAGTCCGTACGCGAAGAACAGCTTGGGCACGGCGAGGAACCGATCGTCGCGGACGATGTGCAACACGGTCTCGCCCATGGTGCGGGCCGTCGCCTCGGGTGCGCCGTGGCGATGCATCACACCCTTCGGCCGGCCGGTGGTGCCCGACGAGTACAGCCAGAAGGCGGGCGAGTCTGCGGTCGTCGGCGCGACCGCGGCTTCGCCCCCGTCGTGGAAGCCACCCCAGTCGTCCCCGTCGATCACGACGGAGGCGCCCGCCTTGTCCGCATGCCGCGCCGACGCGACGACGGTATGCGCGACGGAGTCGACGATGACCGGTTCGAGCTCAGCCTTCGTCAGCATCGTCGACAGCGGCACCGGCACGATGCCGGACCGCAACGCACCGAGGAACCATGCGACCCATGCGGGCTCATCGTCCAACACGAGTACGACGCGTTCGGTTCGGCGCACGCCCAACTCCGCGAGTGCGTGCTGCGCCCGCCAGACCTGGCGCTGCAACGCCGAGTACGTGAGCTGCACGTCCCCGTACTGGATCGCCACTCGATCGCCGTCTCCGACCGTGACGTGACGGTCGACCAACCACACCGCCGCGTTGTACGTCACGTCTGCCACGCCGCCATCTTCTCGCGTCGTGCCAGCCCGTGCGCTGCCGCGATTAGGTTGCCGAAGCGGTGCAGCCGGTCATCATCGTGGGCGCCGGGCCAGTCGGACTCACGGCTGCGCTGGCGCTGCGCGCGCAGGGCTTGCCGGCGATCGTGATCGAGGCCGAGCCGGAGGACCGCGAACGTCCGGGAAGCCGCGCCATCTTCCTGCATCGCGAGTCGCTCGAACATCTCGAGTCGATCAGCGAAGGTCTCGGTTGGGAGATCGCCGGCAACGGGCTCGTGTGGACGACGAAGAAGACCTACGTCGGTGAGCACCTGGTGTACGAGCGGACGTATCCCCCTCCCGATCCCGGCCGCCTCCCGCATTCCACGAACCTCTCGCAGGTCGAGATCGAGCGGATGCTGCTCGACGCCAGCAAGCAAGCCGGCGTCGAGTTCGCATGGGGACACGCGATCACCGGATGTGCGCCGTCAAGCGACGGCGTCGTGGTGCGGACGTCGACTGGTAGCGAGTGGCGCGCGGACTACGTGATCGCGGCCGACGGCGGTCGGTCGGCAGTACGGGCTGCGCTCGGGATCGAACTCGAAGGCCCGAGAACCGAGGACGCTTTCGTGATCGTCGATGTCGCCGAAGACCCCGCGCGACCGATGTTGGCGGAGCGCGTCTACTACTACGACCACCCTGCGGCAGACGGCCGCAACGTGTTGCTGGTGCCGTTCGCCGGCGGCATCCGCGCCGACCTCCAGCTACGGGCGAACGACGATCCGGCCCGCTTCAACGACGAGGAGGGCGTGAGACGTTGGGTCGCGCGCGTGCTACCCGAGCACTACGTCGATCGCATCACGTGGGTGTCGACGTACCGCTTCCGTCAGGTAGTAGCGCAACGGTTCACGGACGAACACCGCCGCGTGTGCCTCGTCGGCGAAGCGGCTCACCTGTTCGCACCGTTCGGCGCGCGCGGCTTGAACTCCGGTATCCCCGACGCGCTCGTCGCCGCTCGGGCCATCAAGGCCGCGCTCGACGGGGACGACACCGCGGTGGACCGCTTCGCGGTGACGCGCCGCGAGGCCGCGCTCTACAACCGGGAGGCGTCCACCTCCGCGCTCGAGCACATGCGCGCGAACGCGTGGCGAGTTCGGGTACGACGGCGCGTCAACGCCGCGCTGGCGCAGCGCGGCATTGCCGCCGGCGCGTGGCTCGACGCCGCTCCGTTCGGACCGCGCGCCGCGGAACATCGAACGGACACAGGTTCGTATTGAGTGGTCCTGACCGCGACTTCAGAACGTCGTACCGATGTCGAAGGGTCTGAAACTCTCGAAGGCGGGTTCGACACGCGGATCGGGTAATCGGTAGGCGCGCAGCCGCGTGGGTCGATCGATCGTTTCGGGCTGCCAGCCCGTGTTGAGCTCGAAATAGCGCACCGCCGTTGCGACCGACGGCCAGTCGCAGTCGTCGAGGACGATCAGGCCGCCGGGACGCACGATCTCCCGCAGGTAATGGAGGTCAACGAAGACGTTGTGGAAGATGTGGCTTCCGTCGACGAACGCGGCTTCGGCACTGAACTCGTCGGTCACGAGCCGCGGGAGCGCGACCTGGGACCGCTCGGTCAGCAGCGTGCAACGATCGGCCAACCCTGCACCGACAATCGCATCCCAACCCACGTTCTCGAACGTGTGCTGGTACGCGTCGATGATCAAGTGCTTCGTCCCTGGCTGCCCTCCGGCCAGAAGTGCTTCGCCGATGGCCAGCGCCGAACTGCCGTAGGCGAGCCCGATCTCGATCACGACCCGAGCGTGCTCGGCGACGAGCAGATCACGAAGCGCGTCACCGTCCTGTTGAGGAATCGACACGCGCTCGAAGTCACCCTCTGTCCTCGTGAACCCGGGCCCGGCGTCGGCCAACCGGCGACGTGCCGATCGCACAGCCGACAACGCATCCTCGTGAGGTCGCATCGCCGGGGTGTCTGTCACCGTCTCGATGACACGGTGCCCAAATGTCTCGGCGTTCCGAACTCCGGCGACATCGACGCAGCCACCAACACGAAGAACAACGCGACCACCGTGCCGAGCGCCCACCCCGCGAGCACGTCGGTGGGCCAGTGCACCCCGAGTACAAGCCGGCTGACTCCGACCGCGGCCGCCGTGGCGAACCCGGCCGCCACGATGAGGACGCGGACCGCGACGCGGTGGAACACGAACACGGCAAGTACAAGGGCGATGGCTACGAACAAGGCGGTGCTGTCGGTCGCGTGACCGGACGGGAACGACGGCTCGGTTTCGGTGACGAGTCGAAGCGCGACCGGCGGCCGAGGGCGGTTGAGGACCTGCTTGCCGATCGCCGTCGCGGTCGCCGCGACTCCGAGCGCCACCGCCGGCGTCGCCGCGATGAGCAGCGGCGCGCCGCGCCACCACAGAATCGCGGCGGCGACGACAGACAACACAATGAGCAGCGGTGCCGTGCCGGCCTGCGTCACGAAGCGGGCGGCATCGATGACCCACTGGGCGCGGTGATCCGTGAAGAGCCGCAGGTGCGCCGGGTCCGTCGAATACAGACCGTTGTGCTCTCTGACATCATCGGTCGTCACCGCGAGAATCGTGATGGAACCAGCAATGGTGACGAGTGCGGCCACGATCAGCCACAGTGTCGGCCGAGCGAGACCGCGCCGAAGCGCCGAGCGCAGAGAATCCGGCATGCGTCGAGACTAGAGGCGGAAACTCGACCTTCAACCGCGGCCCCGCGTGGGCAACGCGTGCGATCACTCAGGACGTACGCGATGCGTTGGCGGTTGGCTCCAGGCCGGCGACACCGATCGGATAGTGCACCCCGCCGTCGAGTGTGCCGCTGGCGGCAGCCATGATGAGGTCGACGACCGCATCAGGCGATGGCGCGGCGGAGACACTCGCACGGAAGAAATCCTGAACCGCATCGGACATCGGCTTGTACGGGTCGTCATCCTCGAGTTCGGCGACAACTTCCTTGTCCATGATCGCGGTGGCGAAGAAGCCGGGTTCGATGCAGAAGGTGTTGATGCCGAACGCCGCGCACTCGGCGACGAGTGAGTCGGTGAAAGCGCACAGCGCATGCTTCGATGCTGCGTAGGCGCCTTGGGTCGGCGCAGCCGCGAAACGTCCGGCGAGCGAGCTCATGTTGACGATGGTGCCGACGCCTTGAGCGCGCATGACGGGCAGCGAGGCGCGTGCCACACGCACTGCGCCGAGCAGGTTGGTGTCGAGCGTGGTGAGCCAGTGGTCATCGTCAGTGCGTTCGACCGGGGCAAAAGGGCCGATGCCTGCGTTGTTCACTACGACATCAATGCGCGCGTCACGGTCGGCGACTTCGGAGACGGCTTTGCGCACCGATACATCGTCGGTGACGTCGAGTCGCAGGATGTCGGCGTCGAGATTCTCGTCGTCGATCAACTGCTGCAGCTCGGTACCGCGTTCGGGAGCGCGCATGGTGGCGTAGACGCGGTCACCGCGGCGTGCGAAAGCGAGCGCTGCGGCCCGGCCGATGCCGGTGCTGCATCCAGTGATGACGACCACGCTCACTGGCCTCTCCTTGCCAGCGCGGGCACGCGCTCAGCCGCGCCCGTCGAGGGTCCTGGTCATCCGCGCAACCTAACGTGCCGCCGTGACTGACGATCGACCGGTCGACGGTCTGCTTCGCATTCTCGAGCTGGAGCGGATCGACCGCGACATCTTTCGCACCACGAACCCCGGCAACGAAGGCGGTCGGATCTTCGGCGGGCAGGTCGCCAGCCTTGCGCTGCGCGCTGCCGCCGCAACGGTCACGGTTCAACCCGAACAACGCGTGCATTCGCTCCACGCGTATTTCCTCCGACCCGGCCGCTACGGCACTCCGATCACCTGCGTCGTCGATCGCATTCGAGACGGCACGTCGTTCACGACTCGCAGGGTCGTGTGCCTCCAGGATGGTGAAGCGATCCTCAATCTCGACGCCTCGTTCCACAAGGAAGAGCCGGGCGGCGACTTCGAACTGCCCTTCCCCGCATGGGTGTCGCGCGACCAATCGCCTGATGACCTTCCGCGCGAAGCGCGGCCGGCGTGGCGATCCGGCAACAGACCGGTCGACACGCGAGCGGTCGATCCGCCGCCGTCATCCCGTGCCGCTCGCGCGGTGTGGATGCGCGCGATGGACCGTCTCCCCGACGACCCGGTCGTGCACGCCTGCGCCATCACGTATCTCTCCGACATGGGACCCACCCGCGCGGTTCGCCGTCGGGTCGGCCAGGAGGGACCGAGTTCGATGTCCGCCAGCCTCGACCATTGCGTCTGGTTCCACCGCAGCGTTCGGGCCGACGAGTGGCTGTTCTATGAACTCGAGACAGTGGCGGCCGGCGGCGCGCGCGGAGTCGCCCGCGGTTCCGTCTGGACTCGGGACGGCCGGCTCGTCGTGAGCGTCACCCAGGAGGCGCTGGTACGCCCACCGAGATCGATGTGATCCACCGGCACTGTGGTGTCGAAGAAGTCATGGTGTTGGTCGCCCTCGCGCCTCGTCCCCTCGGTAATGTGCGCGCGGTGGTGGATGATGACGTGCTCGTCGCGAGGTTGCGGGCGGGAGATGACGACGCCCTCGCTGAGTTGTTTGACCGTTATTCCGGATTCGTTCTCGGCGTCGCCCGGCGCGTAACTCGCAGCACTGCGCTCGCCGAGGAGATTGCTCAGGACGTTTTCACCGCAATGTGGACTTCGCCAGAGCGCTTCGACGCCTCCCGCGGGTCATTGCGCGTGTACCTCGGGATGCTGGCCTACCGGCGAGCTGTCGATGTCATCCGCAGCGACGCTCGGCGTCGCGCGCGAGAAGCTCAATGTTCGGACGTCGGCGCGGACGCGCCGATCGCGTCGGACCCGCTCGAGGCGGCGTCGATCGCGTCGACGGTGCGTCAGGCGATCGCTTCCCTTCCCGACGAGCAACGCGCGGCAGTCGAGCTCGCGTTCTTCCACCATCACACCTATCGAGAGGTCGCGACGATTCTCGCCATTCCTGAAGGCACTGCGAAGTCACGACTTCGTCTGGCGCAATCGAGGCTCGCGAACCTGCTCGGGCCAGCACGCGAGGAGCTCGTATGAGCGACGACCCACGACTCGAGTTGCGCTTTGCACTCGCGGAGGGCGACGCGATCGATCCGTCTTTCGCTCTACGCCAGCGAGTACTCGCGGCGGCGGCGGACGCCCGGTCCCCCGGGCGGGCAGTTGACGCACCGCAATGGATCACGGGTGTCGAAGCGTTCAGGCGCGCGGTCACTCGACTCGACGACCTGCTGGGCGACCTCGCGCCAGCCGAGTGGTCACACCCCGCGCTGCGCGATCTGGACGTGCAGGGGCTGGTCGGCCATCTGATCGGTGTCGAGCAAGCCTTCGGTGCCGCGCTCGATGGCGAGATCGACGAGCGGGATCACGTCTCTTCGACACAACCCATCGCGCTCAGGCAACGCGGCCGCACACCTGTCGAGACCCACCGAGAGTGGTTCGAATCCGTGACGGCATCAATTGCGCAGGTGACCGAACTCGACCCTGCGACGCCAACCTCGTTCTACGGAGTTGTGCTTCCGCTCGATGACATGTTGGTCGTGCGCGCGTTCGAGATGTGGATCCACGACGAAGACATTCGGCGGGCGACGGCGCGTCCGCTCGCCACGCCGGACCCGGAACGACTCGCACGCATGGTCGGCCTCGTCACCACGCTTCTGCCGGGCGGCATCGCCCGCGCCGGACAAACGCACGCTGGCACGGCGCGGCTCGTGCTGACCGGTTCCGCGGGCGGCACATGGGATATCGGCCTCGACGGTGGCGACGTCTCGCGCAAGGCGCAGACGCTGATCGTCGTGGATGCGGTGCAGTTCTGCCGCATCGTCGGCGCCCGCGAGAACCAGGTGAGCGCCGGCGCGGTTGTGTCCGGCGACCCGACCGTCGCCGAACGGCTCCTCCTCGGCGCCGCCGCCCTCGCCCTCGATTAGCCGGCTGGCAGCGGTCCTTGGCAAGGACTCTCGCCAAGTGCGGGCAGACTCTCGACCCGTGCCGGCCGTCGACGAGCCCATCGAGGAACGCAACGATCCGCAGGGCGCGAGCTGGATCTCGCGGTTGCTCCGGTTCGACAGGGACGGCGACAGGTTCGTCGCCGTTGGGCCGGAGGGTGCGGGCGGGCGGCTCTTCGGCGGGTTGATCGCCGCGCAGGCGCTCGGCGCCGCCTGCAGCACCGTCATCGACGACAAGCTGCCGCAGTCACTGCACCTCTACTTCGTGCGCGGCGGGCAGCCCGACGTCGACGTCGAGTTCTACGTCGAACGCACCCGAGACGGGCGCTCCTTCGACACCCGTCGGGTCACGGCCACGCAGCGAGGGTCGGTCATCCTCGAGATGCTCGGCTCGTTCCACCGTCCCGAGCCGGGGGCTGACTCGCACCCGCCCGCGCCGGCCATGTTCGGGCTCGACGACACGACCGACCTGCTGGTCCCGGGGGAGCTCGCCAACCGGTTCGACATCCGCGCTCCGAAGAACAGCCGTGGATTCTTCAGCGGACCTCCGTACTGGATCCGCAGCCGCGGCGCGATCGAGGACGACCCGGTCACGCGAGCGTGCGCGCTGACCTACATGTCCGACATCGCGCTCATGGCCGCGGCTCGCCCGCCCGACACGCCGCTCGTCCTCGACGCCGGGATGGCCGCGAGCCTCGACCACTCGATCTGGTTCCACCGACCATTCCATGCGGAGGAGTGGCACCAGTACCAGACCACGTCGCTCAACAACAACGACTCGCGCGGTCTCGTGCTCGGCGCCTTCTACGATTCCACCGGGATGTTGGTGGCGACCATCGCGCAAGAAGCGCTCTGGCGCCGGTAGGGAGAACTGCCTTCGGAGCAGCTGCGCGCGATGAGTCCTGGCCGTCTGCCTCGTCAGAATCGGGAAGGAAGGAGGGCGCCGAAATGAGCCTGCCCAAGATCGGTACCCGAGACGAGTGGATCGCCGCCCGCACGCAGCTCCTCGAGAAGGAGAAGGAGCTGACCAAGCGACGCGATGAGATGAACGTGCAGCGTCGCGAGCTGCCGATGGTCGAGATCGAGAAGGACTACGTCTTCGACGGACCCAACGGCAAGGTGCACCTGATCGACATATTCGAGGACCGTGCGCAGCTGATCATCTACCACTTCATGTTCCATCCGGAATGGGACGAAGGCTGCCCGAGCTGCACTGCCGGTACCGACGAGGTGTCGCCCGGCTTTGTCGATCACCTCCACACGCGTGACACGTCGTACGCGCTCGTGTCGCGGGCCCCGCTCGAGAAGCTCGAACGATGGAAGTCGAAGCACGGCTGGGAGCTGCCGTGGTACTCGTCCGGCGACTCCGACTTCAACTACGACTTCGGCGTCACGATCGACGCGGCACGAGGCTTCGATCGCTACAACTACCGCACCCTCGACGAGTACGCGGCCATGGGCCAAGAGAGCATGAAGACCGCCGAGCAGCCCTACGACATGCCCGGACGTAGCTGCCTCCTTCAAGTCGACGGCCGCATCTTTCACACGTATTCCCAATATGCGCGCGGCCTCGAGTCGTCCGGCGGCTCGTATTACTTCCTCGACTTGACCGCGCTCGGTCGACAGGAGGAGTGGGAGGAACCGAAGGGCCGCAGCGAATCAGTTCGGTCCGCCACACCCGACTTCGCGTCGTAACTCGTAGCTCGCCGTGATGTCAGCTTGCGAGCACGTCGACGAGGTCACCATCGGAGCCGAATAGCTTCGTTCGCCACGTCGCAATCAATTCCGTGGTGTCGCGGTCGTCGGGGTGAAACCCGCGGTGGTTGTACTGGAACAGCTGGCGTACCGCGCGCGGACGAGCGAATGGCGACATTCGCAGCCGCGACACGCTCCGCAGCACGCGCAGAGGATGCCGTCGCGCCACCGGGTCCATGGCGAGCGAGATCGCGGTCCACATCGACGTCTCGAGCACGAAGGTCAGATGAGTGAGCCACATCGTCGCCAGACGCATGCGTTCAGTGCCGCCGGCATGCTGGTACACGTCAAAGGCGACCGACTTGTGTTCGGACTCCTCGAGCGCGTGCCACAGCAGCAGCGCGCGCACGCCGTCGTGCTCGATCTCGGCGCGCGCATCGGGATCCGTGAGCAGCGTCTCAGCCAGTGTTGCCGTGTAGTGCTCGAGCGCGGCAGTGAACGCGAGATGAAGTCGTTCATTTCGTAACCGCTCACGGGAGCGGAAGAGCCACCGCACGTACGCGCCGATCGCGTGCGTCGGATAACCGAGATCCGCCAATCGTTCGTTGAGCAAACGGTGCTCGCGTCCGTGCATGTTCTCCTGACCGATGAACCCCTCGACGTCGTTGAAAAGCCGCGGATCGTCGATCTGATTTCGTGCCGCGGCGACGGAGCGAACGAAGTAGTCCTCGCCGTCGGGGAACACCGCCGACAGCACCGCCAATACGTGGCTCATGACGATGTCCCCGTCGACGGCGAAGTGCTTCGGCAGGTCATCGAGACGAGCATCGAACTCCATGGACCGCGTCGGTACCGAAGCGCCAGAAGGGGATGCCGTGGCCATACGCGGCTCCTGCCCATTACCGAGCCCGGCAAACCACTGACCCTGGGATCCCCGGTTGGGGTCACCCGATGTGGGTGACGACCTCGTTCGCGTGGCTTCGTAGCGTTACGCGGGACGGGTGAGGAGGATCGCTATGGGCTACCCCGCGATTGGTGACCACGGTTTGATCGGTGATCTGCAGACGGCCGCGCTCGTCGCTACCGATGGCACGATCGACTGGTTCTGCTGCCCGCGTTTCGACTCCCCGAGTGTGTTCGCGTCGCTGCTGGACGACAGTCGAGGGGGCCGGTTCGCGTTGGCGCCCGTCGATCCGACCGGGGGCGTTGCCAAGCAGATGTACATGCCCGACACCGCGATCTTGGTGACTCGGTATCTGTCCGACGCGGGCATCGCCGAGGTGCTCGACTTCATGCCGATCGACAACGCCAAGGTGGCGTCGGACCGGCGCCGCATCGTGCGCGTTGTTCGGGGCGTTCGCGGCGAAGTGGAGTTCGAAGCGAGCGTCGAGCCGAGGTTCGACTACGGACGGCAAACCCACCAACTGCACGTCGACGGCACGACTGCCGTCTTCGAGTGCGGTCACGAGCGGTTGAAGCTGGCCAGCCTGTCGCCGCTCGAGCCGCACGGCAACGACGTCCAATCGAGATTCACGGTCCGCGCCGGAGACGTCGGCGGGATGGTGCTCGAATCGGGCGCGTCGACGACGCCGATCCAACTCGGCGACGGCCAGATCATGCAGATGTACCTCGATACCGAGGCGTACTGGCAACGGTGGCTCGCACAGTGCACCTACCGGGGCCGCTGGCGCGAGGCCGTCGAACGTTCCGCAATCACGCTGAAGCTGATGACCTACGCGCCTTCGGGCGGCCTCGTCGCCGCACCGACCGCCGGACTGCCGGAACAGGTGGGAGGTTCGCGCAACTGGGACTACCGCTACACCTGGGTGCGTGACGGATCGTTTTCGGTGGCCGCGCTGCTCGGATTGGGGTACACCGAGGAGGCTTTCGCCTTCGGTGAATGGTTGCGTGCGCGCATCGAGGAGCAGGCGGGAATCGGCTCGGGCCCGCTGAAGATCATGTACCGGATCGACGGCAGTTCCGACCTCACCGAGGAGACACTCGACCACTTCGACGGCTACATGGGCTCGCGTCCGGTTCGGATCGGCAACGGCGCGTCCGACCAACTGCAGCTCGACATCTACGGCGAGGCGATGAACTCGATCCACGTGCTCGACAGCGGCGCGCTCGGCGAATGGGGGGTCGGCAACGAGGGCTGGAAGCACATCGTGAGCATGATCGACTGGCTCTGCGAGCACTGGCACGATCCGGACGAGGGCATCTGGGAGACACGCGGCGGGCGTCAGAGGTTCGTGTACGGCCAGCTCATGTCGTGGGTGGCGTTCGACCGCGCGATCCGCATGGCGGAAAACCGGGGCCGACCCGCCGACCTGATTCGTTGGCGCGCCGAGCGCGACCACATTCACGCGCAGATCATGACGAAGGGCTGGAACGACGAGCTCGGCGCCTTCGTACAGTACGAGGGTGGTGACGTGCTCGATGCGTCGCTCGTGCTGATGCCCCTCGTGGGCTTCATCGTGCCCAACGACAAGCGGTGGCAGTCGACGCTGTCTGCAATGGCGAAGACACTCGTCTCCGACAGCCTCGTCTACCGGTACGACCCGAACGCGTCACCAGATGGCCTCCCGGGAGAGGAAGGCACGTTCTCGTTGTGCACGTTCTTCTACGTCAATGCGCTCGCGCGCTCCGGACGCCTCGACGACGCCCGCCTGACGTTCTCGAAGATGCTCACCTACGGGAACCATCTCGGGTTGTACTCCGAGGAGATCGATCCTGCCGGCCGGCAAGTGGGGAACTTTCCACAGGCATTCACCCATCTCGCCCTGATCGCGGCCGCCATCGGACTCGACCGCCAGCTCGACCACCCGAAGGGGTCGGGGGCACAACTGGCCGGCGGTCATCGAACGTGACCGAACGACTCGCAGTGAACGCGTCAGCCGGCGCGCTGCGGCAGGTGCTCATCCCGCTGGCCATGGCGCAGTTCATCTGCAGCTTCGCCGGCTCGAACATGAACGTGATGATCACCGACATCAGCCACGACCTGCACACGACCGTGCACGGCGTTCAGACGGCCATCACGGTCTTCCTGTTGGTGATGGCCGCCCTCATGATCCCAGGCGGGAAGCTGACCGACCGATGGGGACGGACGCGGTGCCTGACTCTCGGGTTGGTGATCTACGGAGCCGGCGCGCTGCTGAGTGCGGCCTCACCGAATCTCGCCACGCTGATCGCCGGCTACTCCATCCTCCAAGGCGTGGGTACGGCCCTGTTGATCCCGCCCGTCTACATCCTCACGACGATGCTCTTTCACGATCTCACCTCCCGTGCCCGGGCATTCGGTGTGATCAGCGGCATGGGTGGAGTCGGCGCCGCGGCGGGCCCGTTGCTCGGCGGACTCATCACCGCGGCCATCAGCTGGCGAGCAGCCTTCGTCTTCCAAACCTTGATCGTCGCCGTCATCGTCTTCCTCAGCCGCCGCATCGACGATCCTGTCCCGGCGGACCCGACCCGCCCGTTCGACACCGGTGGAGCGATCCTTTCTGCCGCCGGCCTGGTCCTCGTCGTGATGGGAATCCTCCAAGCCGACAACAACGCCCTGCTCATGCTCGCCCTCGTTGCGGTGGGCGCCCTCGCGCTCGTCTGGTTCTTCTCCCACATCCGTTCCATGGAACGCGCCGGTGAGGAACCGTTGCTGTCGAGCGCGCTCTTTCGGAACCGCACCTCCAACCTGGGCCTCATCACGCAGAACGTCCAATGGCTCATGCTCCTGGGATCGGCGTTCGTGGTATCGGTGTTCCTCCAAGTCGAACGCGGCTACAACGCCATCCAGACAGGCGTGATCTTCACCGCGGCCACGGCGGGCATCCTGGTCTCGTCGCTCGCGGCGGAACGACTCGCCAAGAAACACCCACAACGCACGCTGATCATCACCGGCTTCATCACCACGATCGCCGGCATCGCCGTCCTGCTCCCCATGGTCGAGGGTTCGCTCAACCCCTGGGCGTTCGCACCCGGCCTGCTTCTCATCGGCCTCGGAGTCGGAGTGATGCTGACCCCCTCCGTCAACGTTGTGCAGTCCAGCTTCCTCGACGAGCAACAAGGTGAGATCTCGGGGCTGTCGCGCAGCGTGTCCAACCTCGGGTCATCGCTCGGTACCGCCATTGCCGGCACGATCCTCATCGCCGACTTCGCGTCACCAGATCGCTCGTACGCCTTCGCCATGATCGCACTGGCCGTGGTCGGAGTCATCGGCTTGGTCGCCGCGCTGTTCCTCCCCACCGACATCGCGTCCCCGACCGGTGACCCCGTCGCGAACGCCGGCACGCCGACATTCGGGACCACGTAGCAGCTCCCACCAAGTCCGCGATTCTCCAGCCGATGAACGAGCCCAGTACCTGGAGGGGCCGAGATCGGCCGCGGGCGCGAGCGGGAGCGCGCGGTTACCAGTTGATCGCGGCCGTCGCCGCGCCCGGTTCGTGCAGCCGTTCGTACACTCGCCGTTGCTTGTCGTCCAAGAGTCGGTACGACCGGTCGAGAGTCGCTGCGATCGTCTTGTGTTGGTCTGCTGACCGCGAAGGGTCGACCAGAAGATGGAGTACGTCACCGACATGTTCGGCGACACTCGCAAACCCCCGCGTCCGACAGCGCGATAGAACCGCAACGCGTCAAGGTTGTCGTTCGTCGTGACGAGCCACACCCGAAGGCCCGCCGCCATCGCCACGAACGCATCCAAGAGGTCTGTTCCGAGGCCCGAATGCTTGGTCGTCGCTTCAACAAACACGATCTCGGCATCCTGATCACCGAGACGGTACGTCAGGATTCCCACCCGCGAGCCCGCACGCTCGGCGACGAGACCAGGGCACCCAAGCGCATCAACCAACTCACCCCGACGCGCTTGCATGCGTCCACCGAGGTCGGCGTTGACGAGCCGCTCTCCGCCCACTCTTCGTCGTCGGGTTCGAACGCCCGAACGGTCGTGTGGCTCACCCGCACAGATTGGCCGCGTTGCGCCAGTCACGCGACCCAAACGGGCTCGAGATCCGCGTCCGAAACCGTGGGAGTGACGCGGCGAA